>DAISIL010000062.1:0-18527 GCA_036822015.1 Bernardetiaceae bacterium | reverse complement strand
TGGAGTTCACCGTACAAGCCCAGGTTTTTGGCGATCTCCTGCCGAAAGACTTTGAGCGTACAGCCGTAATCGCTCAGGTGTACGCCGGTCAGGTTTCGGATGATACGATTGGCGATCTTGCTGGGCAGTTTGCGGAGCAGGGCCCCATCCTGGCGTTGGTGGCGCACGCCGGCCACTACGTCGTAGTTGCCCTCCTCGAGGGTCTGGATCAGGAGTGGAATATCGCGGGGATCGTTTTGGAGATCACCGTCGATGGTGGCGATGTACTGCCCCTGGGCGGCTTGTATGCCAGCATCCATGGCCGTCGTCTGTCCGTAGTTGCGATAAAAGACGAGCAGTTTTACCCGTTCGCTAGCTAAGGCACGAACGCGGCTCACGGTCTGATCGGTGGAGCCGTCGTCCACCAGAATAACTTCATACTCCCATCCTTCGAGTGCCGTTGTAATTTGCTCGAGGAGCGGGGCAATGTTGTCCTCTTCGTTGAGGAGCGTAGCAACAAGAGAGATTTTCATGGCAGGGCTTGGAGTTGGGCGATGGTCTGTTCAAAATCCTTCATCCACTCGGTATAGGCATCGCCGGTGGCAGGGCCGGAGAATCCTGTGTGTATCTTGACGACCTCCCCTTCCCTGTTGATAAAAATCGTTGTCGGGTAAGAGACGATGGCTTCTAGCTGGGGCAGAGCAGCGGCGGCGGCTGTTTTGTCGGCCGTCAGTCCGGCGATTAAGAGTGGATAGGGTATCTCGAAGCGTTCCTGCATACGCCTGACCCGAGCCTGGGCTTTGCTCATGTCGTTAGCGGTGCGCTCAAAAGCCAGTCCGATGATTTCCAGATCACCGCCGGCAGCGCGGTTGCGGCGGTAGAAGTCCACCAAAAAGCGGGTTTCATCCATGCAGTTGGGACACCAGGAACCCAGAATTTGGAGCAGGACGGGGCGGCCAGCAAAATCGCGGAGCGAAACCGTATCGCCCCTCAGATCAGGGAGGCGGAAGTCAAGGCGGGTTGCGTCGTCTTTGAGGAGGGTAAGTTTTTCGGGATCGGGGAGTTGTACGGTGTCGTTGCGGGTGGCTGTCCAGGTGGCATGGTAGCCCTTGCCGGAATAAAAATGCCCGTCGGTGAGTTGGTTTTGGTCGCCTAAGGTGGCTTCAAACAAAAAGATATGCTCTCCATCGAAAGCCGACAGGGAAAGTTGCTGCCCGTTGAGCTGCCCGGCCAGGAAGCGATAATCGCCCGTTTTGGTCAGGAACGTTCCCGTAACTTGCCCATCCGCTTGCGCAAAAACACCGATGGCATCGTTGGTTTTGCCTGCGTGAGCAAACTGCACCGCCCAACGTCCGGACACATCTCCCTCGGGCTTGGGGGCAGGGTCAAACAAAAATTCTTGCTTCGGCACAGCGGCAAAATCGAGGACGCGCTCATTGCCATCGCTAAAACTGCGGTACTGCCCTCGGAGTTGTCCGTCGGCTTGCAGCGTGGCTTCAATGCGGGCATCAAAGACGGGCATCAAAAAAGTATAGGCCGTATCGCCTTTCGTGATCCACTCATCGACGATGAGCGTATCGGTGGGCTGCCCGATACTGGGCGTAAGGATTAGCATTTGTTTAACATCGCCCCCCAGGGTTTGGATCACAAAATTAAACGGAACGGCTTTACCGGAGGCGTTCGTGAGCGTGGCTCTCCAGTGGCCCTGATGAAGTTCGGGGGAGGATTGGGGGGCATTAGGGCGATCTGAACAAGCCGATAAAATACTGGCTATCAAAGTTATCCAAAAAAAATCCAATAAGCGCATAGCTCAACAAAGTTCTGGTCTCTTGGACGAAGATAAGAAGTTTTGGCGACTACTCGGGGAGGGGTTTTTCTTTGACTTCGGTATCCAGTTGAGAAAACACCGAGTTTTGGCTCGAAAACTCGGGAACGATGGCTTTCATCAAGCGCACCTGTGCCAGGGCATCTTCGTTGGCTTGCGCCAGATGGGTGAGGGCTTCGATTTTCTCGGCTACTTCGTCGTAGGCATAGGGGCGGATGGCGGCTTTTTTGATCTTGGGGTGATGGGTAGGGATGTTGTTTTCGTCTTTGTCGAGGAGTTCTTCGTAGAGTTTTTCGCCTGGGCGTAGTCCGGTGAAGTGAATCGGGATGTCCACCCCTGGGGTAAATCCGGATAGCTGGATGATGCGCTTGGCGAGTTCGTAGATACGGACGGGTTCGCCCATATCAAAGATGAAAATTTCACCGCCTTTGCCCATCGCGCCGGCCTCCAGGACGAGTTGGCAGGCCTCGGGGATGGTCATAAAGAAGCGGGTGATCTCGGGATGGGTTACCGTAACGGGTTCTTTGCGGGCGATCTGTCGTCTAAAGATCGGAATCACTGAGCCGTTAGACCCCAATACGTTACCAAACCGTGTGGTGATAAATTGGGTTTGGTTCTGGGGCGCACCGTTGAGGGCTTGTACGTATATCTCGGCGATGCGCTTAGAGGCACCCATGACGTTGCTCGGATTGACGGCCTTGTCCGTCGAGACCATGACAAATTTATGTACGCCATATTTGCTCGCCAGATCGGCGACGTTGCGCGTCCCGAGAACGTTTACTTTGATGGCCTCCTCGGGGTGAGCTTCCATGATCGGGACGTGCTTATAGGCAGCCGCATGAAAGACATAAGCCGGCCGATAAGTACGGAAGATCATCTCCAGCTTTGCCGCATCCTGGACGCTGCCAATGACCGTCTTGAACTGCCCCGCTTCCAGGGCCCGCTCTAAGGATAAACCGATCTCTACCAGCGGTGTTTCGGCCTGATCGAAGCCAATAATCTGCTGGGGAGAGAAGCGCAGCAGTTGGCGCACGATCTCGCTCCCAATAGAGCCGGCACAGCCCGTTACCAGCACTACTTTTCCGGTAACACTGGCTCGGATGCCCTCCTCGTTGAGTTGGATGGGCGGGCGGTTGAGGAGGTCTTCAAAACGGATGTCTCGCAGCTGGCCTACATTGAGGTTATCCCCCAGCCAGAGATCAATGGAGGGCAACTTGAGGACTTTGATTTTGTATTCCAGGCAGTGATCCAAAAACTCAATGCGGCGTTCCTCCGAAAGCGAACGCACGGCGATAATGACGACCCTAACGTTGTGCCGACGGATCACCGACACAAAAGACCTCCGAGGATTGAAGATACGGATACCGTTGAGGAACTTACGATGTACCTTGGGGTTGTCGTCAAAGAAAGCAACGACTTGATAATGATGCGCGGGGTTTTGTTTTAAGACCCGCTCAAGGGTAGCACCGAGTTCGCCGGCACCAAAAATGACTGTATTCAGGCGATTACCCTGGCGGAGCCGCAGTTGGTCAAAAATGATCCGCAACAAAATCCGAAAGCCAATCATACTCCCCAAAGCCAACAGATAGTCGATCAAGATAATGGACAAAATCAAGGGCGCGGGAAACATATCCGGAATCACCAAAAGCAACACGTAAAAAATCACCGACGAACTCGTGATGGCATAAAAAACATTGCGCTGGTCTTTCTCGCCCACATAGCGGATGATGATAAGGTAGGTTTTAAAAATCACAAGTAACAAGCCACGAACAATCAGTAGCACCAACAAAATACGCCATATATTTATCTCCGATGCCCTATCCACATTAAAGTTGAGCGTAATCATCAGGGCTAAATAAAATGCGATCGCAGCAAACATCAGGTCAATACCCAGGATGAGGAGCTTTGTGGCATGGCCAGAGACAATGTTTTGGCGGTTTTTGAAGTAGTTATCGAGTAAGGACATCCGGCGTATTGTTAATTTTTCTTTTCCAAAGAAGAGCAAAGTTATGCTTTTTGCGCAAAATTTCACAATTTTACTGCCATGAAGAAGTTTCAAGTAGGCAAGATTACAGACCCCGAAGAGAGTTATTTTGATCGGCAGACGCGCATGGAATGGTGGGATCAGGAGCGGCTCTCACAAGCAAAGGTGATGGTTGTTGGGGCAGGGGCAATCGGTAACGAAACCCTCAAAAATCTGGCTTTGTTGGGTGTGCGTCAATTTTTTATTGCGGATTTTGATACCATTTCCTCCTCCAACCTCAGCCGGACGGTGCTGTTTCGGAGGGGCGACGAAGGCAAACAAAAAGCGGCTCTGGCCGCCGAGCGCATACGTGAGCTAGCCCTGGCCGAGGATGTGCGGGTGGACTGCTACCACGGTGATGTGGTCTGGGAACTCGGCACGGGCGTTTTTGGGGCAATGGATCTTGTCCTGGGGTGCCTCGATAACGTCGAAACCCGCCTAGCCGTGGGGCGGCAATGCCAACTCTCCCAAACGCCCTGGATTGATGCTGGTATCTTTGAACTCGGGTTAAGGATCAATGTCTATCAGCCCGATGTAGTGCCGTGCTACTTCTGTACCACCAGCCCCCAACAACGCAGCCAGGCACGGGCCCGCTACTCCTGCGACGACTTCAAACGCCAGGTCTATGCCGAAGGTAAAATCCCCACCACACAGATTGCCTCCGCCATGGTGGCCGCCCTGCAAGTCCAGGAAGCCGTCAAGTTGCTTTGTGGGCAGCCCGTATCTGCCGGGCAGCAGCTTTACTTTCAGGGCAAAACCAATGAGTTTGATGCCTTCGGGATGACTCCCATGCCCGAGTGCCGTGAGGGTTGCGCCCACATCGGGACTTACCCGGAGGTGATCTCCTTGCCGCTTAGCTCTGCCGCTACGCTGGAGCAGTTCCTGATCGCCGTCGAAGAACACAGCGGCCCCCATGCCGTCCTGGATTTCCGTGGCGACCGTACCTTTGTGCAATCCATCGCCTGCCGCTGCTCCGAGCGCAAGACAATTTCGATGATGCGTCCTTCTTTTCGTATCTTTGACCACGAAACCATTTGCGCCGCCTGCCGCGACGAAGGAAAAGCTATCGAAGAAGCCATTGCTCCCTCCCAGGAAACCATCAAGGAGACCCTCGAGCAGTTTGGACGAGACCTTACCCCTCCCCACATCCTGCAATTCTCCCTCCATGACCTGGGCGTACCTTACCTACACGTCCTGGCCGTTCAGGACAGCCAGGGTGCGTATCAATACTACCGCCTCGACGGCGACTATGCCGTGATCTTTCCCGAGTTGAGCCGCTAAATCCATGACCCCAACAGCGTTCATTACCGACTATTCTCCGCTCTACATTATCCCTTGCCTCCTTCTGGGAGGGCTATACGCCTGGCTTCTCTACCAAAAGGGCGGCCCCTGGAGCCGCTCCATCAACTACCTCCTGGCCGGGCTACGCGCCCTGCTCGTGAGCCTGATCGCGATCTTGTTGCTGGGCATTGCTGTCAAGCAAACCCAAAACGAATACGAAGACCCTACCTGGGTGTTTGCCTTCGATGATTCCCAGTCTCTCCCGCTCCTCAACGACTCGAGCCAGCTCCAACAAACGACCCAGGCACTACACAAGCTCCAAACCCAACTCGAACAGAAAGGCTACCAAACCCAAATCGAACGCCTCTCCGAATCCGACCCTACCGAAGTAATCGCTTACACCCACCCGACGACCAACCTAAGTTCTTTTCTTCAAAAAATTGAAAGTACTTACGAAGGCACCCATCTGGCAGGTGTCGTGATGTTTTCGGATGGTATTTTTAATCTCGGAACAACACCCGATGCGCGCCCCTACCGCTACACCCTACACACCCTCGGGATCGGCGATACCAGTGCGCGTCGCGACTTGATCCTGCAAGACGTACAAGCCAACCGCCTGGCTTATCTCGGTAATCGCTTTCCGATGGTCGCCGAGATCATACAAAATGGTTTTGCCAACCAAACCGTAGAAGTGCAGCTATTGCAAGATCAAAAAATCATTGACCAACAAAGCCTTACCTTCGGTACTGCTCCGCAGGAGCGCAAAGAAATTCGGTTTCTTGCCGAAGCCAAAAAAGAGGGTATGCAGCGTTTTGTTGTCCGTCTTGTCCCCAAAGAAGGAGAGTTTACGACGGAAAACAACAGCCGCAACGTCTATGTGGAGGTGTTGAGCAACAAACAAAAAGTCCTTCTTGCGGCTGCCGTTCCCCACCCCGATCTCAAAGCCCTACGCGCTACGCTCGAGCAAAATGAAAATTATGACATCGACCTAATGATCCCTGATATTTTTCCGCTCAAACCCAACCAGGACTACGATTTGATTATTTTTCATCAATTCCCACACCAAAAGCGACGCGGGCAAGCGGTCTTTGAGCAGCTCTTGCGCCAACCGACAGCGCAGGCCTTCGTGATCGGGAGTGATACCGATCTGAACGCCCTCAATGCCCTCAAGCGCGGGCTGAGCATCCGACAGATGGGCGTGGAGCAGGATCAGGTGATCCCATCCTTCAATCCCAACTTCAACAAGTTTTTGTTTGGTCAGGAGCAGCGCGGGGTCTTTGAACGCTACCCGCCCGTGCGGGTTCCCTTCGGCGACTACACGCTCACGGGAAGTGGGCAGGTGCTGCTCTATCAGCGCGTAGGAAGCATCCAGACCAAACGCCCCCTACTGGCTGTCAATGAAACAGAAGAGGCACGTACGGGTTTTTTTGTGGGCGAAGGGCTGTGGCAGTGGCGTTTGCAGGAGTATGCTTTGCTTTCGGAGCAGAAATCTTTCGATGAACTGATGAGCAAATGGGTGCAGTATCTGGTTACGCGCCGCGACAAACGCCGCTTTCGGGTTACGCCCACTGCTCCCGAGTTTTCGACGAGTGAGACCGTACGGCTGGACATCGAGACCTACAACGAAATTTATGAGCCTATCGTGGGACAAAAAATAAACCTGGTCATCAAAAACGAATCCGGGGAAAGCAAAGATTATGACTTTACCAATGCTACCGAACGTTTCCGCTACCTCATCCAGGGTCTGCCCGAGGGGGTGTATAGCTACACGGCTACGGCACGCTTCGAGGACAACACCCAACACAGCGACAAAGGGCAGTTTACGGTGCGTCGTCTCGCGCTCGAATCCTTGCGCACCCAGGCGGACTTTGGACTTTTGCGCCGTCTGGCCCAGGACAACAACGGTTACTTTTTCCGTGCCGAGCAGGTATCCGCCCTGGCCGATAGTCTTTTAGCCAAAGACCCCATCCAGCGTTTTTATACGACGACGGTCAAGTCCGACATACTCAACCTGCCCTGGTTGTTGGTTTTGTTGCTCACCCTGGCGAGCCTCGAGTGGTTTTTGAGAAAATATCACGGCGGCTATTAGGCTTTTAACCAAGTTTTTGTATTTTTGGTCTTATGCAGCCCGATTTCAAGAACCTTTCCTACGATCACTTTGCGCCACTCCCCGGGCGTTCAAGCGATGCTACCCATTTTCCGGTCTGGGAAACGGGCGAAAACATACCCGTCAAGCCCTTTTATCAAGCCGATGACCTCCGAGAGCTAAGCCACCTGGACTTCACCGCCGGTATTCCGCCCTACCTGCGCGGCCCCTACGCCAGTATGTACGTGCTGCGCCCCTGGACAATCCGCCAATACGCGGGATTTAGCACCGCCGAAGCCTCGAATGCCTTTTATCGCCAGAACTTAGCCGCTGGACAAAAGGGGCTTTCTGTGGCTTTTGATCTAGCCACGCACCGAGGCTACGACTCGGATCATCCCCGCGTTAAGGGAGATGTAGGCAAAGCCGGCGTAGCCATTGATTCGGTGCTGGATATGAAAATCCTCTTCGATCAGATTCCGCTAGACAAAATGTCCGTCTCGATGACCATGAACGGGGCCGTTATTCCCATTATGGCTTTTTACATCGTCGCGGCAGAAGAACAGGGCGTAAAACCCGAGCAGTTGAGCGGCACGATCCAGAATGACATCTTGAAGGAGTTCATGGTCAGGAACACGTATATCTATCCACCCGCGCCGAGTATGCGGATCATTTCGGATATTTTTAAGTTTACTTCGGCGCATATGCCACGCTTCAACTCCATCAGTATCAGCGGATACCATATGCAGGAGGCCGGAGCTACCAATGATCTCGAGCTGGCCTATACCTTAGCTGACGGACTGGAGTACGTCCGAGCAGGAGTCAATGTGGGACTGGATATTGACCAGTTTGCGCCCCGATTATCGTTTTTTTGGGCAATCGGTATGAACCACTTCATGGAGATTGCCAAGATGCGGGCCGGGCGCATGATTTGGGCCAAGCTTATCAAAGGTTTTTCTCCAAAGAATGCCAAGTCGATGGCCCTGCGCACCCACTGCCAGACCTCTGGCTGGTCATTGACCGAACAAGACCCGTACAACAACGTTACCCGCACCTACGTTGAGGCGATGGCGGCCGCCTTTGGGCATACCCAATCGCTGCACACCAACTCCTTCGATGAAGCCATTGCACTGCCTACTGATTTTTCAGCCAAGATTGCCCGTGATACCCAACTCTATCTCCAAAAAGAAACCGGCATCACAAAAGCCATTGACCCCTGGGCGGGTTCGTATTACGTCGAACGTCTCACCCATGACCTGGCTCACCGCGCCTGGGCATTGATCGAAGAAGTCGAAGAACTCGGCGGCATGGCGCGTGCCATTGAGGAGGGTGTACCCAAAATGCGCATCGAAGAAGCTGCCGCCCGCAAACAAGCCCGTATCGACTCCGGCAAAGACGTAATCGTGGGCGTGAACAAGTACCAAACCGAAGAAACAACAGAGATGGACGTGCGGGAGGTCGATAACGCTGCCGTCCGAGAGTCGCAAATCCAACGCCTGCAAGCACTCAAAGCCCAACGCAATGAAGCCGCCGTAAAGGAGGCTTTGCACGCCATCCATCGGGCGGCCGAATCAGGAGAAGGCAACCTGCTCGAACTATCCGTAGCCGCCGCCCGTGCCAGGGCTTCCCTGGGCGAAATATCAGC
Organism: Bernardetiaceae bacterium; assembly: GCA_036822015.1. GTDB lineage: Bacteria > Bacteroidota > Bacteroidia > Cytophagales > Bernardetiaceae > DAISIL01. The sequence continues at coordinate 9,691 of DAISIL010000062.1, read as the reverse complement.
GGCGATGGAACGTGTCTTTGGGCGTTTCCAGGCAACAAACCGCACCATTTCGGGGGTTTATTCCAATGAAATCAAGACCGATGGCGACTTTGCTAAGGCCCGTGAGCTAGCCGATCAGTTTGCCGAACTCGACGGCCGCCGCCCCCGCATCATGATCGCTAAAATGGGACAGGACGGACACGACCGAGGCGCAAAAGTCATCGCTACCAGTTTTGCTGATCTCGGCTTTGATGTGGACATTGGGCCCCTCTTCCAGACCCCCGAAGAAGTTGCCCGCCAGGCGGCCGAAAACGACGTACACATCGTGGGGGCATCCTCTCTGGCAGCCGGACACAAGACGCTCATCCCCGAGCTAATTGCTGAACTCCAAAAGATCGGTCGGGAAGATATTCTCGTCGTGGCTGGTGGTGTGATTCCACCCAAAGATTATGACTTCTTGTACGATTCTGGTGTAGCGGCTGTCTTTGGACCCGGCACGGTTATTTCTGTAGCTGCACAGAAGATTCTCCACGTCTTGATGCAAGACCAGACATGAACAAACAACCCAGCCTTCGCCCCCGAGTAAAAGATGCCATTGCCGACCTACAAAGGCAGATCAGCGGGCGTGTCGTTACTCCTACCGACCCTCATTACAACGCTGCCCGGGCAGAGTTCAATCCTGCCTATGAGGATTTTCCCCTGTTGGTTGTTTTTTGTGAGGCTTACGCCGATGTGCGGCTGTCCCTTGCTTTTGCACAGACACACGGACTTTGGACGGTGGCTCGTTCGGGGAGGCACAGCCTGGCGGGGTATTCGGTGTCTAGCGGTATGGTATTAGACGTAAGCCAACTCAATGACGTATCGGTAGATGTTTCAAAGAAACAGGCAAAAATAGGCGCAGGAGCTACCTTTGAAAAAATTTACCGCATCCTGAACGACTATCAGTTGCACCTTCCCGGGGGAGGATGCGGAACCGTTGGGGTGGCTGGCTTTATGCAAGGAGGTGGTTATAGCATGACCTCGCGAGCGTATGGCATCAGCAGTGATAGTGTGCTTGAGTTTACGATGATGCTTGCTGATGGCCGGATTGTGATGGCTAACCGCACACAGAATCAAGACTTATTCTGGGCCGTTAGGGGCGGGACGGGGAACAACTTTGGTGTTTTGTTGGATGTTACGTATCAGCTATATGACCTATACGAAGTTTGGGGTTTTTCTTTGACCTGGGACTTTGAAGAAGATGTAGCAGAGGCTGCGGAGGCATTGCTGATCTTACAATCCCAATACATGGGTAAGGCGTATCCCAAACTCGGACACCAAACCTCTATGTACGTAGATGATGCGGGCCGGCATACCTTAATTATGATGGGGGTCTATGATGGCACAGAAGCCGAGGGCAAGGCCCTTATTGCTCCACTGCTCCAACTTCCCAGCACAACGATTTACCAAAGTTTATACGCCCCCTACCTTCAAGTAGATCAAGAGGTGTTTCAGACCGTACCCAATGTGCCTCTGGGAGTCAAGGCTTTGAGCCAAAGCGGTTACATTGCCCGTATGCTCACCCGCCAGGACTGGGTGAGCATCCTCAGCTTTTTTAAAACGGCACCTAACAACTATGCCATGATCGACCTGGAGGCCTACGGTGGTAAGATCAATGAAATACCCGTAACCGACTCGGCCTTCATTCATCGCCAGGTGTATATGGATTTCTTTTGCGATGTTTTTTGGGAGGATGAGACGGATAGGGCAGCGAACCAGGCGTGGTTACAGGACTTACAGGCGTTTATGCGTCCCTACTTCAATGGGCATTCGTACCAGAACTATCCCAATCGGCTACAAACAGACTATCGTTGGGCCTACTGGGGGCCTTACTTCAATACGCTTTTGGCTATTAAACGCAAATACGATCCCGAGAACTTCTTCTACTTTCAACAAAGTATCAAGCCTTACGCCCCCGAAGACGTGAACGTTTATCCTGATAAACCTTTACTTTTTGATGGGGGACAAATCCTCTATGAAGAATATTAGCTCTTGTATAACAGTCAAGTCCATTATTCTGGGCTTCATGTCTTTGCTTGCTCATGTGGCATACGGGCAAAGCCATGTATTGTTCATAGATCAGATGGAAACAAGCAACCAGGTGATCTCGGCCGATGTGCAGGTGCTGGAGGATCCAGGGGGTAAGCTCACGATTACGGATATTCTCCAAATGCCGCCCGATCAGTTTTCCCATACCCCCAATCAATCATTGAGTTTTGGGCCTACGTCATCGACGTTCTGGATAAAATTCCGCCTCATTGTATCTGACACCAGTGGTATCCCACTCTTTTTGCTCATTGATAATAGCTTGATCGATCAAGTATATCTTTATGAAAGCAGGAGTGGATCAAGTGTTGGCACAAAAAAATCAGGGAATCTTGAAGACTTTCAAGAGAGAGATTTTTTACTCAACCGCCCGATCTTTCGCCTGGACTTTTCTTCTGCACGGGATACGGTGGATTATTATTTACATGCGCGGTCTGCCCTACCTCTAAACGTTCCACTTCGCCTGTTGAGTTATCGAAATCTGGTAGAATATATCCATGCAACGACGCTTATTTGGGGTGCTTTTTTTGGAATTGCTTTTTTTGCTTTTTTTTACAATCTCTTTTTGTTTGCCGTAGTCAAGGAACGCATCTACTTGTACTATATTTCTTATCTGCTTAGTGCCTCTCTGTTCTACGTATATCTTTCCGCTTATGCCTATCTGCTGTTGCCATTTCTGCCTGTGTTATTTATATCCAAATTAGGCTATTTTATCTTGGCCTGTTCCCACTTATTCTCAATTTGGTTTATTTTGGATATATTAAGTATCAGGCAGTTGGGCTATGTCCGTATGGCAAGATACCTCCGGTGGTTTCCACTGCTGTCTTTTTTGGGTACAGGGGTTTCGTTCTATGACCGCCATCTGGCTGATGGGATCATACAGGGGTTGAGTTTGCTACTTTTCCTATTGATGATCGTGCTATCGACTTATATTTACTTCAAGCACCAGTCCAAAACGGCAGGTATTATTGCTGCGGGCTGGATCACTTTCTTTTCCTTGTTCGTTGCTTTTTTTGTTTATCTTAATGTAGGTGATGGAACAAATATTTTTTTAGCCCATGGCAATATTATTGGTCTCTCTTGTGAATTTCTAATTTTTGCCTTTGCTCTGGCCCATAAAATCAATACTTTAAAGCAAGATAATGAAACAAAACAGCAGCGTATCATTAAGTTTTTAGAGGAAAAAGAACAAGAGCAAGAGCAGGCAAAGAAAATTTTGGAACAGACGGTTTTAGAGCGTACCCAGTCGCTCCGTGAGGCCAATCAAGAGTTGGAGACCATCAACGAAGAGATGCAGCAGCAGAACGAAGAAATTCTAATGCAAAAGGAGTTTTTGGGACAGACGCTTCAACTATTAGAACAAAAAAATTCACAGGTAGAAGCTAGCGTACAGTACGCTCGACGTATTCAAAATACGATGCTTCCCGACCTAAAAGAAATAAACCATTTTTTTGCGGAGGCAGGTGTCTTTTATCTGCCCCGCAATACCGTTTCGGGAGATTTTTATTGGTTTCGTGTGCTAAAATCCGATCCTACGAAAGCCTATTTTTGTCTCTCTGACTGTACCGGTCATGGTGTACCGGGTGCGCTCATGAGCATTATGGGGATGGACTTGCTTTCGGCTATCGTCTCGGCGGATGAAGATAAGATGCCCAACGACGTACTGTTCTCCCTTCGTCAGGGCGTAACACGCTCCCTTCGTCAAGATGTCTCCGATAATAGAGACGGGATGGATGTCTTGCTGTGTTTGTTTGATTTGAAGGCAAAGAAAGCCTATTTCGCGGGTGCGATGAATAAATTGTATTATCATCAATTTGGGCAGTTACATACCTTAACAGGGGATAAATTTCCGATAGGTGGTATCTACAAAGAGAATCACTTACCGTATCAACTGCATGAAATTGACATATCATCACCGACTACGTTCTATTTTACGTCCGATGGTATCAAAGATCAGTTTGGTGGACCAAAAGGACGTAAGTTTATGTCCAAGCAACTGCTGTCTTTGTTCAGTGACATACAATCTTTACCCGCTGACCAGCAGTCCAGTCGAGTAAGGGATCGTTTCTTTGCCTGGAAAGGCGAATTTTCACAGACAGATGACGTATCCTTGGTCATCTTAAAAGTTTGATGCGATGCTTCCACTATGGCGATTTCTCCTGGGCTTGGTGTTTTTGTTTCTTGTTTTGTTTGGGGGAGCTGTACTGTTTGAGGTGGATATAGCACTACCTTATCTGGAGAGCATCCGTTCGGGTCATTATTCTACCTGGGATATTGCCTTGATTTTGAGTTTATTACTCATCAGTGATATCGTCTTGCCTATCCCTGGAAGTATCCTGATTCTGTTGTTGGGGAAGTTTTTGGGAGTGATCTGGGGAACGCTCATAGGCTTGCTTGCCTTAGTTACTGCGGGTATATTGGGCTATGGCCTGGGGCGTTTCTTTCCTGAACGGATGATTTTGGGAGAAACTACGGCTGAACGCTCACGGGCTCAAAGCGTGATTTCGCGTTGGGGTGGTTGGGGTATTTTTGTTACGCGGCCGCTTCCCTTGTTGTCCGAATCCTTGAGTGTGGGTGCTGGTGCAAGCCGCTTTCCTTTCTTTCGTTATTTGATTTTTAGTGTGGGTGGACACCTTCCGGCTACGCTGCTTTACGCTTGGTCGGGGAGTCAGGGTGTGTTAGCAGCGGATGCGTGGGGGAGTTGGCCTTTTCTGGTGGTGTTGGTGATGAGTGCTATTTTCTGGTGGGTTGGCAAGTACCTCCCCTTAACGATGGCTAAATGAATTTGCTATGTCTATTTTTAATAAGCCTGCACTTAATTTTTCTGGTTTTGTCGATTTTCATGTAGGTACGGCCAATAATGGGGTTACTTTTCCTGTGGCGATCTATGATCCCATTCATGGGCGAGCGTATCTACCCCCTCGTTTTTATGTGGATCTGCCAGGCAGCCTCTCCAAGGCTCAGGTCAAGGCGATCAAGCCAGATGTTGTTTTTCTCGTCGATCCGTACTCGGATACCTCTTATTTTGAGATTCGTTCTATTGATACAGAAGAACTGTTTTTGCAGTGGGCCATCACTCCCCTCGGGAGTAGCCCTTTGGACACGGCTTATCATGCCCTTTATGCTTTGCTTCCTGATATTTATCAAGTTCCTCCTGGTTATTGGAATTACATGGGTGATATGGGGGTGTACCTACGTGAGGTGAGCGTCAAGGGTGTTGAGATGCTAAATGATAACCAGTTGATTACCTACACACACGATCATTGCGACGACGCAGAAATAAACGCACTTTTGGGGAGTTCTCTCTCCGCAGACTCTCCCTACCATGCAGGCTATACCACGGCTGTTATTACAGATGTTGCGCCCACATTAGCTATCTATTCACAAATCTTTGCCTCCCTTTATACCCTCAAAAAAGACGGGACGACACTTCTGGAAGGTATTCCCTGGCGAGCTTCATCGGGTATTTTTAACTTCATGCGGGTTCAAAATTGGGTACCTGCTATGGGGGCTTCTGCTGACTTTACGTGTGCAATCCCGAGGGAACGGATCAGCCAGCCATCTCCCCTACTTGACTTTTTTGATCGCCATACGCCCAAAAATGGTGTGGTTAAAGGTATTCGGATACGCTTAAACGCCTTAGAAGTAATCGAAAACAAGGTTTTTTCGGAGATTTATCAAGAGGGCAACACATTTAATCCGGCCAGAGCCTCCCTGATGGGAAGTATATGCCCGTGGTATGAAGGAGATATGCGCTCGGTGGAGTTGGGGCGATTATTGGTGAACTGGTGGCCTGACTGCACAGCAGCCGTCCGTGGTTTGTATATGGGCCCTCAAAAATACACCCCCTTTTTGGTACGCCTTTGTCGCGATCTACCCATCCTTCAACTTAACCTCCTAAACAGTCTAATTGAGATCGGCACACCTCCCCCTAAGCCAGATGGCAGCTTCCCCACACGCCAGGGAGAAGTGCATTTTGAGACCTACACCCTCGGACTACTTGCCCTTTGGGTAATGGATCAAGGGAGAGAATATTTGATCGGTGCGCCTTTTAGGGTAGATGCCAACACGCTCTCCAGAAAAACCCTGGAAGAAACCGGTGGACAGTTTGCCCTTACCTTTGATCCCGAGTTGAGGGAGATCATCCAAAGGGGGCAGCTGATACTCAAATACCAACAAGAAGAAAAATGGGTTACACTCCTCAAAGAAACGGATTATTACATCACAACAGATCAGATGGGTCTCTATACCGAGCAGGGTGATCCCTGTGAGCGGGGATACTACGTCTATGACGAAAGAAAATGCCCACTGACGATACGCCTCCTTGAGCGAGGGCTTCCCGTACGGGGGCAGGTCTCTTGCTATCTCGTTCAGTACTTGATCTCCGATACCACCTTGCCCCCCATGGAAGCCAGCCATGTAGAAAAGATATATCTTACAGATAATCAAGAAGTAACCTTAGATAACAGCAAAGGAACTGCCGTTTATTATTTCGTAACCCCTGCTCAAAAGGCAGCTTATGAATCTTCCCAAAATTGGCCCCCAAAGTTTAACGATGGTATGGTATTGATGGATTCGGGGGCTTTTGTTGTCCTGCGCGTGCTGCCCAAACAAGATTACGATCAATTCCTTGATCCTACACATCCACAATACCGACCGCCAACTTTCGATGACCTTTACACACATATTTTTCAAACCTACACCCTGATCTATCCCGCCATGAGTCATGTGATGCCCTTCACAAAAGAATATTTTGACAACGGTACAATGGCTGGCGAAATGGTCAGACGGGTACAGATGAAAAGTTGGGGAACCGGTAACTATATGCCACGCACAAGAGAGTTATCCGAAGCCCAGCGACAACTCATCTACGCATGGGCGCAGCATAGCTATCAAGTCAATATTCCATCATCCAATGATCCAACAACGCTATGAAGACAATTACGCCTGCATATTTCTTTTTCTTTGTTGGAATACTGACCGGATGTACCAGCATTCCAAAACAACACCACGAGATAGACTATGAAATTTTTCTGACTCCCGCCCAAAATACGCCTACACTGCCTGCCCTACAGTCCTGTGCCTTTGCACAAACCCAAACCCATTGGGTACTTATTGGCGGGCGAAAAGACGGCTTCCACGGGCGAAAGGCCAATCCTAAACCCTTCCCCTTTTTGTTAGCCAACGATACCGTTTGGGTCATTGATACCCAAGACTGGTCATGCAAGGGAGCTAGCGTACAAACCTTTACCGATCCCTACCCCTTTCAGGCAACTAATATGGCCCATTGGCAGTCCGGAGATACCCTTTTTCTTTTGGGCGGATATGGTTTTTTTCCGAAGGACACGACCCAGGAAGCCCGATACAGCAACCATACTTTTGATTCCTTCCACGCCTTATCCATCAGCCAACTCATCAAAGCCATAGATCAGGGCGAAGCACTCCAAACGGCTGTTTTATTTTCTCTCCGTGACCCCTTCTTCAAGGTAACAGGCGGCGAATTGGTGAAAGTAAACAACTACTTTTATTTGGTCTTTGGGCAAGATTATTCAGGCGAATATCGAGCGGGTAAAGACGGACTTTACACGGAGGCAGTCCGCAAGTTTAGCTTACAAAACCAACAAATCACCAATAAAAAAATCATATCTAGCTCCATTGACCCAAAAACTGAAGAAAATCCCTTCCACCGTCGCGATCTCAACGTAGCCTTAATCCGCTATCGGGATACAACTGCTATCACTGCTTTTGGCGGCGTGTTCAGAAAAAATGGAGATGGCTGGACTAATCCCATAACCATCCAGCCCATGAAACAAGACCAGATAGCATACACAACTTTTGAGCAACGCACCAACCATTATACCTGTGCTCAACTGCTGCTCTACAGTGTAAAAAATCGACGGTCGGTTACCAATCTTTTGGGTGGAATTGGACAATATCAGTATCATCCCGAAACACAAACCTGGGAAAATGGAGATCAGGGTAACAAACTACCTTTTGTCAAATCCATCACCCAACTCACCTATGATGGCATCACCTGGAGGCAAAAAATACAAAAAGAGGAACTTCCAGCATACCTCGGCACTAACGCTGTCTTTATTCCTCAAAGCGCGTATCGTTACGATGAGGTTTTTTTGGATTATGACAAAATTCCCGCACAAAAAAACACGCACATAGGATACCTTTATGGGGGTATTTTGGCACAACGTCCTAGTTCATCTTCTGAGTTTCCGACACAAACTAACTTTAATCTATATGAAGTTTGGATCAAGAAGTAGCATCAAATAAGTTTCCACTTGTACACGAAAATTGCATACAAGTGGAAAATATTATTTGTTTCCGATCAACTCGTTATTGTACGTATGTACGGGGCTGATGATGCTGTTGTGCTGACCGCTCTGGTAACGTTTGCCTACCTGCTGATTCTGGATGAAGGAAAACAAACCTGTTCGGAAGATAAGCGATATTTCGTGGGTATCACCTGTGGCAGCGAAATTAGAAGACGTAAGTCCGTAGGAGTAAATGATAGCCAATCCTCTGGTATCCACACCCATACTGACCGAAAACTCTCGGATTTGCCACTGCTTCGTTACGTCTGAAAACTCCTCCTGCCCAATCAATCCTTTGTACCAAAATCCACCTACGATGTCAAACTGATCTTCGTAACGTCCAAAGAAACTTTCTCGGGGACGATAACTAAATCCAGTGCCGGCACTAAGTTGTGTTTGTCCCCCTTGCGTGGAAAAAATAAAACCTGGCGTAAGGATTAGCTTACGGGCTTTCCAATTATTGTCAGGGTTGTAAGCAGAAAGGATGTTAAAATCAAAGCCTCCATGAATCGTTAGTCGCAATGGAATGTTGGCAATCGTTTCCCCATCCAGGGTGCTTTTTGTGCTACCAGCTACTCCTAAATTGTTCGCGGCAGCACCCAACCAAAAGCCACCCATTTTGCGCATCTTGAAGACCGCTCCTGCTCCAAAAATAGGTGTTCCGTAGTTGATCTGGCTAGGCAGGCGTTCATCGGTAGCCAGTAGCTCCTCCGAATCCAGTTGCAACTGATCCCTAAACGTGAAGCGGTTAGGGTCTAGCTCACGATTGGTGTAGCCGATGTTCAATCCCATGAGGATAAACATGTTCTTACCCTTAAACTTAGCTCCGCTGTATGAAAGCGAAGCCGAGACGGTGTTGGTGATGTACTCTCCCGCTCGGTCGTGATAGAACATCAAGCCAGCCCCTGCATTCATTTCGGGGATGTTCTTATCCGCTGAAAAGAAGGTCGTGTTGAAGTTATTGGACAACCCTGTCCATTGGGTACGGTGTGTGGCCGAAACACGCCAATCAACGGTATTACCGGCAAGGGCAGGGTTTAGGTAAGTTGGCACGGCAAACCCGTTTTGGGAAAAGTGCGGGTCTTGCCCCCATGCGGTCGCGCACAACAACAGACTAGCTAATATGAGTGTAATTCGTTTCATGTTGATCTATTTTGAAGTGTTGTTATGTTCTTATTCCGCTCCCCGAATCAAATACACCAGTCCACTGATCTCTTCTTTGATCGGCTTGCCCGTTTTGGCATCACGTCCCGTCCATACGATCGTGTACAGATACGTCCCTGCCGGTAAGGCTTTCTCGT
>DAISIL010000061.1:0-18750 GCA_036822015.1 Bernardetiaceae bacterium | reverse complement strand
ATTGCCAAAAACTTACCCGATTGGCTGAAAAACGCGCCTTTTGAGGTTCGGACTGACTGATATTAGGTTTGTACATTTCCTTCATTTTTTGTAATTTGCCTTTGCTTCATCCATTATTTATTGTGTATGTCCGACCTCCAAAAATCTACCCCTTCATCGCTCGGCGATCCGCTCCAGTTGGGGCGGCAAATCAGCGGTGCCATACAAGACCGCTACATGGCCGAGATCAGCCGCAAGCAGCCCTCCGCTTTTGTTTTTCTGATCGACCAGTCCGGCTCCATGCAAAGTGCCTTCGATGGGCAGCAAAGCAAAGCCGAAGTTGTCGCCCAGACGATCAACAGCCTCCTGGATACGCTCATCACCCGCTGCCAGAAGTCCGAACCCGAACCCCGCGATTATTTCGATATCGCCTTGCTGGGCTACGGCGGCGCGTCCTCCGAGAAGGCCAACCTCCTTTGGGAGGGTGATCTGGCGGGCCGCACCTGGGTAACGGTCTCGGAACTCAAACGCAACCGCCAGGAGGATCGGGTGTTGGAGGAAAAAAACGTGCGCGGCAAAGTACTCCAACAAGAAGTCGTGCGCCCGAGATGGATCAGCCCCGTCGCCAACCACCTCACGCCCATGTGCGATGCCTTCCAGCAAGCCCACGCCCTGCTCCAGGACTGGACGGCTAAGCATCCGCGTTCGTATCCGCCTACGGTCATCAACATCTCGGATGGGGAGCAAACCGACGGCAGCGGCACTAGCCTACTCCAACACGCCAAAGCCCTCCGCGACCTCCACACCCTCGATGGGCATCTCCTGCTCCTCAACTGCCACATCGGAGCGGATGCCGGCGCACCCGTGCTGTTCCCGAAGTCGGCCGCCGAACTCCCCCAGGACGACCGCTACGCCCGCCTGCTCTACGACCTCTCCAGCCCCATGCCCGAAGCCTTGAATCAAGCCATCGCCAACGAGATCAAAAACGAAGACCTACTCCCAAACACCTCCTATATCGGGATGGCCTATGCCCAGGGATCGGAGGGGCTGCTCCACGTCATGGACATCGGGACGCGCCAAACGAAGCGCACCCAATGAGGTTCCAAACAGCACCCAAACCCGACAACGAAGCCCTCCCTTCGGGGATGCGCCCCAACGAAGATGCCCTACGCGCTGACCCCGAAGCGGGTTGCTTCGCCGTGGCTGATGGGGCCGGCGGAACGGGTATTTTTTCGGGGCAATGGGCGCAATATCTCCTCGATCAGTTGCCCCCCACGCCCATCCGAACCTATGCCGAACTGACGGCCTGGCTCGATGCGATATGGGAGGCGTTTTATGTGCCAAAAGAAGCCGAGCTACAAGGCGACGGCATCCGACGCAATAAGTTTTACGACGAAGGGTCAGCGGCGACTTTGTTGGCGATCTGGCCAGGCAAAGACGGCGTAGCATGGATGAGCTACGGCGACAGTAACCTACTCTGGATCAGTGCAAAGGGTGAGTACAAGGGTAGCTTTCCGGCCACCCAACTGCACGAGTTCACGGCTTTTCCGTCGCTGGTGAACTGGAACGATACCTGGATGCACCCCTCCGGATTTCGGTCGGGTATTTTGCAGCCCGACAAAGGCGACCAGCTCCTGCTGGCCACCGATGCCCTAGCCCAAGCGCTGCTCCTTTGGGCCAAACCCGAGTCCCGCCACGAAAAACTCCCCAGCGGAAAAATTGCCGATCTACAAGCCTGCTTCCGTGAGCATCCCCCCCAAAAAAGTCTCCTAGACCTGCTCGAGGAGCTAAACCAACAGTTTGTCCAAACCCTCCGAACCCTCCACACGGAAGGGTATCTGCTCAACGACGACTGTACGCTGGTGGGATACGCGATCGCTTAACCCGTTTGATGATGAGCAGGTGAGATTTTTCTGAAAAAAATTAGTTTTTTTCTTTGGGGGCATAACCTTTTGGCAACGATGCCGTATATCTCAATACATCGGAACAAAATGTATTGAATCAAAATGTACTCAAAAGAACTTCTCAAAGGGACTCTAGAGGCGCTGGTCTTGCAGGTATTGCGGTCTAAGGGTCGCTTGTATGGCTACCAGATCGCAAAGGAGATCAAGGCGATCTCCCGGGATAAAATTCTGATTAGCGAAGGATCGTTGTACCCGATTTTGCACCGGCTTGAAAGGGAAAACGTCCTGACGGTAGAGCGGGAAAAGATCGGTAAGCGGGTCAGGAAATACTACCAACTCACGCCGGAGGGCAAGACCTTTGCGGCGGCGGTAACGGAGGAGTTAGCTGACTTTTTGCGTACGGTTCAGGGAATGCTCACTCAACTTCAAGCGACATGATAATTTCAGAAAAAAACTTCCAGCAGATACATGTCTATCTGATGCAGGCCGGCGTATCACAGCGCAGCCTGCGGGAGGAGCTATCGGATCATCTGGCCTGCCTGACCGAGGACGTGATGCGGACCGAAGGGATGCTTTTTGAAGATGCTTTTGCGGAGGCCCGTCGTCGGGTATGTCCGCAAGGTCCCCAACAGATTCAACGGGATTTATTTTTTTCACAACTTAAACAATATGTACAGATGCGTAAGTTTCAATTTTTGATTGGTTACTTGTCCACGATGTTTTTTCTGGTGGGCTATTCGTTCAAGGTGATGCACTTTCCGGGAGCTAACCTTCAAATTATGATCGGTTTGTTGGTGTTTGCGTTGGCGTTTTTGCCTTCGTATTGGCTCAACCGCCTTCACCTGGATCGCTTAAAAGGGAAGGCACGCCCGCTGTATTTTTATTTGCTCAACTTGGCTTTTTCGATCATTCCGGTTATGGGTACGGGGATGTTGTTTATGAAATGGCCTGGGGCAAAAGCGGTTTTTATTGTGGGTCAGTTGATTTTGGCATTTTATTTTATGCCGCGTTTGTTTCGTCAGCTCTACGACCAGCACTTAAAGGTGGTCAGTAGCTTGAGAGACAACTAGTTCGGTAAGCGTTTTTTGGGAGGCATCCATGATCGCGGGCATGAAGGCGGCAAAGGCTGTCTCCCATTGGCTTTGGTGTTCCAGAAAGTCGGGCCAGGCGTTGTTTATCTGGTTGGGGAAGCGGGCCCGGCGATGTAAGCCGCGCAAAGCCTGTCGTATGCCTGCTTCGGTGGCATAGTGGGTGAGCCAATCCTGGGCGTGCATGTACGTATAAGTACGCTGGGCTTTCGGGGGGAAAAGTGATTGGTGGGTATGCAACGTGGTGTAATACTTCCGGACAAAGTCCTGCAAGGGGGCGTTGGTGTAAGTTGCCCAGTGCTTGGCCAGGAGGTGATCGAAAAAAACATCCGTCAAGACGGGCGCGTACTTGCCCTGTGTCGGGTAAAGCAAAGCATTACAGCGATGAATGAGGGCATGGCTATCGGTGAAGGCATCTATTTGGCGATGTAGGCGGATGCCTGCACTAATCGCCGGAGGGTATGCGTTATCAAAGGAATTACCCTTGACAAAGTCCCCCAAAAAGCCGCCCACTTGCCAGAGCGGATGAAGGCGGGATAAAAAGGCGTGTGCCAAAAAATTCATCTATCTTTGTGTTTGTTATGCGTCAGTTCCTATTCTCTGCGGGTCGCAAAAAAAACCTACTTTACTTTTTGAGGTCGCTTTGGCTTGGTTTTCTCCAGGTCAAGTGGTCTCGTTTGTTGCCAATTTTTGCGTATGGCATTCCGCTTTCGTTCGTGATTTGGGTGGTGAGCATTACGCTTTACAAGCCCTTTAACATCAACGTTTTTTATGAGCGAATGTTTTTTTTATACGGCTTAGAAGATCCCGAACTGATGAGCCGTCTGGGGATTGCGGATCGCTATGGGCTGGATTTTTTTAATAGCAAGCTGACCGATATTTCGGATCAGCAGCGGGAGGAGTTCGATCAGGAGTTCATCCAACAAAACCTCAACATGTTGGAGGCCTACAAGCGCAGCGATCAGGATGCGCAACAACTGATCTCGACCGATATTTTGCGTTATTATTTGGGTCTCCAGATTCGACGCTTGTTTGTCTATGACCAAAACTACCTGGTCAATCACGTCAATGGGGTACAAGTAGAGTTGCCCCGCTTCATGATTGAGGTACACCAAATCCATGACATCCACGATGCCAACAACTACTTGCGGCGGCTGGAGCAGTTTTCCCAAAAGATCGATCAGCTCATCGAAGGGCTACGGAGCCGTGAAGCCGAAGGTGTGATCGCTCCGCAGTTTATCATCGACAAAGTGATCCAGGAAATTGAGCTTTTCTTGACGAAGAACTTGCGCCAAAATATGCTTTATCGGGATTTCATGGGTAAGGTAGATAACTCTTTTCGCCTACAACAACTGATCGCGTCTCGCAGGCGGTTTTTGCCCAACGGCGATACCCTGGATGTCATCCTGCCCGAACTCCGCAACCATCTCCTGACGACACTTTCCGAGAGTGTTTATCCGGCTTACGAGCGGCTGCACCGGTTCTTGTCCGAGCAACGCGAGCAGGCACCGCTCACGGCGGGCGCTTGGCAGTTGCCGAAGGGGTTGGCCTACTACCACATGATGCTCTCCATCCAGACGACCACCGATCTTCAGCCCGAGGATATGCGCTATACCGCCGAAGAAGAACTCCCCTACCTCCGGCAGGCCCTCAAAAATTGCCTCCACGAACTCGGACAGGATACCACCCAAAACATCGCCCAACTCCTCCAATACATCGACAAGCAGCCCCACTGGAAATACACCGGCGATATCCAGGGTGAGCAAGAGCTTTTTCGAGATATTTATTCCCGACTGGATAGCTTAAAGCCGCTCATCCGAGATTTCATTCCCGAGTTACCCCCAATACCACCCATTGCCCTGCGTCGCCTGCCGGTTTTCAAAGAAAGCTCGGCCGACTTGCTGACCTACCAACCCGATCCCCAAACCGGACAGCCCGTCGTCTATCTCAACCTCCGAAACATCAACAGCATCCCCAGGTATAGTGTCGATCAAATCGCGGCACTTGTCCTGATGGGAATCTACTTACCCGCCTGGTACAAAAACCAACTCCAAACCATCCCCACCTTTCGGCGTGTCCTGACCTTCGATGCCTTCCTCAAAGGCTGGTATGCGTATGTCAATCACCGCCTATGGGTGCGGGGTTATTTTGACGGAAAACCCCTCCAACAACTCACCTTGATTCGCTACGAACTCCTCCTGACGGCACTGCTCTACATCGACATCGAGATCAACTACAACCAAATGAGCCGCCCCGATGCCATCGCTTACCTACAAAATGAACTCGGCGTGTCTGCCTTCGTGGCCGAAGATATGGTCGATCAGTGTATCGCCAACCCGGGTACACACTGCGTGGCTAAGGTGGGACAATGGCAGTTTGAGGAGTTCCGTCGCCAGACGGAGGAGGAACTCGTTGAGGTGGGCTTCGATGAGCGCGAACTCAACCAACTGCTGCTCCGCAATGGCGACATGCCTTTGAGCGTTTTGGGTACCCAAGTCCAGCAATTTATTCAAGACAAAATACGGAATAATCCATAAACTTTACTACTTTTGTCTAATTACATCACCAGATACCTTTACTTTTAGCTTCAAGAAATATGGCAGAGCAAAAAACACGGGTTGCCATCAATGGGTTTGGGCGCATTGGAAGGCTTGCCTTCAAGATCATGTTGCAACGTCCTCAGGTAGAGGTTGTTGCCATCAATGACCTGACCGATCCGGCTACCCTGGCACACCTACTCAAATACGATTCCGTCCATGGCCGCTTCGATGGTCAGGTAACGGTAGAAGAAGGGGCTATGCGCGTAAATGGGCAGCGCGTGGCTATTTTTGCCCAAAAAGACCCCGCTAGTCTCCCCTGGGCCGAACACAACATTGATGTTGTCCTCGAGTGTACGGGTATTTTCCTTGATCCGGCCGGGGCAGGGAAGCATATCACGGCAGGTGCCAAAAAGGTCGTGCTTTCGGCACCCCCCAAAGGCGATGTTCCGACGGTTGTCCTGGGCGTAAACGAGGAGATTCTCCAACAAAATCACGCGATCCTCTCCAATGCCTCCTGTACCACCAACTGCCTGGCCCCGATGGTCAAGGTACTGGATGATACCTTTGGGGTAGAGAAAGGCTTCATCACGACGATCCATGCCTACACCGCCGATCAACGCCTACAAGATGCTCCCCACCGGGATCTACGCCGCGCCCGCGCTGCTGCCGTCTCCATCGTGCCTACCTCTACGGGAGCCGCCAAAGCCGTAGGCAAGGTACTCCCCCATCTGGCAGGTAAGCTGGACGGCTGTGCCATGCGTGTCCCGACACCGGACGGCTCCCTGACCGACTTTACGGCACTCCTGAAAGCACCCGCTACCGTTGAGCAGATCAACCAGGCCATGAAAGCCGCCGCCGAAGGAAGCCTCAAGGGCATCCTGGAGTACACCGAAGACCCCATCGTCTCGATTGACATTATTGGGCATCCGGCCTCGACAATTTTTGATGCGGGCATGACCTTTGCACAAGGGAACTTGGTCAAAGTGGTCGGTTGGTACGATAACGAAGCGGGTTACTCCAACCGTCTGGTGGATTTGATGCTCCGCATGGTGAACTAACGACCGAACAAAAGATGCACCGTTGATGGCTTCAGACTGGGGATTATACCACGAGTACGAATTGTCGCAAGAGAGGAAGACCCTTTTTCTCTACAAAGGGGCTATTTCGCAAGAAATTCTCGCCGAAATTGCCGAAAGTCTCAAATCCCAAGTCCAGGGAAGTCCATTGATGGTGCATAAGTTTTTTGCTATTTTTATTGAGTTGGCGCAAAACATTCGCCACCACTCTCACGAAAGGGTTTTTGTCAAGAAAGAAGGCAAAGATGTGGGGGTCGGGATTTTGAGGGCCTCTACTTACGAAGATTATTATCTGCTGGTGAGTGGTAATTACATCACCCATCAGGCAAGCCAACGACTGCTCGAGCGCAGTGCGTACATCAATCAGCTCGACAAAGATGGGCTACGCGATTATTACCGTGAACAACGAAAAAAACCTAAAGTTGCCAATCAAAAAGGAGCCAATGTAGGTTTGATTGATATGGTGAGGCGTTCGGGTAATCCCATTGAGGCAGTCATTGAGCATACCACAGCGGATCAGGTTTTTATTTCTGTTGCTGTTCGCATAGACCGCGATCCCATTCACTCTTCGGCCGACAAAAAGTTATGAAAAATTTTTATGTGAAAGGTGATAAATTTATTCCCGAGATTCGGTTTATCGAAGATGACGACATCCTCGAAATATCGGGACAATCCTACCACGAACACACAGAGGAGTTCTTCACCCCTGCTTTTGAGTGGTTAAGGGAATACTTCAAGCGTCCTGGTCGGCAGGTAACGTTCAATTTTAGGATGAGTTACTTCAATACCGCCTCCTCTCGTTGCTTTTTGGATATTTTGGAAATGCTCGAAGAATACGAAAAAACGAAAGAAGGAAAGGTAACCATCAACTGGTACTACCGAGCTAACGATTTTGATATGCTCGAAAGTGGTGAAGATTTTGCCCTGGATGTTGAGCTAGATTTTCATTTGATTCCGATGTAATCCCCTACCGATGGAGTTTGGTAAAGTCAATCAGCTAAATGGCATTCTGTGGCAGCTTCCGCCTACTCCCTCCGCCACCACGGTTTTTTTGTCCCAACAACAACAACAACAGACGACGGTGCATGTGGGCTGTCCGGTATGGGCCCAGCCTGCCTGGCGCGGTACGCTTTATCCGGCTCAAGCCAAATCTGCCGATTTTTTGTATTACTACGCCCGACAATTTTCGTGCATCGAACTCAACACGACGCATTACCGTATCCCGGAGCTATCTCTGGTACGGCGTTGGGTGAACCAAACGCCCGATCATTTTTTGTTTTGTCCCAAGATTCCACAAGAGATCAGCCATCGCCACCAGTTGCGCCATGCCGAGGCACTGACGGTGCAGTTTGTGGATCATATCCTCGGGCTAGGGCAGCGGCTGGGCTTGTGTTTTCTGCAACTGCCCCCACAGTTTGGCCCCGATCAGGCGACGGATTTGTGGGCTTACCTGCAACACTTCCCCGAAGCAGCGCCCCTGGCGGTGGAGTTTCGGGATAAGCGTTGGTTTGATGGATCGGCGCAAAAGATTGTCGATCAAACCCTTGATCGTATGCGTGAGCGGGGTATCGCCACGGTGATTACGGATGTGGCAGGCAGGCGCGACGTGCTACACCATCACCTGACGGCCAGTACGGTCGCGGTTCGCTTTGTGGGCAACGGCTTGCATCCCACAGACTTTACCCGCGTAGATGCCTGGGCCCAACGCCTGTCCGAGTGGCTCTCGGCTGGCCTCTCGACGGTCTATTTTTGGGTACACGAACCCGATAACGTCCAGGCACCCACGATGGCCCGCTATGCCATCCAGCAGTTCAATCAGGTGATCGGTCTGGAGATACCCGAACCGCTGCTGGTGCCGCTTCATCCGGGCGGTGAACAGGGGTCTTTGTTTTAGGTTTTGTATATTTGTTGAATTGATTCATTCATCCTTTATTCTGATTCCAAAGCTATGTTAGTTCTTCAAGAGGACGGCCGCTATACCATTGGCGGCCTCGATGCCCTAGACCTATGCGAGCAATACGGTACGCCGCTTTACGTCTATGATGCCCAAAAGATGGCCCAACAATACCGCACCCTCGAAAAGGCCTTTGCCGGTATCAACTTCAAGATTCAGTATGCCTGTAAAGCCAACACCAATCTCAATATCATTCGCTTTTTTCAGCAACTCGGGGCAGGTGTAGATACAGTGTCTATCCAGGAGGTGCAGGTAGCCTTGCGGGCAGGCTATGCTCCATCGGATATTCTGTACACGCCCAACTGTGTGTCCTTTGAAGAAATCGAAAAGGCTACGCGGCTCGGCGTTCGGATCAACATTGATAACATCTCGATTCTGGAGCAGTTTGGGCATTCGTTTGGAAGTCAGATTCCGATTTGTTTGCGCATCAACCCGCATTTGTTTGCCGGCGGTCATCCCGAAATCCAGACGGGCCACATTGATTCCAAGTTTGGGGTCTCGATTCATCAGCTTCGGCACGTACACCGGGTCATTAAGGCAAATCATATCGTCGTGGAGGGGCTGCACATGCACACCGGCTCCGACATCCTGGATACGCAAGTGTTCCTGAACGGCTTAGAGATTCTGCTCCAGACGGCGGCGGACTTTCCCGATCTGCGCTACATCGACAGCGGCTCGGGCTTCAAGGTGGCCTACAAGCCCAACGACATGGTAACGAACATCGAAGAGCTAGGACGATCAGTGGTGGAGCGTTTTACGCGCTTTTGTCAGGAGTACGGGCGCGAGTTGGAGTTTTGGGTAGAGCCGGGCAAGTTTATGGTCAGTGAAGCAGGACATTTCTTGGTGCGCACCAATGTCTTGAAGCAAACCGTAGCGGCTACTTTTGTGGGCGTGGACTCGGGCATGAACCATCTCTTGCGCCCCAAACTCTACGATGCCTATCATCACATCCACAATATCAGCAACCCCAACGGGCCGCAGCGCGTCTATACCGTCGTGGGCTATATCTGTGAGACGGATACCTTTGGGTGGGATCGAAAAATCAGCGAAGTACGGGAGGGCGATGTGTTGTCCATCGAAAACGCGGGGGCTTATGCTTTCGCGATGAGTTCTAACTACAATTCCCGCTATCGCCCGGCCGAAGTCCTGATCCTCAATGGAGAAGCTCACCTGATCCGGAAGCGCGAGACGATAGAGGATATTTTGCGCAATCAGATTGAAGTACCTCAACTAACAGCCCAACCCGTTTAGAGGGATTCAGCAAAGACGATCACGAACACCAGCGCGATACTCACGATCAGCCCCAGGACAACTTTTGCCAGGTCAAGGCTAACCACCCGAGTAACGTGCTGGAGTTTGGGCGATTGAAGCATCAGCGAAATCATAAATTCACGCCCGGCCAGCAAACCAATAAACACCCACGTCGTACTCATGGGTATCTTACCCTCGATGATACCTGCAATGTTGTATTTGAAAACCAGTAAGATAACACCATAGATGAAGTCTATCGTTGTCGCCGAACGGATGTCGGTGGTGTTGGTTTTGGATAAGACCACCTTCTGAACTGCCCCGCCACGACTGTACATGATGTAGCCCAACAAGCCCACCAGCAGCACCACAGACCCCACAAACTCCATCGCCCCTAGCTGGCGCGGCAAATAGACATAGACGTTGGCTAAGTCCTGGGAAAGCCACTGGCTCCACAAAAAACCCGTAGAGAGCCATTGCAGCACCGTCCAGACCCGCTCCTCTTGTAGTGTCATCTCGCTTTGGATAAACCGCCGCTCAAACAAACGGCTCACCCCCAGATAAACCACACAAGCCGTCCCGAAGGCCAGCACATAGCCCTGCAAGGATTTCTTGAGCATCTTACCGATCATCGAATCCGTTGAGAGCATATCGGAGGCATTCATGTCTGTCCCGATCACGGAAAAAACGCTCAAAATCAAGAATGTCGTACTGACCGGAACACCCAGGCGCGTAATGAAGAGCAGCGTGAGGGGAGGCAAAACAAACCACCACGAAAAATGCGCCGGCACCGCAATCTTATCCAGCCTTCCATACGAAACATCCCCACCGAGCCAACCAATAACAAGTACCGCAGCCATGATCGCCCCTACATAAGCCCAAAGGATGTACCATTTCTTGTCTTCGTTGGAACTCAAAAAAGTGCCGAGGGTTTGGATAACATCGTTACCCACCACCGAGTAAGCGGCAAAAGCAAAACCAATGACCATCACCAATAGCTCCATGCTTGCAGATGAGATAGATATTTGTTATGTTTGGTCAGCAAAACTACCAAAAATAAATCCTAACCACCTATCTCAAAGAATAATTCATCTCTGGTTCACATTCAAATCTATTCAACGATGCGTTCGATCAAGGATTTTTTTAATTATACGGCAGCTATTCTACTGATTGTTTTTGGGTTAGTGATGATTTTGGGTGTGGGGGTATCGGTTCAGGAGGATGGCATGGAGAAGCTACTCGGCAACCTGGTAGGGCTAGTGATTGCGGGTGTTGTCCCTACGCTAGGGGGCTTGCGCCTCCTCCAACAGACGCACAAGAAACGCCAGCGACAGCAATCCGAGGAGCGCGAACGTCATATTTTGCAGCTAGCCGCCGATTCTAGCGGCAAACTGACGGCCTCCGAACTCGCCCTCAAAAGCCATCTTTCCCTAAACGATGCCCAGGAACGCCTCCAATGGATGCAACAAAAAGGCTTTGCGACGCTTTATACCTCGCCTAAGGGAGCGGTCGTGTATGTTTTCCCGGAGTTGCTCTCGGAGCATGACCGCAACAATTTGGACGATCTCTTTTTACCCCTCTGATCCACCAACGATGACCTACGCCGAGACCCTTCAATATCTCTATACACAAATGCCTGCCTTTCAGCAGATCGGTGATCCGGCTTATAAGCCTGGGCTAGAACGCATCGCGCGGCTATGCGCACATATGGGCAACCCCCAGGAGCGGTTTAAATCCATACACGTTGCGGGTACCAACGGCAAGGGGTCGTCGGCACATGCTTTGGCGGCGATCTTGCAGCAGCAGGGCTACCGCGTGGGCTTACACACCTCCCCGCACCTGCACGATATGCGGGAGCGCATACGCCTCAATGGGCTGCCGGTGTCGGAGGCATGGGTCGTTGATTTTGTGGCACGACACCGCGACTTTTTTGAGCAGTTGCGGCCGTCCTTTTTTGAGGTCTTGGTGGGGATGGCTTTTGTGTATTTTGCCGAGCAGTCCGTTGATTGGGCTGTGGTAGAGGTAGGACTTGGCGGCCGCCTCGATGCCACCAATATCCTTCAACCCGAGATTTGCCTCATCACCCATATTGGCTTCGATCATGAACGCATCCTGGGAGATACCCTCCAAAAAATCGCCGCCGAAAAGGCGGGTATCATCAAAGCTCATACGCCTGTTGTGATGGCCGAAAAACAACCCGAGATTGCGCATGTCTTTCAGGAGCAGGCCCGTCAGGAGCAAGCACCGATTTATTTTGCCGTCGATCATGTGCAGCTTTTGGTTCAGGGGGTTGGCTGGCGGCTGGTCAGTCCGTCCTGGGAGGCGGAGTTTATCACGGACTTGCAGGGGAGCTATCAGCGGGACAACCTCTTGGGTGTTTTGCAGGTGATGGAGGTTCTCCATGAGACCAAAAAAATAGATATTCAGCTTGCCTCCATCACCGATGGGTTGGCGCAGGTGCGTTCCCTGACGGGGCTACGGGGGCGTTGGCAGGTGCTTGGCCAAACGCCGCTCGTGATTGCGGATGTGGCCCACAACCGCTCGGGCATCCAACGCACGCTGGCCCAGCTTCCCCCGCACGAGGGTCCGACGATGATCGTGTTGGGCTTTTCGGCGGACAAATCCCTGGATCGTATTCTGCCGCTCTTCCCCGAGACAGCGCGTTATTTTTTCACGCAATTTGAGGGGGCGCGTGCCTTACCAGCCCATGCTTTGGCCGATCAGGGGGCGGCTTATGGCTTGCATGGCATGGCGTACCCGAGGGCAGCCGATGCCTACCAGGCGGCTCTTGGGGCGGTTCCAGAGCAGGGTTTGGTCTTGATTTTGGGGAGTATCTTTTTGGTGGCTTTGCTTTTGCCCACCGACGAAAACACCGACCTTGTATGTTCTGGAAACGTCTGATTCATCTCTTTGCCAACGGCAACAAAAAAAACAGCCAACAGCTCTTGTTCCCCCTTCGCCTGGGCCGTTATTCGGATGCTTTTCCTGCCCCAGAACAACTCGAGCTACGCGAGCAGGCCCTGGATGCCTTTGCCCAAAGGGACTACCTGACGGCGTATTGGCATTTTTTTGCTTCCCTTCGCGATGAGGAGGAGGACAACGTCCGGCTGGCTTTTTATCCAGAGATTCAACGGCTAGATTTTGAAATCTTTCAGGGATCAAAAGTCGTTACGGGCTATGCCTCCCCGAAGGAGGTCGTGGGGGAGGTGCGGGTTTTGCGTGCGCCCCAGCTGCATGTGGCTTTGAGCCGTCGCCTGATGGAGATGAACCACGGTTTGCTGTATAGTTGTTTTTCGCTCAACGCCGATCAGGTAATCTGTATGCGGTTTTCGACGCAGTCGGGCGACGGTTATCCGGACAAAATTTACAGTGGTCTCCGCGAGATCGCCATCACCGCCGACCGGCACGACGACCTCCTCCTGCATGAGTTTGCCATCCTGGAGCAGCTCGACACCCAACACATCCAACACCTGAGCGACCAGGAGCGGCAGCACAAAGTCCATTTTTTTCAAAATTCCTTAGCACATCTCCAAAAAAATATCCAATACTGGCAAACCATTGATGCCGGTGGGGCTGTCTCGTATCTGATCCTGGCCTGGGTCTATAGCACCGACTACCTCCTCACGCCCGAGGGGCCGCTCCTGAACCACCTCGAAAAGATACAACAGATTTACTTCGAGCATCCCCAACAAAAAGCCCTCTGGAAAAACGCCAAAATGCAGGAGGCCCTCAAGCCCCTCGAACGCCTGACCCCCGAAGCGATCGCCCAAAACTTTTATGCCGTTAAGGCGACCTTCGGGACGGCCCCGCGCTTATCGAGTAGCCAATGGCAGCAGTTTTGTCAAAAATACCTCCAAACCCTGGACTGGTGTACCCAAAACCAACAGCGGGAGCAGGCCCAAACCGTGGTGGCCTTCATGGCCGGCTATGCTTTGTTTCACTTTGGGATGCCCCTGTTTTTGCGTGCCTTGATGCACCTGATTTTGCAAGTCTTTCACGAGGATTTTTTGTCCCAACTCCGAGACGATCATACGCCGATCTACGACACCAAGTCGGGACAGCTCGTGCCCCGCAACCTCCAGTTGCGCCTCCAGCTTGTCCTCGAGAACGCCCACGAAGAGGGCTTTTCGCCACCGCTTGATGTGGCGGCTTTGAGCCGGCATACGAGCCGTGAGGAGCTGGGGCAGTCCATTTTTTCGATGCTGCGGCAGGGCGATTGGGGATTGAACTAAGGCGTGTAGAGGTTTTGATGTTTTTTTGCGGATGTTTGCTTTTCTTCAAAGAAATACACACTTTGCGTTTTTATCATTTTCTCCCTTTCCTTATGCGCCTTATACCTTTGCTTCTCGGGTGGCTCTTTTTTGCACTTTGCTGGATGAGCTGCCAGAAAAATCCCCCTCATCAAACGATGTCCAAGCCTGATTACCAAAAAATTGCTGCCCAAGCTATCGGTCAAGATCAAGTTACCTTACAGCTTAGCCCGGATAGCACGTACATCCTGGCCACCCACCAGGAAAAACTCGCCGAGGGAGCCATCAAGGAAGCTCTCCTGTATGCCCTCGTCATGGAGGCAGCCACCGGAAAAGTCCTCTGGCAAAAAAACATCCCTGGCGGACAGGTGCGCTGGGCCAACGCCCAACGCCTCGAAATCTTTGAACCCTCCGAAGCCCCTAGCTCCGAGCGTCCCGTGTATTTCTATGATCTGAAAGACAAGGAGTTAATGAAAGCCTCCGAACTACCCAAACAACACTAACCACACCAGAACCAAAAATCAACCATGAAACGTTTTACTATTGCGCTACTGCTACCGGTAGCCTTGCTGATGGGCTGGCTCTTCTTCAAAAGCCCGCAATCATCCACCGAAACACTACTCACCCAGAAAAAGAAAAAATCTCCTCCTATCCCGCTCAAGGAAAAGAAAAAACGCCTTAAAGCCCAGCTTCCTTTCGATGTAATTCCCGAAGCCGGACACCCGGACTTGTTCTTTGCCTACCACGATCAGATACGCCGTGCCTGGAATGAAACCCGCAGCAGTTATGCCCCCGACTACCTCTTTGCTGCCCTCGAAGATGCCCGAAAGCGTCCCGCCGCACGCCTGGAGGAGATCACGTTTACCGAACGTGGACCGTCCAACATCGCTGGGCGCATCCGAGGGGTGCTGATTGATCCGGCCGATCCCGAAAATATCTGGTACGCCGCCTCTGTCAGTGGGGGCATCTGGAAAACCACCAACGCCGGAGCTGATTGGACAGAACTCACGCCCAATCTCCCCAACCTGGCCTTCACCTGGCTGGCCAGCTCGGCGGCCAACCCCGATGTCATCTATGGCACAACGGGCGAGACGATTTTCTCCAACCTCGATGCCGTCAGTGGAGCGGGTATCTTCAAGTCCACGGATCGCGGTCAGACCTGGACACAACTACCGGCGACGGTTTCCAACCCCGATTTACGCAACGGCGGCCGCGTGATCGTCAGTCCGGCAGATGCCAACGAACTCGTCGTGGCAGGCTACAACCGCGATGACTTTTCAGGGGTCATTCACCGCAGCACCGACGGCGGACAGACCTGGACGCGCACCTATCGCATCGAAAATGCGGCCATCCAGCAGGTCATCGCTGCTCCCAGTGATTTTTCGATCCAGTATGCCACCGCCCGAGGCAAAGCCGTCTTGAAGTCCACGGATGCCGGACGCACCTGGACAGAGATCACCAACCAACGCACGGAATTTCGCCGTATCGAACTCGCCATAGGCAACGACCCCAATGTTGTTTATGCCTCCGCCGAAGGCTCCCCCAACAAGCTCTATCGCAGCACCGACGGTGGACAAAACTGGCAACTGCTCGTCGATGGTAGCCTCGAAAACTCCTTCGACTTCCTGGGCGCACAGGGCTGGTACGATAACACGGTCATGGTGCATCCCTTCAACGATAACATCGCCTATATCGGCGGCATTGGACTTTGGCAAGTAGAAGCCACCGGACAAGACCTCGGACAAACGCCCATCCGTACCCTCGAAGAAGACGGCACACGGGATTTTATCACGATTGTCAATTTGTTTTTTGATGAAGGCACCAACCTAAGCGATGCCGACAAACGCACCAGCATCGAAATTCGGTTTGGTAACGGACGCAGCCAAAAAGCCCATCGTTTTGTTGCCTGTGGTGGAAACTTCGGGGCCGGCTGCCAGCCCAATGGCTATGCCTACGCCGATTACGTCGATGTACCTTTTGAGGTCTGGGACGTAACCAACAACCGCCAACTCATGGTCTCTTTCCGTGATAACGCCAACAACGGTGCTTTTACGCTCACCGAAAACACCGATGAGAGCCGCGATTATATCTTCCCTAACCTCGTGGACTACGACCCCAATGCCCCCGCGCCACAGATCGCCCAAACGGCCGGCGCCTACTATCGCTCGCCGATCTTGATCTGGTTGCGCACCCCCGACGGACAAGACTGGAACCCAGCAGCCCTGCCCGAAAGTCGTTTGCGTTTTGTGAGTAGTGTCATCGCGACCCAAAACCGACAAACAACCGTTGTCAGCGACCCCTACCGAGCCATCAACGGACAAAACGCCTCCGTGCATCCCGATCATCACAACCTCCTGGCCATACCCACAGACGGCAACAACTTCCGCATCCTCAACGCCAACGACGGCGGCATATACCTCTCCCGAGCCGAAGCTAATCCAGGCGTAGGTCCCAACGTATGGGAGGCACGCAACACCAATCTCAACATCACGCAGTTTTATGGGGCCGACAAACGTCCAGGCTTTGAGGAATACCTCGGCGGAACGCAAGACAACGGCGCCATGAAAACACCCCTCGGGCAGACCTCCGCCGCCGAGACAGGCTACCAACAACTGCCCAGCGGCGATGGCTTTGAAGTCGTCTGGCACCCCGACGGGCAGCAGTTTCTCTACACGGGGCAGTTCAACTTCATCGTCAAATCCTCTGATCCGGCAGGAAATAACCTCGCCTTTTCGGCCAACCGTCTCGATCCCAACGGTGATCCCTTCGTTACGCGCCTGGCCGAATCGGATGCAGACCCCGAACTCATCTTTGCCATTGGTGGCTCGGGCGTATGGCGCAGCCTCGACTTTGGCAGTAGCTGGAAACTGACCCCGATTGCGGGTGGCAACTTCACCTCCGGCGATGTGGCCATCTCGGATGCCAACCCCCAGATCGTCTGGGCAGGGCGGGCGATGGGCGGTGATAACGCTCCGTTTCTCTCCGAAGATGGCGGTTTGACCTTCCGTAAGGTGAGTAAGTTTGGTGATATTGGTAACATCTCGGGCATCTATACGCATCCCTTCGATGAAGGCACGGCTTACATGCTCTTCTCGGCCAACAACCAACCCAAAATCTTGCGCACCCAAAACAAAGGACAATCCTGGCAAAATCTCACCGGGCCCACCTCGGGCTTCCCCAACGTCGCCACCTACGCCTTGCTCGTGATGCCTCATGCCCCCGAGACGCTCTGGGCAGGCACCGAAATTGGCATTTTTGTCTCGACTAATAACGGGCAAAGCTGGAGCATCATCGAGGAGTTTCCGAAGGTATCGGTCTGGGATTTCAAAATCCAGGACGACCAGGTCGTGATCGCAACGCACGGGCGCGGCATCTGGACAGCGACCATCCCCGAACTCCTCAACGCTCCCAAAGCTACGCCGGCCATCGTGCCACTGATCGCCTCGGCTGCCCAGGCAGGCACTAACAGTGCCGCCGGCAACCCACAAGCCCGTATCCAGATGCGTCTGCGTTCGGCTTACGACCGAACGGAGATTTTGGGTAACGGACAAGTCCTCGGGACGATACCAGCCAACGCAACGGCCATCGACCAGGAGCAGCTCCTCGAACTCGACCCCGAAACGCGGACACTCAACGTCCAACTGCGGTCTTTTGTCGGGGCAAACGTCTATCTATCCAACGAAGTCAGCGTCCAGATCACCAATATACGCCCGGCCGTGCTGACCTACAAAACCGACTTTGATAACCCCGAGTCCATCGCCAATGACTTCAGCCTCGGTGTAGTTGGGCGCAACGGTATCATCCCCGACCTGAACTTTTCGGTTCGCCAGGTGAGCGGCTTTGCTTCGCCGGCCCTGCACACGGATCATCCCTACGCCGAGGCATCTACCTTTGGTGAAGAGTCGCTGGATTATGTCGCTACGCTCAACGTCCCGATCATCGTGCATAGCACCTTTACGCTGGTAGAGTTTGATAACATCGCCATCGTAGAGAAGGGCGAACCCGGGACGCGCTTCGGCGATCCGGAGTTCTGGGATTATGTCGTTGTGGAGGGTTCCTATGACCTCAACCAATGGATTCCGCTGGAGGCTGGCTATGATGCCTCCACTGATGCGGCTTGGTCTGGTGCCATAGATGCCGGACGCGCCGGCACACCGGCCATGTACCGCACCAAGCGGATGAACCTGCGTCGTATCTTTGATGTGGGTGATACGGTCTTTTTGCGTTTTCGTTTGTTCTCCGATCCGCTGGCCAACGGCTGGGGATGGGCCATCGACAACCTCAAAATCCAGGATGGAGCCACCGACGAAGACGAAGTGCCTACGGGCTTGGAGGAGTACCTCACCGACGGCCGCCTGGGGCTTTTTCCGAACCCCAGCCAACGGGCCGCTACGCTCGAGATGCAGTTTCGGGAACTTCCCGAAGCTCTCACCGTTGCCCTGACGGACATGAGCGGACGGACGATCTCCCGCCAAGAGCTTCGCCCCCAAAGCCTGAACTGGCAGCACCGTATCCCCACCCAAAACCTCCCAGCCGGGATGTATCTGGTTCGGGTACAGATCGGAGACAAAAGCCAGGCCATCAAACTCGTTGTGGAGCGATAGCTTACCTCGGAGGAGGCATCCCTCAAACGCCATCGTCCGCAGGACGGTGGCGTTTTTTTTTGGAAAAGTCCTTCAAAACCATGATCTTTGATTGCTCATTGGATGCC
>DAISIL010000060.1:0-19120 GCA_036822015.1 Bernardetiaceae bacterium | reverse complement strand
CGGGCGTTTTTGAGCGGAATATGAACGACGGCAACTTTGTTAATGGTGTATGGGGTTTCTATCTCGGGCAGGAAATAGGGCGAGGGCTAGTTTTGGAGACGGGTTTCCTCCAAAAAAACATCCCGGCTGCTACGCCTCCCCTGGTAAACATCCCGAGCGATCGCCCTCGGCAACCGATGCTTTTTCGGAGCGGACAAGCCTTTGAGGTCTGGCAGATACCGCTGCGCCTGCGTACCCAGCTCTTGTCTGTGGGCAAACGCCTGGGCTTCTTTTCGCGCATCGGCTACCGGCTCAACCTGCATACGGGCGGGGCAGGCTATCAGAATGCGCCCCTTCCGGCACTCAACGACCCCGAAGGACAGCCGATTGACTGTGCGATCATTTATGAGGATGTTCGGCGCAACTTTTCGGTTTTTGAAGTTGGTCTGGGCATGGAATGGACGACCTTTGATCGGCTTTCGCTGACCCTACACGGGAGTTATTTTGGTGGCTTTCAGGATATTCAACGACTAGCAGGGCATTTTCTTTACGCCGATGGACAGATACGGACGGGTAGCCTGACGCTCAATGGCAGTTACTTCAACGTCGGCTTCACGCTAGCTTATCCAGTCAGCCTGTGGTGGAGAAAAGAGCGGAATGGGGCTTGATCCCACGCCAAGCGTCCAGATTTTGCCGAGTGCTTATACCAATCTTACCAGAAATCAACGTTATAGCTCCATGAAACCCTGGATAATTCTGGTTGGTCTTTGGATGATTTCCCTCCAAATCGCTGGACAAAACTGGCAGCCCGAAGACTACAACCGCTACGATCACCAAACCTTTATGCGTAGCCCGATGGCACGGCAGGTCATCGACCTAGACCGCATCGACTACGGGTTACTTCATGCCGCTGTTTTTTTTGTGAGCAACCAAGCCCGCATCCAGCATGGCAAAAAGCCCTTTCAGCACTCACCCGCCCTCGAGCGAGCCGCCTATGGGCATAGCCGCGATATGGTGGAGAAAAACTTTTTTAGTCATACCAGCCCCATCCCTGGCAAGGTCAGCATGACCGATCGCATGAAACGGGAGGGCATTCCCCTGCGAGCCGCCTCCGAAAACATCGCCCTCAACTGGATCGAACTCGGGGATACCTACCTCTCCCTCGCCCAAAAAATCGTCCAACAGTGGATGGACTCCCCCTCCCACAAACGCAACCTCCTCAATGCTGCCTACACCTATCTCGGCTGCGGACTAGCCCATGACCCCAAACAAAGCAATCCCAAGTACAAGTATTTCAAAGCCACCCAAAACCTAAGTGCTTCCGGCGCACCCAACGAAACGCCCAACCGCTACCAGAGCAACGCCCCGGCACAGGAGCAAGTGCGCTCGTCCAAATTCAAAGCAACGACCTATCTGCTCATGCAAGGGCAGGATCACCCCAACGCCTCCGAAGCTAGCGCGGCTTTGCGCAAGATCAGAAGTGAGGGCTTTCCGAAAGCCGAGCTAATTTGTCGCCAGGGAATTTGTCATATTGTTCTGGGGGTTTACCCCAACAAAACGACCGCCCAACAGGCCTTATCCCAAGTGCGTTCACCTCATCCTGCGGCATGGATCATGCGCACGGGGCTGGAGTAGCTATCTGCCAAAGGAAAAAAAGCGCGAGCCAGGCGTTCGGTCAAGCGAAGCCCGTATCATCTCTTCGGCGACGGCCTGCGCCTGAACGGGTGCGTATTTGCCCAACAGCGGCGCAAAAACTTGCATCACTCCACCCCCCAACACCTCAAGCGGACGAAACTCCCCCCGATCTCCGAGCAAAAAAGACGGACGAAAGATATGCAGCCGCTCAAACCCCAGCCCCTGTACGGCTTCTTCGAGTTCGCCTTTGGTCTTGAGATAAAACGAAGCCGACCGCGCATCAGCACCCACAGAGGAGACCAACGAAAAATGCCGCACGCCCTGCTCCCGTGCCATACGTGCCACGGCATAGGCATACGTGAAATCGACGGTATAGAAAGCCGCCTTGCTGCCGGCCTTGGCGCGGGTAGTCCCGAGGGCGCAAAAGAGTGTATCTCCCTGAAAAGGAACTACTTGTGCAGAAAGGTCATTAAAGTCAATCAGCGTTTGGGTGAGCTTGGGATGTACCAGATCCGTGCGACGACGGACAAGGGTACGGACTGCCGTATAAACCTCTGACCGGAGGAGTTGCTCCGTCAGGTGCCTGCCGATAAGTCCGGTGGCTCCCACGATAAGTGCCGTAGGCATGGGGCGTGTTGGGGTTTAGAGCATTCTTAGGGGCTGCTCGAGGAGTGTTTGAAGGGTTTGCAAGAAGGCTGCCCCTACGCTGCCATCCACGATGCGATGATCGCAGGAGAGCGTAACGCGCATGAGGTGTCCGATGGCCAGTTGCCCGTCTTCGACGACGGCCTCCTGACGGATCGCACCTACGGCCAGGATGCAGGCGTTGGGCGGGTTGATGATCGCCGTAAACTCCTCGATACCAAACATTCCCATGTTAGAGATCGTAAACGTGCTGCCTTCCCAATCCGAGGGTTGGAGGGCTTTGTTACGGGCTTTGGCGGCCAGGGCTTTGGTCTGCTCCGCGATCTGGGAGAGTTGGAGGGTATCGGTATGGCGCACAACGGGTACAAGCAAGCCTTCCTCGACGGCCACGGCCACGCCTACGTGTATCTGCTCATGGAAAACCATCTGGTTTTCTTGCCAGGAGGCGTTCACGAAGGGATGTTTGCGCAAAGCCAGGGCGGCTGCCTTCACGATCATGTCATTGAACGAAATCTTGACCTCCGAGAGTTCGTTGAGTTGCTTACGCACCTTGATCGCTTGATCCATCCGAATCGGTAAGGTCAAGTAAAAATGCGGCGCCGTAAACTTGCTTTGTGAGAGGCTACGGGCAATGGCCTTGCGCATCTGGGAGACGGGTTCGGTACGCGCACCCGCAGGCATGGGGGCAGGTGTGGGCATGGATGCAGGCGCAGGCGCAGGTGCAGGCGCGGATGTGGGTTTTGCCTGGGCGGGGCTATGCTGCTCGACATCGCGGCGGACGATGCGTCCCTGGTCGCCGGTACCTTTGATCTGTCGGAGGTCGTAGCCTTTTTCTTCGGCCATCTTTTTGGCCAGCGGCGATGCTTTGAGGCGTTCGTCTTCGGTGGTGGTTGTGGCTTGGGGTGCTGGGGCTGCTACGGGTGTTGTTGTGGCGGCTGGCTCGCTGGGCTGGCTTCCGTCACTTTTTTGTTGCAGGAAGGCTTTGTAGTCATCGCCTGGGTTTCCCAGGACGGCAATAACGGCATCAATCGGGACGGTGGCACCTTCGGCTACGGCCAGATGAAGCACCGTTCCGGCTTCGTAGGTCTCAAAATCCATCGTTGCTTTATCGGTCTCGACTTCGGCGATGGGCTGGTTTTCTTCTACGGTATCACCTACCTTGACGAGCCAACTGGCCAGCACGCCCTCCTCCATGGTATCGGTCATCTTACGCATCCTGACGGCGGTCATGTTGCCGGAAGGGGCAGCAGGGGCAGGCTTTGTTTCTTCTTTTTCTTCCTGTTGTGGGGGATCATCGGCTGGCTTGGTATCCGTCGTGTGGCCAAAGGCTTTCAGGAGTTCGCTGATGTCCTCGCCCTCCTCTCCCAGGATGAACACGGGGGCATTGACGGGTACGGTATCGCCCTCCTGTACGCCTACGTGCAGGATCACGCCTTCCTCAAAGCTATCCCACTCCATGGTAGCTTTATCGGTTTCGATTTCGGCATAGAGCTGCCCTGATTCGATGGTATCCCCGGTCTTGACAAAAAGTGTAGTAATAACGCCCTCTTCCATGGTGTCCGTCTTGAGGGGCATACGGATGATCTGTGCCATGCGTAGTTTGTGTGATGATCGTCTTGCAATGTTACGCATTTTGGCAGGCAAAAGAAAATTTGAGGGAAAGAATTATCCAGAGGGTGTTAAAATCCGTTAATGCAATTTTTATCTTGCTAATTTTTTTCTTTTTCAAGAAAAAAGCACGTCAAAAACACGTCAATCATCGTTCATTCATTTGTCATTGCCAAAAAAGAATCTCTTTTTTGGGTATTGTCTTTGCCTAAGGTTATGCCAGTAGGCAAAACAAATTCGCCCTACTGACTACTTTCTTGCCCCGTGTTTCTTTGGCTATCCTACTACTCAACAATCTTTTTGGCATTTCATCAAATTACTACTACTCTTGTTGCGCAAAAAATTTCCTTCAGTTCCTTTTTTGGCCGTAGGCACACCATACATGAAAAAAGTAGGCTTGACTTACATCATCGACGATGACTACATCTTCCGCATCATTGCTACCAAAATGCTGGAGGCTCACCCATCGTATGAACAAACAGAGGAGTTTAGGGGAGGAGAATCAGCCCTAGAAGCCCTCAACGAACGCATCGCACAGCGCAAAAAGCTCCCCGACCTGATTTTGCTTGATATTGATATGCCGCTCATGGATGCTTGGCAGTTTTTGGAGAAGTTTCGTCAGCTCCACTTACCCCAAAAAGTAACCGTGGTAGCGGTCTCTTCGTCGATCAACCCCCGCGATATTCAGCGGGCCCACCAGCATAGCGATGTCCTGACTTTTGTCCCCAAGCCTTTGAGTGAAGCCCGCCTGACGGAGCTAGCCGAATCGCTATGAGCGAGTTTTTTTGGGCAAAAGATCGGAAATGTGAAGAAAAAAGTTATTTTTGTGCATACAATTTTTTCTATCACTTTTACAAATCCAGAGCAAAGATGAGCGTTCTAGTCAATAAAGACTCCCGCGTAATTGTCCAAGGTTTCACCGGCAAAGAGGGTACTTTCCATGCCGAGCAGATGATCGCTTACGGGACACAGGTCGTGGGTGGCGTTACGCCCGGCAAAGGCGGACAGCAGCACCTTAACCTTCCCATTTTCAATACGGTAGCTGATGCCGTCAAGGAAACCAAAGCCGATGTATCGGTAATTTTTGTGCCGCCTGCTTTTGCTGCCGATGCGATCATGGAGGCCGCTGATGCCGGTATCAAAGTGATTATTTGTATCACGGAGGGCATTCCAGTACAAGACATGGTCAAAGCCAAACGCTACCTTGACGAGCGCGACTGCCGCATGGTGGGCCCCAACTGCCCAGGGGTCATCACGCCCGGAGAAGCCAAAGTAGGCATCATGCCTGGGTTTATCCACAACCCAGGCACCATCGGTATCGTCTCCCGCTCGGGAACGCTCACCTACGAAGCCGTCGATCAGATCACCAAAGCCGGACTCGGTCAATCAACCTGTATCGGTATCGGTGGCGATCCGATCATTGGCACAACAACCAAAGAAGCCGTTCAACTGCTCATGGATGACCCCGATACGGAAGGCATCATCATGATCGGTGAAATTGGCGGAAGCATGGAAACCGAAGCCGCCGAATGGATCCGCGACAACGGCACTAAGCCCGTCGTTGGGTTTATTGCCGGACAAACGGCCCCCAAAGGCCGCCGTATGGGACACGCCGGCGCCATCATCGGTGGGGCAGATGATACGGCAGAAGCCAAAATGAAAGTCATGCGTGCCTGTGGCCTGCATGTAGTCGAATCACCCGCCGAGATTGGCGTAACGATGCTCCAGGCACTCAAGAAGTAAATCCTCCTCCTTGCCTACTTCCCCTCCCCAATTACTCCCAGGTGGAGAGTTTTGGAGGGGAAATTTGTTTTATTTTTTGTTGAGTTATGCGATTTTTCTTACTTCTCTTTTTTTTGCCTGCTTTGCTTTGCGCCCAAGAGAACGCCTACACCGAGGCAATGGCCGCCCTGCAAGCTCACCGCCAAGCCAAACAGCAAGAGGGCCGCGGGCAAGACATCCGCTTCAAGAACTTCTCGGCACAACTCCCCCCCCTCCAACACGCCTTTTCGCGCCTCTCTCAGCTCACCAGCAGCTATACCACCCTGCCCGATGCCACCAAAGCCCAGCTACCCAGCTTCCGAGAGATCAACGCCCTACGTGAAGGCATCGCCGCCGAAGCCGCCGATCTCCTGCGCAAGGCTCCCTACGCGGTGTCGTACCGCGATCTCTACCAAAAACCCGGTTACGACGACCTAAGCCGCCGCGATACGCTCTATGCCCTCCGCCGTGCGCTGGTGGTGCAGTGCAGCGACTTCTTGCAGCACTTTGCCGGCACTCGCCCTGTCCCAACGATTTTGGCTTTGCGCAAAACTTTGTTGGAGGAGTTTATGACGCTGGAAGCCCTCCGCCAGGAAGGTACCGGCAATGGACACCGATACGAAGAAAACTGCGCCGATATTTTGGCAGCCTTTGATCGCCAAACCGAGCTTGTCCATGTGTTGCCGCAGTTTTACGGAGCAGAGTTTGACCCCGAACGCGAGCAAAACTTTCAAAAACTACAACAATTAGCCCGGGCATTCGGGACGGAGCCACTGGATTTTTTGTGCCAACTCAACGTGTACTTTGGTGGAGCCACGCCGGAAAACGAGCGTCATTACGATCAGTTCATCCGCACTTTTGCGCCCCTACCCATCGCCTTTGTAGCCGTCCAAAAGAGAGCCGCACCTTTCCTGATACGCCAGGACTGGATGGGAGCCGAAGCTGTCTTTGCGCAGTACCAGGACCTGTTCCCGAATCGGGATATGAGGCATATCCGAGCCTTGCTTCGCCATCCACCGGATGACATCGCGCTCCAAGACCTCGGCCCACGGATCAATACAGATGCCGACGAGACGCACCCGCTGGCGGCTTTTGATGGGCTGTATTTTTGTCGTTCCCAGACAGGCACGGGACAGGATGTCTATTTTGCTGCTGCTGCTGCTGCCGGCGACCCCGCTCCGCTGCCCTTCAACACATCCTCCCACGAAGTCCCGCAAAGCATCAGCCCCGAGGGAGAGACCCTCATCCTCTTCGGTAACTACGGACTGCTACCCCAATACCGCGTCGAGATGCGGGCTTTTAATGCCGAGCTTGGCAAGGGCGATCTTTATTTTGTCCAACGCCAGGGCAGCCGCTGGACACGCCTACGCCCCATGCCTGCACCCATCAGCACGCCCGCCTACGAAGCCGGCTTGCACTTCTCATCCGATGGGCAATTTGTTATCTTTACCTCTGATCGTGGCAGCGACCAGCCCAAATCTCCGGATAACCAACTGTTTTTCAATGGTAGAGAGGATTTTAACCTAGACCTTTGGGTAGCCCAAAAGCAAGCCGACGGAAGCTGGGGAACGCCCGTCAATTTGGGGAAGACCATCAACACCCCTTTTGCTGAAAGCAACCCCATCTTGCACCCCGACGGAAAAACCCTCTACTTCACCTCCGACGGACACCCGGGACTCGGTGGACTGGATATTTTCATGGCCCGACGGCTCGATACCACCTCCTGGACAAGCTGGAGCCAGCCCATCAATCTCGGTAAGAGCATCAATACCTACGCTGACGATGGCTTTACGCTCGATGTCGATGGGCAGTTTGCCTACGTCTCACTCAAAGCTGGCGATGCCCAAAGCTATGACCTGTTTCGGTTCAGGATACCCGAGCGTTTTCAGGGGGATAGCACCCAACGGACTACCTGGGTCAAAGGCACACTCACCGGTATAGGTGCATCCGCCCGTGTGCGTTTTGCGCATCCCCACACCGGACAAGCCATCGCCGAGACGCGCACCGATACCCAGGGGCGGTTCAGGACGCGCCTGCCCTACGGCCGCCGGTATGTCCTGACCCTCCCCGACCCGCAAGATGGCTTCACCTCCACAACCGACTTTGCCTTGCGCCAACACACGCCGCTTACGCTCACGCCCGTAGCCGTAAAGACTGCCCAAAAACTTGCCGAAGAAAACGCAGTGATGATTCTTGAAAATGTCTTTTTTGATTTTGATAGCGATCAGCTACAAGGGGCTTCTTACCCCGAACTCCAACGCCTGACCAACTTCATGCAGGCGCACCCGGACTACAAAATCCGCCTCGAAGGCCATACCGACAACCAGGGCAGCCCGAGCTACAACCAGCAACTCTCCGAAAAACGCGCCCGTGCCGTAGCCGATCACCTGAAGTTTTTGGGACTTTCGGCTGAACGGGTCTTTTTTGTCGGTTTTGGGGATACCCAGCCCATCGCCGAGAACGCCACCCCCGAAGGACGCGCCCAAAACCGACGGGTCAGTTTTTCGATCAAGAAAAGATGATCCCAGGTGTGCATTAGGACTTTTTGCCGTTTTTGACGATCTTTGCAGGATAAAATTTGAGTGATAAATGACATTTGCCGAGCAGGTTGCCGATTGGTTTGAGGGGTTACAAGACCGTATTTGTACACAAATAGCGAAGGCTGATGGCGGGGCAGACTTCAAAGAAGACCACTGGCAGCGATCTGGCGGCGGTGGCGGCCGCTCGAGGGTACTCGTCGATGGACAGGTGATCGAAAAAGGCGGAGTCAATTTTTCGGCTGTTCACGGTACGCCTCCTCCGCAGATGCTCCGGGCATTGCAGCTTCCGGAGGCTGATTTTTTTGCGACGGGGGTCTCTATCGTCTTGCATCCGCGCAACCCGATGGTACCGATTATTCACATGAACGTCCGATATTTTGAGATGACCAACGGCGTTTTTTGGTTTGGTGGAGGCATCGACCTAACGCCGCATTACATCGTGGCCGAAGATGCGCGTTACTTTCACCAACAGCTCAAAGCCGTCTGTGATCGCCATCACCCGGGCTACTACCCGAAGTTCAAGGCCTGGGCGGATGATTATTTTTTCTTGAAGCACCGCCACGAAACGCGCGGTATCGGGGGCATATTCTTCGACCATCTCAACGAAAGCGAAGAGGGCTTTACGCGCCAGGATCGCTGGGCTTTTGTCCAGGAGGTGGGGGAGACCTTTGCCCCGATTTATACCCACTTCATGCACACAAACAAAGATTTGCCCTACACGGAGGCGCATCAGCAATGGCAACGCCTGCGGCGCGGACGGTACGTAGAGTTTAATTTGGTCTGGGACAAAGGCACTAAGTTTGGATTGGATACCGGCGGGCGAACGGAGTCGATCTTGATGAGCTTGCCCCCGCAAGCCGACTGGCAGTACGACTACCAGCCTACCCCCGATTCCCCCGAACATCAGACGCTCCAACAACTCAAAAAAGGAATAGATTGGATCAACGACAGCAGTATCTCTTTGGCTTAGCTGCTCTGATCGCTCTGGTAGCCCTGGGCTTTTGGGCCTGGGCAACCTACGAAGAACAGCAAGAGGCGCGTTTTTTTCAAAAATATGACCGCACCTATGGACGTGTCCTGACGTACAAGGAAGACAGCTTAGGGCGCAGCTATCCCATCGTGATCTTTGCTTCGGAGGATAGCCAACGCATTGAGTTGCCGCTTTATGGCAAAAAGCCAGAGAGTTATCCCATCGGCGAACCCGTCGCGCTGTACTACGATCTCATCAATCCCGGTGATGCGGGATTGGTGCAAGAGAAACGCTTTCAGATATGGTTCTTACGCATTGGAAGCGTGGCACTATTGGTTTTTTCCTTCGGGATATTTGCCTGGCAATACCAAAAGCGTTACCAAAAACGCCAACTACTTCAACACGGGCGAAGGATTCGGGCCAGCGTACAGTCCGTGGGCCAAGACCCACAGATACGCATGGGCGGCAGACCCGCTTACGTGATTCATTGCCAGTGGCAAAAAAACGACGGACACCAAACGACGTACACCTTCAGGAGCGATCCCCTCCCCGAAGACCCCAGCCCCAGGCTCAAACCCGAACTGGATGTGTACATTGATTTCAACAACCCCGAAAAATACTGGGTCGATATTTCTTCACTTGTCTAAATCAACGCCTTGATGCCACCCCTACACCAAGCGCCCACCGTGCGATGGGCTGATGTTCCTTCACCTTGTTATGTGTTGGAGGAGAAACGTTTACGCGAAAACCTTGCCCGCCTGGCTCATGTCCAGGAAGCTGCTGGATGCCAGATCATCTGCGCTCTCAAGGGCTATGCCATGTGGAGTACTTTCCCGATTTTGCGGGAATATCTCCCTGGCACGACAGCCAGTTCTCTGTATGAAGCCCGCCTGGCCCATGAGGAGTTTGGTGGAGAAGTACACGCCTACGCAACGGTCTATTTTGAAGACGAGTTTGAGGAACTGACGCGCTACTGTGGGCATATTACCTTCAACTCGCTCTCGCAATGGGAACGCTTCAAAGACCGCTTTCCGGCACACTGCTCGGCAGGGCTGCGGATCAACCCCGAGTACTCGGAGGTCGATGTGGACTTGTACAACCCCACCTTGCCCGGTACGCGCTTCGGGATCACGGCTGATGCCCTGGCAAAGTACGGCCTCCCCGAAGGCATCGAAGGGCTTCACTTCCATACCCTTTGCGAGCAAAACGCAGATGCCCTCGAGCGCACGCTGGCTGTCGTCGAAGAACGCTTTGCGCCCTGGCTGCATGGGTTGAAGTGGTTCAATATGGGCGGTGGGCATCACATCACCCGGGAGGACTACGAGATAGATCGACTGATCGCGCGCTTGCGGCGGTTTTCAGAGAAATACCAGGTGCAAGTCATCCTTGAGCCAGGCGAAGCCATTGGCTTACAGACGGGCTATTTGGTGAGCCGAGTGGAGGACATTCTCGATAGCGGGGGTATTTTGGTGGCCATGTTGGATGTTTCTTTTACGGCTCATATGCCCGACTGCTTGGAGATGCCCTACAAACCCCGCATTTTGGGGGCAAGCGATGCCCAGCCAGACAGCCAGTACGTCTATCGGATGGGGGGGACAACTTGCCTCTCCGGCGACTTTATGGGCATGGGTGATTACGCCTTTGCGCAGCCGCTGCAAGTGGGTGATCTGATTGTGTTTGATGATATGATCCACTACACGATGGTCAAGACAAGCAATTTCAACGGCGTGAAGCATCCGAGCATCGGCATCTGGACGGCTGAGAATAAATTTGAGCTGGTCAAATCGTTTGGCTACCAGATGTACCGAGACCGCTTGTCTTAGGAAAGATATTGCCTGCAACATCTTTACGTCAGGGCGGCCACCAGCTGGGATAAGCGTTCAAAGGGAGGTTTTCCGGGGAGTTGCCAGCCGTCGGGGTGCTGGATGATGGGTGTTTGGGTGAGGCATTGGTGTTTTTGGAGGGCGTGTCGTGTCCAGAAATCCCAATAAGCATCCCTGGATTGCAAGAGAAACTCCCGTGGTGAATGTGCCAATATGGGATCGGTTAAGCCTTCGGTAAGTGGCTGGTTATCAAAAAAAACACGCGATATTTCGCCGCGATAAGCCAGGTCTTCGGATAAGCCTTGCGTCAGGTTTTGTTGATCGAGGAGCCAAATATCATCTGCCACCGCCACGGTTAGCCGTATGGCGTGTGTAGCGACGAGGATGCCCTTGCCTGCTGTGCGTGTGAGTTGGTGTAGCAGACGAAAGAGCCGCCGCTGCTCGAAGGGATCAAGGTGCGCTGTTGGTTCATCGAGTAGGATCAGGGGCGTATCCTGGGCTAAGGCGCGTGCGATCAGGACGCGCTGCCGCTGTCCGTCGCTCAGGGTACTGATCGTCCGTTGCGCCAAAGACGTGGTATGGGTGAGTTGCATGGCATGGGCGGCTTTGGCTTGGTCTTCTGCGCTCAACTGCCCCCACCAGTTGGTATAGGGATGCCGCCCCAGGGCGACGAGTTCACTCACCCGTATCTGGGCCGCCTCCGTCAGCGGAGTTGTCAGGACAACACTAAGGGCGCGCGCCTGCTCCCGAGCCGATAATTGCTCTGTGGATATGCCGTTTAGGTGGATGCGCCCCGAGAGTGGCCGTTGCAAACCTGCTAAGCTCCGAAGTAAGGTCGATTTTCCGCTCCCGTTGCGGCCCAGCAAAGCCACCAAACGCCCTTGCGGCAAGTGCAAGGAGACGGGCCCCAGGAGTGAGGTCTTGCCGTAGCCTACCGACAAACCTGCTGCCGAGAGACCTACCACTGGCGGCGACTCATCACGGCCCGAGTACCCATCAGGAAAAAAAAGATGATCCCCAAAAAGTACAACACATCCCGAGAATCAATGACCCCACGCCCCAGAGACCGATAATGATACGCCAAACTGACCTCCTCGAGGATGTATCCCGTCTCACCCCAAAAGCTCAATCGAGCCAAAGACGAAAGACCTTCGTACAGAAAGAAACACAAAAAAAGCGCACCCACAAAAGCCCCAATTTGGCTCTCCGTCAGGGAAGAAGCAAAGATACCCACTGCCACAAAAACACCTCCCAGCAGCAGCAAACCCAGGTAAGCACCCGTTGTTGCGCCTACATCCAGATTCCCGACCGGAACGCCCAGCCCATAAATCGTCCAAACATAAGTCAGCGTAGGCAGCAAGGCTAAGGCCACCAAAGCCCAGGCGGCCAGGTATTTGGCCCACAGCACCCAAGCCACGGAGGGGGGGTGGGTCAGGAGTAAGTCCAGCGTACCCGATCGCTGCTCGTCGGCTAGGCTGCGCATCGTGATGCCGGGAATCAAGAACAAGAAGACATAAGGGGTGAGCGAAAAAAATGTATCCAGATCAGCCACTCCAAGCTCCAGGAGGTTGGTTTGGGGAAAAACCCACACAAAAAGCCAAGTCCCGATCAGGAATAAGCCCAACACGACATACCCGACGGGCGAATAAAGAAACCCCAAAAACTCTTTCCAAAAAATCTGCCGCATAGCTCCTGGTTTAGGGACAGCGATAAACGCTCACCTCCCCGCAACGCCCCGTGAAGGCACGCGGTTGCGCATCAAGAGGCGGATGAACTACCTTTGCCTTTTCCTGGATAGCAGTTTTGGCATACGGACATTGACGCGGACGGACAAGCCCAAACCAAGTCGTGGCTACGGAAAGAAACAAGCCAAACACCAAAAAAAACTTATAGTGCTGATTGACCACACGGCTCAAGTCGCTGATATGGCGCAGACAAGAAACCGAAAAGACAAAAAATCCCGCCAGCAGAAGAAAGAGGATCATAATTTTTGTGTCATGGGTGAAACATTCTTTACTCATGTACCCGTTATTCATCAAAAAAGTTACGATGCACCAACGAATAATTTTTGCTTTGAGCGCACTGCTCCTACTTGGGGGTTGCCAAACCTCCTCCCCCGATCGCAACACACCCAAGACCTATTTTGATTTGGAGCAACTCCTCCGAAACGCACAAGCCCAACTGACCACCCAAAACCCCGTCATCACCAAGACGATCATCCGCGATGCCCAAACCGAAACACAACGCCTCAATATCCCCAACTGGGAACACGAGCTGGAGGTTTTTCGGGCGGCAGACATCAACAAACCCGTCTGGCGAGATAGCTACCAGACCTCCCAACAAGGCGACACACTCACCTACACTGCCAAAGCAGCCGAGGAACTCCCCGTGCGTCAGTTGCGCATCCTACAAAACAAGGATAGCTTGTACATCTGGGCGAGTTACCAGCAGACTACCCCGTTCTTTGACACCCAACGCCAACTGATGATGCGCTTTGCCTTGCCCCACCAACTGGCTTTTTATCAAGCAGATATTCAGCAGGGCAACATAGGACAAGCCAACAGTTCTCTCAAAATTGTGGCACAGATCAATTCCCAATAAAAAAGCTATGCCGACTTGTTTGTCAGCATAGCTCCCCAGAAAAAAACGTATCTGCTGGCTTACTCTTCGATGCCTAAGGCACGCATGGTTTCTTTGTTCATGTTGCCAACGGGCAAGTTGTTTTCTTCCTGAAAACGCTTGAGGGCAGCACGGGTTTGGGCACCCATTACGCCATCGAGTGGTCCCGGATCATAGCCCTTGTCTTTGAGTGCCTTTTGGACTTCGAGGATCAGGTTACGGTTGATGTCTTTGTCGCAGACGACCTCTACCCATTTGGTCAAGCCACCTACTTTGACGAGCTTACGGGTTTCGATTTCTTTGTACTCTGCCGGAATTTCGATCTCTTCGGTACGGGCAGGTTTGGCCAATACTTTACGGCGAACGATGTTGTACTTACCTGGTACATCGACAACCTCGGTACGGGCTTCCTCCACTACGACGCGCTTGGTTACGGTGCGGTATTGGGCAGGTACTTCTACCAAACACAACACACGGCAATCGCGGGGATCAGCGGAGAGGCAGTTGGGGTCTGCTTTGCCTTCGACCCACTTTTGGGTAGCGGGCTTAATCATCACTTGCTCCGTTACGGTTTTGTATTGGGCCGGAATGGTGATGATCCTTTTGGAGGGTTCTTCTACCCAGATCGTATCGACGACATTGCGGTACTCGGCCGGGATGCCGACAATTTTTTTGGAGGCTTCTTTAATCAAGATGCGCTCACTGACATCTTCATACACATCAGGAGTTTTACACTGTGCGTAACACTTGCCCACCTCCGCGTTTTGGGGTAGCTCGGAGGCTTCTTGTGCCTGCACATTGACCACACCGAGGAGTAGCAAGATCAATAGGGAAGTAATCGTAAATCGCTTCATCGGAAATTATAGATTTGATTGAAAAGAAAAGTTCGGAACCGTGAACCAAAAGTAATGAACAAAAATTAAGTTTCCCAATATACCCTATTTTTTGTTCCGATCAAATCACCACCCGATCACGCCAATAGATGCCTTTTTTGAAGGTCAAAAGATAGTCCACCAAAAACACCCCGTACATCAGCAGCGCGTAGGGCGGATAAAACCAAATGACGGATAATCGAATCTCATCCAGAGCAAGCCGGCGACAGAGCAGCCACAAACCCAAGCCCCAGATGAACCACAGCAGCCCCAGCAGTCCACTCCCTAGCAGCGGCAGTTGTATGACCACCAATACCCACACCACCACCTGCACACAAGCCAGCACGCCTGCCCATACGCCCACTCCGCCGACCTCAAAAGCTCCTCGTATCCAACGCCTTCGCTGACGAAGTAGCGCGAAAAAGTCTTTTTCGGCACGTGTCCGGACGAGCGTCTGGGCCTTGAGGAAGCTCTCGTACTGCCAGCCCGCTTGCAGGAGCGCACGAAAGAGAGCGAAGTCTTCTGTGATCGAAAAGGGGATGGCGGCATAGCCCCCGATGGCGTGGTAAGCCGCCGCTCGGACGAGCATGTTGTTGCCCATAGCGGCGAGGGGTTTGCCCTGTTGGCTTGCCCAATGATTGATGGATAGGGCGGTGAGCCAGTCGAGGCACTGGACTTGGGCAAAGGTATTTTCTCCTGTGGGTAGGGTGAGCGCGGTGCGTATTCCCAGCTGTGGTTTGTAGGGTTTTTGTAGTATTCCCGCGATCCAGTCGGGGGGCAGTACGGTATCGGCATCGGTTACCAAAAGCCATTGGCCCTGGGCTTGCCGGGCGAGCTGGTAGAGTACGTTGGCTTTGGCGCGTAGTCCGGCTTGATCGGTGGCGATGGACAAGCAGCGGATGTGCGGGTAGCGTTGCGCGAAAGATTGGGCGATCTCTGGGGTGGCATCGCTGGAACGGTCGTCCCCGATCAGGACTTCAATTTTTTCGGTGGGATAGTTTTGTGCCACCAACGAGTGTAGGCAGGCGGGCAAATGTTCGGCTTCGTTGCGTGCCGCAAT
Source organism: Bernardetiaceae bacterium (assembly GCA_036822015.1). GTDB lineage: Bacteria > Bacteroidota > Bacteroidia > Cytophagales > Bernardetiaceae > DAISIL01. The sequence continues at coordinate 3,608 of DAISIL010000060.1, read as the reverse complement.
GAGGATGCTCACGTAGGGTTTGGGAGGGTTCATTCTTGCATATCTTCGGGATCCAGGCGGCGTATTTTGATGTGCAGATAGGCATACAAAACACTCATCAACGGACTGATGATATTAAAAAAACAATACGGAGCATAAACGATCGTGGCTACGCCCAGCACACCTGCCTGGGTAGCTCCGCAGGTGTTCCAGGGAACCAACACGGAGGTAACCGTACCGGAATCCTCCAACGTGCGGCTTAGGTTTTCGGGGGCCAGGCCTCGGCGGCGATAGACATCCCGAAACATACGCCCCGGAACAACGATAGCCAGGTACTGATCCGAAGCCGTAACATTAAAAAACAGGCACGTAAAAACCGTTGAGCCAATCAAAGACCCCGTCGAGTGGATCAGGCGGATGATCTCCTGGGTGATGCGGCGCAGCATCCCGGTACACTCCATAATGCCCCCAAAGACCATCGCACACAAAATCAACCAAATCGTGTTGAGCATCCCCGACATGCCCCTTGCCGTTAGCAGATCGCCGATAGGACTATCTGCTCCTCCTACGGAGATCGACCCGTAAATCGACTTGACCACACCGACGTATAGCTCCGCCGCCGCACCGTAGCCCGCCGTCTTTCCTACCTGGCGCACCAAATCCGGCTGAAAAACAACCGCAAACACCGCCCCGATCAATGTCCCGAAGAGCAAAGCCGGCAGGGCTGGCACACCTCGGACAATCAAGACGATCAGTCCCAGAGGCACCAAAAACAACACCGGCGAGATAAAAAACACCCGCTCCAACTCTTGCAGCACCAGGCTTGTATCTGTGGGAGGCATTCCCTGGCTTTGGTTGAAACCAAAGATGCCAAAGATCACGAGCGCAATCAGGATGGAGGGAACCGTAGTAAGCATCATGTAGCGGATGTGTGTAAAGAGATCGGTGCCTGCCATGGCTGGAGCCAGGTTGGTGGTATCGGAGAGGGGGGAGAGTTTGTCGCCAAAATAAGCGCCGGAGATAATTGCGCCAGCTACCCAGCCCTCGTCCATGCCCAGGGTCTGCCCGATGCCCAGGAGGGCAATCCCGATGGTAGCAATCGTGGACCAGGAGCTACCCGTACCCAAAGCCACCAAGGCACTAATGAGACAAGCAGCCACCAAAAAAAATGACGGATGAAGAATCTGCAAGCCATAGTAAATCATCGTCGGGACAACACCGCTCAAAAGCCAGGTGCCGGCCAGGGAGCCGATCAAGAGCAAAATCAGCATCGAAGGCATCGCCGATTGAATGCTCGTAATCATGCCCTCCAACAAATCCTGCCACAAGTAGCCATACCCCAACGCAATCCCACCGGCCAGAGTGGCTGCCAAGAGCAGGGCCAGTTGGTTGGAGCCATCCAGGGTGGCATCATTAAAAAAAGTAACATTGAGTGCCAAGAGGCCGATCAAAAAAAATATGGGCAGCAATGCCACCGAAAGGGCAGGAGTACGGGTCTGGTTCATGTTTTTGGTCTTGTAAGCGGCTAAAATTAGTAGAAAAGCATGGCTTCACCAAAAAAAACACCCAGTTTGGAGACCACCTATACCAAAACTTTTTGATCGCACAACTGCTTTATTGACCATGAAAAGCCTATTTTTGGGAGTATTGGTAAGCCTTTGCCTCTCTGCTTGCCTCTCCGGACAGACACAAAAAGCCATGAAAACAAGCCAAGAAAATCAGTTTCCCGTCCAAAAAAGCGACCAAGACTGGAAAGCCGCCCTCACCCCAGAGCAGTACTACGTCTTGCGCCAACAAGGTACCGAACGCCCCTTCACGGGCAAATACTGGAACCACACCGAAAAAGGTGCGTATCACTGTGCTGGTTGCCAAACGCTACTCTTTCAGTCAGATACCAAGTTTAGCTCCATGTGTGGCTGGCCGAGCTTCTTCGATGGACTGACCGAAAATATCATCGAGCGTGAAGACCGAAGCCACGGCATGATCCGCGTAGAAGTCCTTTGCAAAAGTTGCGGTGGGCATCTAGGACATGTCTTTGAAGACGGCCCCCGCCCCACTGGCTTGAGGTATTGCATCAACTCGGCCGCCATTACGTTCAAGGAAGCCGAACAGTAGGGGAGATTTGCTTATCTTGCCGCCCCAAAAAACTGTCGCCCACACATGAAAACCCTCCTGATGATCCTGGACGGTTGGGGTATCGGACCCGATCCCGAGGTATCTGCCATTGCCCAAGCCCACACGCCTTTCATCGACCACCTCCTGGACACCTACCCGCATACGACCCTCCGCACGGATGGGCTTTTTGTGGGTCTCCCCGAAGGACAAATGGGAAACTCCGAAGTAGGACACACCCACCTCGGGGCCGGACGAATCGTGTATCAAAACCTGGTGCGGATTCAACGTGCCATCGACACAGGCGAGCTATCCCAAAACGCCGTCTTGCAAGATGCCTTTGAACGGGCTAAGGCAGGAGCTAAGTTGCACCTGATCGGGTTGGTCTCTGACGGTGGTGTTCATGCCCAGCTGACCCATCTCGAGGCACTCTGCCGGCTGGCCGCCGATGCGGGTATCCCCGAGTTTTTCGTTCATGCCTTCACCGACGGGCGCGATACAGCCCCACAGTCCGGTATCGGTTACCTCACCCAACTCCAAAAGACCCTCGAGGCGACGGGTGGGCAACTGGCCACCGTCGTTGGGAGATATTACGCCATGGATCGCGACCAACGCTGGGAGCGCATCCAGATAGCGCATCAGGCACTCACCCAGGGCATCGGCACGCTTAGCCAAGACCCTTTGTTGGCTTTGCAACACTCTTACGATCAAGGAATCACGGATGAGTTTGTACAGCCCATCATCACCGCCGATACGCCGCGCATCCAGTCGGGCGATGTCGTCATTTGTTTCAATTTTCGTACCGACCGCTGCCGACAACTCACCCAAGCCCTGGCCCGAGAAGCCGTCGGGCAGATGCAACCCCTAGACTTGCACTACCTCACGATGACCCGCTACGATGCTACCTTCACGGACATCCCCGTACTTTTTGAGGATCAAGATTTGAGCGATACGATGGGAGAAGTCCTGGCTAAGCACCAAAAGACCCAGCTTCGCATCGCCGAAACCGAAAAATACCCCCACGTAACGTTCTTCTTTTCGGGTGGACGCGAAACGCCCTTTGTCGGTGAGGAGCGACTGATGTGCAACTCCCCTAAGGTAGCCACCTATGACCTCCAACCCGAGATGAGTGCCTTTGAGCTCCGCGACAGCCTCCTGGACTACTGGGATCGCCATACGCCAGATTTTGTTTGCCTCAACTTCGCCAACGCCGACATGGTGGGGCATACGGGCGTGATGTCCGCTGCCGTGGCTGCCTGCCAGGCGGTGGATACCTGCGCCGAAGCTGTCATCGAACGCGCCCTCCAAAAGGGATACACCATCCTCGTCCTGGCCGATCACGGCAACGCCGACTGTATGCGCACCCCCGAAGGCAAGCCCCACACCGCCCACACCACCAACCCTGTCCCGTGTATCCTGGTGCAGCCCACGCCTACCTACACGCACCTACGCAGTGGCAAGCTCGGCGACGTAGCCCCTACGCTGCTCCACCTCATGGGACTGCCCATACCCGCAGC
>DAISIL010000059.1:0-19240 GCA_036822015.1 Bernardetiaceae bacterium | reverse complement strand
GTTTTCGGGAAGCATAAATGAGGGGGGTTGGTTTAAATGGGGGTTTTGCCGGCAAACCCAACGAGTAACACATCATCGGTTTGTGGGCTGTTGCCTTTCCAGTCCTGGAAGAGTTTCTGGGTGGCCGCCTGTTGATCCTGGATGTTTTGTTGGTGAATGTGCAAGAGATGCTTTTTGAGTCGTTTTTTCATCAATTTTCGTCCTTCGGGGCCGCCAAACTGATCGGGCATCCCGTCGGAGAACAAATAAAAGCTACTCGGGATGCCACTCGGGGAGCAGAGCGGGATGGAGTGCGTCTGGAAGGCCTTGCGCTTGGCTTTTTTGTCGTACTTGAAACCACCGATGCTCATCCGATCGCCGGGGACTTCTTTGAGTTGGCCTTCTTCGATCCAAATCAAGGGATTTTTAGCTCCTGCAAACTCCAGCCTACCCAGACGTAAGTCAATGACACACAGAGAAACATCCATGCCATCTTCTACGCGCCGCTCTCCCTGCTGGAGGGCTTTTTGGACGGCTTCATGGAGGGTGTCCAGGATGGGGCCAGCTTGCAAAATGCCGCGCTTATTGACGATGTTCTCGAGTAGTTCCATGCCCAGGACAGACATAAACGCCCCGGGTACGCCGTGTCCCGTACAGTCGGCGGCCACCAAAACCACTTTGTGATCGCGCTGGGACACCCAATAAAAATCGCCCGACACAATATCGCGAGGTTGAAGCCATACCCAAGCCCTGGGAAGCAACTCCGATACCCGCTCGGCACGTGGCATAACCGCCCGCTGGATGCGTTGGGCATATTGCAAACTACCCAGGATGGCGTTGTTTTTCTTTTCGATTTGGTAATTTTTCTCTTCTAACTCCAGGGTGCGCTTCTTGACCTGCCGCTCCAAAAACTGGTTACGCTGACCAATGGCATATAAACGCCAACGATAAAACGCCCCAAAAATCCCCAACAAAACCAATCCTGTAGCCGCCCAAAACCACCACGTTTGGTAAAAGTGCTGCCGAATATAAAACGATAACTCTGCCGAGGTATCGCCCCAGATGCCATCGCTATTGGCAGCCATGACGGCAAAGCGATGTTCTCCTGCGGGTAGATTGGTGTAGCTGGCCACCCGAGCTTTGTCCGTTTCGATCCACTGCGGATCAAAGCCCTGTACCTGAACCCGAAAACGGGTTTTGTAGGGATCGCGGAGGTTGAGGGCCGTGTAGTGGATGGCGATGCGCTGTACTCCTGCCGAAAGGTCGATTTCCTCTCCTGGGGCATAGCTTTTGCCGTCGGCGATCAGTTGGGTAATGCGCACAGGGGGCGCCAAAGGGCGTATGGTGAGCGCGGCGGGGTCTAGGCGAGATACGCCCTTGATCGTCGGGAACCACAGCTGCCCATCAGGATCGCGGAAGGCTTTATTGGGGCCCGAGTACTCGGCGATGCCATCACGACGATCAAAGAGGCGCCCTTGTGTGTGCGTCTGCTCCCCCTCGGCGATGGCTTGAAGGTCGCTCAGGGCAACGCGCCATACACCGCGTCCGTTGGGTATCCAGGCGTTGCCGAGACGGTCGGGGAGGAAATCGAAGGGTGTGCTGGTGGGTAACCCGTGTTGCGTAGAAAAGTTAAAAAAGTTGCCGTTTTGATAACGAGATAATCCACCATTGCAAGCCACCCAAAGGGTTTGGGTAGATGGCTCGTAGTGTAGGTTGAGGACGATGTCGCTGGGAAGCCCATCGCTGGGTTTGTATTGTTGCAGTATTTTTAACGTTTGTGGATCAATGCAATACAAGCCATTTCCGTTGCTACCCACCCAAATCCGTCCTGTCTCGTCTTCGGCTAAGCAGAGCGTGGGCGTTTGGTCAAGGGCTGAAATCGTAGCGATGGCGTTGGTGGCAGGGTTCAGGACAGCAAGCCCGTTCATGGATGCGATCCAGAGCCGCCCATCGCTGGCCTGTAGTGTCTGGCGCACCATACCTCGGGGCAGATCGCGCCCACTTTTTAGGGTTGTTTCGTTGCCGTTGGGGTCGATGCGCAGCAGCCCGTCAAAGTGGCTTACCCAAAGATTGTTTTTGTTATCTGTGAGTAAATGCCGAACCATTCGTAAATTTTGGTCTTTTGTCGGAAAGCTTTTAATTTTGTTTTGATAACTTTCAAAAATTTCCCCCTGGTCTGTCCCGATCAAGAAACGATCCTTGCCATAAGCGCAAATGCTCAAGGGAATAGCGGAGGAAAGCCCTTCTTTTTCGGTGTAGTTGAGGAAGTGGCTATCTTGTAGGCGACACAAGCCTCCCCAATACGTTCCAATCCAGAGACTACCATCGGTAGTAACCAGTAAGTCGGTCGTGTTTCCGTGGGGCAGCCCTCGGGCTTCGTCTAGGAGTTCAAAGCTGGAGTCGTTGGAGCGTTTCCTGAACAGCCCATCCCAGGTAGAAATCCAGACGGTTCCGGTGGCATCCTCCAGAAGGCGATTGATGACAAATCCCTCGAGAAGGGAGGGTATTTGGTAGTTTTCTTTATCGTTGATAACCAGACCCTTTTCTGTTCCGATCCAGAGTTTCCCATCGCTAGACGGCAAGATGGCACTAATTACTTTTCCCGCCCGAAGGTCTTGGGTATATTGCCCGTTTTGGTAGCGAATCAGCCCATTTCCAGCCGTACCGATCCAGATGGTTTGGGTAGTCGGGTCTTGGGCTAAGGTGAGTACACGCACATCGCGGAGCGGCTCAAAAAGTGCCGGACGAAACATCTCCCCATCAAAGATAAATATCCCCTGTTGTGCCGTCCCGATCCAGAGCTGTCCCGTTTGGGTATCTCGGAGCAGCGATTTTATCAAGGGGCGAAAGGGATACACCCGAAACGTATCCGCCTGGTAGGCAATCAGCCCACTACCGTAGCTGCCAATCCAGAGCGTTCCCGATGAATCCTGCAACATTTCAGTAAATGTATCTGACTGAAAAGCCGGTGTATTGCTTTTGTTGAAAACTTTAAAATCTAGCCCGTCAAAACGAATCAAGCCTTCGTAGGTACTGATCCAGAGATAGCCATCGTTGGTTTGGCAGAGGTGGAGCAGGGTGTTGGTGGGCAGCCCGTCGGCGATTGTCCAGTTATCGAGCATAAACTGGGTGAGCTGTCGATGGGGCGGGAGGGCATTTTGGGCAGTTGCCTTTTCTCCTTCCACTCCGATCCAAAACAACAAAAAGAACAGCGGGGCCAGGCGGTGCATCAAGCAAGCAGTCATCTAGTGAAGAAGAAAGATAGATAAATTCTTTCGTACCAACAAAATCGTATTTTTGTTCGTTTTTAAAGCAATCATCTTTTTTGAACCACCCATGGAACCCGTAGCCGCTACCCAGATTTCGTTTGAGGACACCGCGACTGCCTTTGCGCACCGCTCCGAAACTGACCTCCGAAAGATGCACTTCATCTTTTCGATCATCAATCAGCCGCTCCTCAACGGTGCGGGAACCAAGCTAGCCAATCTGGCCCTGGATTGGCACTTGCCTTTTGCGGAGACGGCTATCCGATATACCGTTTTTGAGCAGTTTTGTGGCGGTGTAAGCATCCGCGACAGCGAAGAGAGCATCCAACAGCTTTCTCGGTATAATATCGGCAGCATTTTGGACTATTCCGTGGAAGGCGAAAAAAATGAAAGCGGTTTTCAAAAAACCATGCAAGAAATCCTCCGCACCATCGACCATGCCGCCGACCGCCCCGAAATTCCCTTCGCCGTCTTCAAAGTAACAGGGGTTGCCCCTTTTGCTCTCCTCGAAAAGAAGCAAGCCGGTAAAGCCCTATCGGCCGCCGAACAGACGCAGTGGCAGGCGGTCAAGGAACGGATGCACACCCTGGGCGAGCGTGCCTACACACGAGGCGTACGCCTGTTTGTGGATGCAGAGGAGACCTGGATACAAGATGTGATCGACGAGTTGGTCTATGACCTCATGCGGCACTACAACCAGACCCAAGCGATCATCTACAACACCTATCAACTCTACACCCGTGCCGGACTTGATAAGCTCAAACGTGCTTACAAGGATGCCGTTAAGGATCAATACTTTGTCGGCGCAAAACTCGTGCGAGGTGCTTACATGGAAAAGGAACGCGAACGGGCCCAGCGCATGGGCTACGCCGACCCGATACAGCCCTCCAAAAAAGCCACCGACGATGCTTTTGATGCTGCCCTCAAATTTTGTATCGAAAAGAAACAACGCATCGCCCTTTGTGCGGGTTCGCACAACGAGTACAGCAACTACTACCTAGCCGTCTTGATGGAAAAGTATAACATCGCCCCCAACGATCCCGATGTATATTTTGCCCAACTCTATGGCATGAGCGATCATATCTCGTTCAATCTGTCCAAGGCAGGCTACAACGTAGCCAAATACCTGCCCTATGGCCCCGTCCGGTCTGTGATGCCTTATTTGATCCGAAGAGCGCAAGAAAACACCTCCGTCAAAGGGCAAAGCAGCAGAGAGTTTGCATTGATTCAGAAAGAAATCGAAAGACGAAAAAAACAAAAATAATGATTCAATTTTTCAATGAAGATGTAGATTTTGATCTTCCGCAGGAAGCGCAAATTGCTCGACAACTTGATCTCTTGTGCCAGGAGCAGCAACGTCCCATTGGGCAGTTGAACTACATTTTTTGTTCGGATGAATTTTTATTTTCCCTCAACCAGGAGTACCTCGACCACGATACCTACACCGACATCATCACCTTCGATCAGTCCGAAGATGGGCATACGATTGAAGGCGATGTTTTCATTAGTGTGGAGCGGGTAGCCGAAAACGCTGAACATTTTGGCGTGAACTTTGAGCGCGAGATGGCACGGGTCATTGTGCATGGGCTGCTGCACCTGTTGGGTTTGAGTGATAAGACGCCCCAGGATGAAGCAGAAATGCGTGCTGCCGAGGATGATTTTCTAAAAAAACTGCTATGAAAACTCCCATCACCGAAAACCTAAGCAAAATCAATCAGCATCTGGGAGCTACCACGGCTGTACTGCCCCAGGTGCTGCGTGATTTTCGGCTCGAAGATCATCGGGCGCGGGTGGCTTTGTGTCTGGATGTTTCGGCGACGATGCACCCCTTGTATAGGAGTGGAAAGATGCAGACTTTTGCCGAAAGGGTACTGGCTTTGGGTGTGTTTTTTGATGAAAATGATGCCATTGATATTTTTCTCTTCGGGGATAAGACACACTACGTAGGACAAATGAACCTCCTCAATTTCAAGGACTTCATCCCGAAAGCTAAGCAAAAATACATCTCCACAGGAGCCACCCAATACAGCGAAGTCTTTGCCGCGATACGCAAGTTTTACTTTCCTGATGCAGCGGGTGGGGCGCGTGCCGAAGCCCTGCTGGGTGCCGAGTTGCCCGTGTATGCGATGTTTGTTAGCGATGGGACTACCCTGGATGAAGCCTCGGCAGAGCAGCAACTGGCCTGGTCTTCTTATGAGCCTATTTTTTGGCAGTTCATGGCAATCGGAAAAAACAAAGAAGCCCTCAATAATCGAACGCCCTGGGGCTGGATCAGTCGTGCTTTTGCCCATGACTTTTCATTTTTTCAAAAGCTAGATGATCTCACGGAGGGTTGTAAACTCGATAATGCCGACTTTTTTTGTGTGGCAGACCCCCAAAAAATCACCGACCAGGAACTGTATCAACACATGATGAACGAGTACCCGGAGTGGCTCCAAACGGCACATACTGCCGGCTTGATTGTTTGAACTTAGCCTTTTTCTATGCCCATCCATCACCTAAGCCTCCCCGACGGAGGTATTGGCGCACCTACCTCCTCTTGATTTTGTACTAGCCGCCTTATGCCTACGACCCTACGCAAGGGTATTTTTCGTTGGCAGTCATCCGATGTTTCCCTCCCGAAAAAAATGGACAGCCGCCGATTTGGAAGACCCCGCATATTTCCTCCAGATTGTTCTTTCAAAATCGAAATTATTGATTATCAAATTTTTGTGATGAACCTCTCCACTTCACCTTTGAGATAGACAAACTGTTTGATTAAATCGCCTCCACAAAAAAATCATAACCTCCTTCTTGTGGCTTGATTTCGATGACATTGGCTAGGGTGAGCTTGACCAGGATAGCGGAAGCAATGCGCTTGGGCAAATGTGTCAGCTCGGCATAGGTCTCGAGGTTGATGCGTTTTTTTTCGGAGAGATAGTTAAGCAGCGTGCGTTCATGTTCACCGATCTGGATGAGTACGTGCCGGTTACGGCTGCTATCGCGAAGGATGCGCTTCATTTCTCGGCTGGCCTGTATGCTCTTATCCTCGGAGCGGACGTAAACCACCCGTTCCTGATCGAGTTTTTGGGGGAGGAGATAAACGGGCTTCTCGGCTGCGGGCGCGATCTGAAAGACGACCACCTCCCGCTCCTCCGGGACAGGCACACGGTGGATGGTATAAGTCGGCAAAGGCTGGCAGTATTTTTTGAGGGCGCGTTCGAGTTCAAAGATTTCTCCCTCGGGGTTTTTCACGCCTTTGATTTGTCCGTTATCGGCAATACCGATCAGCAAAAATCCGCCCTCGGTATTGGCAAAAGCCACAATTTCTCTCAAAATTTTGTGGGGATAATAGACCTTGAGTTTGAACTCGGTCTGGGAATCCTCCCCACGGCGGGCCAATTTTTTGATGTCCCGAGCGTCCATGGCAATCCGTTTTTATTCCGCCAGCACATAAATACCGGCGAGTTCTCGTCCTTGTCCGTCGTAGTCTAGCCCATAGCCCACGACAAAGCGATTTTCGATTTCAAAGCCGACATAATCCACTGTCAGCGGTACTTGTAGGGCATCTGGCTTGAGGAGCAGACTAGCCACCCGCACCGATGCTGCTCCCTCTTGCTGGGCCAAAGCGATCAGTTGTTGCATCGTGTGTCCCGAGTCCACGATGTCTTCGATCAAGATCACATCCCGTCCTGCGACCTGCTCGTTGAGCGGCAGGAGGGCTTGCAATTTTCCCGTCGATTGCATCCCCTCGTAAGAGGCATAACGCACAAAGGCGATCTCGGGTTGTATCGTGAGCTGCCGCACCAGATCAGCGACAAAGACAAAAGCACCGTTGAGTACGCCTACCATCAGGGGTTTGCGCCCGGCAAAGTCTTGACTGATCGCCTGACCGAGCAAGCGCACGCGATCCGCAATCTGCGTAGGTGTCAAGAGGCATTGGAAAGGGCGTTGGTGGAGATGTACCGTTTTCATGGAGAGGCAAAAGCAGAGGACAAAAATGATAGCCGAAGATAAAGGCTTTTTTTTAGAATACCAAGCCAGCGAAAATGACTAATTTTGCCGGCATGACCCCTTCCCTCGTATTGCTGTTGTTGATGGCTTATTTTGGTGGACTGCTCTGGATTGCTCACCGAACGGCGGGTGATGAAGCGGCTTTCTTTACTGCCAATCGCCGGTCGCCCTGGTATGTGGTTGCCTTTGGCATGATCGGGGCATCGCTTTCGGGCGTTACTTTTCTTTCAGTACCTGGCTGGGTCGGCACGACGCAGTTTGGCTATCTCCAGATGGTGCTGGGCTACCAGGTAGGCTATGCCCTGATCGCGGGTGTGCTACTGCCGCTCTACTATCGTCTGGGGCTGGTCTCGATCTATCAATATTTAGAACAACGCCTGGGTACGTACAGCTACAAAACGGGGGCTGCCTTTTTTTTGCTCTCCCGAACCATAGGCGCGGCCTTTCGCCTGTACCTCGTCGCAACGGTGCTACAACTGTTTTTGTTCGATGCCTTTGGCTGGCCCTTTGCCCAAACGGTCATCCTGACCATCGCCCTGATCTGGCTGTACACCTTCCGAGGTGGGATCGGAACGATCATCTGGACAGATACGCTCCAAACCGCCTTCATGCTCCTTTCGCTCGTCATTACGGTCTATCTTCTGGCCCAAAAGCTCGGCTGGCACAGCTGGGAACAAGCCCAAATGGCTTTGGCACAAAGCCCCTATACGCAAATCTTTTTTTGGGATAACCCACAAGAAGCCAACTACTTTTGGAAAAACTTTTGGGGAGGAGCAGCCATTGCCCTCGTCATGACGGGACTAGATCAAGACATGATGCAAAAAAATCTCACCTGCCGTAGCCTTTCGGATGCCCAAAAGAATATGTTCTGGTTTAGCTTGAGCTTGATTCCCGTCAATGCGCTTTTCTTGACTTTAGGAGCGATGCTTTATCTGTTTGCGGCACAAGCAGGTATCCCACTCCCTGAAAAAGCCGACACCCTTTTCCCGCTCATCGTGCAGGAACACTTGCCGGTTTTGGCGGGCGTGGTGTTTTTGTTGGGAATTATGGCTGCGGCCTACTCTAGTGCTGACTCTGCCCTTACTTCACTAACGACTTCGTTTTGTGTCGATTTTTTGGATTTTGAAAAAACAAAAACAAAACGCGCCAAAAAACGCAATCAACGCCTACGGGTACATCTGACTTTTTCGGTACTCCTCATCCTGATTATCCTGGTTTTTCATCGCCTGAGCGATCAAAGTGTGATTCAGGAGATTTTTCGGGTGGCAGGCTATACGTATGGCCCGCTTTTGGGGCTTTTTGCTTTTGGGCTGCTTACCCGTGCCTCCGTGCGTGATCGCTATGTGCCTTATGTATGCCTGGTCTCGCCTGTACTCACCTATTTGCTGCAATACTACGCCGCCACAGTACACGGGTACAGTTTTGGCTTTGAGTTAGTGATTATCAATGGTATGATAACTTTTGTAGGTTTATCTTTGTTATGGCAAAAAAAATAATATCAAATCTTTTGCAAGGAATTTATGTGGGTTGGGCGATCCTGGCTACCTTGTTTTGGCTAATGGTTTTATCTCCTTTCGGGATTTTTCCGCTGGTGCTGCCGTGGGCTTGGGTACGGACTCCGGCTTACTTTTTTGTCCGCCTTTGGGGGAGGCTCTGCCTGTGGAGTATGGGCATTTGGTGTGAGATTGAGGGGCAGGAACACTTCAAGTCATCCAGAAATTTTATCATTATCGCCAACCATCGGTCTTACCTGGACGCTTATATCCTGGCAGCGATCTTACCACGTCCGGCAAAGGTCTTGGGCAAGGAGGAGATCATGCGTATTCCAGTCCTGGGCTGGGTCTTTGGGCGTGTAGGCGTGGCCGTTAATCGGTCTTCAAAGCGAAGTGGCTTAGAGAGTCTGCTGCGGCTACGGGAGGCCTTGCAGCAGGGCAACGATGTATTTGTATTCCCCGAAGGCACTTTTACACCTCCAGGGGAGAAGTTGTTGCCTTTCAAGAACGGTGCCTTCGCCGTTGCCCTGGATACCCAAACACCGCTCCTGCCCACTTGCATCGAAGATGCCTCAAGGTGCCTACCCGACCATAGCTGGCAGCTACGGCCAGGCAAGATCACGGTGCGTTTTTTATCACCCATTTCCACGCAGGGATATTCCCGCCAACACCTTTCAGAGGTACGCCAGCAGGCCTGGCAAAAAATGCACGATGCCCTACAAACAAACACTTATGTTTTACCGAACTCGTAGTTTGATTCAATTTTTGATGCGTTCGCAAGGAGCGCGTTGGCTACACTCTCCCTTTGTTTTCCATCTTCATCAGCACGTCATCCGTTTCTCTCCCATACGCCCCCACATAGAAAGCCAAAGACGCGCCTACCGCCGTGATATGCGCCGCATCGCCGTACAGGATTGGGGGGCAGGCAAGGACAAAACCTACCGCCGCATCGCCGATATTACCCGCAAGGCTGTGGCCCCGGCCGCCAAGGCTGCCTTCCTCCGACGGCTCTGCGATCATCAAGAGGCGCATACCGTCATCGAACTCGGCACTTCGCTTGGACTGACTACTGCTTATCTAGCTGATAATCAAAGACACCGAATCGTACATACGATAGAAGGCTGCCCAAATATCCACGCGCTATCCCAGGAAACCTTCCAACGGCTCAACCTCTCCAACATTCGCGGCCACCAGGGCAAGATCGCCGATGTGCTACCTCCACTGCTAGAAACCTTGCCGGTCTTGGATGTCGTTTTTTTGGATGCCCACCATGCTTATACCCCCACCTTACGCTACTTTGATTGTTGCTTGCCTAAGTTACACCGCCAAAGTCTGGTCATCGTCGATGACCTATACTGGTCGCCCGATATGACCCGAGCCTGGCACACCTTATGTGCACACCCGTCCGTATGTACGAGTGTGGATTTGTTTGCGGTGGGCTTGCTATTTTTTGATCCTATTCATCCAAAGCAACATTTCATTTTGCGTAACAAAACAGTTTTTGATCTTATTTTTGCAAGATAAGGAACTCCACCCGTCGGTTCTGTTGGCGGAGGGTCTCGGTACTGTTGTCGTTCAGGGGTTCATCACCACCCTTGCCTTCGGTTTGGATGCGATTGGTGGCGATACCCGCTTGGGTGAGATAGTCTCGGACTTTGTTGGCTCGCTCAAAGGACAAGACACGATTTTTGAAAGGATTACCCACGTTGTCCGTATGTCCGATGATCTTGATACGTAAGCCTGGGTTTTCTTTGAGTAATTGGTACAAACGTTTGAGTTCGGGGGTGGATTGGGGGAGCAGATCGGCTTTGGATTGCTGAAAAAACAAGTTGTTGAGTTGAATTTTGTTCCCTACCGCTATCGGGACGAGGTAGATGTCGTGTTCGATGGCCGTGTAAGCGTCGAGTTTGCGCAAGTCGAGTGGCTCACTGACGGCAAAAAAACCTTCCTGCTCGGCCGTGTAGCTGTACAGCCGTTCGGCAGGCAAGAAGATTTGATAACTCCCGTCCTCGTCTGCTTGCGCGGAGATGGTATTTGCCTTATCGGTCAGCTCAGTGTATCGAATGGTAGCAGGTATGGGCGCATCGGTTTCTTGGTGTCTCACTTTTCCAAACACTTTGGCTACGGGCTTGGGGCGTTCGGAGGATTCAATGACAACCTGATAAATATTGGCATCTTTTCCATAAGCTCCGGTGGTCATGTAGCCCGTCGTGCCATCGGCGGTAATCGAAAACTCACTATCCCAATCGGCGGTATTGATGTTGGGGCCGAGGTTTTGGGGGGGCGACCAGTTTGTCCAGGTATCGTCCAGGCGTTCGGAACGGAAGATGTCCAGGCTGCCGTATCCGCCGTGTCCGTTGGAGGCAAAGTAGAGCGTTTTGTTATCGGCAGCCAAAAAAGGCGAGGCCTCCATACCAGTCGTGTTCAGGTCGGGGCCGAGGTTTTTGAGTGGCCCATAAGTGCCATCGTCCTGGGCGAAGGCTACGTAGAGGTCTTGCTCACCTTCTCCACGGCGGTCTTTGGCATCGTGATAGGCGACAAGCAACACCTGTTTATCCACCGAAATCGAGAGCCAGGCCAAGCCCTCTCTCCAACGAAAGCCCTTTACGGCGATGGACTTAGGCTTACTCCATCCTTTTCTGGTGCGTTTGGAGATGGCAAAAGTTGTGATGTTGATACTGGTCTCGTCGAGGTCATACTGGTCATAGAGGAAGAGCGTCTGCCCATCGCCCGAGATGCCAAAAACGGCGTTGTTGTCGGCGGTATTGAGGGGCGGCCCGATATTGCGGAGTTTTCCAAAACTACCGTCCGCCTGACGTTCGGCATACCAGATGTCCTCATCACCGGCATAAAGTCGCGCTCCTACATTGCTCGGATGCCCGACTCGATAGACAAACAAGGTCTGCCCATCGGCCGAAATAACGGCCTGCCCTTCGGCGTAGGGCGAGTTGATCTCGGGGCCCAGGATGACCTTTCGGTAGGATCGCTGGGCATAGACGCTATTTAGCGACCAACAAAAACAAAAAAGCACATACAAAAAACGCATAAAACTTAATAAGATTCGTCTTCTGATGGAAAATCGCCAGATTTAATATCACGAATATACGCCTGTGTGGCTTCCTCCATGAGTTGATGCAACTCGGCATAACGACGCAGGAAGCGGGGATGAAACCCTTGCGTAATCCCGAGCATGTCGTGTGTAACGAGTACCTGTCCATCCACACCTGGCCCCGCCCCAATACCGATCACGGGAATATCCAGGGTATCGCTGACTTTTTTGGCCAGGTGAGCCGGGATTTTTTCGAGAACAATCGCGAAGCAACCACACTCCTCGAGCATCTTGGCATCCCGAATCAAGGCCGCCGCCTCCTCTTCTTCCTTCGCCCGTACCGAGTATGTCCCAAATTGATAGATAGACTGGGGTGTTAGTCCCAGGTGTCCCATCACGGGTACGCCCGCTGACAGCACCCGCAAGACCCCTTCTTTGATCGAACTACCTCCTTCCATCTTGACCGCGTGCGCCCCTGATTCTTTCATAATCCGGATCGCCGAAGCCAGGGCCGCCTGCGAGTCGCCCTGATAGGAACCAAAGGGAATATCCACGACAACCAAAGCCCGCTTGACCGCCCGCACGACAGAAGAAGCGTGATAGATCATCTGATCCAGGGTGATCGGTAGTGTGGTCTCGTGTCCGGCCATGACATTGGATGCCGAATCACCGACCAACAAGACCTCAATACCGGCTTGATCCAGGATACGCGCCATCGAATAATCATAGGCGGTGAGCATGGTAATCTTTTCGCCTCTTCTTTTGAGGGATTGTAACTGATGCGTCGTAACGCGCTTGATGCTAGATTGGGCTGCTGACATAAATACTATTTCGTTCGGAAAGGAAAAAAGTAAAGATACAGCAAAAAAAACAAAACAAAAAAGCCTCACCGCTAAGACAGGCTTAGGGCAAGGCTTTCTTCAAAAAACCAAAAAAACATAGACAATCTTACCAGTGCTTGGAGAGCGAAACCGTCTTACCGTTCAAATCACTGGATGCCTCAAACAACAAAGCACCTTTCTTGCCACTTTCGCTCTTGTAAAACTTACGTCCGGCTTCTACGGTTGTGCGGCGGCTAGACCCTCGGTTGATGGTAAAGTGTCCCTTGCCATCGTATATCCTTACGTTTTCTTTTGTGTCGTTCTTGATGTTGAAGGTGATGTTACCCTGGGGGGCTAGTTCCGTCGTTTGCATCGTGAAGCTAGCCAGCATGAGGCATAAAAAGCTCAGGGTGAAGAAAAATTTGATGTTTTTCATGGGTATCAAAAAAGGTTTAAGTGAAACAAACTGCACAAAAAAACACCTTTTAGATCACATCCTGTAGCCAGATGTATGAGCGTCGGGGATTTTTGTGTGAGCGTCGGGGAGGCGTACATGAGCGTTGGGGAGGTTTAATAATATTCGGAAGCGGTGAACAAAAACATCCCCGAGAAGTCCTTGAGCGTATAGACGATAGCATAACGACTACCATCCTTGCGCAAGCCATAAACATCGAAGAGATACGTACCCTCCTCCATCCCCGGACGCACAAAGCTATGAAAGCTCATCATGTTATTGATGCTCTCCTTAAAGACTTCATTGATTTGGAGATCGTAGCTACGCATAAAGTCTGCTTCGCTTACATCGTGATCGGCACCCAGGTCTCGAATCGGGAAAGCAAAAAAATGGGCTACTGCTTTCTTGTCGTTTTTGGCAACAGCAACTTTGAGTCCCTCAAAAAAGCTCACCAAACTGGTAAAATACGCATCGCCACCATTTTGTACTAAGGTAAGGAAATGATCGCCCGTGGGGGCATAAAAGCTCAAACGAAGTTGTGCCTTTGCGTAGATGTTGAGTTTGCCCACGATGGAATAATCTTCAAAGCCCGTTGTGGCAACACGTATCGTGAGGTCAGGTTGTACGTGGCAATCAATGGGTACTTGCTCCGTACCTCCCTCACCATCACCCATCACGAAGCGAAAACGATCCTCCTGGCTACCGTATTCCCGAAGGATCGGAAAGTCCTTCACAATAAAACCCGTTTCGGCATCCTGGGCAAACCAATGCCCATGCAACAAAGCCGAAGCCAGTGTGCGGGCAAAGGGAGCATCGGGATCAAGCTCAAACTCTCCTCCCAGGGCAATGAACAGCGTTTGTGTGCCGCTCCCTTTGCGGTTCATCGTGATCGTCGGGATAGCCTCGGCATAAGGCGTATGAAAGTGAAGCTCATAACTGACGTTGGGTTTGTGCATCTCCCATATCTGAATGAAGTACGTTTGGTCAGTGCCTTGCGCCCCCAACTCCTCCCTGTATTGTGTCATGATCTCGACACGGCGCAAATTCCGTCCGCCCTGCGACCAATAAACAGCGTTTGCTGAGCTGCCATCCCAGTCAATAAAAAACGCCTCCTTGCTTTCGGGACAATAATACAGCCCGCCAAAAGCATTTGCCCCAAAAGGCAAAATCACCAAAAAAACTACATATATTAAGTAACGCATCAGACAAAAAAAGTTGATTTAATTTCGCAAAATGAACACAGCAGACCAGATGCACGCGCAGCAAATGTATGAACGTCCGTAAAAAATACATGAGTGTAGAGATATGAACCCAAAGTGAATTTCGATCTACCTTCAAACAGAACCCCCCTCAAAAGCGTTATCAAGACTGATTTCAACTAAACCAGTTATTTTTTCTATGAAACTAACACAAAAGTTTTTCTTCTTGATGGCCTTTGCCGGCTTGATTGTTGGCTGTGCCGAAGCTCCCAAAAGTGATGAAGCCAAAGTCGCCGAAGCCGAAGACATCCAAAAAACCGAGGAAGCCGCTGCCTCTACTTACAGCGTCGATACAGATGCCAGCAAAGTGCTTTGGGTCGGTACGAAGCCTACCGGAAAGCATAACGGCACGATCAACATCACCTCGGGTAGCTTTACCATCGAAGGGGGCAACATCACGGCCGGTAACATCATGATCGACATGAGTACTTTGGTAGCCGAAGACCTCGTGGACAGCCCCGAAGACAAAGCCAAACTCGAAGGACACCTCAAAAGCGGTGATTTCTTTGAAGTAGAAACGTATCCCAATGCCGAGTTTGTGATTGCCGAAGTGATGCCCTACCAAGCACCCGAAGCTACCGAAGGCGAAGAAGCCGCAGCAGAGGAAAGCGAATACAAAATCGCTGACCCTACGCACACCATCCGAGGCAACTTGACACTCAAAGGTGTAGCCAAAAGCATTGAGTTCCCAGCCAAAGTAAGCATGGAAGATGGCATGATGTCGGCCGAAGCACGATTCAACATCGACCGCACCAACTGGGGTATCTCTTTCATGGAAGAAGGTTCTGTACCCGATAAGTTCATCCACAATAAAGTCAATGTAGGCTTCAGCCTCAAAGCGATGGCTACCCCTGCTATGTAAATTGCACCACGCAAACACAAAAGCCGTTTTCCTTGAGAGAGGAAAGCGGTTTTTTTTTGCCTATTTTGGCGCACAAAAACAACCCCATCTGTGGATTTTTTATGCGCTGTAAAAATTGTCATCACGAATTTGAAGGTAAATTTTGCCCCCAATGCGGGCAAAAGGTCATTGAAAGACATGGTGTATGGGAGATGGTCGATTACTTCTCCGACATCCTAGAACTCAAAAAAGGCACGCTCAAAACCACCAGCGATCTACTCCTGCGCCCCTCCACGCTGATCCGCGATTACCTCTACGGCAAAACGCTGCCCTACCAAAACCCATTCAAGTTTCTACTTTCGCTCATTGGCGTATCGCTCTTTGTGCAGCTATTTATCGCCAAAAGCCCAGGCGAATCCTTGTACGTGCAAGCCTTCAACCTGTCTTTGGTGGTCTTGCTAGCGGGGGCAGCCTGGCTGGTGTTCCGCAAAGAGAAGTACAATTTTTTTGAGCATCTGATCGTCTCGGGCTTTGCTGTTGCCAAAATAACACTCCTGGCACTCCTCAACCAGATCGTTTATTTTTTGTGCCTACAAATCCACCTCAACATCCCCTACCAAAAAGCCATCGAACTCGGCATCGTGGCTTATGCCGTCCTTCGCCTCAACACAGGAGCATACCAGGAGAGCCAATGGGTACTCCCCAAGTCCGTTTTGATCGTCCTGGGGAGTTTTCTGGTCAATTTGTTGCTGACCCTTGTGGGAGATGTTGTCTGGAAAATTTGGTTTTGAGCGTTGGCGTTAATCATTGCTACGGCGTTGCTCGTCTTCGATACCCGTATTGCGGCGGCGGGCAGACTTAACGGCTTCGTTACCAAAGCGATAGCTGACATTTATCCGAACCTGTCGGCTTTCCCATCCTCCGTTACCCGTAATTTCGATGTCGGTGTAGCGGGTTTCTCCTTTCCAGGGAGCCGTAAAAAACACGTCGTCAAGGGCGATACTGGTGGAGAGTCTCTCCTCCATGAATTTCTTTTGGAGGGCTAGGGTTAAGGCTCCCTGACTGCTCGTGATGTAGGTTCCTCCCCAGACGGAGGGCGAGTTGAACCATCCCGATACCTCAAAGCGGATGTCTTCGGGGAGCTTGAAGGTGTTTTGTCCGTAGAGGTTAAAGCTGGCTTGCGTGATCGGCAAAAAGCGTTCGTCCCGTACCTCGAAGGAACTATGGCTACCCGTCAGACTCACATAAGCACTCCACCACTCGGCCGGCTGCAAGGGCATCGAGACGCTAGCCGCCCATACGCGCTGGTTGGCGATGTTTTGGGCCTGGATAAAGCTGCGGCGTTCGTCCTGGGGTTCGGTGATCTGGGCCGAGAAATCTCGGACAAAGCTATAGGAAATGGAGGTGTTGATGCTGTAATTGAAACTGTGGGAGAGCTTGAGGTTGTCGGTGTATTGGGGCTGCAAGAAGGGGTTGCCTCTCCTGAACGAAAGCTCGTTGATCTGAAACTCAAATGGGTTGAGGGACTGATAGTTGGGGCGTTCGATACGCCGGCTGTAAGTCAGGGCCAGGTTGTGTTTGCGGCTGGGCTGGTAGGTGATGCCTCCGCTGGGGAAGAGATCGGTGTAGGTGCGCTGGACGCGCTCGTTGTCCGTCGATTTGTCGCTAAACAGCCGTCCATCCGACTGCGTTTGCTCGATGCGGAGGCCCGCCTGGACGCTAATTTTTTTCCACTTACGGTTGTAGTTCACATAGCCCGCATGAACGGTCTCTTGATAGACAAAGCGGTTGCTGCGGTCGATGTTCCGTACCTGTCCGCCTTCGGCATCCAGATCAAAGAAATCAAATACGTTATCGGTTTCGATGCGGACGCTCTTGCCACCCACGGCGATTTTACCTCCCCAGAGGTTCTGCTCATAGTCGGCTTTGGCACTCATGATGTCGATGTCGGTCAGGGTAACCATTCGGGTCAGGATTTGGCTTTTGAGGATGGTCTCTGTGCCGTCGTAGTAGTAGTTGGGCTGGAAGTTGTCGCGGTCACTGCGATAGGTGCCGTAGTCAAGATCGACGTTAAAGCTACGCCCGTTGGGGTTTTGGTAGCGGTAGTTGAGGTTTCCGTTGAGGTTTTGGAGGTCGGCGATGGTGTTGCTTTCGGCCAGGAGGACTTCTTGATTGACCGTCGTGCCGATGGGACGGATGGGGCTGCGGGTGTCGCTGTCGGTTTCGGTGTCGTTGATGTTGGCGGTAAGCAAAACACCCAACGTACTGCGTTGGCTCATCAGCCAATCTGCGCCGGTACGGAGGTTGTGGTTTTGGCGGTCGTTTACCGATACGGTGCGCGAGTCGAAGATTGTCCCGAACTGGCGGCGGTCGAAGTTGGTAAAGTTTTCGGACTTGCCCAGGCGGTTGCTGTATGTCCCGAAGAGGTTCATTTTTTTGCTGCGGTGGTTGAGCGAGAGGGAGGTATTGTAGCGGGAGTTTTTGCCGTAGGCATAGCCTGCCCCTACGGTTCCGTTGGTGCCGAGGTTTTTGTCGCGTTTGAGCTTGATATTGATGATCCCTGCTGTGCCGGCGGCATCGTACCTCGAGGAGGGCTGGGTGATGACTTCAATCGCCTCAATATCATCCGCCTGGAGGGTCTGCAAGAAAGCCGTCAGGTCTTCGCCTTGCAAGACAGAGGGTTTGCCGTCAATAAAAATCTGAACACCGCTTTTGCCCTCCACGATCAGGTTGTCGTTGTTGTCGATGACCACGCCAGGCGCCTTGCGCAGCAGCTCAAAACCCGACGTACCGGCAGCGGCGATGTTATCCTGGACGTTGAGTACCGTCTTGTCAGCTTGTATTTCGATCAGGGGTTTTTCGCCGATGATCTCAACCTCCTCCAAAACCGCCGTTTGGTTGCGAAGAACAAAAGCCTCCAGCACCAGGTCTTGATCCGTGATCGTGAAGGCTGCCGAGCGGAAGGGCTGCAAACCCACGCTATTGACCGTCGCGTAGTAACCCCCCGAAGCCAGGGACTTGATCGTAAAGCCTCCCGTATCATCCGAAACCGTGCTGCGCACCAGCGATGAATCCTTCGCCAGAAAAAGCCCAACAGCCGCAAAGGGAACCGTCTCGCCCTCGTCCGAGCGAAGGCTGCCCGTCAGGGTGAACATCGGTTGGGCAAAAGCAGCCGCAGTGCTGAGCAGCCCACACAAAAAAACAAAAAAAACGTAGCCGTTGCGCATCATCAAGAAAAGGGGGGTTAGGGGGTGAACAGTCCAGGTTGTGCCAATAACTGCCAAAAACGTGCAAAGATTGTTAAGCCCCTGACCAACAAACCGTTGAACATAAATGTTTCAACATCAACTGTTCACGCACGGACACCCACCTGTACCGAAACCGAACAGCAGCACTCCTGAAGCCAAAGTGGGGCAGGCTACCTAAAAGATCAAATATTCCACCTACATTTGTCTTGACTGTTTTGTAACTGATGCTGTGCACCACATGAGCGGTTACCTTTGAAAGCATTTTTGACCAGTTGCTGGGCTTTACGGATGGATTGTGCATGATACAAAAGAGCGATGTATTTTTTGGCAAGGACAAGTGTTGTTGGTTAGGTGAGATTATCGGAATCAAGAGTAAGTTTTATCTTCCTTCGCTGCTATAACAAAATAGATACTTATAGTCCGTGGACTTATTTACATCATTGAGCGAAATTTGCCAAAAATATTTCGTTCATGACAAACTCTTATAATGAATCAGATCAAGCTCTTTTAAACAATCTCGGACAGAGAATAAGGGAGTTAGGTACTAAATCTGATCTCTCTCAAGAGAAGTTAGCTTTTACATGTGATTTAGATAGAACATACATCGGTTCTGTAGAACGCGGTGAGCGAAATGTTTCTATCATCAATCTTCAAAAAATTGCAACTGCATTGAATGTTGAATTACATGACTTGCTAAACTTCTAAAATGAATAAAGAATTTAAAATCCCAGCTATATCACCAAAAGCACTAACCAAGGAGAAAACTCTAGTAGAGCTTTTCTCAAGCTTAATTGGAAAACCATTTAAAATAACGGGAAAGACCAGAACAGACGGTTC
>DAISIL010000058.1:0-19491 GCA_036822015.1 Bernardetiaceae bacterium | reverse complement strand
GTTGTCCGAGCGGGAGTAGGGGTAAATCGTGCATGAGTGCGTTCGTTTTTTTTGACGAAGATACGAAAAAAGCCTTTGCACTTCTGCTTATCGCTTGCTCAATCTCTTGGGCAAGACTACGGTCAGTTTACATCAAATACCCAAAGTTTTTGTACCTTTGTGGTTCAGAAATCTGTATGACCAAATCTTCATGGATAAAAATCAGACCATCGGGTTCGCGCTCATTTTCTTGCTCATGCTCGTTTATTTCTACATGATGCCGGAACCACAACCCCCCAGCACCATCGCCGACCCAACACCCGATAGTACCGAACAAGTTATTGAAAATCAGACTGAAAAGCCTTTACCCGTTTTACCTGACTCCCTCCAATCAGCAGTGCAGCAAGCTACCTGGGGTATCTTCGCGACGGGCATTAAGGGCAGCGATCAGTCCCAAACCCATAGCTTAGAAAACGATGATGTCAAGATCACGTTCAGTACCGAAGGTGGCCGTGTCCGTGAGGTCATCCTCAAAAAATACCTAGCCCCCGACGGAAATCCCGTTGTTCTGCTCAATGCCGAGTCTAGTCGGATGCAGTGGCTCCTTCCCACGACCTTGCCCCAGGGCGATATTGACATGGGACGCTTGCACTTTGAGCTTATACGTGCCGATACACGAGCCTTGCATCTGGGACTTACCCTAGCCGATGGCAAAAAGATCACCCAAAAATATCGCCTTGATCCTACGGGCTATATTCTCAAATATGACCTGGATGTAAGTGATCTCAAGCCGATCCTCAAAACGGACGCACTGGCCGTTCGTTGGCGACACAACTTACGTCTCCAGGAGCCATCCATGGAGATCAGCCGCCGCTATGCGACGGTGAGTTATTTTACCGTCGGGCAGTCGTTCGATCAACTCTCAGAGGCAGCCACCAACCTCCAGGAGGAGACCCTGGAGGAGCCTATTCAGTGGCTCTCCATGAAACAACGCTTTTTTAGTGCCTCCTTGATTACTTCGGCAGCCTTTGAGCAAGGGCATTTTACGAGTGTGGCCAATGAAGCCGACACGGCAGTTGTCAAAGCCTTGACCGCTGATTTTAGTGTACCCCTTCAGGCACTCACCGAGGCGGGCAATCTGCGTTACTACTTCGGGCCCAATGAGTTCTATACGATGCGGGAGGTAGCTCCTGGCTTTGAAGAAAACGTTTATCTCGGCTGGGCGGTCTTTGGATTGATTAGCCGCTACGTAGTGTTGCCGCTCTTTACTTTCCTGGAAGGCTTTATCAGCAACTATGGACTTTTGATTGTCGTGATGGTCATCTTGATTAAGTTAGCCCTCTCGCCGCTCACTTATCGTTCCTATTTTGCGCAAGCCAAGACAAAGTTCATTCAGCCCGAGCTGGCCCAACTCGACGAAAAGTACGGCGAAGACAAACAAACGGCGCAACAAGAAAAACTCAAACTGATGACGCAGGTAGGCGCAAACCCCATGTTGGGTTGCATTCCGGCCTTGCTCCAGATGCCCATTTTGTTCGCACTCTTTATGTTCTTTCCCGTGCTGATTTATCTGCGGGGAGAGCCTTTTTTGTGGGCATCGGATCTCTCTAACTACGATAGCATCATCAACCTACCATTCTCGATTCCGTTTTATGGAGCGCATGTGAGCCTCTTTACGCTCCTGATGGCGGGCGGGCAGTTGGCATCCGTCTTCGTAACAGGGCAAACCCCGGCCACTCCCCAAAACAGCCCGATCAACATGAAGTTCATGATGTATATGATGCCTTTCATGTTGTTGTTTTTCTTCAATAGTTACCCCTCGGGATTGAATCTGTACTACTTTGTCTCGACGGCGATCACGATCTTGATTACGCTGGCGATCAGGGCTTTCTTTATCAATGAAGAAAAAATCGCAGCCATCATTGAGCGCAATCGCAAGAAGAACGCCGGTAAGAAATCGGGCTTTATGGCTCGCCTCGAAGAAGCACAAAAAGCCCAACAGGAAGCCGCCACCAAACGTCGCCAAAAGCCTAAGCCCAATACCACGCCCCGAAAGCGCAAGTAGTTCATGCACTTCACGCTCCAGCACCAAGACCCTCGGACACAAGCCCGAGCCGGAATGATCCAAACGGATCACGGCACGATCCAGACACCAATCTTTATGCCCGTCGGGACGCTCGGGACGGTCAAGGCTGTGCATCAACGCGAACTCCACCACGACATCGGGGCACAGATCATCCTCGGAAATACCTACCACCTTTACCTGCGGCCTGGATTGGAGGTACTGGAGGCTGCCGGCGGTCTGCATCGCTTCAACGGCTGGACAGGTCCTATCCTGACCGATAGCGGCGGCTACCAGGTCTATTCCCTGGCCGAACGCCGAAAAATCACCGAAGCCGGGGCGGCTTTCCGTTCCCATATCGACGGCTCCAAACACCTCTTCACGCCCGAGACGGTCATCGACATCCAGCGCAGCATCGGGGCTGACATCGTGATGGCTTTCGATGAATGCCCCCCTTTCCCGTGTACCTACGCCTACGCCAAAGAATCCCTGGCCTTGACCCAACGCTGGCTCGAGCGTTGCCAAAAGCGATTCGCCGAAACACCGCCGCGTTATGGCTACGAACAAGCACTTTTCCCGATCGTGCAGGGGAGTGTCTTCAAGGATTTGCGGGAGCAAGCCGCCGAGCAGATCGCTGAGCTGGGAGCAGAAGGAAATGCCATTGGTGGCTTATCCGTAGGCGAACCAGCGGAGGAGATGTACGCCATGACCGATCTGGTGTGCCGCATCTTGCCTGCCGATAAGCCGCGCTACCTCATGGGCGTAGGCACACCGGCCAACCTGCTCGAGTGCATCGCTCTGGGCGTGGATATGTTCGATTGTGTGATGCCCACCCGTAACGCCCGCAATGGCATGGTTTTCACGACAGAAGGCATCCTCAACATCCGTAATGCCAAGTGGAAAATGGATTTCTCCCCCCTTGACCCTGCCCTCGGGGGCTTCATCAACCAGACGTACAGCAAAGCCTATCTGCGGCATTTGGTCTTGACCAACGAGATCCTGGGCAGCCAGATTGCCAGCATCCAAAACCTGACCTTCTACCTCTGGCTGGTACGCACGGCCAGGGAGCGCATCCTGGACGGCACTTTTGCCGATTGGAAAGCCGAGCTGCTTCCCCGCATCAGCCGCCGCTGGTGAGCCTAGGGCGGAGTTCCAAAAACTGCTCCCGCAAAGACTCAAAAGCCACCCGCAAATCATCGACACTCGTTTGGGCCTCCGGCACTTGACGGCTGATATAAGCCGCAAAACGCCAGACCTCCTGGACTTCATCAACGGGGATTTCGTAGGGGGCATAGTGGATATTAGACGACTTGAGCAGCAGTGTTCCGTTCCGTTGAATGCGGTTGTAGATGTTTTTCAAGACAACGCCCTCATTGCGGGCCACCACCACGCACGTTGTGCCATCACGCAAACCGCTCCAATCCTCCACGTACTCGCCTACCACGATGGCACCCGAGGGAATGGGCAGCATCGAATCACCCGAAATCTCGAAAGCACGATAGCTGCGGTCTTTGGGCAGAAAGGGCAGGTGATACTTGGGCAGATCGCGGATGTACTCGGGGTCGGCGTAGCCACGGGTATAGCCCGCAGAGGCTTTTTCGGGGACAAACTCGATGTTTTCTTGTCCTGTTTGATCTAAGGTGATGGAGAGGATACGGGTGCGGCGGCCTTTGGCGTACTGTTGCTGCTCCTGGCGCAGGCGGCGTTTGTCCATATCGACACGGCTCAAATCCACCTCCAGCAGATCGCCCGTCGTGATCTGAAAAAAAGTAGCCATGCGTTTGAGCGTGGCCAGCTTGGGTTCGGAGCGGCCTTCTTCGTAGGCGGCAAGGGTTCCGCGCTTGAGGTCGAGTTGTTCGGCTAGGGCTTCCTGGGTGAGTGCGTGGTGCTTACGCAGGAATCGGAGGTTGTCGCTAAAATTCATGGCTTTTTTTTGCTAAAATTTTTGGTGAATCAAAAAAAATATCCTTAGCTTTGCTACGTAGATGAGCATTTGCTCACAAAGTAAACAAATTTATTCCAAATCACCTAACATTTAGCGCACCATGAGTACCAAAAAACTTCAACACCTCTGGAGACGGGTCAAGCAGGCGGTGTATGTCTCGTATGAGCGCGGCCGCAGCCTCCCCGAACCCAACGCTATTTTGCTCCTCGGCGAAGGCGACAAAGCACACAAAGCCCAGGTGTGGCAAAACCCCCGAGTGCAGGCGGCCAAGGCCGGCGCACGGGTGCATTGCATCAACCTAGGTCTAGCCAAAGTAATCGTAGTAGAAGAACCCGCTCTACTACTAGGTAGCTAATATTTTGGTGTTTGTTGGCAGGTCTTGTTCGTCGCTTGCCGGCGAACGATAACCTTAGATTTTATCCTTGAAGACGAACCACTACCTTTTTTCTTCACGATCAAATCAAGCATACCACCATGATACCTGCTATCAAACTCTTTTGGGGCCCCGAGGCACCACGCCGCTTTCAGTTCAGTCTTCGAGTCGGCGATACGATTTATACCTTTTTGTTTGTCATCAATGACCGGATGCTGGTCTTCGTGATCGGTATTATGGCCATCACGATTTTGTTTCAAATCTTTCAACCCACCATTGGCAGCCAGGTCAATAACTACTATCAGCTGTCGGGGGCTTCCCTGGATCCTGAAAAGTTTGGCGACGATGCCCTGGGTTATGCCATTGCTTACTTCAACAAGTTTGAAGATGAAGCCGACCTCTCGGAGAAGCTCGAAGAGCGTTTCCTGGTGCGCAAACAACTCCTGGTAACGCGCTACCTTCTGGAGCAAAAAGCCTCCCGTCTCGATCAACTCTCCAACCACCAGCTCCTCGAACTCAATCACCGCATCGGGACGCTCTTCAAAGAAATCGTCCTTTCCAATATCACCATTGAGCCACACGTATATCAGTTTTTTACCGATACGACCTCCTTGCGTATGCTCGAGACCTCCCTGATGGAACAGGTCAAGTTTCATGTGCCGGCCTCAATTAAGCTCGCCCAAGCCGCCCTCGAAACCGCCTATGGACGGCGTGTCGTCAATAATAACTACTTCGGTATCAAGGATAAAAAGAAGCGCAGCGGAACGATGGTAACCACGGAGTACTACACACCTCAAGAGTTGGCATACAACCGAGATAAGGTCATTTCCAGCAAAAAAATCAAACTTGATGGGCGGGTACTCTACAAATGCACCGTCAGGGATCACTTCACGGCGTATCAGTCGCCCTGGGAGTCGTTTCGGGCCCACTCCGAGTTTTTGCACCAAAACAAACGCTATGCTCCCCTCTTTGCGAAGGGCAAAGACTACGCCGCCTGGGCCGATGCCATCGGCTCGACCAAATACGGCGGGGTAGGTTATGCTACCTCTCCCATTTATGGCCAACTGCTCAAGAAGATCATCCGACGCTATCAGTTGCACTTGCTCGATTATTGATCCTGACTGTCCACACAAAAAAAACCACAAAGTCTTTAAGACCTTGTGGTTTTTTTTGTTTCTGATGACAAATATCTCTTAGGCTTCTTTCATCATCTTGTCGAAGACATCCATCACGGCCTGTACGTGTCCGCGTGAGGTTTCGAGGAGGGCCTTTTCGTCGTCGTTGAGTTTTACTTCGATGACTTTTTCGATGCCGTTTTTGCCCAGGATAACGGGCGCACCGAGGTAAGTGCCATGGATGCCATACTCACCTTCGAGTTTGACACAGACGGGGAAAACGCGGCGTTGGTCTTTCAGGATGGCCTCTGTCATTTGTGCGGCAGCAGAGCCAGGGGCATACCAGGCAGAGGTTCCCATGAGCTTGACGAGTTCGCCGCCGCCGGATTTGGTGCGATCAACGATGGCGTTGAGTGTTTCTTCGTCGATCAGTTCCGTTACGGGGATGCCGCCTACGGTGGTGTAGCGCGGAAGGGGAACCATCGTATCGCCGTGTCCGCCCATCAGGAGTGCCTGGATGTCTTTGGGAGAGACGTTGAGGGCTTCGGCCAGAAAGGCGCGGTAGCGGGCCGTATCCAGGATGCCAGCCATGCCCATAACTTTGGTGCGGGGCAGGCCAGAGGCGATGTGTGCGGCATAGGTCATTACGTCGAGGGGGTTGGCTACGACGATGATGATGGCTTCGGGGGAGTGGGCCACGACGTTTTCGGTAACCATCTTGACGATCTTGGCGTTGGTGGCGATCAAGTCATCACGGGTCATGCCGGGCTTGCGGGGTACGCCCGAGGTAATCACGACCACATCGGAGTTGGCGGTCTTGCTGTAATCGTTGGTAGAACCCGTCGTGCGGGTATCGTAGAGATCAATAGGGGCTTTCTGCCAAATATCCAGGGCTTTGCCTTCGGCCGTGCCTTCTTTGATGTCCACTAAAACGACTTCATTCGCGACCTCACGATAAGCCAGCACATCGGCACAAGTGGCACCCACGTTTCCGGCACCGACAACAGTTACTTTTGACATAGTTTGTTTTTGATTAGGGTGATGTAGTTAGGCAAATATAAGTAAAATGCCTGGCTTGCGATACGAACTTTGGGCGTTTTTCCGTTTTTTCGTAATATTACACTTTAACAAAACGCAACTTTGCTTTGCCCATGCGCCGCCCCCTTTATCTGTGCTGTTTTCTTTGTTTGTTAGGGGCTTGTATCCCCATTGAAGATGCCTTCAACCCCAATATCAACGATTTGGACGTAGGCGATCAGTACGCTTTGGAAGACACATTACGGGTACGGGCCATCCTGACGGATAACTTTAACCTAACGCGGGCTTTCATCGAGATTGCCCAGATTGCAGGCGAGCGCGAGTCGCCCTGGCAGATCAGTGACAGCCTCCACTTGCAGGGACGGCGTTTTGAGCTGGAGTACAAAGCAAAAATTCCATTAGATGCCGTGCCGGGGACGTATGAGGTGAGCGTGGTAGTCGTGGATGCGGGCGGTAATGAAAGTTTTTTGCGGGGGCGTTTTGTCGTGCGTGGAGATATTCGGGGGCCGCAGGAGATCGAGCCGATTCGTTTGCTGGAACCTGCCGATGATCCCTTCCTGATCGTGGACGGACGGACGGTGGTCTGTCGCCAAACCCTCCTCCAACTCGAAGGAGTCATTCGGGATAACATCGGCATCGCTCGGGTGCGGGCCCAACTCGGCGATCTGCCTGGTATCACACGCCTGGTTACCCCAGCACAAGAGGAGGTACGCCTGCAAGAGGTCTTCGCTGATGGTATCCGCATCCCCTCCAATATCCCCAACGGACAAACCCTTGACCTGCTCATTGAGGCGACCGATACCGACAACAACACCATCCGACGGACGATCCCCTTGTTGGTTTTTTGTGATGATGTAGCCCCCTTAATCGAAAACTTATCCACCAGCCCTGCCTTTGATTCTTTGAGCCGTGAGGTGAATGTCATCGAAGGTGGCGTACTGACCATCACGGACTTACTCGTCTCGGACGACCTCGGGCTAGACCGCCTCTGGGTCTTCTTTAATCCCATCGGCAGTACCCGCGATACCCTTTACAACCTATTACTCGACGATGCCTTTGCCCTTAACCTGGATGATCTGGAGGCGATCAATAACGGGCCTTTGGTCTTGCCCTTACCCGAGGTGGCCCGCTTCGGGGATCGCTATGAGGTGGTGTTGCTGGCACGCGATATGAGCGGAAACCTTTCGGAGCCACAAGGCTTAGTCATCAATGTACGCAACGACGCTGCCCCGCGCATCACGATTACGGAAGTGTTGATTAACAATCGTTTACAAGAGAGCGATACTACTCAAGGCACAGCAGCACGCCCCTACCAGATCCGAGAACGGGAGCGGGTCAATTTGCGGGGCAAGATCACGGACGACCGCCAGCTCTCCGAGATCGCCTTTGTGTGGGGAGGAACACAGGTGCTGCTCCTCAACGAAAGCGATCTGGGCAATACTGCTGTTTTTGATCTGGAAGACGCACGCCTGACCAGCGACCTCTTCACGATCCCCCGAGATACGCCTGCCGGAACGTCCTACCAACTCACCATTCGCGCCCGAGATAGCCGGGGCAATACGGATGAGCAAACCCGCTTTTTTAGGGTCATTGAGTAATCCGAACATCTCGAGTGCGATCCTCGTTTAAATAGATGAACAACGAATGATCTTTATCTCTCCTATCGCTGCCCACTTATGCAAACTTGTTAAGCTACAAAGATTCAGATTCGGCCAATGAACTATCGGATACACCTTCTTTGCTTATGGATAACCCTGTGTACCTACGCACTCGAGGGGCAGCCCAACCCATCCGCCTCTCTGATGGACTACATTGGTTTGGCCCGACAGGAAGCGGCCCTCAAGATGTGGGTACAGCAACTAGGGCTTCCAGATCGGCAGTTGAGTAACGAACATAGTCTGACCTTTCCCGAAAGAGGCATACGCTTAGGTTTTTTTAGAAAGCAGTGGCTGGATAAGATCATGCTTTACAGCAACGAAAAATCTTTTACTGCCTACACAGGACAACTTCCCCTTGGGCTTCGCTTCGGGCAAAGCAAATCTGCCGTGATGGCACAAGTTGGACATCTGCCCTATCGTGAGTATTCCAATATCCTTGAATACAATCACTTATCGGCAAACCTGGTACTGTTCTTTGATGGATCAAGGATGCAAGCTGTCCTCGAAAAAGTCCTTATCCGCTACAAGTCCTGCCAATCGGGCAACTGCCAGGACGGTGAAGGGATCTATCAAGACCTGGCCGGCAACCGCTACGAAGGCGACTGGCGCGATGGCAAGCAGCACGGCAACGGCAAGATGCGCTTTGCCGACGGCAATACCAAAGAAGGGGTCTGGGACAAAGGCAACTACATGGGCCCCAACTTCTTCAAAGCCCACGAGCTATACGACCTGCTCGGCAAGCACCAAAGCAATCACATCTTTGACCAACTCCGGAAAGCCTACCCCGACAGCGTACAAGAAATCCAGTTGGCTTACGACTACTTCAAACAAATCCTGGATCGGGGCAACATCAAGCTCTATTTCAATGACTACGGCTACCTCTACAAAATGGACATCCATAGCAACCGCCTCAAAGACTTCGCCGATGACCTGATGTCTCGCTTGTCTTCGGCCAAAGACCAGCGGTTTGTCGCCTATGCCCTGGGGCCGCCTACCCTCGAGAAGAAAGTGCGCGGCCGTCAGATTTGGTACTACGAAAAACCACCCTATGCCTTCCGCCTAGAGTTTGACCGCGACCAAAGACTGCACGACATCGAAGTAAAAATCGCCGACGCAATTTTTGATGACCTGGTGGGTAGATGTATGAGCGGTAACTGCCAAAACGGCTTTGGAGAAGCCCTGAGCGAGTCGGGTAGGTACATTGGCAGCTTCAAAGAGGGTAAGTTCAACGGCAAAGGTACGTACTACTACAAAAAAGGCGGGGTCTATAAGGGCGACTTCAAGGATAACTTCCGCGAAGGGCAGGGAATTTATGTGTGGTCGGATCAGAGTTTTTATGATGGACAGTGGCAAAACAACCAGCGGTCAGGGACGGGCATCATGAAATACGCCGACGAAGGAAAGTACATCGGTACCTGGCAAAACAACCGCCGCCACGGAAAAGGCACGATGTACTACCCCAATGGAGATCGCTACGAAGGCGACTGGAAGTTTGGGCAGCCCAACGGATTCGGGACGATGTTTTACAAGGATCACAAAGAGTACGGGGTATGGATGGATGGCTTTTTGCGACAGAAATTATGAACCTCCAGATAGATGAAGAGACAAGTATTGGTAGTGATTTTTTTGGTAAGTGTAAGTACGCTGCTCCCACACCGGTTGTGGGCGCAATATTTTGCGGAAGAGCATTGGCACGAAGGAAGGGTAGAACTCAAAGATGGATACAAGCACAGCGGACAACTACGCTACAGCCTCCAGGAAAACCTCATCCAGTTTAAGGGTGAAAACCTGATCCGCAACTTTAATCCCACCGATGTTGAGTATTTCCAGTTTTACGACGAACATAGGGAGCAGGTACGGCACTTTTATGCACTGGTTTTTGAGGAAAAACCCATCTTTTTTGAGTTGCTCTTCAATGGAGCAATTTCTCTCCTAAACCGCGAAAAACTCGTTGTCCGCTACATGAACAGCTTTGGCTGGGGGGCAATGGGCATCAACACAGTTTCGGAACTTCACGATCAGCTTTTTTTGTTGTTGCCCGGACTCGTGATTCAGCCCGTACCCAATACCCGCCGCGAGCTTGTCGATCTCCTGCCGGCCCACCAAAACGAAATTGACGCATACATCCGCGATCATCGGATTCGGTTGCGTCAAATTGGGGATATTGTCATGGTTTTGCGTTATTACAACGAAATTGAGCAGCAAACGCAATACCGATGAAAAAAAACAACCCTTATCTCCCCAATCACAGTGCCGCGACGAAAACGACGGACTTCATCTTTGGCATCCACCCCATCCTGGAAGCCCTCGATGCCGGCAAAGAGTTGGATAAAATCTTACTCCAACAGAACTTCATCACTCATGCCCTCCTGCGGAGCATCCACGAACGCGCCCTCGAGGCTGGCATTCCGGTCTCGAAAGTCCCCACCGAGCGGCTCAACCGCGTTACGCGCAAGAACCACCAGGGCGTAATTGCTTTCCTGGCATCGGTTGGTTTTGCCTCCCTCGATCATGTGATCTCCGAAGCCTTCGGGGCGGGACGCGCCCCCCTGATCCTACTCCTGGATGGCATCACGGATGTCCGCAACTTCGGGGCCATCGTCCGGACGGCCGAGTGTACGGGCGTAGATGCCGTTGTGGTGGGCGGTAAGAGTGCCGCCCGTATCGGGGAGGATGCCGTCAAGACATCGGCGGGGGCCTTGCATTTGGTTCCCATCGTGCGCAGCCCACAACTCCAAAAGACGGCCGAGTTTTTGCAACATTCAGGTTTGCAACTCATCGCTTGTACCGAAAAGACCAAGACAACGCTCTTTGAGCAAGCCCTAGACTTAGCCTTGCCTACCGTGATCGTGATGGGCAGCGAAGAGAAGGGCATTGATCCGTCCATCTTGAAGATCGCTGACGGACAAGCGCGTATCCCGCTCCTAGGCAAGATCGAATCGCTTAACGTCTCCGTAGCCGCCGGCGTACTGCTGTACGAAGCCGTCCGAC
Organism: Bernardetiaceae bacterium; assembly: GCA_036822015.1. GTDB lineage: Bacteria > Bacteroidota > Bacteroidia > Cytophagales > Bernardetiaceae > DAISIL01. The sequence continues at coordinate 8,330 of DAISIL010000058.1, read as the reverse complement.
AACGCAAAAAAGCCCACTCAAAATGAGTAGGCATTTCTGAACTTCTTCACGTCAAAATTTATCACAAAAAAAACATAACAGCACGTAAGCTATGTACGGTCTCCCCAAAAAGTTTGTTTTTTATTTGCTCTTGATTGCCCTGATGGCCTGCACTCCCTCCCGAAAGACCCTTACTTTTGCGCCTGCCCCTGATGCCTTCGCCAACCTGACGGGTAACGAGTTCCTCAACGCACTCGAGGAGCAACTTCCGCCCCCCAACTTCATCCAGCAGCCCTATCGCACGCCGGCACAAGCCGAGTTTACGTATGTCGGACACATCACGGCACAAGAGGAAATCCGGATGCACATCCAAAAAAACGGTTACCGCTACCAGGGCTACTACACCTCTAATCTCCACCCGGATACCATCCGGCTCGCAGGTATGCCACGCGATACCACCCTCTGGAATGCCAAGGTAGAGATCATCACCGACCAGGAACAGCCGATGAGTTTCATCACCGATGCCCTCGACGAGTACCAGTCTTTTTATTTTGAACTCACAGGGACACACGGAAAAGTGGGCCGCCCCGAAGCCGAGGGCAACGTCTTTCACTTATATCGCCAGAACTTTACCCTACCCACCTACCGCCTCCAAAAACCAACAACAGGTATCACCCCCGCCAAAATACTCAAAGACCTCAAGACGGCCACCGATGCAGCTACCTTACAAAAAAAGTTATCCGACTATAACCTCGTCCTGAACCGCAGCGACCTACAGTCCATCGAAATCGACGACGATGTCTATACCACCTTTCAGCCCAACGAAGACTTTCAGGCTACCCTCGAATACCGAAACCTCTTCGGCGATCCGACCAAAGAAGCCGTTATTCGGGTGAGTTATCGGAACATATTGTTTTTTTATAGCTTCTTTTACAAAACTGACAAAACCTGGCAGCAGGTTCCCGGCATCGTCTATCTGGATCGGGAGGGTTTTGCCCAAACGCCTTGTATGAAGCTGGAGGGTTATCCCGAGGATGCCTTTTGGTTGCCCCGATGGGAGAAGCTACAAAACAAAGATCAAGAGGTACTTACCGGTAAAGCCATCAGCGGATACTGCGGTACGGGCATCGACCGAGGATCAGAGGTCTATTTTCATATCTGGCAAATCACGGAGGCAGGCGTAGAGCAGTTGTTCTCCGTCCGAGAGTTTGATTATTGGTATGCTTCTCCTTCGCCGGCACCAGTAGGGCGCGTGATTCAGCGTAAGTTAGCCTTCACGGAGACCTACCCCAGGGCCTTGTGCATCACGGATGAGATTCAGACACCCCAGACGGATGCCAACGGGGATTTTATCCGACTTGAAACCAGCAAGACCTTCGTAACAGAAGTAGATTTAGCCTTCAAAAAATGAAATCACTAACTTTTTATCGTCGTTCTCTTCCCTCGCTGGTCTTGTGTCTTTGGGCCGTGGCGGTGCTTCATGCCCAGGAGTTGCCTACTTTTGATCTGCCTGCCATCAACGCCGATCGTCTGGCACTGAACCAAAAAGCCATGCTCGTTTTGGGAACCTGGGGGCTGGGCAACATGGCCCTCGGTGCCTGGCAGATGGGACGCACCCAGGGACAGACGCGCTACTTTCATCAGATGAATCTTTTCTGGAACGTAGTCAATGTCGGATTGGCGGCCAGCGGCTATTGGGCATCGCCCGAGACAGCCGGCTGGAACATATGGCAGACAGCCAACGCCTACCACCAACTCGAAAAAATTCTCCTCCTCAACGCCGGACTAGATGTGGGCTACGTCATGACGGGTTTTTTCTTGCGTGAGCGCGGACAGCGGCGTGATAGCCAACGTCTCCAGGGGTATGGTTATTCTTTGCTCATGCAGGGCGGCTGGCTATTTGTCTTTGATCTGGGATTTTACGCCCTCGTACACGGGCAATACTTACGCCATCTGGGGCCGCTCGAACTGACGACGACTCTGGGCGGGCTTGGGTTGGTGTATCGCTTCTGATCTACTGCTGATGGCTTAGGATATGTTACAAAAAAGTATTTTTCGGGTACAGGCCATGGATTGCCCTTCGGAGGAGCAACTGATTCGGATGCGCCTCGAGGGAAAAACGGGTGTTCATGCCCTCGAGATCAACATCCCCGAGCGGCAGTTGGTCGTTTATCATGCCCAAACGTCGGATGCGATCCTGGAGGCTTTAAAGCCGTTGCAACTCGGGACAAGCCTGTTATCTAGTGCAGCGGCAACGATGCCACCTCCGCTTTCGGAGCGTTCTAAGGGCGAAAGCCGGCTTCTTTGGCAGGTCTTGGGGATCAACTTTTTCTTCTTTTTGCTCGAGTTTTTCATGGGGATTTTTTCCGATTCCATGGGACTGATTGCCGATAGCCTGGATATGCTCGCCGATAGTTTGGTGTATGGGCTGGCATTGTTGGCGGTGGGTGGTAGCCTGGCCCGTAAGCGTCGGACGGCGCGTTGGAGTGGGTATTTTCAGTTGTTTTTGGCGGTATTGGGTTTGGTTGAGGTGGTGCGCCGTTTTGTGGGTTTGGAGGCCATACCGGCTTTTGGTTGGATGGTGGGTATCTCTTTGTTGGCACTGCTTGGCAATGGACTTTCGCTGTATCTGCTCCAAAAGACCCAAAGCCGCGAGGTACACATCCGGGCCAGCTTGATCTTTACCTCCAACGACATCATCATCAATCTCGGGGTGATCCTGGCTGGGCTTTTGGTGTATCTCTCGGGTTCGCCTTATCCTGATTTGGTGATTGGACTGATCGTCTTTGGTATTGTGGCGCGGGGAGCCTATCGGATTTTGCAGCTTTCACACGAAAACTAGGGTAGGTTAATTTGTTTTAAAGATAAAACCTATCGCCCAAAGAGCTAGTAAAAAACGCATCATCAAAACAAGACTTATGCGTATTCAAGGATTGATTACGGCACTGCTGGAGGCCATTTTGGGAAGTGGCCTGACGTACTTTTTGATGCTCCAGCACTTGCCCGTGTTCATCTCCGAACCCACACATCCACCCGTCCAGCAGGCCTTCGCGCCTACCAGCCGCCCCGATTTCGCTTTGGCAGCCGCCAAGGCAAAGCCCAGCGTGGTTTATATCAAAACGTACTCGGATCGTTACCGCTCCACCAGTTGGGCGGACTACTTTTTTGGGGAAGGTTCCCGCTCCTCCCGCGATCCCATCGGGACAGGATCAGGGGTGATTATCTCGAAAGATGGATACATCATCACCAACAACCACGTCATCCATCGCGCCCAAGAGATAGAAGTCGTCTTGAACAAACGCAGCTACCCTGCCAAGGTGATCGGTACAGACCCTTCGTCAGATTTAGCACTCTTAAAAATTGACAAACAAGGGCTTACCCCGATTACTTTTGGTTCTTCGAGCGATTTGCAGGTGGGGCAGTGGGTCGTGGCCGTGGGTAATCCCTTCAACCTGACCTCTACCGTAACGGCCGGCATCGTGAGCGCCAAAGGGCGCAGCATCGACATCATGGGGGGGCAGTTTCCCCTGGAGGCTTTCATCCAAACCGATGCGGCGATCAACCCGGGCAACAGCGGCGGGGCCCTGGTCAATGCCGAGGGCGAATTGGTGGGCATCAATACGGCCATCCTCTCCGAGACTGGCTCCTATGTGGGTTACGGCTTTGCGGTCCCTTCGGATATTGTCCGAAAAATTATGACGGATCTGCGGGAGTACGGGCAGGTACAGAAAGCGTTCCTGGGGGCCAGTGTCCTGGAGGTCAATGAAGGCATCGCAAAGCGTTTTGGGCTATCGGAGGTTGATGGTGTCGTTTTAGCAGAAATTGAAAACGGAGGGGCGGCCCAGCAAGCCCAGCTCAAAGCAGGCGATATCATCCGAAGCATCAACGGTACGGCGATTCATAGCCGAAGCGACTTCGATGAGCAGATGAGTTTCTTTCGGCCCGGCGACCAGGTGCGCCTACGCATCGAACGCCAGGGAAAAACATTTGAGCCGACCCTACGCCTGACCAACATCAACGGAACCACCGATTTGGTACAGCGAGAGGTATATCAATCCCAAAGCCTGGGTGCCATCCTGGAGGCTGTCCCGCTGCTCGAACGCAGTCGGCTCAAAATCAGTGGTGGCGTGCGCATCAAAAGCATAGGCAATGGTTTCTTGCGGCGGCTGGGCATCCGAGAGGGTTTCGTCGTAACGGCGATCAATGACTACGCCATCGAGACCCCAGAGGCTTTTGTACAAATCATGGAGCGCATCCGAGGGCGGGTCATCATCAAAGGGCTAACCCCCGAAGGAGAGCGAGGCTACTACTCGTTTTATTTTTAGGGAGCTATAAATTTCGTGATCCCGCTTTTTGTCTGTACTTTTGTTCCAATTTGATGAGTTGAAACTAGGTGTGGGCATGAGTATTTGACCTCCCTTCCGGCTCATCTGATAGCAAACCAAAAAAGAGAAAAGGACGTGGATCTATTTGAAAAGCTCAAAACAAACCGAGGCCCCCTCGGGCAGCACGCACAGGTAGCGCATGGCTATTTTGCTTTCCCCAAGCTTGAAGGAGAGTTGGCCCCGCGTATGCAATTTCGGGGCAAGGAAGTCCTGACCTGGAGTCTAAATAATTATTTAGGATTAGGCAATCATCCCGAAGTGCGGGCAACAGACACAGAGGCCACCGCCGAGTGGGGGCTGGCCTACCCGATGGGCGCACGGATGATGTCGGGAAACTCCAAAATACTGGAAAAATTTGAATATCATCTATCCAACTTCGTAGGAAAGCCCGATACCATGGTACTCAACTACGGCTACCAGGGGATTATGTCGGTTGTGGATGCGCTCCTTGACCGCCATGATGCCGTCGTTTATGATGCCGACTGCCATGCTTGTATCGTCGATGGACTGCGGATGCACCTGGGCAAACGCTACGTTTTTCCCCACAATGACATCGCCTCCTGCGAAAAACAACTCCAACGAGCCGTGGCGCACACCGAAAAGACCGGCGGAGCCATCCTGGTTATCACCGAGGGCGTATTCGGGATGGTCGGTGATATGGGCGACTTGAAGGGTATCGTTGCGCTGAAGAAAAAATATCCTTTCCGTCTGCTGGTCGATGATGCACACGGCTTTGGCACGATGGGAGAAAACGGACGCGGGGCGGGTGAAGCCCAGGGCGTTCAAGACGATATTGATATTTACTTCTCTACCTTTGCTAAGTCGATGGCTAGCATCGGGGCTTTTGTTTCTAGCGATGAGCAAGTGATTGAGTATCTGCGCTACAACACCCGCTCCCAAATCTTTGCCAAGACTTTGCCCATGCCCATCACGGTCGGCAATATGAAACGCCTCGAGATGCTCCGCGATCAGCCCGAACACCGCCAGAACCTCTGGCGTATCGTCGATGCCCTCCAAACGGGACTGCGCGAACGGGGCTTTAATCTCGGCAACACCCAGTCGCCCGTTACGCCGGTGTTTTTGAGTGGGGGCAACAACGAAGCCGCCAACCTCATCATTGACCTCCGCGAGAACTACAACATCTTCTGTTCTGTGGTCATTTACCCCGTCGTTCCGAGGGATGTCATCATGCTGCGGCTCATCCCCACGGCTGTTCATACCCTGGCTGATGTTGAAGAAACCATTGAGGCCTTCTCCAAAGTACAACACAAACTCGAGAGCGGCTACTACGCCAAGAGCGATATTCAGGTCGAAGCAACGATCTAAAAAAGACAAGTACGACATACCATTAACCTATAAGGTCTTCAAGAGCTTATAGGTTTTTCTATCAAGGGACTCTACTTACTATTCCGTGTGCTACTCACAGCCAGCCGGCAGGTGTCGGTATGGATGTCTATTTTTTTGATCTAACGCAAAAAATATCACATGAAGCGGTACGAGGAACTTCGCCAGATTGTCAAAGACCTTGAAGAAGACTTTGAGCGTTTTTATAACTACAACCACAACCCCTCTGGTACACAGATTCGGAAGCAGATGCAACGCATCAAAGAACTCGCCCAGGAAATCCGAAAAGATGTACAAGAAGTAAGGCGGCAAATCAAAGCCAACAAAAACGAAGAATAACAGTCGATGTGATGAAAAAAATCATGGATTTTCGGGTATCTCCCCAGGAAGGCTTCGATTTGGCAGCCTTTGAGGCAAAGGTACGGCAGCAGCTTAAGGCCACTGATGACCCCAACTTTTGGGTGCGTCCTTTGCAGCGATCCGTCGATGCCCGAAAGTCTCCCGTGCGGGTACAGCTACGGGCGGAGGTCGCCTGGGGAGAGCCACCCGTGGTGCCGGTCATCACGACGGACTACCCGTCGGTGGAGGGAGCTACGCCGGTGTTGGTCGTTGGGGCAGGGCCAGGAGGTATTTTTGCGGCCTTGCGTTTGATTGAGCTAGGCTTGAAACCCGTGCTGGTGGAGCGGGGCAAGCCCGTGCGCGAGCGTACCCGAGATATTGCCAACATCAGCCGCCGCCATATCGTCGATCCCGATTCCAATTACTGTTTTGGAGAAGGTGGAGCCGGGACGTTTTCGGATGGCAAACTCTACACCCGAGCCAAAAAGCGCGGGTCGTGGCAGCGTGTCTTGCGCACTTTTGTTGCTCATGGTGCCGATCCTGTTATCCTCCTGGATAGCCAACCGCATATTGGTACCAATAAGCTCCCCCGTATCGTGGCCCAGATGCGGGAGCGCATCCTGGCCGCAGGTGGGCAGGTACATTTTGGCGCAAAGGTAACGGAGTTCCTCCTCGACCAGGGGCAGATGCGCGGTGTGCGTCTCTCCGACGGACGAGAGCTACTGGGGGCGGCTTTGATTTTGGCTACGGGGCATTCGGCCAGAGATATTTTTGCTCAGCTTCATCGGCAGCAGATTGCCATTGCGGCTAAGCCCTTCGCCCTCGGTGTCCGAGCCGAACATCCGCAGGCGTTTGTAGATCGGATCCAGTATCACGGGGAGGAGCGCGGGGGATACTTGCCAGCGGCTCCCTATAGCCTTAAAGCACAAGTAAAAGAACGAGGCGTATTTTCGTTTTGTATGTGTCCGGGTGGCTTCATGGTGCCTTCGGCGACAGCGACGGGCGAGGTGGTCGTCAATGGGATGTCGCCCTCCAAACGAAACTCCCGTTACGCCAACTCGGGTATTGTCGTCTCGGTGGACGAGCGCGACTGGGGCGACTACACCCAACACGGCCCGCTGGCCGCGATGCACTTTCAGGCGGCGGTAGAGCAACGCGCCTGCCAACTGGCCGGCAACACCCAAGCCGCTCCCGCCCAACGCCTACATGACTTTGTGGCCCGTCGCCTTTCCTCCGAACTCCTCCCTACATCTTACCAGCCCGGGCTTGTGTCGGTGGAAATTGACGAGGTACTCCCTCCACAGATCACCCAGCGGCTGCGCCGAGCCTTTCAGCTCTTCGACAAAAAGATGAAGGGTTACCTCACCGCTGATGCCCAGATCGTGGGTGTCGAGAGCCGCACCTCCTCGCCCGTGCGCATCCCCCGCGATCCCGAAACGGGTCATCACCCCGACGTACAAGGGCTGTTCCCTTGTGGTGAAGGGGCAGGCTATGCCGGCGGCATCGCTTCGGCGGCCATGGACGGTGAACGCTGTGCCGAGTGGGCGGCGGCTTTTGTCCTCAAAAATGCCCCACGACTTTGAGATTAAAAAATCGCTGGGAAAGGCTATTGGGGATGGCGTATTGGCGATCATTGACAAAATCACGTACCCAGCTATAAGCAATCACGTTTTCCACGCCGAGTAGGTTCAGCACTTCTATGCTTATCCAAAGCGAGCGTAGCCCTTTTTGCTCCTCAAAAATCAAGGATTTAGAAAAACCCACATCGACGCGGCGGTATTGGGCCCCGCGTAGTATGGCCCTGCTTTGGGGACGGTTCGGAAAACCAAAGGGCAGTCCACTCCCGTAGAGCAGCCGAATGTACATCCGCAGGGTGGGATCGTTGGGCAGGTGATCCTGAAAGAAAAGCGTCGCCGTAACCCGCTGATCCGTAGGGCGACGGATAAAACCCCGCTCATCGAAGTCCACATCTTCGCGGGCTACCAAAGTGCTGATCCCGAACCAGGATTCTGTCCCTCGGATAAACTCCCCGCTCAGGCGTGCATCCAGTCCCGTAACGCGCCCTCGGGCATCGTTGTTGGCGTAGTAGCGCAGGCGGAGGTTATCCATGTCGTAGGGGATCAGGTGCCAAATTTGTTTGTGATAAACCTCCGAGATGAACTTGAAAGGGCGGCCGGAAAGCGTAAAGTTCCAGTCCATGCCCGCGATGAGATGGAGGGCGGTTTGGGCGCGTAGCCTGCGGTTGAGTTCTCCGGCGAAGCTGCGGAGTTCCCGATAAAAGGG
>DAISIL010000057.1:0-19948 GCA_036822015.1 Bernardetiaceae bacterium | reverse complement strand
GTTGGGGAGCGCACCAACGTAACGGGTTCTAAGAAGTTTGCCAAGCTCATCAAAGAAAATCGCTACGATGAGGCCCTTTCGGTGGCCCAAAACCAGGTAGAGGGTGGGGCCCAGATCATCGACGTAAACATGGATGAGGGGATGTTGGATTCGGCCCGAGCCATGCGCGATTTTCTGAACCTGCTGGCCGCCGAACCCGATATTTCTAAGTTGCCCATTATGATTGATTCCTCCAAATGGTCGGTCATTGAGGAGGGGCTTAAATGTGTACAGGGCAAAGGCATCGTCAATTCGATTTCGCTCAAAGAAGGAGAGGAGGAGTTTAAGCGGCAGGCGCGTTTGGTGCGCCGCTATGGCTTCGCCGTAATCGTGATGGCTTTTGATGAGCAAGGACAAGCCGATACCAAAGCACGAAAAATCGAAATCTGCCAAAGAGCTTACAAAATTCTTACCGAAGAAATCAATTTTCCACCCGAAGACATCATCTTTGATCCCAATATCTTTGCCGTCGCGACGGGCATCGAAGAACACAACACCTACGGCATGGACTTCATCGAAGCTGTCGCCTTGATCAAGGAAAACTTGCCTTACGCCAAAAGCAGCGGCGGGGTGAGCAACTTTTCGTTTTCTTTCAGGGGTAATAATGCCGTCCGTGAGGCCATGCACGCCGCCTTTTTGTACCATGCCATCAAGGCTGGACTGACGATGGGTATCGTCAATGCCGGTATGCTGCAAGTCTATGAGCAAATTCCGAAGGACTTGCTCCAAGCCGTGGAGGATGTCCTCTTTAATCGCGATCCCGAAGCCACCGAACGCCTCGTAGAAATTGCCGAATCCTACAAAGGCAAAGGCGGAAAGAAAGCCGAAAAAGACCTCTCCTGGAGAGAAAATCCCGTCGAAAAACGCCTCGAACACGCGCTCATCAACGGTATCGTGGAGTTTGTGGAGGAGGATACCGAAGAAGCCCGCCAAAAAATTCCGACACCCCTCAAGGTCATCGAAGGGCCGCTCATGGATGGCATGAATGTCGTCGGCGATCTCTTTGGGGCAGGGAAGATGTTCTTGCCACAGGTCGTCAAGAGTGCGCGGGTGATGAAAAAAGCGGTGGCTTACTTGATCCCGTACCTCGAAAAAGAAAAAGAAGCTGCCGCCTTGCGCGGTGAGGTAGCCCAGAAGAAAGGTAAAATCCTGCTAGCCACCGTCAAGGGCGATGTACACGACATCGGAAAAAACATCGTTGGTGTCGTACTGGCCTGTAACAATTACGATGTCGTTGATTTGGGGGTCATGGTTCCCGCCCAGAAAATCCTAGACGAAGCCGAAAAAGAGCAAGCCGACATCATCGGCTTAAGCGGATTGATTACGCCCTCTTTGGATGAGATGGTTTTTGTGGCCCAGGAGATGCAAAAGCGCGGCATGAACAAACCCCTGCTGATCGGTGGAGCTACTACTTCGCGCATCCATACTGCCGTCAAGATTGACCCGCAGTACGAAGGCGTTGTTGCTCACGTCGTGGATGCCTCCAAGGCTGTACCCGTGGTGAGCCAGCTTTTGAGCCGAGAAACCTACGCCCAGGTACACACCCAATACAAGGAGGAGTACAGCGATATGCGCGACGATCACGCCAAAAAACAAAGTGCCAAAAACTTTGTAACCATACAGGAAGCCCGACAACGAAAAATGAAAGTTTCCTGGAAAGACTATCGACCCGCCGTACCGAAGCATCTGGGCATTCAACAATTTGACAATTATCCGCTCGAGCAGATCGTCCCTTACATCGACTGGACACCCTTCTTTATCACCTGGGGACTCAAAGGCGCGTATCCCAAAATCTTCAAAAACGCCAAATACGGATCAGAAGCCGAAAAACTTTACCGCGATGCCCAGCAGATGCTCGAGCAGATCGTGGCCCAAAAGCAACTGACCGCCAAAGCTGTCGTGGGTCTGTTCCCCGCCAACACCGTCGATGATGACGACATCGAACTCTACGCCGACAACCAACGCCAGCACGTGATCGGCAAATGGTACAACCTCCGTCAGCAAGTCAATAACGGCCCCGATAAGGACATGCTTTGCATCTCTGATTTTATTGCCCCCAAAAACAGCGGCATCCCGGACTACTGCGGAGCTTTTGCCCTCACGACCGGACACGGCCTAGACCAGATCACGGAACGCTACGAGCGCGATCACGACGACTACAGATCCATCCTGGCCAAAGCCCTCGCCGACCGCCTCGCCGAAGCCTTTGCCGAACACCTGCACGCCCGTGTCAGGAGAGAGTTTTGGGGATATGCTCCCAGTGAAAATCTTAGCAATGAGGAGCTTATCCGCGAACGCTACGACGGCATACGTCCGGCGCCCGGCTATCCCGCCAACCCCGATCACACCGAAAAGCACACCCTTTTTCAGCTCCTCGACGTAGAAAAACGCATCGGGCTTACCCTCACCGAAAACCTAGCCATGTACCCAACTGCCGCCGTTAGTGGGCTTTATATCGGGCATCCTCAAAGCCATTATTTTGGGGTGGGATACCTAGACCGAGATCAAATCAGTGATTACGCCAAACGCAAAAATATCCCCCTCGAAGAGATGGAGCGTTGGCTGGGCCCCAACCTGGGCTATTGATCCTTGTCTTTCAAGAAGGGCCGCCGGTAATGGCTCCCGACAAGACCTTTGCTATATCTCAGGAGAAAGAAAATATTTTATTTCTCCGAGGCAACCCTTTGCGAGCAGTTTGCGTGTTGTGGGCGATTTTTCACCTTAACCAACTTAAATTCATGCAACGCAATCTGTTTAAGTTTCTAAGCTATCTTTTGGCTTTTTGGATGGCTTTGGGTTTGACCGCCTGTGATGACTTTTTTGACGATGACGATGCGTATCACTGCGGCTACGAAAGTGATAAGGACGACCTTTTGGTTAATCCAGCAGACCTGCCCAGGGCGATCCTTGATTTTGTGCAAGCCAACTACCCCGACCTAACGATTATTCGTGCGGTATATGACCGCGACGACCGTTACTACGAAGTTTGGCTTTCCAATGGCATCGAAATTTATTTTGATGAGAGCGGAAACTTTTTGAAAATCGACGACTAAGCCACCTTTATCACTAAAATTTTTAAAAACAACCATGAAAAAATCTTTTTTATTTTTCTTTTGTTCCGTTGTCGCCCTGTGGGTGCAGGCACAGGATGATACACCCAAAACGTTGCTGGGTAATAGTCCAAAAATACCTCCTTTGGGTGTGGTGGTCGTGCCATCAGTTCAACTGACCGATATGGGGGGAGCAACAACGGCTCTATTTAACCTACGTGGCGGGCTTACCTTAGGCAAAAAAGTTACCCTAGGGGCATTTTATACTCAATCGATGAACGACCCTGTACCTGACAATGAATTGATCCCTGGTATTCATCTGGACTATGTTGCTGGTGGTGCTATGGTTGAGTACACCTGGAAGCCAGATCAACTATTACACCTAACTTTTCCACTCCTCATTGGTGTTGGAGAGGTAGAGATGGATGGGGATGGACCGCCTGTTTTGCTGGGGAGCAGTAGTTTTATGACCGTCGAGCCAGCGGCTTTGCTAGAATTGAACATTCATAAGTACGTTCGTTTTAATGCAGGGCTGAGCTACCGATGGATCAGCAACATGGACTATCGAAACCTGGATCAGTCTGATATTTCAGGATTTAGCTTTCAAGCCGGAATTAAATTCGGGTGGTTTCGCTAATTCCAAAGATGCGCTTCCTCTACCTTGATCTTACCAGGATAGGGGAAGCATCCTACAACTTTAAAGTGCTGTTTACTTGATGCAGTTAGATAGCCCCGCTCTTTTTTCCTTAATTGAAGGCTGCCGCAAAGGCAGCCGCAAAGCCCAGCAAAAGTTATTTAAGGCTTGTTTTGCCTACGGAATGAGTGTATGTTTGCGTTACACGGATACAGATACAGAAGCCGAGGAGGCTTTTAGTGAGGGATTTGTGAAAATTTTTATGCAGCTACATCGCTACGATAATAGCCGGTCTTTCAAAGGATGGATACGGCGCATCCTCATCAATACTGCCATTGATTTACATCGACGCGAACGCCCGCATCAGTATCAGGAGGAAATAAACGATACCCATCCATTACACGTCGATGAGTCCGCGTTAGACCGCCTAGGTGCTGATGATATCCGAAAGTTGATTGCCCAACTACCTCCCGCTTATCGAAATGTGTTTAATTTGTATGTCATTGAAGGATACAATCATCGAGAAATTGCTGATCTGTTGGACATATCGGAGGGAACCTCCAAATCTAATCTATCTAAGGCACGCGCCCGCTTACAGGCTCAACTGACGTGTCCATATAACCCACCAACCTGTACTCCCCATGGCGCCTGAAGATTTTTATAAGAAAATAAGACAAAAGCTAGAAGCTGATCCAGCACCTGTGCCGGCTTACCAAAAAAGTCTTTGGCGACGGGTGGCCCGGCAACTCCCCAAGCGTCCCCGCTCTTTGGTCTGGGTCATGCTAGCGGTCTTGTTGTTGCTTAACCTTCTGTTGTGGTGGCGACTAGAACACCAACTGCACAACCTCAAAACAACACAAGCAACATCGGTGATGACCCAGCGTGTCGTAGATACGCTTTACATCATCAGCCAAGCACCTGATCTGGTGGAGCAACAGCAACAGCAAGGCTACACCGCCGTAGGTATGCCTTTTGCTGCGTTATCGACCTTCTATCTACCCCCGTCGCTGATCCAAACGCCTAATACGGAACAACGCTTAGGACAATTTTTGGCGCAGTCTTTCCTCGAAGAGCGACTAACGGCAAAAGTTCCTGACTTTCCCCTACTCGAAGGGCAGTTTGTCTGGACACAAGGCCCGCCTGTGGATCGTTTGCATCCCAGCAAACAAGCCTTCTTATCGCCTAAGCAACCGTCTCTTTGGCAAAAAGTAAGGCGCTGGACGGATACCTGGCAGCTATCTGCCGAGCTTACTGCCGCCGGGCTACTTCCACAGGTCAGTGGAACCGATCCCTACCTAGGCATACGAGCCGGGCTAGATGGGCATCTCCGTTTGAGTACTCGCTGGGAACTCTCTCTCGGACTGGCGGCTAGTACAGTTGCCTATGAGCTAGACGGAAAAGTAGCCGCCGTTCTCTCGTCGGATGAAATTGAGCGTCTTCCACAGCCGATTCTCCTGAATGGCAGGTTTCCCGAATATCTTGAAGCACAGCAAACATCTTTGGTGATGCCCATCCGCCTGCGCTATCACTTGTGGCCCGACAGCAGATGGCAGCCCTTTGTTGGTTTTGGTATCACGGGGCAGCAACTGCTACGAGAGCGATTCACCTACGCTTATGACATTGAAGACCCCGACGATGACGAGCAGTACACCGAAAGAAGCCGTAACAGTTTGGCTCAGCCCGCCTGGGGTTGGAATAACCTGCGGATGGAGGCGGGTTTGTCCCGTCCGATGGGAAAACGTTGGGGACTAAATTCACTTTTGTTTTATGAACCTGCCCTAAACCGTACCGGACTTTTGCGCCGCCATACCTCAGGGATGGGGTTGAGATTGGGAGGCTGGTGGCGGTTCTAAGCCGGTTATCCCTGGATAAGTTCATATTTGACTTTGGGGAATTTTGGAGGCATCCAAAGTTTCCCGCTAGTCTTCTGTTTTTTTCTTTCGGACGATTCTGGCTTGTGGGCGTGATGGTGGACTTGGGGCGGCGGTTTTGGCTTTTTTCTCGGCTTCGGCGGCGGCCCAGGCGGCTTTTTTTTGTTGGACTTCTTCGGGGCTTAGGTCGGAGAAGGCGTAGATCATTTGGGCCACATTGACTTCGCTGTAATCATAGGCTTTGGTCATGGTCAGGCACTCTGTCGGGCAGACGACGGTGCATAAGCCGCAGTAGCAGCACTTGGCCATGTCGATATTGAACTTGGTGGCATAGAGGCGAATGGCTGTTCCGTCGGAGGCTTTTCGGATGGTTCCTTCGGTGGATCGGACGGATTCGATCTCGATACAATCAACGGGGCATACATCGGCGCATTTATCGCAGACGATACAGTCTTCGATTTCGTTGTGAAGCCGGTAGCGTCCGTGGTCGGTTAGGGGTGGGGCTTCGTAGGGATAGCGCATGGTGGCGATGCCATCGGGATCACTGAAATACTGCTTGTCGGATGGGTCGAAGTGCTTGCGTCGGGGTCGTTGGATGGCTTGCAGGAGGTGTTTCCAGGTCAGGGCGGCTCCTCGGGCAAGGGTACGCCAGGCGATCAGGGGTTGTTGCCAATATCCGATGGGTGCTTTATTTTTTTTTGAGGTGCGTTTGGCGTTCATTGTCAGCGGCTTCTAGTTTTTCTTCAAAGTTGGCGGGGTCTTGGTAGCCCGTTGCTTGGGTGAGGTCTTCGCGGGTGGTGGCACAGGCAGTGATTCCCACAAAAATAAGCATTTGTACGCTTTGGCGGAGGTATTTTTTCATCAAGATCAACAATTTTATTGGACGATTGATTTAAATTTGAGCAAAGTCAGTACAAAACAAGTGAAATATCATATACCTTTTGCTGCTTTGCGCCGAACTTTGATGTATCAATTTATGGATGCCTTACCGCTTTATACATCGGGACAGTTGGCCCACTACAACGGACAAGACCGCCCCGAAATTTGGTGTGCTTACCGAGGGGTCATCTACGACGTAAGCCGCTCAAGGCTCTGGCGCAAGGGGCAACACTACGAACACTGGGCAGGGCAAGATCTCACCGAAGAATTGGAACAGGATGCCCCCCACAATGCCAATGTTTTTGATAAATTTGCAGCCGTAGGGCGTTTGATCGCTCCGAAGATTACTTGACTACTACCCAAAAAAAGTAAAAAGAACCCATGCCAAATCCATCGTTCAAAGCCTTCAGTTTTTCCTACAAAAACGCACCGGTAGCCATCCGCGAGCAGGTGGCCCTGGGCGAGGACACGACCCGCCGTTTGCTGGCCAAGCTCCCGGATCTCTTTGGTTTGCAGGAAGTACTGATTCTTTCTACCTGTAACCGAACAGAGGTGTACTACGTTTCGGAACGCGACCTGACCTTGCCTTTTATTCAACTGATCGGCATCGAAAAGGGTATCCCACAGCCGGCCAGCCTCCTGGACTACACGGAGGTATTTTTGGATGAAGCCGCAGCAGTACGGCATCTGTTTTCGGTTTCGATGGGGTTGGAGTCGCAGGTAATTGGGGATTTGCAAATTTCGCATCAAGTAAAGAACGCCTACCAATGGGCAGCGGATGCCCAACTGGCGGGGCCGTTTTTGCATCGCCTGATGCACACCATCTTTTTTACACATAAGCGGGTAGCCCAGGAGACGCACTTCCGCGACGGGGCAGCCTCGGCATCCTATGCCGCTGCCGAGCTAGCCGCCGAGTTGGGGCGTGCCTGGATCAGTCCGCGCATCCTGGTCATTGGCTTAGGCGAGATGGGGCGCGATGTAGCCAAAAACCTCCTCAACTTTAAGCTCACCGATGTTACGCTCACCAACCGCACGGCCGCCAAAGCCGAGGCCCTGGCGCAGGAATGCGGCTTTTCCGTCCTGCCTTTTGAGCGACTGCACGCTGAGCTGTCGCGCTTCGATATTGTCATCTCGGCCATGGCCGTTGCCCAACCCTTCTTGACCCACAGTGATCTCTCCCACTGGGAGATTTTGAGTTTCAAGCACTTGATTGATCTTTCGATGCCCCGTAGCATCGCCCCCGACGTAGAGCAGCGCACGGGCGTTCTGCTCTACAACATCGACCAGATTCAGCAGCGCACCCACGCTGTGGTGGAGCGACGCAAAGCCGCCATCCCCCGCGTCAAGGCGATCATTGAGGAGTCCATGCAGGGTTTTGAAGAGTGGGCCCAGGAGATGCTTTTCTCCCCCACCATCCAACGCCTCAAAAATGCCCTCGAGGACATCCGCAAAGACGAACTCGCCCGCTTCCTCAAAAAAGCCAGCCCCGCCGAAGCCGAACTTCTCGAGGCAGCCACCCGCAGCATGATGCAGAAAGTCCTCAAATTACCTGTCCTTCAACTCAAAGCCGCCTGTAAGCGCGGCGAAGCCGAAACGCTCATTGATCTGCTGAATGATCTCTTTAACTTAGAAGGACAATCCGAAAAAATAAACTAGGCACATTTGTTGTTCTTTGTTGTCTCAAAAATACACCATCGGTGGTTTAGCAAGTACCACATAAGGACATCGGAACAACAAAAATCTATGAAAGCACTTCTTCTTTTCGGCATACTCCTGATCGGTTCATCGGCCATGTGGTATCAGGTCGGTCCTACAAAAGTTGAATTTTACCAAGCCATCGGTGGTAAAGGCATCGAAACCAACAAGGGCATCTTCAAGACCAGCGATCAAAACTACGTCTTGTATGGCCGGACAGATTCCTACGGTGTAGGCGATATGAACATGAACGTCATCAAGGTCAATGCACAGGGGAAAGTCGTTTGGGACAAAAACTTTGGGGCCGAAGAAAGCGAAGAAGCCCACTGTGGCATCGAGACCAGCGATCAACACCTGATGATCGTTGGCTATTCGGATTCTTACGGTGGAGGGGTTGGTTTGAAGGATTTTTGGGTCATCCGCCTTGACGATAAAGGTCTCCTCAAGTGGCAGCAAACCTACGGTAGCCGTACCAGTATCGACGAGGCCAACGCCATCGCGGAGACGCAAGAAGGTGATTTTGTCGTTGTCGGGACAACCTTAGACCTGGAGAGCGGACTAAGTGATATGCTCATTATCAAAATTGATAAGGAAGGTAAAGAAATTTGGAGGAAGACTTACGGCAAAGAAAAAAATGACATGGCCAACGATGTCATTCGCACCGCTGATGATGGCTATCTTGTTGTGGGGCAGACCGAGTCCCTGGGCTACGGCCGTTGGGAGGTGTGGGTAGTCGCCCTCGACAAAGACGGCAACAAAGTATGGGACAAAACCTACGGCGGCCCTGATAACGAGATGGGCAATGCCGTAGCCGTTACGCCGGATGGGCATTTTGTTGTGGCCGGATATAGTTATTCTTTTGCTGAGGGGAGCCACGATGGATGGCTATTTGAGATCAATGCCGAAGGCAAACAATTATGGTCAAAAAACATTGGTGGGCTAAGCACGGATGAGTTTTTTGATGTAGCCATCACGAGTGATAACCACGTAGTTGTGGCTGGCTATACGGATGTATATGTACCCAATGAGTACCACGAAAACACCAGCCCACTTGGACATAACATACTGGTAGCCAAACTCAACCGAAAAGGCGCACTCCTTTGGCAGCATAGTTTTGGGGGAGAGCAAATGCAGATCGCCCATGGCATTGTGGAGGCGCACGATAAGAGCGGCTACTTTTTGTCTGGATACACGAACGAAAACCTCGATACCCGAGGAATGGATATGTTCGTAGCTAAGGTCAGCACTGCGGGAAAGTAAATAAATGGTAAGATTTTTGATAATCATTTGTATAGTAGTAGCTACCTAAGATTTTGTTGGTCGTCCTATCCCAACGAAATGACCCCATGTTTTCCGTTGATGGCCGAGCCACCCGCTTATGCGTACCGTATATTTTCTTTGTTTTTTACTTTTTTTTACGTATCCGGTCGATGTCTCTGCCGAACGTACAGGACGGTACGTACAGGTGAATGCACGTATCCAAAGCCTGGACAAGGACGGTGGGCCGCTCCAAACCCGTGTCAAGGTTTGGAACCGAGAGAAAAAGCAATACGAACAGCGCATTTGGCAGCCCGATGCCAGTAGTAGTGAGTGTTTGATGCTCCTGGAAGCCGGTTTCTCGTATGAACTTTACGTGCAGGGGAATAATTTTCGTCCTTATGTGCTTCCTTTGGTTTTGCCTTTGGAGGTGTATGCGTATAGTTTTGATGTGCAGGTGCAGTTTCGAGAACTTGTCTTGCTGGGAAAGCCGGTCGGGCAGCTAGCCCAGGTGCTGAAGCATCAGGAGCAGTTTCGTTATATCCATGAGTTGTCTGATTCTTTGGTTATTGAATTGCGCAACCGCTTTTTGGTGGACTTTATTCACCGTATGTTTTTGAGCGAGAACCCCTATGCCATGGATGAACTGGCTTATTGGATGGTCGGAGATACGCTTCCTCTTCCCGAGCAGCCACAAGAGGGAGACTCATTGGTGCGTTACGATCAGATCATGGGAAAACTTGAAGAAAATATCCAGGATTCAAATTGTCAGAACCTTACCGAAGGAATCACTCCCCGAAAAACCAATCTGCCGCTGCCCCAACAAGATTACTTTCAGGCAGACCCCGATACCCGCACCCACGCCGAGCAACCGCTGGTCTGGAAACATAGCCTGATGTTCCCCCAAAAGAAACGATACCTTCGGCGACAAAAAACTGTCCTTGCGACGGTGAACGATTTCCTCAAACAGCACCCCAGCTTAACGCCCACCCTACATACCCAGGCCGAGTTGCTCCCCATGACCGATCAGCTCAACAAACATTTGTCCGCCACATCACAGATCGTCAGTTTTGACGTTCCCACAACCTTCCCCTTTGCTGATCCCTGGTGTCGGATAGATATTTTGCTACACGCCCAATAAAAGGCATGGCAAAGCTCCGTTTATTTCTTACCTTTGCAGAATACACAGGTTAACAGCAAATGTATCGCATTGACAAAATTTTAGTAGGGCTTGATTTGAGCTACATGGACGATAAGGTGATGGCTTATGCCGCCAATATCGCCAGGATCGTAAAGGCAAAGCGCATTCTTTTTGTCTATTTTGCGGATAAAAACTGGCCCAAAGCCCTGACCAACATCACCAAAGACGAAGTTCCACAATCTTTTGACGGAGCCAAACTCCATTTTGTACAGCACGTCAAAGAAAAAGTCGCCCGCTATTTTCCTGAACGCGAAGGATCAGAAACCGTCATCCGCATCGAAGAAGGCGACCCTCTGGCAGGTATCCTCCAGATGACTAAGCTACACAACATCGACCTGGTAACTATCGGACGAAAGGCTGACATCAAACACACCCGCCTCTTGACCAAGCGACTGGTACGCAAGTGTAACTCCTCCGTCTTGTGTGTCCCCGAAAATTACCGTACCTCCATCGACAAGATACTCCTGCCCATTACCTACGACCGCTATGCGCGCTATGCCGTTGAACGGGCTTTTGAGTTTGCGCACGACAACCCGAACGTACATCTGGTCTGCCTCAATGTCTATCAAGTGCCGGGTGGATACCATGCCGTCGGGAAGACCTACGAGGAGTTTGCCGAGGTGATGCACAAACAAAGTCAAAACGATTATCGAAAGTTTATCCGCCAATTTGACGC
Organism: Bernardetiaceae bacterium; assembly: GCA_036822015.1. Lineage (GTDB taxonomy): Bacteria > Bacteroidota > Bacteroidia > Cytophagales > Bernardetiaceae > DAISIL01. The sequence goes on along the minus strand of DAISIL010000057.1, from coordinate 8,646 downwards.
AACAGATATTGAAATACAACCCAAGTTTGAATTATCAAAAACAAAGGGAGCAGCAGCAGAGGTCATTTATCAGCAGGCACTCATCGAACACGCCGATCTGATCGTGATGGGGTCTAAGGGACGTACTTTTTTGTCGGCTCGCTTCAGTACCAGTACCGCAGAAAAGCTATCTTTGCTCAACATCAACATTCCGCTACTAGTACTCAAGGATCGCCATTTTGAGTATGGCCTTCTCAAAGCAGTTACTAATACCTAACAAAAAACTATGGATTGGAGTGTTCTTTTTTCGTGGGCAGGACTGATAAGCCTATTTACGCTGACCCTACTCGAAGTTGTTCTTGGAATTGATAACCTCATATTTATCAGTATCTTAACCGATAAATTGCCCCCTCAACAAAGACCCGCCGCCCGAAATATCGGACTTGGTTTAGCCCTCTTGATCCGAATTGTGATGCTTTTTGGGATTACCTGGATCATCGGTATCAAGGCCGACCTTTTCAATATCAGTGATTGGATTGGATTAGGGCTTGACCCTACCTCCGAGCAGTACGAACATCTCGGGATCAGCCTCCGAGACCTGATCTTGATCGCCGGTGGGCTTTTCTTGATCGGCAAGAGCGTCTCCGAGATGCACGCCAAAATTACCTTCGGGACTGACCCAGAAACACACGCCCCTAAGCCCTCCAAAGGCAAAGCCGTAGCCGGTGTGATCTTTCAAATTGCCTTGATCGACATTGTTTTTTCCTTCGATTCCATCCTAACGGCCGTGGGGCTGGTGAGCCAGATCAGTATTATGATTACGGCGGTAGTTATTTCTATGATCTTTATGTTAGTTTTTATTGGACAAGTGAGTGATTTTATTAACCAAAATCCACCCTTGAAGATACTAGCACTTTCTTTCCTTATCCTGATTGGCTTCTTGCTGGCTACCGAGGGACTTGGGCAGGAGGTCTCCAAAGGATATGTTTATTTTGCGATGGCTTTTGCTTTTGTTGTTGAGCTAATCAACATGCGTGTCCGCAAAAAAACGGAAAAAGCGATCAAAACCACTCAACCAACTTTATAGATGCGACTTCCTGGATTTCTCTTATTGATCGCTATATTCATCCTTGCCTGTCAGCCCAAAACGGAGCAACAGACATCAGGAAATGAAACTGACACACCAGCCGTAACTTACGACTGCGCCCACTGCGGAATGCCATCCAAGGAGTTCCCCGAATGGAACACCCGCATCACGACTGCCGAAGGCGAGCAGTGGACGTGTTCGCCCAGGTGTATGTTGATCTTGACCAAAAAAGACAAGCCTATGGCAGATGCTCAAATCGCTGTCGTGGACTACTACAACCAACAGATGATCGACGGAAAGACGGCTTTTTATGTCATCAAAAGTCAGCAAACAGGACCCATGGGACATGATTTTGTGCCGCTTCAAACCGCCGAGGCTGCCCAGGAGTTCTTGAACGATTATGCCGGTGATCGCATATTGCGCTACGAAGAAATCACGCCCGATGTCATCGAAGAAGTGGTTCGATACAAACCTGCTCCATAAAAGTTGATTCATGCCTAACTATCCATCCCTACCTGTTTATAGTTTTCGCTTGCATTTATTAGAAGTTTTGGATGACCGCCAAACGGGCTATCTAAGGCTGTATCGCGACGAGGTGGGGACAAATTTTTTGGCTTATCAGATTGCCATCGAAGACAACCGCATTGCCCGCCATTACCTCATCGCCCTTAGCCAGAAACGCCTGTATGCCTTACGCCAGGGTGATATGCTACCCGTACAAGCCTTTGAAGATGCCGAAAATGGCGTAGTCTATCAAATATCTACCCCACTTGATAGCACACAAGTCATTATGGCTCAGGCGATACGGCTTTCTGACTTTCAAAAAAATCACCAGATCGACAAACGCCTACGCTTAGCCGCTCACATCCCCCAGCAAGCCATTGCTTACCTCAACCGTCGTGCCTTACGCTACGCCAGAGAGCGCGATCGGCTTATCCTGGATATGCGCATCGAAAGTAAATCTCTGGCTTTTGCCTCTAAGCCCTGGTTTTGGGATCGCGTCATGTCGCCTATCCTGACGATGCTCCGCGATACCCTCCAGCTAGATAGCGAGAACAGCAATCAAAAAATAGCATTTTCTAACTTTCGTGATAATCTACGGGCATTTAGTTTTGAGATTCGTTATACCAACACACTCTTTGAAGCGGCCCCAGAGTTTGGGCAGGTAGCCCGTCTCCTGACCTTATTCGGGATCACCCAACAAGAGCAGTTCAAAAAAGAATTGGCGCACGTACAAAATCGCTATCTGGTGCGGGAGTACTTGCAACTGCTCAAAGTCCTGATTCAGGAGGAGGCGCGCCTCCAGCTAAGCCTGGCCCATCCTGTTACGATGGAGGTGCAGTATGCCCAAATCGACCATAAAAAAGCACGCAAAATCCGTCAGTTTTTTGATACCGAGTTTGCTGATCTCGAACAAGTAGAGCAGATTGAAGGTGTTTTTTTGGAAATCAACTTGAACCGCAAACCTGCTGTTTTTAAGGTGTTTGATCTGCACAAAAACCGTACACTACGCGGCTTCATCACGCCCGAGCTATCCAAAAAAATCGCCAGAGACCGCATTGTCTTTGGTAAACAGGGCTATAAACTCCACCTTCTGACACGCTACAAGCCCGAGACGCTCCTACACCGAGAGCAATGGCGGCGTTTTTTGACCTACTACGAGGAGCGACAAGAGACAGATTGGCTTTCCTCCTAATTTTTTTCGTATGTTTTGGATTTTTAGTAACGATTCGTTAAATTCATTGCCGTTTAACAAGATCGTTGCGTTTTATGAGGTGTTTTCTTTTCCTGCTGTTTGGCTGCTGGCTTGGGCTATTTGTAGAAGGTGCTTCCCAGGTATTTGTTCAAGATGATTTTTCCGATAATGATTTTACCCAAAACCCTACCTGGAGTGGGATTTATTTTATCGGTGGTTCGGGTCCAGGGCAGGTTGCTGTTAGTCCTGGTGATGGATATACGGTAAATAGCAACCAGGAGCTGCAATCACAAATGCCATCGGGTGGAAGCGGTACAAGGCAAACCTACCTCACTACGGCCGTTTCCCCTACGCTGGACATGAACGACCAGGATTTGGTGTGGTCTTTTGAGGTTCAAACACCTCGTAGCTTGGGTAATACCAACAAAATTCTGATCTGGCTTGCTGCCAGTGAAACAAATATTTTTGAAAACAGCCCTCTGGCCAGCCCTACCATTATTGGCTATGTCCTGGACATACAATCCGAAGTTACCCTGCAATACCGAGATGGTACAAATGCCGTCCCCATTTTCAGTGGCGGAAGTCTTTCTACCAGTACCAGATACCAGATCGAGGTTACGCGCCGCGTGGGGGGATCCTGGCAGGTGCGCGTAGATGGACAGGCGATTGGGCGTGGGCGCGATCAGCGTTACACAGAGGTTCCGTATGTGGGGATGAATTATGTGTTTTCTGCTAACCCGCAGAGAAATGATTTCATTTTTGATGACTTCTTGTTAGGTGTTTTTACGGATACAGTGCCGCCAGTGCTACGCTCGGCAGTGCCTCAATCCAGTATAAGGCTGGAGTTGGTATTTGATGAAGCCCTGGATCCGGTCTCTGCCCAAAACACGGATCACTACCTGCTTAACGGTACAACGCGCCCCCAGGCAGCCGCTCTTGACCCGCTGACCCGCGAAAAGGTACAACTTGATTTTGGGATTCCTTTTGATTTTAGTAATACAATCACGGTACGGAGTGTAGCTGATGCAGATGGTAATACGATACCAGATAGTTTAGTGCAGTTTTTCATTTTTGATAATCAGCCACCGAGTATTTCAACGGTTCTCGGGACGGGAAGCCGCCAGCTACGGGTTACCTTTTCAGAACCTGTCATCTTACCCGAGGCAACTCGGGCAGGTAACTATACCGTAACGCCCGGTATTGGGTCTGCTGCGCAGGCTACCTTTGCCTCGGGCTTAGATAGTGTAGTTTTTGTGGAGTTTCCCCTGGATTTTTCGGCGGGGGTAAGCTACACCTTGCAGGCGACAAATATCAGTGATACGTCCAACAATATTTTGAGCAGCGGCCAGTACGTATTTGCTTTTGCGGACACCCTGCCGCCGGAGGCCGTGCGTGTAGAAGTAATTTCACCAAACGCCATAGACGTTTTTTTTAATGAAAGCCTTGATCCTGTTTCTGCTGCCACGGCGGGCAATTATGCGATCATGGCTCCCTTTGGGCGGCCCAGTGCTGCCGTACTAGACGCTACGGACTCGCGCTTGGTACATCTATTTTTTGATGACAACTTCAGAAATAACACTGCTTATGATTTAGAGATACAAAACATCGCCGACCGCTCCGCACCGCCCAACGCAATGACCAGCCCCCAAACCATCCGCTTCGTCTATGACACGCGCCGCCCTGATGTATGCCCGGTTGGATGTGTGCAGGCACGAAGTGCCAACCAGGTGATGGTCATATTTGATGAAATAATTGATCCAATTACTGCACAAATTATCAATCACTATCAAATCATTGATCCTTTTGTTGAAACGGCTACCAATGCTTTACTTGATCCCCGCTTTCCGAATCAAGTTTTGCTGACATTCAATACATCCTTTCCGCCAGAGCAAGCCATCCAACTCCGCATCCGCAACGTAGAAGACCTGTCCGGAAATACCATGACGACCCGCACTCGGGCCTTTGTCCATGATCCGCGTCCGCCGCGTGTACAGCGTGTAGTCCCCTTCGATACGACTCAGGTTTTGGTGGTCTTTTCGGAGGCAATGGATCGTTTGAGTAGTGAAATGATAAACTTTTACTTATTGAATCAAGGCTTTGGTTCTCCTCGCCTAGCCAGGCAAGAGCCGCTTACGCCCGATCAGGTGATACTGGATTTTGGGCGTAGCATCAACGATCGCAGCGACCTAGAATTACGAATCGAGTATCCCGAAGACTTGCAAGGCAATGCTTTAAGTCCAGCAGAAACTTTTCGCTTTTCTACCTTAGCCCCACAGCTAGCACAGGTGCTGGCCGTAGGTGAGCATGTGGTGCAAGTACGCTTTTCTGAACCCGTGGATAGCACAGCCCAAGACCCCAGTCGTTATAGCATCGGAGGTATTGGCGTTGGGGTGAGCGTAACGACGGTCAGTAGCAGTACATACCAAGTTACCTTTCCATCCAACTTCACCAACGGCAATAACTATACGATCAATACTCTTTTAATCAACGATTTAAACGGTAACACACTTACTAGTGGCACTGCCTCTTTTATTTACCAAAGCCGTGTTGTATCCGTAACTGCCATAGGGGCAAACCTACTCGAGCTTGTCTTTGAGCAAGAACTTGATCCTGGTTCGGCCAACGATCCGAATAAGTTTTTTGTAGATCGTGGGGTGGGCTATGCCGCTGCTGCGATAGTTGATAATGCTACGGTTCGTTTGGCTTTTGATACCACGTTTCGTTCGGATACAGACTACCTACTCACGGCGGCCATCGGTGGTATTGCTTTCCAAAACCGCGATTATGCCCCAACTTCGGTGCATCGTTTTCGCTTCGATGACGTACCACCTGTGGTAGATCGGGTAGTTCTTCTCGAACTCGATCAAATTCTTGTAATTTTTGATGAGCCTCTGGATCGAACCACGGCTGAAGCCCTAAATCATTACCGCGTCTCGGGAGGAGTTGGGCAGCCCAACCAAGTGCGTCTTAGCACGACTGACCCAAGACGGGTTACCCTAGACTTACCTGCGGTGATGCAGTACGGCAGCACTTATACACTTACCGTCCGTAATGTACGCGACCAGATCGGGAATCAGATGGAGAGTCAAGTTGTTCCCATACCGCTGCCTACTCCCCCCAATGAGGGTGATTTACGAATTACTGAAATTTTCGCTAATCCTGTGCCTTCACGAGGGCTGCCCGAGGAAGAGTTTTTAGAAATCTATAATAACACCAATCAAACGATTAATCTTTTTGGGATTTTGGTGCAGCGCAATACGAGTTTTACGCGCCTGCCTTCTTATGATCTACCAGCGGAGCAGTACCTCATCTTAACCCGCTCGGCAGCCGCAGCTCGCTATGATTCTTTGGGGGCTACTTTGGGTGTTTCGAGTATTTCCATGGCCATCACGAGCGGGACGATACGCCTCCTGGCACAGGATAGCAGCCGCATTGACTCGGTAGTCTATAGCCGCAACTGGCACGATAGCACTAAGCAAGCTGGCGGATGGTCATTAGAGCTTATCAATATTGAAAGCTCTTGTAAAGATCAGCTTAACTGGGCATCAAGCCAGGACAGTACCGGAGGTACGCCCGGACGCGCCAACAGCATACGCAATCGTGAAGTTACCGCCCCTGGCCCGCGCATGGAAAGTCTGCGTCCGGGGCTACCGGATACGCTTTTGCTTACCTTTGACGCTGCCCCTGATGCCGCTGCGATGCGCAACCCAGCTAACTATCTCATCACGGGACTGGGTGTACAGCGTGTCCGTCCACTCACCCCTAAATCTGTGGTTTTGTATATGGATCAGCCCATCAATCCAGATAATATTTATACACTTGTTGTTCAAAATCTATCAAACTGCTTAGGCATAGCAGCAAACGATACGGCTACTTTTGCGATTGGGAATAAACCAAATCCTTTTGAGGTTATTATCACCGAAATCATGGCCGATGAAACGCCACCTGTGGGTCTCCCCGAGACAGAATATATCGAAATCTATAACCGAAGTAGCCGAATTATCAACCTGGCTACCCTGCAACTCGAAGATGGATCAAGCAAAGTAGCCCTTCCCGAGGGTATCTTGCCACCCAACCAATACCTAACACTAACCAAAACAACAACTGCGGGGCTTTTTTCGGTGCCAGCCGTTGGCGTACCGAGCTTTCCAAGTCTATCGAATACTGGCGAGCCACTCACACTTTTGGACACATCAAATGTTGTTATTTTTGCTATGCAATATAGCAGCTCCTGGTATCAAGACCCTGACAAAGCCGACGGGGGTTGGGCCTTGGAGATGATCGACCCTAATAATCCCTGCGGAGAGCGCAATAACTGGCGAGCCAGCATAGACCCCAGCGGGGGTACGCCTGCTCGACAAAACTCTGTTTTTGGAGAGAACCCGGATACAGAAAACCCTCGTATAGCGCAATTTGAGGTGATTGGAGATACTGCCCTGCGTGTGGTTTTTAGTGAAGTGATGGCACGAGCAACGATGCTAGACCCTGCTAACTACACGCTCACGGGCGGGCTGGGCATTGCCCGCATCGACTACGTAGGGGTGCGTGAGGTGCGCCTGGTGTTGCGTGGGAACGTTCAGCCCAATATCACTTATACCCTCACGATCAGCGGCGCAACAGACTGTTTATCAAAGCCTATCGCGGATAGTCGTAGCTTTGGGAAAGGACGAGAGCCACAAGCCAACGAAATTGTCATTAACGAAATCATGGCACGTCCTGCCCCCGTGGTAGGCTTACCAGACGCTGAATATATCGAAATTTACAATACAACTAATGATATTTTAGCACTTGAAGCGATGACCTTAGATGACGGTAATCGGCAAATCTCTCTGCCAGCGCTAGCCATTCCGGCGGGGGCGTACTGGGTTTTGTGTACAGGTTCGAGAGTGGAGGCTTTGCAAACCTACACACCTAACGTAATGGGCGTAACGAATTTTCCGAGCTTAACAATTAGCGGTAAGCCTTTGATTTTTAGAAACTTGTCTGGTCAAATCGTCGATCAACTAAGGTATAGCGATCGTTGGTATGGCGATGCACAAAAAGCACAAGGAGGCTGGTCATTGGAGCGCATCGACCCACAAAACCGCTGCGGTGAAGCTGATAACTGGCGCGCTTCCCAGGATAGCCTCGGCGGCACACCCGGGCGTATCAATTCAATTTTTGCCAATAATCCAGATACAACTGCCCCGCGCCTCGAACAAGTCGTCCTTTTGGGGGATAGTGTCCTCGAACTGCTGTTTTCGGAGCGGATGGATACGCTAGCACTAGAGGAGGGACGATTTTATACCTTAAATAATGGTTTGATAATCAATCAAATACAGCGTATCGGGGATCGTCAAGTGCAGCTTCTCGTTGATCCTTTACCGAACGTTTTGTATCAACTCACCGTCGGGGGCGTAAGCGATTGTGCGGGCAATGCGATGGCAGATACTGTTTTTCGGTTTGGTTTAGGGGTAATGCCTGAATTTAACGAATTGCTGATTACTGAAATATTTGCTAACATACGCCCAACTGCAGGTTTGCCCGAACGTCAATATATCGAAATTTTGAATGTAAGTGAGCGTATTCTTGATCTCTCGTCAGTCTTGCTGCGCGATAATGGAGGGCAGATACAACTTCCTTCCCGTAACCTCAACCCGGGTGAGTATCTGATTTTGTGTAGCAGTACATCCGCGCCGCTTTTTGCTCCTTTTGGGGAGGCTGTGGGGGTTAGTGGTTTTCCGAGCTTGCTTATCGGCGGAGAGTTGCTGGAGTTGCGGCGCAGCGATGGCAAGCGCATATTTTCGGTCAATTATCAGGATACCTGGTATGACGATGCAGAGAAACGCAACGGCGGTTGGTCGCTGGAAATGATCGACCCGAGTAACCCTTGTGGTGGAATCAA
>DAISIL010000056.1:0-20172 GCA_036822015.1 Bernardetiaceae bacterium | reverse complement strand
TACAATACTTGACCTCCTCCCAGCAACTTGCCCATTTTTTGCGCCACGCAAAAGGACGGCCACAGGCCAGGCAATCTTTTTGTGGCAAATCGCCTTTTTTCTTATGCTTCATAGCAACTGAAAAAACATGTGCAGTTTTTTTGTTCTAAAAAACAAAGTCTGTTTCCCGATTTGGAGAATGGACTTAGAAAAGGATTTTTATTGTGTCCTTGCCCGCTCAATCGTAACTTTTGACCACTGGGCCAGCCCACCTACGGGCGGGTTGTGCTTGTACAACACGACCTTTACGCGCACCACAGCGGGAAAAGTATCGAGGGCGCGGTTGATGATACATCCGGCGAGGTACTCGAGCAGCTGGGCGGGCTTTTTCATTTCCTGGGCGATGATCTGGTAGAGTTGCCCATAATCCACGGTGTCCTTGAGGTCATCCGAAAGGGCAGCGGGCCATAAGTCAAGGGTCAGGTGTGCATCGACACGATACCGGTTTCCGATCTCTTGCTCTTCGGGCAAGACCCCGTGATAGGCAAAAAATTCTAATCCTTCCAGGCTGATGGTGTGGGCGTTCATTGCAGGAGTTGATCGAGTAGCTCATCAAAGGGGCGAGGGGTATTGAAGAGATGATCCGAATAGACGTGTGCCATCAGGCGCATGAAGCTCGGGCGGCGATCAATCCAGATCATCTCGATCAGGATGTTGCCGTATTGCTGATCGAAGGGTGGCGTAACGAGTCCGCTCTTGGGTGGCTTGAGGTAGTGCTTGTCGATGGTTTCGATGTATTGCGGCCGATCAAAGGTACGACGACCGGAGGTATAATGCTGATAGCCAATATTCTGGCTTCTGTCTCGGAGCAGATCAAAGAGATACTGAAACTGTACCGGAGGCAGCGTTTTGGGATAGGTTACAGCGATGCCGTTGCTTTGCTCGGAGCGCAACAGGTGTACCTCTAATTTCCCGCCCTGTTGTTTGTTTTTTTTGAGATCATAGCCTTTGCGCAGCTCCTGGAGCAGCGGACGGTATGTGCCTTCGTTGAGCCAATGCCAATAGGCTTGTTTTTCTTGCACACTTCGGGTGAGTGGCTCCTCCAGGATGGGCAGATTTTTGGGCCGATCTTTGGGGAAGAGTTGCGCCCAAACTTTATCAAAATAACGCATGGACGAGAAACACGCCGTTCGTAGAAAAGTTTTTTAGACACGGATGCCAATGAGGGTAATATCGTCGCGTTGCTCTTCGTCGCGCTGGTGATCGAAGAGGGCTTGCTCGAGGCGTAATTTTTGTTCGTTGGGCGGGAGGGGATGAATCTGTTCGAGTAGCTCTCTGAACCGAATGCTGCCAAACTTGACATGCTCAGGAGAAGCCTGATCGACGAAGCCATCCGTTGTCAGGTAGCACATATCGCCTGTGTATAGGATGCCCTCATGCTGCTCAAACTGTCGGCTCTTTTTGCCCTCGCGCTTGATACGCCCACCAATGGTTTTGTTGGTTCCCCGAACTTCGCGGAGTTTGCCTTTTCGGGTGTAGTAGAGCGGTCGTTTGACGCCCGCAAAGGAAACCCTTGTTTGCTCCTCGTCGATGGTTTCGAGGAGACACAAGACCAAATCCATCCCGTCGTCATTGCCCGTGATCTCTTGCTTGAGGGCTTTGCGGATGCCGCTATGGAGTTGGTTCAAGATTTCGACGAGTACTTCGGGGCTGTCTTCTACCTGGTCGATGATTTGGTTGAGGAGTGTTGTCCCGATCATGGACATAAACGCCCCGGGTACGCCATGTCCCGTGCAATCGGCGACGGCGATATACCGGCGTTGTTCCTTTTGCTTGACCCAATAATAATCACCCGAAACAAAATCTTTGGGACGAAAGATGACAAAATGGTCTTTGAAAAGCTGTTGCATTTCGGCTGTTTCGGGCAAGATGACCTCCTGGATGTCCTGGGCATAGCGCAGGCTATCGGTGATTTGTTGGTTGGTATGGCTGATCTCGCGTCGGGCTTCTTCGATGGCGTTATAGGCTTTGGCGTTATCGAGGGCAACGATGATGTAGGTAGCTAGGGTTTGTAAGATGTTGAGGTGGCGTTCGTTGTAGGCGTTCGTTTGTCGGCTTTGTACCGTCAGGACACCAATGGCTTCGTCATCCTGGATCAAGGGTAGATAGATCAACGATTTGCGGTCTTCGATAAATCGCCCGCCGCGTGGTTTTTCTATGTATTTTTGGTATTCGTTATCAAAATCTGAAATAAAAATAACACGCTGTTTATTGAGGCACAGGGTGGAAAGCCGGTTGATTTCATGCCGATCCATAAAGATCGGTGGTTGTGGTTCTCCGTCGAGTAGAAACTCCTTGAACTCTAAGCGCGTCTTGCTTTCATCCAAAAGGGCGATACCAAAAACGGCAACATCCATGGCTGCCCGCAGGTGTCCATAGACGGTTTCGATGACCCCGCTTTTGTGCAAAGAAGCCGTAATTTTTTTGCCAACAGTACTGATGCTGTGCAGTTCCTGGTTTGCCATCACGAGTTCGCTGGTGCGTACCTGTACCTGCTCTTCGAGTTGTTGTCGTTGGGCTTCGATAATCTGGGCGCGTTCTCTGTCCTGGATCAAGATTTTTTGGCGCATCAAGTTGATGCGATCTGCCAGGGCAGCCGAGAAAAGCAAGGCCTGCAAGACATCACCAATTTCCTCGGCGTGCCAAAAAATATCATTTTCAAAATCTAAGTTGAGTAATAATACAACTTGAATGATGAGCGTCCCGACAATATAAAAACTATTGGCAAGCAAAAAGAAAAATGCCGGACGATACCGCCGCCAAACAAACCAAATATTGAGGCTCAACACCACCAGAATATTGAGGAACGTCAGCAGATGGAAAATGTACAGGTTCCAATAGTTGAAGAGCGTCAAGACAATAAAACCCAAATACAGCCAACCAATCAAGCGCAGGGCATTTTGCCAACGTGGGGCTACCTCTCTCAAATTCAGGAATCTACCCGCAAAATAAGTAAAAGCAATCCAGGCTACGGCGCGTACATTGTACATGCTCACCATGTCCCAGTATGGTGCATCGGGCCAGAGCATCTCCAAAGCGTACCCTTCATGGATCATATGAAAGAGAGCCAGAGCGGCAATAAAGAGCGTGTAAAAAAGATAGCTTGAGTCCTTAACAAAAAAGAAAATGAACAAGTTATACAGGGCGATCAAGACCATGGCTCCCAAAAAGAAGCCTTGATAATACCTCGCTTTTTGATAGTAGTTTTCTTGAACAGCCTCTGGGACGATGGATAGATTCTCTAAGGGACGAAAAAAATAAGCCCGATTTTTACTATGATAAGCGGTCTCAAAAGTAATCTTGACATAGTAGGTGCGCTCGGCCAGCGGCGGTATGTGCAGGTGAACATACGGGATGCGCCCAAAAAAATGCTCCCGCATCGAAAACGGCAGCATCATCCCGCCCTCTGTCTCAAAAAAAGGACGCGACGGACTGTTGCTGGGTGCGTAGAGTATCGCTCGGTCGATATGCTCGAGTTCTAAAAAAAGATTTTGTGGTAACTTGCCCTGATTGCTGAGCTGAAAGCGCACCCAATACGTCTCAATGTCCGGTGCGTAAAGCGCGGATTTATTCGTGATTTGGGACAAAGGGAGGAAGCGATCAGCGAATGAGATTTGGGCTATATCCGTGATTGTCAGGGTATCAGTAGGGTCAGCCAAAACAGCAATATGCCCATACAACGGCATCTCTTCCCCAAGGTCGCTTACGTCCAATGGCTCGGTTGCCTGAGCCAGCATACCGATCACTAATCCCCATACCAGCAAAAAATATCGAAGGCGCAAAGCGTTTTATTTCGTAGCTTGTCAGAACAACACGCGAATATGATGCTAAAATACGTCTTTTTATCCACAAAGTAAATATTTTTTTCTGATGCACATTCTTCATCTTTCTTCGGCGATTTCTTGGCGCGGCGGCGAGCAGCAAGTAGCTTATTTATTGGAGGGCTTGGTGTCGTGCGGTCATCAGGTAACTGTCTTTTGTCCAAAGCGTTCCAGCTTAGCCGAGTTCTGTCGTCGGGGAAGTATTCCTTTGCATACCTACACCAAACGCATGAGTATAGACCCTTTCGTGATCGGATCGCTTGTGCGCTTGTTTCGCCAAAAAAAATTTGACATCGCACATACCCACGATGCCCAAAGCCATAGCCAGGCTGTGTTGGCGCACCGCTTGTCCGGTAGCCATCTGCCTTTGGTGGTGAGTCGTCGGGTGGCTTTTCCGATCAAGAAAAAAGGTTTTTCCAATTACAAATACAACTACGCAGGCGTACAGCGCATCTTGTGTGTCTCGGAAGCGATCAAAAAGAAGTTACAAGGGGCGATCCAGCACTCGGAGCGACTGACAACGGTTTATAGTGGCATTGATGAAAATAAGTTCAAAAAAAATAAGTCGGGTAAGCTGTGCCAGGAATTGAACATTGATCCAGCTACTTTCTTGATCGGAAATACTTCAGCACTTTCTTATCACAAGGATTACCAGACGTTCATCAATACCGCCGTTCGTTTGCGTGAGGCAGGTATCATGGCCAAATTTTTGTTGATTGGAAGAGATGATGGCATGGAGGACACCCTAAGAAACTATATCCAACAGCAAAAGTTTTCAGAAGACTTTTACTTTTTAGGATTTAGAAAAGACGTACCAGAAATTTTACCCGATCTGGATGTTTTTCTTTTTACACCCATGGTCGAGGGTCTTGGTACATCTGTCTTGGATGCTTTTGCTTGTGGTGTACCGGTGGTGGCCACCAACACAGGCGGCATTCCCGAGATGGTACATCACGAACAAACAGGGCTGCTCGCCGATACGGGAGATGACCAAGCCCTGGCCCAGCACGTGCAGTGGATTTTGGAAAACCCCCAGGAATCGAAAGAATTAACAGAAAATGCCTATCAATTATTGCATCAAAAATTCACCAGACAATCTACCCTCGAGGCCACCCTGCGGGTTTATGAAGTCGAGAAGAGATCAGCCACGACGCGCTCTACACCCGTTGTGCGTTCGGGGGCATAACGAAACGCTACCAGATGATCCTGAATTTGCACCTTTCCTTCGGCTAGGGCGTGCAAATACTGCTTCTGCTCGGAGGAAAACTGACTAAATGTGCGCCGCAAAGCCGGCAGAATGCTCAAAAATAGCTCCTCGGGAATATCTTTTACCCAGGCATCTAGGAGTAGCCAAAGGTCTGTTTGATAGCGAAGTAAATTTCCTCCCTCATCCAAAAAACCCTCCAGCCACGCGCTGGCATAAGCCATAGGGCTGCTCAAAGCCTGACCAAAGACCTGGCGTACCGCAGTCGTTGTGGCCCTGGACTGATCGAGGAGCATCCGCTGGGCCCGCCCCGCAAAACGCCCGTGTACCGAGTCCGTCTGGACAAGCCGTGCAAGCACCGCTGACCAGTCGGCGGCAAAGATACCTTCCGGCAGCAGGATCAGTTGCTGATAAAACCTTTTGAATAATTGATATTTATCTTCGGCGGCTTCGTCGTTCAGATGGCTACATGCCTCGGGTAGCCCCACAAAAATACGCTCGAGCAGGATGCCCAGGACGGACTTGAGCGTATGGCGATCGGTTTGGCGTAAGTTATTGTAAGTCAGTGTATGGGATAGCGGAAAGATGAGATTAATGAGCAGCCAGACTTCTTCCTGGTCGGCACTTTGGGTTTCGATGCTACGCGCCAGGTGTTGGGTAACCTCTGGTAGGTCAGCTAAGATGGATTGATTGAGATAGAGGCTCAGTTCGTTGATCTGATCGGCTTGCTGCGCTTGGTGTAAGAGTGTCATCGCTGCCGCCTGACGGATGGTATTGCCCCAGGTATTGGCTTCAATGAGTGCCATATCGAAGGTGCTTTTCCATTGGATCGCCCAGGTTTCAGCGAAGGAGCTATAATTGGCGCCCATCCTTCGGAGCGTTCCCCAGGAAATATCCAATACAGCAAGACGATGCAAAAAATAGCTTTTTTGCAGATGTGCGGGTTTTCGCAAATCCAATTCAAGGGCTTGCTTCTGATGACTGACTTTGAAGCGTAACTTTTTGGTTTGTTGTTTGAAGTCTTGCTGTACGGGGGTTAGTGGTACCTCGTCGGGGATATACCCAAAGCGATCACCGATGACGAGCTGCTCCTCAATGAGGTCTAGCGTTTTGCCCTCCAACATGAGCGTTTGGGCGGCTTCTATCAGATCACCCAAAGCGGGTAGCTTGCGTTGGCGGAGCTGGGCAAGGGTCTCTGCAAGCATCACAGCATCAATAACTTGTGCTGTAGAGGTGTCTAGCCCTTCGCGGCGCATCAGTTGGGCAGCTTGTGCCATCCAGTGCTGGACGGCGTTTTGTGGATGTCGCCAAAGGATGTCGTACCAGGCGGGAGAACGCACGCCTGCCCCATAGCCGCCCTGTGTGCTTAGGCGGGTGTAGCTCCAGGGTATCCAGCTAAGGGATACATTGACCTTCGGCAATCCTTTCAATAATTGATTATCTGTTTTGGCACTCGGGAATTTTTCGGGGATAAGCGCAGGGACATGCCAGGCCCCACAAACGACGGCAATGCGGGAAAACCCCTCTTTTTCGGCCAGGCGCATTTGTTTGCGCATGGCAGCCTCACGTAGCAGCGTAAATGAATCCTTTTCGGGGAACTGCTCCCTTAGTGTTACCATCAACTTGGCGATCAAGCCAAAGGTATCGGTATTGTGCTGATATTCAATTTTTTCTTCCCACCAGCGTTCTCCATCTGGGTAGCCATCCATACCTGCTAGCCATGCAATGGGGTCTTGACGTAGGAGCGTGTCGCCTTCTTGTTTGGTTTCGGGGATGGCCTGCCAGTGTTTTTGCGCCAGATCAATCATCCGAATAGGCACCTGATGAACAGCCGCCCATCGAATGGCTTGCCACTCGGGCGAAAAATCAGCGAAGGGAAAAAAAGCACAGCTTCCCGGTGCATCTTTTTGATAGACCAAAAGCGCAATCGGTGGCAAAATATCGGGTAGCGTAGCCACATGAAGCAAAGTATCCGCCTCGGGTGGCCCCTCCAGGAGGATCAGATCGGGCAACCAATCCTCGAATACCTTCAAAAGACCTTTGGCGGAGCCCACACCATGATGACGCACACCCAGCAAACGAAATTCAGGAGATGCCATACCCAGCAGAATGGACACGGATCGTGCCTCCTCGGCAGCGTATCCGTGTCGGGTGTATGCTTGTGTATGTTTAGCCCACTACCTCGCGGACGCGCTCGGCAGCGTCTTTGAGCAAGACGGCCGAGACGACATTCAAGCCCGATTCTTCGATGATCTTGGCCCCCTCCTCGGCGTTAGTGCCTTGCAGACGGACGATGATCGGGACTTCGATGTTGCCGATATTTTTGTAGGCCTCCACTACGCCATTGGCCACGCGGTCGCAACGCACGATACCCCCAAAAATGTTGATGAGGATGGCTTTCACGTTGGGGTCTTTGAGGATAATGCGGAAACCTTTTTCAACCGTTTCGGCACTAGCTCCTCCACCTACATCGAGAAAGTTGGCCGGCTCGCCGCCGGAGAGCTTAATCATATCCATCGTTGCCATGGCTAGTCCGGCACCATTGACCATACAGCCTACATTGCCATCCAACTTGACATAGTTGAGGTGCGCTTTGGCGGCCTCTACCTCCAAGGGGTCTTCTTCGTTTTCGTCGTGGAGGGCGGCCAGGTCTTTGTGTCGATAGAGGGCGTTATCGTCCAGGTTTACTTTGGCATCGACGGCCAGGATGCGGTCGTCGGAGGTCTTCAAGACAGGGTTGATTTCAAAAAGTGAAGCATCCGTACCTTCAAAAGCAGCATAAAGAGCAAAAATGAATTTGACCATTTCCTTAAAGGCTTTGCCTTCTAGCCCCAGGGCAAAAGCAATTTTGCGTGCCTGAAAGCCTTGCAGACCTACAGCAGGATCAATCCACTCCTTGATGATTTTGTCGGGTGTGCTGGCGGCTACCTCTTCGATGTCCATGCCACCTTCTACGCTAGCCATGATGACATTGCATTTTTTGGCGCGATCCATCAAGATACTCAAATAAAATTCTTTGGGTTCGGATGCGCCTGGATAATAGACATCCTCTGCAACCAACACCTTATTGACTACCTTTCCTTCGGGGCCCGTTTGGTGGGTTACGAGCGTGCCGCCCAGGAGCTGTCCGGCTTTTTCTTGGGCGGCTTCCTGGCTCTTAGCGATCGTTACGCCGTTGAAATCCGTACCCTGGATTTTGCCTTTGCCCCGTCCGCCAGCATGGATTTGTGCTTTGATGACATACCAACTGGTTCCCGTTTCTTGGTTCAGTCGTTGGGCGGCGGCTAATGCCTCTTCGGGTGTACTGACGGCATGGCCGCGCTGCACCGTAACACCATAGGTACTCAAAATCTCTTTGGCCTGATATTCGTGAATGTTCATGGCAGGTTGAAGAATGAGGTTTGGGATGAAAAAAAAATCTCGTTTCACGAAACTACTCTAAAAGTAGCATTTGAACAAACATTGCTCAACTTTTTTTGGTATGAAAGAAAAAATAACGATCTTTTTTTTGCTACTAACCCTTTGTATTGAGCGTGTTAGCGCACAAAGTACCGATTTTGATAATTATTACGCCAATGCCATCGAAGATTACCTGGACAAAAACTACGAAAGTGCTTTGTATTACTTCGGTCAAGCCCTCAGGATCAGACCCCGACACGCCGATGCCAATTACTACGCCGGCATCTGTTATCTCGAACTTACCCTGAACAAAGAAAGCCTCGAAAGCCTCGAAAAAGTCGAAGCCACACAGCTCTCCGATGATACGGAATACAACTACTGGATGGCAAAATCTAACTCACTAAATGAAAAATTTGATAAAGCAAAAGAGTATATCGAAAAATATCTAGAGCAAGGTAAAGTAGCTAACAAACAAGCAGCCGAAGCACTCCTCAAGGAACTTGATCGCGCCAAAGAAGTCTATCTCAAGCAAGGCGACTATACCGTTGAGCTGCTCGATACGACCTTCAATACGCCCGGTCACGAATTTGCTTTTTCTCTGGACCCCAGCGGACGTAATTTTGTCTTCTCTCGTGCGCATCAGTCTTACGGAAACCCACTCAAAGATACCTACCAACCCAAATCAGTAGAAGTTTATGGTGGATTTATTTCGCCTGACGGACAGCTACAACATACTTATCGCTTTGATGATATTCTCTTTGCCGATAATAGCACTTTTGTATTAGCGATTATTGAAGAAAAATCATTAGCCAAAGAAAAAAAACTGTTTATCAATCAAAATAAAAAGCTATTCGTTGCCGATTACAAGAAAAATGAATGGATGCTCTATCCCGTACAGCTCGACAAAGCAGGCATCAGCGAAGAAGCCATACATGCGACGCTTTCAGCCAATAGGCAATCGGTTATCTTTTCGAGCAATGCCAAAGGAGGCAACTTTGACTTGTACCAGGCGCACTATACCCCTGGTTCTGGATGGGGAAAGGCTCTTCCTTTGCGTACCTTAAACTCTGATGGTGATGAGATTACGCCATTTTGGGACGAAGAACGACAACGTCTGTATTTCAGTTCTACCGGGCATCGGGGCCGTAGCCAACGCTTTGATGTCTTCATGTCTGATTTCGACTCGACTACCGGAAACTGGTCTGATCCTAAGCCGCTGCCATCTCCCATCAACACGATCTACGACGAGGCTTATTATATCATCCATAACAACATCGCTTATTTTAGTTCTAATCGCAATGGAGGCATAGGTGGAGCAGATATTTACCGAAGTTATGATTTTTCAAAGCTCTTTCTGAGGGGAACGGTTACGGATCGGCACCTCGAGAAGGCTTTACCCAACTGCGAGATACGCGCCGTAAAAGCAGGAACGGCTCTGGCAACGGATACTGTCTTGACGAATGAAAACGGCTACTACGAAGGCTTAACCCTGCCCGTAAACGAACCCATGGAGTTACTCTTGATTCGGGATGGTGCGCTGCTGTATGTGGAGGAGTTTCAATCAACGGGAATGTTGATTTTGGGAAAAGAAGACCGAAATTTAGTGCATAACTTCCACGTGTACAGTACCAAAGAGGGTATCCCAATGACAATGCCTGCCGCTTATAATCCCTTCCCAGGGCGTAAGCCTGGCACTCGTTTTATCCTCAAGGCGGTCAAGTTTCGGTCAGGTACTAGCGAACTACTCCCCGATGCGACCAAAGAGTTGGATCGCTTCGCTAATTTTTTGAAAGAAAATACAGATATGCCAGTAATTGAAATTGGAGGACATACCGACAACGTAGGTGATCCGGACAATAATCTTGCGCTCTCCCAACGACGGGCCGAGGCTGTGGTGCGTTATTTGACGGAAAAACACCGCTTACCCAAAACCCAATTTCGCAGCAAAGGATACGGAGAGACCCAGCCTATCGCCAGTAATGACGACGAAAAAGAAGGCCGCCAACTCAACCGACGCATAGAAGCCAAGCTGCTCATTCCTGATTCACCGGAAGAATAATCTGAAAGGTAGTCCCTTCATTCTCTTTACTTTGCAAGGTGATTTTCCCCTTGTGCCGCTCAATGATGCCATGCGAGATATACAGGCCTAGGCCGGTACCTTTTCCGACTTCTTTTGTCGTAAAGAAAGGATCGAAGATTTTGTTTTGCAGCATCTGAGGGATGCCTTTGCCGCTGTCCTGGATTTCGATACAGATGGCGGCCTTGCCTTTGTAGCTAGTCGATGAGGTGCGGAGATGGATTGTCCCTTTATCGGGGATGGCATCGGCTGCATTAACGATCATATTCATCAAGACCTGGTTGATCTTTCCGGCTAGACCTTCAATTTTTGGCAGGTTTTCATCAAATTGTTCAACAACCGTAACGCGCTCCCGCAGTTGTCCACGCAAAATATTGAGCGTCGAACGAATGCTATCGTGGATATTGATGGAGAGATAATTCTCTTCGTTCATGCGCGAGAACGTCAGTAGTCCCTTGACAATATTGGCTGTCCGTTCGGCACCTTCTTGTACGTCGTGCAAAAGACGCTGGGTGTCTTTATGTAAAAAATTAACATCCAGTTGGGTGTGTAGCGTCAATAGTGCTGGGTATTCTGGTAAAATATCTTCAACAGCATCCAAAAACTGCAAGAGGTCATCGAAGTTGGCTTTGAGGGCTTGTACACCAGCAAACATAAAATTGATGGGGTTGTTTAGCTCATGGGCAATTCCGGCGGTAAGCTGCCCAAGAGAAGACATTTTTTCGGATTGAATCAAATTAACTTGGGTGTTTTTGAGGGCGGTAAGGGTATTTTCCAGATGCTGGTTGGCGCGGGTGAGTTTTTGGGTGTTTAGTCTAAGTTCGCGTTCCCTTCGTTTGAGCTGCTCTTCGGCTGCTTTGCGCTCTGAAATATCCTCTACGATGGCTACAAATTCTATCTCTTGACTATCAATTTTACTCAATGAAAGATCACCCAGAAAAAAATCTTTACTCATGTTTAGCTTTCTGAAATGAACTTCTTTCTTTAAAGCTCCGCCACTCTCCCCCGATTGCTGCATAAACCGCCGTACTTCGCCTTGATCGTTGCCCGATAAGAGTTCAAGAAAACTAAAACCCTGGTAGTCTTCGAGGGCAAAGATGTTTTGTGCTACTCGGTTGCAGAAATTGATTTGTCCATCTTCGTTTAGGATCAGGATACCCTCTGAGGCTCCGTTGAGTGTTGCCTTGAGCCGCTGCTCCCGCTGGTGAGCCAAATCATTGGCAATCTGTAACTTACTTATCGCTCGTTCTAGTTTTTTACGCGGTTCTTCCTGTGCCGTAATATTCTTGACAAAGACAGCACCCCATATTTGTTCGTCCTGGCGCAGGGTACGGATACGATACCGCCAGGTCTGGGAGGCATCTTTGTCGATGATTTCGTTGAAGCTATTTTCCTCCTGGATGGCCGCCCGACAGCCCTCTACCACGATAGCCGGAAGAAAATCCGACAGTTGTCCTGTGCGTCTCCCCGAGCGTTCCCAACAGATATGAAGATGCGTATCAAAAACGATCATATCTTGTTCGGTCGCTAATTCAAACAAACGAACCAGTAACTTATCGTTCATTTTTTTTAAGGATTACGACGAACACGAGTAGCACTTGCTTGCGCACTAGGTAAGATCAGCACATCGGCAATATTAACGTGTGCCGGACAGGAAACCATAAAATACGCCAACTCGGCTACATCTTCGGGGTGTAAGGCTTGATACCCCTGATACACCCGCTGCGCCTGCTCTTGATCGCCCTTGAAGCGCACCAGGGAAAACTCTGTTTCTACCAATCCGGGTTTGATTTCGCTTACCTTGATATGGTGGGCATTGAGGTCTAGGCGCATCGCTTCGCTTAAAGCAGCCACGGCACTTTTGGTGGCACAATATACGTTACCTTCGGGATAGACCTGTACGCCAGCGATTGAGCCGATATTGATGATGTGTCCTTGTTGGGCGGCCACCATGCGCGGCACAACGGCCTTGGTAACATAAAGCAAGCCCTTGATGTTTCCATCAATCATGGCATCCCAATCGTCGAGGTGTCCCTGGTCAATGGTTGCACGTCCGTGCGCATTGCCTGCATTATTGATAAGAATATCAACTTTTTCAAAATTTGCTGGTAGCGATTCAACCGCTGCAAATACCTCCTCGGCCGATCGGACATCAAAGGTGAGCGTCTGCACCTGGGTATGCAGGGAAAGCTCTTGATGTAGGGCTTGTAGGCGTTCGGCCCTGCGTCCACAAAGAATCAATCGTAGCCCGGCCTGGGCAAAACGCCGAGCAATGGCTGCCCCAATGCCCGAGGTAGCGCCCGTAATCAATGCAGTTGATTTCATGTTTTTTTGCTTTACAAAGAAAAGTAAAGATAGAAAAAAGGCGGGCGTAAGGAAAGTTTTTCACCATTTTTGGGGATTGCCTGCCTTAAATTTTCGCTGTACCTTTGTCTTCATAATCACCAAAAAAACAGATCACCGATGAAAAAAATGCAACAAATGCTCCCCTGGCTTCTCCTTTTCCTAACCCTCGGACTAGCCGCCTGCGGTAGTGATGACGACGAAGCTACACCAGCATCTCCCGCACTCAATGGCACCATGCGAGCCACCATAAACGGCAATGCCTGGGAAGCTACGATCTCCTTAGATGCTGTCGTTCAAGGGCCTGCCTTAGTTATCGTGGGGACAACAGATCGTAACTCGGAAGGACTCTCTAGTACAATCTCCCTTAATTTGTTTGGGGTATCAGCACCAGGGACGTTTGCCGTCGATGGCAGTGATTTCACCAACCCCAGCTCGGCTACTTATGCCTACACCACCGGTACATCAGCCAACGATGTAGAAATTTTCAATTCTTTGGGAAATTCGGGTAGTGTGGTCATCAGCTCGATCAGTAGTCAAGGCGTAGAAGGTACTTTTTCATTTGTCGGACGCACCACCTCGGCAGGTAACGCCACCAGAACGATCAGTAATGGCAGTTTTTCGGTGAGATTTTAGTAAGTTTGGCCCTGCGATGAAAGTAGGGCTTTTTTTTGGTTCTTTTAATCCGGTACACATCGGACACCTAATTTTGGCGGATGCCGTCCTGGATCGGGCTAGGCTTGATGAAGTATGGCTTGTTGTCTCTCCGCAAAATCCTTTCAAAAACAAAAAGAGCTTACTGCATGAGCAGGATCGCTACGATTTACTCGTACAAGCCATTGGAGATAATGACCGCTTGCGGGCTTCTGATGTTGAGTTTAGGCTCCCCCGCCCCAGCTATACGATTGATACCCTGGATGCCCTCCAAAAAAAACACCCTAAGCACCAGTTTTCGGTGATTATGGGCGGCGATAATCTGACACATTTTGAGAAGTGGAAAGATTATGAGCGCATTTTGACGCATTACGGGATACTTGTTTTTCCGAGACCAGGGGCAGTGCCTCCACAAGATTTGGTTCATCATCCCGCTATCTCTTTGGTGGATACACCGCTCCTGGAAGTATCGGCGGCTTTCATCCGAACTTGTCTTCGAGAAGGGCGTTCGGTGCGTTATCTGCTGCCGGATGCTGTCCTTGCGACGATCTTGCGCAAAGGATTTTATACCTAACTTGTTCAGCGGTTGGAGACGTACTGCGCTTCACTTTCTGGTACAAACTGATTAAAAAACACCAGGTACCACTTGTTTTCTATATTTGCAAAAACGAGTTCACAAAAACACTCGCGCAAGATGACCTGCTGTAGGGGATACCGGTCAAAAGTTTTGGCTAAGCTAAGATCAGCCTCCGAAACCGTGTTTTGGGCCTGTACTTGTATGGCTTGTAAGCGGGCTTGAAGGAGGTTCTTCGGCGATTCACTCACGCAGTAAATGGCCGGATGTTCATCAGAAAAAAGCCCGTTTGTCTGGGCAGGATAGCGTACCAACTCCGCCTCGGGCAGTTGCAGACCTTCCAGAAACTGGGGAATCTCTTCGGATACGGATGAAAGTTGTTTAAACTGTTTTAAAAATGGTATGTAAGATATTTGCCCGATCAAGAGAAAGCCATACGTAGGGTGGATGTTTTTTTGGAGGATGTCCCAATGTTGCTCTGCTAAATTTGGTGAGAAAGAAGACCGCCAAAAGTCGTCAAAACTTTGATCTATTGGGAGAAGGGCCGTATGGGTAGGCATCGCAGCGGACTTTGTATCCGACTGACAAGCCGTCAGACCGAGCAGACCGCCCAGGCAAAGGAAAAGAATAGTAGCGTAGTACATCGTGGATAGGATAGAAGATGTATTTTTACATGTACTACTTTTTGAGGATTTAGGTTACAATAGAAAAATAGTTTTTTAGGCTTGCAAAATAAAAATAGCGGGTCTTTTGTGTATCTCCGGGCTTGTTTCGTTTTTCCATTGCGCAACGGAGCGGGTGCGGATCAAGGCACTCGTGGCTCCTATATCGGCGGCTACACACAGGCGTGTGGTGGGTGCCAAGCTGCGGAGCAACAACCCAAAGAGGGCTTGGTTTCGGTAGGGCGTTTCGATGAACAACTGCGCGTATCCATTTTTTGCACTTGTGCGCTCCAACTTCTGGATGCTTTGTAGCCGTTCGGTTTCCTTGATGGGTAAGTAACCATGAAAGCTAAAGCCCTGACCGTTAAGCCCGGAAGCCATCAGCGCCAACAGAATAGAGGAGGGCCCCACGAGCGGGACAACCTCCCATCCGTGCTGATGTGCATAGGCGACGGCAAGCGCACCCGGATCCGCGATACCCGGACAGCCCGCCTCGGACAGCACCCCTACTCGGACATCCTGGGGCAGGGTCTCCAAAAATTGATACAATTCAGCCCTTGTCGTACGCTTATCCAAAACAAACAGCTGCAAGGCGTTGAGGTCTTTGGTGGGGCAAAGCGAGCGAATAAATCGCCGAGCCGTCTTGGGATGCTCCACCAAAAAAACTTCAAGCACCTCGAGAAGTGGAGCTAAATAGCCAAGAACTTGCCCTTGATCCGGAGCAATCGGCGTGGGGATGAGGTATAGACGAGGCATAATGAAGGGCTTGTTTTTAATCACACACGAGGCGTTGGTAGAGTGGCGTGGGGAGCATCTGCCCAAACACCCGCTTGCCTCGGTCATCCAGATAGTCAATTTGCCAGACCTGCTGGGCTTCGTCCCATAGCTCCGCCCAATAAAAAGGCTCTTCTTCTGTGCCGATGTTCCAGAGATCGCTGTAAGTGGGGCGGATAAGCACATTTTTTTGGTTGTGCCACAGGCTCGCTTTTCCTTCTTGGTAGGCAAAGGCTAACTGGTGATAAGGGTAGGATTGGAGGCGTAGGCTTTCAAAAGGGCCGAGGAGCGGCTTGGTCTCTTCCTTTCGATTTTTGATCGTTTCCAAAAACCAGCCTGCATCAAGTTTTACCCAAGCGGAGGTGTCGTTCCAATACAAAATTTCGGTGTAGCGGAAGGGCAGCAAGCCTTGATCCTGCACATCAATTAGTCCACGTCCTTCGTCTTTTTGGGCGACAAAAACACCCGCCGTATCATAAACGCTCAAGAGTGCCGTATAGCCAGGGCGTATCTGTTGATTTTTGTCGGGGTGATACAAACCAAAACGGCGGTTTTGGAGGAGCGAGAAGTAACCCGCTTCGTTGGCGGCTAGTCCGTCGTAGGTGGTCTTGAGAACGAGTTTGCCATCGGAGAGGCGCAACAAACCCCGCTTGCCGTAGCGGGCTACGCTGGCATAAGCCCCGCTGATGGTGATGTCTTCATAGACCGTCGGGGCGATGGACTTGCCTGCGGCATCGAGGATGCCTTTTTTGCCAGAGCGATTTTCGACGATCAGGAAGGGACGCTGCCGGCCATCCATCTGAATTTGAAAAGACTTATAAGCCGTAATATCAATCGGCGCTTGGTCTTGAAAAAATACAAAACGCTGTTTGGCTTTCCAAAGCAAACCCCCTCCTCGGATAAAAGCCAACGAGTCGTAGGTAGGCTTGATCGTGGTGCGGTAGCTCGGCGCGATGGCGCCCCACTTGCCTGCACTACGCACGCCATAGCCCTGTTCGTCGATGATGATGTCCTCGGCATCGGCCAGGTAGATCTCCCGCCCCGAGAAGTCAAAGAGCGACCAGTAGCCGTCTTTTTGGAGGGCCCAGCCCCGGGGTGTCTCTCGGATTTGATCGCCCGAAAAGGCAATAACTTCTTGTCCATCAATTTTTTGGACACCCCATTTGGCATTTTTGCGCAGCAAAAAAAACTGCCCATGGCTAAGCCGCCAATCGTCGTCTTTCCAGAAGGTCATCTCGGGGGTAGGGCGTTCGTTGGCTCGGTCTAGGATGGTTTTTCGGTTGAGCCAGGTGGTTTTGTTGGGTTGGCGCAGGAGCGTGATTTGTGCATCGAGGGCGGTGATGTCCGCAAAACGCGCCTCAAAGATGACCTTTCCGTTGTGGGTCATCAGTCCCCAGAGGTTGTTTTTTTTGTAAGCCACCCATCCACTGGCCAGGCCTTTGAGGTCTTGGTAGCTTTCCTCCGTGATGGGCTGTCCATTTTTTAGCAGGATTTGGCAACTACCGTTGAGGCAGGCTTTGAGCGTAGGGCTGCCGAGTTCGGTGATGGAATCGTAGCGGGTGGGCAGGATGGGGAAGCCGGCGCGGTTGATGGCACCTTGTTTGTCGTTTGTGCTATCCGTGATGAGCAGCCAGTCTGTCCCTGCGATGCCTTCGCAGCGCGTCTGCTCGGGGATGCCTGCCCACTCGGGACGAACCTGGATGCTCCCCTCCCGATCCACAAAGCCGATGCGCCCCCCTTCCCCGAAGGGAAAGACCATGCGCTGGGTGCTGTCGTGGGCAGCCAGCCACTGCTGACGTAGCGGAGATTGGGGGTAGGCTTCGGCTAAGGCACGTTTATCTGGGCCAAGCCAGCCGATCCACTGCCAGGCATCCCCGACGCGGTGGTTGGTGGGATAGCGGTTGATGAAGGCTAGATAGGTTTGGGGTTCGGCATCTTTGATAAAAAGCTGATAGATAGCCGTTTCTACTTGCTTGCGGTGCGGCGTTTCGGGGTACTGACGCAGGAAGTTTTCGTAGCTGGAGAGGCTGTTGTCTTTGGTTTTGTCCTGAAAGAGCAGGATGTCGTAGCGGGCTTGTGCCTCCTCTGCCTGGGCGGCCGTCGGGTAACGACGCAAAAAGCTCTGGTAGGCTTGGTACGTATGCTGGCGTGCCGCATCCGCGAAGGCTAAGGCGTGCTGCCGTGTTGTGGCTTCGGCCACTTCGGGGGCCTCCACAAAACGCTCGGCGTAGCTTTGGTAGCCCGTCTCGGTGTTCATCTTCCGATAAAAACCAAAAGCATCGCTTTCGATCTTTCGCTGAAATTGAAAAAATGTATTTTTGCTCCAGCGCATCTTGTCTAGCTCCCGCTGTATTTTGCTATCCGCTTCGGGCAAACGCTGGATCGCACGACGCACCAAAGCATAGGCGGTATCGAGTTGGAAACGAGCGTTGGACGAATCGGCGTAGAGCTGGGCCCGCACATAAAGCCCGCCCGGATCGGTGCCGATGCGGTAGGAGCGTTTTAATAATTGCAGTTCTGTTTTGGCAAAACTTTTTTTTTCTAGTCCTTTCTCCAACGATTTGAGCGAAGGAACGCAGGCACTCAACACAAGACCTACACACAAACAATAAAAAAAGCGCATCTTGATTGTTGATTTTATACCTAACGAAGGTATCAAAAAAAGCATTACGGGAATAAAAAAAACTGTTTTTTTTGGTACATTTGTTAGATGATCCGCTACTTATTTTTGCTTTTTGCTTTGGTGGCCTGTGCCCCCACCAGCCCGCCTGCCGGGATGCGAACCGATTTTGCCCTCCCGACTGCCTACACCTATGTACGCAACACCCCCGAATTTCAAACCAAAGATTTCATTTATGATCCCTACATCCGAACGGTCCGCTTTTATCCCAACCTGCCCGTAGCCAATGCCCGACAGCTACCGCCGATCTTGCGTTTGGGTAGCCCTGAACGTTTGGTTTTGGACTTTGACGAGCTGGGCAGCGAAGTCCGCGACTATGCCGCCCAGATCATCCACTGCAACGCCGACTGGAGCGTTTCGGGGCTGTTCGCGACCGAATACCTGGAGGTCTATAACGAGTTCAACTTTTTTGATTACGCCTTCTCGATCAACACCAAAATCCCTTACGTACATTATCGCTTTGAGCTACCAAAAGTCTTAGCATCAGGGAATTACATCCTCAAAGTCTATCGAGAACACGACCCCGAAGACCTCATCCTGACCCGCCGTTTTATGGTCTATGACCCCAGAGTAACGATAGCCGCCCAGCAGGCGATGGTATCGGGGAGCCTAACGGCAGATACCTACCAACAAATCGACCTTGCCCTCAACTACCAGGGGCTGACCCTCAACTACCCCGCCCGACAGCTCACCCTACACCTCCGACAAAACGACCGATGGGACAACGCCATCCTCTCCCTGCCCCCTACACAGGTACGCGACTTCAAGCAAGAAATTGAGTTTCGGTATTTCAATTTGGAAAATGCCTTTTTGGGAGGCAACGAATTTCGCATCTTCGATATGCGCGAGATCAACCAAATTGGGCTTAACGTAGCAGGTTTTGAAAGTTTTCCGGACAAGACCACCCTCCGCCTCACCAACGACCGCCCCCGCAACGGATGGGTCTATGATCGACGGTTCCCCGACCACAACGGACGGTATTTTGTCCAGACCTTACGCACCGCCGACCCCGACACCGAGGGCGACTATGCCTACGTTACCTTCACCCTCGAGATGCCCCCACTCCCCGAAAGCACTCCCCTCTATCTGATCGGAGAACTCTCCGACTGGAGACCACAGGAGGAGTTCAGGATGCGCTATGATCCTGACAAAAAATGCTATACCACCCAAGCCCTCTTGAAGCAAGGCTTCTACGACTACGCCTACGCCGTCCTTGACCCCGATACGCAGGGCTTCGATACCCAGCCCATCGAAGGCAGCTTCCGCCAAACCGAAAATGTCTATGATGTCCTGGTGTACTACCGTCGCCTCGGTGGCCGAGCCGATGAACTGGTAGGCTATTGGAGAAGTGCAGACCTGTAGAAATGAAACACTGATAAAGTTTAAAACAATAGCGGGGATAGCCTAGGCCTAGCAGTTCTCGGAGAACTGTTAGGCACTCGCTCTTTATCGTTAGTGAGGATACAAATAATGAAAAAAAATAAGAAAAAAACTTGCTTTTTTAAGTAAAAAAAGTTATTTTTGATCAATATTTAATTTAAACGCAAATACAATCATGAAAAGAAAGTTAATTTCTCTCTCTCTCTCTCGGCCTTATGCTGTTGGGAAGCAGATTAAATGCACAAACAGCAGATGTAAACTTTTTTAAATCTGCAAGTGTTTCCAGCCTTTCCTCGGAAGCTATCACTACTCTTGACAATTTGCGCGCCTCCTCGTCTTTTGATACTGTATTACTTTTCGAGGTAGAGCCGCTACAACAGGTATTACAAGGCAATCAAGGTTTTCTTAAAATGATCCGTCCTGTATCCTATGATACATCCTACCTAATTAGGACAAAGCACCTGGAGATGCGCACCAACGGCGATTACCTATGGGAAGGAACTTTTGAAAACATCGAAGGATCAGCTCTCTTGCTTTCTAAAGACGGTGAAGTTTTTGGCAACTT
>DAISIL010000055.1:0-21452 GCA_036822015.1 Bernardetiaceae bacterium | reverse complement strand
CGGGTGGCCAGGGGCTACACGGGCCGCGATAAGATACTCAAATTTGAGGGATGCTACCACGGCCACGGTGATTCCTTCCTGATCGCGGCCGGCAGCGGGGCCGTTACGATGGGCAACCCTGACAGCCCTGGCGTAACCAAAGGCACAGCCAAAGATACCCTTTTGGCTCCTTTCAATGACCTGGAAGCCGTCCAGCGTATCGTCGCCGCCAACCCAGACGAGATAGCAGCTATCATCCTTGAACCCGTCGCCGGAAATATGGGCTGTGTCCTGCCCAAAGAAGGCTTTTTGGAAGGCTTGCGCAGCCTTTGCGATCAAGAAAATATCGTTTTAATTTTTGATGAAGTCATGACCGGTTTTAGGCTCTCCCAGGGAGGGGCCCAAAGCCTGCTCGGGATCACGCCCGACATGACAACACTCGGCAAGATCATCGGGGGCGGGATGCCCGTGGGTGCCTATGGGGGCAAAACCGCTATCATGGATTGCGTCTCGCCCGTTGGGCCAGTCTATCAAGCTGGTACACTTTCGGGTAATCCCGTTGCGATGGCGGCAGGGCTGGCCATCCTGAACGAACTCCACGATCGCCCCGAACACTACGCCGCCGCCCAGGCCAAGACCAGCCAAATTGTGGAGGGCATCCGAGAAAACCTCCGCCGGCTGGGCCTCAACTACACCATCAACCATCTCGGGTCGATGTTTACGCTCTTCTTCACCGATCGGCGGGTGGATGACTTCGCCGATGCCAAAACCTGTGATTTAAAGCGGTTTGGGGCGTATTTTCATCAGATGCTCCAGCGGGGCGTGTATTTGGCTCCTTCGCAGTTTGAGAGTTTGTTTTTGTCGGTGGTCTTATCCGATGCCGACATCGAACACATCATCCGATCCAACTACGAAGCCCTACAAGCGATTCATTAAAAAGAAATTAGGAAGTGCGGCTATCCGATGCCCGAGCAAGTTCCTGACTAAGTTTGCGGCGGTAGTAGCCCAGTCCGGCTTTGGTGATCTTGTGTTGGAGCTTTTCCAGGATTTGCTCATCGGGGACGTAAGTACGGAGGGCGTGCCGGACGTACTGGCGTTCTTCGGCCGAAAGCCGCCGCCGCTTTTTGGGGTCGAGCGTTCGGTTGGCTGTACCCATGCGCTGCACGCGGCGGAGGTTTTCGGGGTTTTTCATCCGAATTTGAGAAATCTCCTTTTCGGTGCGCCACTGTAAGTTTTCGGGGGCATCGTTGAGGGGGTTTCCGTCTTTGTGGTGTACCTTGTGGCCGGTGCTGGGGCGGCTTTCGCCATAGGTGAGCATGACGAGTGTGGCGCGTGTAACGGATCGGTTGTGTCCCTTGCCGCAGATGCGGTGCATATAACCGCCGTTGCTCATCAGGTGGGGCGTAACGGGCGCCATGCCTTTTTTGGTTTTCTTGAAGACCTCTCCGGTCTCCGAAATCCAGTATTTGTCTTCGGGAACCCAGGGATACTCGGGATGGGCAAATGCTTTCATGTTGTCTAGTTCTAGTTTGGAGATGATCGCGTATCTTGGCGAAAGATACGGAAATATCCGTTAGGTGAAAGTAAAAACTTACACACAAAGTTATCCACAACTCTGTGTATAAATCATTGATGACCGTGCATAAGTTGAGTTATCCACCGTTTTCACTGTAGGCACACAAGGTTTACACACAGCTCATTCACAGGGAAGGCAAACTTATCCACTATAAAATTTTGCTAGACAAAAATGCTGACTACTTCGTATGGCTTTGTTTATCAAGTTTTTATTGCTTATATTTTTGGGATACTTGGTGGGTCAGCGGTTAGTTATCCACCTTAGGCACGTCCTTATTAGAGAGAGAAGAAAGAATTTTCTAAAAAAAACAGTTATAATAGGGTGTGAACAAATAGCGTTTCAAGATGCGAAAAATACTTGTGTTGATCGGTTGGTTGGGGTGGAGCCTCGCCGTTTGGGGGCAATCATCGGAGGATGATCTGGACTTGGCCAGGGGCTACTACGATGCCGGTGATTACGAAAAAGCGGCTGCCACTTATGCCAAAGTCGCTGAAAACAAAGCCTTTGATCCCAACGTCTATCGTCCCTACATCGAGTCGCTCATTCAGAGCAAACAAAGTAAAACAGCCGAAAAGTTTATACAAAAAACGCTTCGGCGGCAACCCAATCACCCCGAACTCAACATCTTGCTGGGTTTGCTCTATCAGCGCACCGACCGGCGCAAGGAAGCCGACAGCCATTGGACAGCCTTCAGCAAAAGCATCGAAGCCGATAACGCCGCAATCTCGGTGGCCGCCCGCATTTTCATCGACAACGCCCTCTATGCCTATGCCGAGCAGTTGTATTTGAGCGGACAAAAAAACGGACGCGCCAACTTTGCCTACGAACTCGGCAACCTCTATGCCATCTCGGGGCAGAGTGCCAAGATGATCGAAACCTATCTGGGCATCCTGGTCAGCAACGAATCCCAGTTGAGCTACATCCAAAACGTCCTTCAGGCCCGTGTGCAAAGTACCGAGCAAGGGCAGCTCCTCGAGCAGGCACTCTACAAAAAAATCCAGGAAAACCCCGACCGCACGACCTTCAACCAACTCCTGATCTGGCACTACTTGCAGCAGCGGGAGTTTTATCGGGCCTTCATGCAGGCACGTGCCCTCGACAAACGCCAGCGCACCCAGGGAAACTTCACCCTCAATGTCGGGCAACAGGCACTGGCCGGCCAGGATTACGAAAACGCCATCAAAATCTTTGAGTATCTCATCGCCAACTACCGCGACCAAGCCCAGACCTACTACAACGCCCGCAGCGGACTGATGCAAGCCAAAGAAGCCCTCATCAAGAATACCTTCCCCGTTGATCTGGACAAAATTCGTTCGCTCTCCCAGGACTACCAAGCCGTCCTCGACGAACTCGGCATCAAAGATTACACCGCCGAGCTGGCCCGCAACCGCGCCCGCCTCGAAGCCTTCTATCTCGATAACAAAACCGAAGCCATCCGCATCCTCCAGCAGATCACCCAGACCCCACGCCTCAAGCAGGTGCATCTCTCCGAAGCCAAACTCGACCTGGGCGACATCTACCTCCTCAAGGGCGAGTGGTGGGAGGCTACCTTACTTTACTCACAAGTCGAAAAGGCCGAACCCGAGCAGGACATGGGACACCAGGCGAAGCTCAAAAACGCCAAGCTCTCCTACTATCGCGGCGATTTTGCCTTAGCCAAATCACACCTGGACATCCTCAAGCTGGCCTCCTCCCGAAAGATCGCCAACGATGCCATCGCGCTCTCCCTCCTGATCCAGGAAAACACCGGCCTCGATACCTCCGAAGTTGCCATGCAACGCTATGCCGCCGCTGATCTGCTCGTTTTTCAGCAGCAGTATGCCGCCGCCCTCAAAGCCTACGATGACCTCCTGAAAGCCTTCCCCGATCATTCCCTGACCGACGAAACCCTCTGGCAAAAAGCCCAAATCTATCGCCGACAAGGCCAAACCGACCTACTCATCGCCCAACTCGAGCGCATCCTGGATGCCTTTGGAGAGGACATCTGGGGTGATGATGCCAACTTTCAACTCGCCGAAATTTACGAAACCAAAGACCCCGAAAAAGCCAAATCCCTTTACCTCAAACTCTTAACGGACTATCCCGACAGCGTATATGTCGTTGAGGCACGCAAACGCCTCCGCAAGCTGCGCGGCGATCTAACCCCCTAAACACCATGCCCAGTTTTTGCTTACGCAATGCCCGCATCATCAACGAAGGACAACAAACCGAAGCCGATCTCTTGATCCGAAACGGACGCATCGAACGCATCGGCGGCGACCTCTCCGGTATCCCCGTCGATCAAGTCATAGATGTTGCAGGCAAATATCTCTTGCCCGGTGTCATCGACGATCAGGTACATTTCCGCGAACCTGGCCTGACCCACAAAGCCGAAATTTATACCGAAGCCCGCGCTGCCGTCGCCGGTGGTACGACGACGTTTATGGAGATGCCCAATACCGTTCCGCAGGCCTTGACCCAAGACCTTCTGTCCCGGAAGTACCAACGGGCGGCCGAGTGTTCGCTGGCCAACTACTCGTTTTTTATGGGCGTTTCCAACGATAACTTTGAAGAAGTCATGCGCACGGATCCCAAAAACGTGTGTGGTCTCAAAATCTTCATGGGTTCCTCCACGGGCAATATGCTTGTCGATGATCCAGGGGTACTCGAGCGAGTTTTTCGTGATTCCGAGCTGCTCATCGCGACCCACTGCGAAGACGAAGCCACCATACGCGCCAACGAAGCCCAGGCGCGGGCCCGCTATGGCGATCAAGTACCGATGGAGGCTCATGCCGAGATTCGCAGCGTAGCGGCCTGCTATGGCTCCTCCTCCCTGGCCATTGCGCTAGCCCAACGCCACAACACCCGCCTGCATATCCTGCACATCAGCACAGCCGATGAGCTGGATTTGTTCCGCAACGATGTTCCTTTGACGCAAAAGCGGATCACGGCCGAGGTCTGTGTGCATCACCTCTGGTTTTCCTCCGACGACTACGCCATACAAGGCAGCCGCATCAAGTGCAACCCGGCCATCAAAGCCGCCCCACACCGCGCCGCACTTTGGGAGGCACTCCTGGATGATCGCCTGGACATCATCGCCACCGATCATGCCCCCCATACGGCCGCCGAAAAAGCCAACGGCTATTGGTCTGCCCCTTCGGGTGTGCCGCTGGTCCAGCACGCGCTCCTGATGATGCTCGAAAAAGCTAAAGAAGGAAAAATCACCCTCGAAAAGGTCGTAGAAAAAATGGCTCATGCACCCGCCCAGTGCTTCCAGATAGCGGGGCGGGGTTATGTACGGGAGGGCTACTGGGCCGATCTGGTGATCGTCGATCCCCGACAAACGACGCGGGTAAGGCCCCAGGGCTTGCATTACAAGTGCGGCTGGTCGCCTTTGGAGGGCTTTACGTTTGCTCATGCCATCACGCATACCTTTGTTTCGGGTCATTTGGCTTATGCCGAAGGGCGTTTTGATGAATCGGTGCAGGGGCAGCGGGTGGTTTTTGATCGGTAAAAAAAGTAAACAACGCTGACAAAACACCAAACTTTGTCAGCGTTCTTTGGATAAAAGCCAAAAAATTCCGTTTTTCCAGTCCAAAAAAAAATTACACACCACCCATGAAAAAAATTGCTGTTTTTACTTCTGGCGGAGATGCCCCGGGAATGAATGCCTGCATTCGGGCCGTTGTCCGAACGGCTACCTATCACCAGATCGAAACCGTTGGGATCATGCGGGGCTATGAGGGCATGATCGCGGGTGAGTTTCGTCCCTTGCGCTCACGCGATATGAGCAACACGATCCAGCGCGGCGGTACGATCCTCAAATCGAGCCGCAGCAAGGACTTCAAGACTTCGGAGGGGCGGCGCAAAGCCTTTGAACATCTGCAAGCAGCAGGTATTGAGGGGGTTGTGGCTATTGGTGGTGATGGTACGTTTACGGGAGCGCATATCTTTGGGCAGGAGTTTGATATGCCTTTTGTGGGTGCGCCCGGTACGATTGACAACGACATCTACGGCACGGATCGCACCATTGGCTACGATACGGCCATCAACACGGCCCTGGATGCCATCGACAAAATCCGGGATACGGCCGATTCTCACCATCGGGCGTTTTTTGTGGAGGTCATGGGCCGCAACTCGGGGTATATTGCTCTCCAGACGGGCATTGCGGGCGGCGCCGAGATGGTCATCGTCCCGGATACCGATCCCCAAACCGTCGCTGATGCTTTGGAGGAGGGGCTTAACCGTGGCAAAACCTCCCTGATCGTCATTGTTGCCGAAGGCAAAACCGAAGGAAGAGCGGAGGCCTTCGTGAAGGCTATCCGGCCGCGTCTGCCGATCTTTGATTTGCGGATTACGGTGCTAGGGCATATTCAGCGGGGCGGATCGCCCACGGCCGCCGATCGGGTGCTGGGCAGTTGGCTTGGCATGGCTGCCGTAGAGGCCCTGCTGGCTGGCCGGCGAGATGTCATGGTAGGTATCATGAACGACGAACTGGTACACACCTCTTTTGCTGATGCTATCCAAAAAAAGAAAGCCCTCGAGGAGGACCTCCTGCGGGCTGTACCCATTTTGAGTATCTAAGAAAAACTATGCAAGACAACCAAAAATACTGGAATTTGCCCTTTACGCCCCAGGCACCTTACCAAACAAAAGTGGCGTACTTTTCGATGGAGTTTGCTGTGCATCAGGCACTCAAAATCTACTCCGGTGGGCTGGGTTTTTTGGCGGGTTCGCATATGCGAAGTGCCTACGAACTCCAGCAGAATGTCCTCGGGATCGGGATGCTCTGGAAGTACGGCTACTACGACCAGGTCAGGCGCGGTAATCGCTACATGGAGTCACGGTTCATCAAGAAGTTTTATAGCTTTTTGGAGCCAACGGACATCGTCGTGCCGGTGTACATCGACCGGCATCTGGTACACGTGAAGGCACTTTACTTGCCGCCGGAGGTCTTCGGGACAGCACCGCTCTATCTCCTGACAACAGACTTTGCCGAAAACGACTACCTGGCTCGCACCATCACACACAAGCTCTACGACTCGGAGACCAACACCCGCATCGCCCAAAATATCGTCCTGGGAGCCGGTGGTGCCAAAGTCGTCGAAAAGCTCGGCGGAGCAGACATATACCACCTCAACGAAGCCCACGCCCTGCCCCTGGCCTTTCATCTCCTGAGCAAATACCAGGATGTGGATCAGGTACGTAAGCATCTGGTATTCACGACGCACACCCCCGAAGCAGCCGGTAATGAAGTCCATAGTTTTCAGCTCCTGGAGCGGATGGGATTTTTTAGCTACCAGTCCACCGAACGCATTCGGCAGGTTACGGGGGTACAGGATGACCTCTTCAACCATACCCTGGTGGCTTTGCGCTTAGCCAAAAAAGCCAACGGCGTATCGAAGATGCACGGCGAGGTAGCCCGTCAGATGTGGAAGCCCTACGCCGAAACCGGCATTGCCCCCATCACGCACATCACCAATGCCCAAAACAAAAAGTATTGGGCCGACCGCGAGCTAGAGGCCGCCGTTGCCGAAGATGATACCGAGATGCTCATTGCCCGCAAAAAAGAACTCAAAACCTTTTTGTTCAATTTTATCGCCAACCAAACCGGAAAACTTTTTGATGAAAACGTCCTGACCCTTGTCTGGGCCCGACGCTTTGCCGCCTACAAACGCGCCGACCTCATGCTCCGCGATGCCGAACGCTTCGAGCGTCTGCTCCAAAACACCCGCTATCCCATCCAGATCATCTGGGCGGGCAAGCCTTATCCCACCGATCAGGGGGCGGTGCATCTCTTCAATACCCTCATGGCACGCCTCGAAAAAGTCAAGAACTGCACCATCCTGACGGGCTACGAACTCTACCTCTCTCGCTTGCTCAAGCAGGGGGCCGATGTCTGGCTCAACACCCCGCGCATCTACCGCGAAGCCTCCGGCACCAGCGGCATGACAGCGGCCATGAACGGAGCCGTAAACTTCTCTATCCCCGATGGATGGATTCCCGAGTATGCCGAGCATGGCAAGAACAGCTTCCTGATCCCGCAGGCGGGTGGGCAGCTCCCCAACGACGAACGCGACCGCCTCGACTGCCAAAATCTCTACGAGATTCTCGAAAACGAAATCCTGCCCACCTACTACGATCATCCCGAGCAGTGGTGGCAGATCGTCAAGACCAACATCAGCACCATCACGCCGGCTTTTGGTGCAAACCGAATGGCGGATCAGTATTACCAGAAGCTCTACGATGCGTGATCTATTCCTGACCAGGCGTTTTTTTGTCGTGGGCGGGATCGCTGTGCTGCTCTTTGCGTTGAGCTTTGGATGGGAGTGGCTTTTTGTGCCGGCGCAGGTATGTTGGTGGGGATTGCTTGCCCTGACGGTTGGGGAGATCATCCAGACCTTCGGGCGTTTGGTGGCCCCTCTCGAGGTGGAGCGGCAGGTGGCTGGTCAGATGTCGTTGGGGGATGAAAATGCCGTCATCCTGACGATTCACAACCGGTCTGATCGCGCCTTGTCCTTGACGGTCATCGACGAGCTTCCGCCGGTGTTTCAGGAGCGTGATTTTGCCCTGCTCCTAAGGATAGCCCCTCGCCAAAGGCAGCAGTTGCGCTACGTCCTGCGCCCACCCGAGCGGGGCGTGCATGCGTTTGGGGATGTGCTGGTGTTGGTACGCAGCCGTTGGGGCATGATTGAACGACGGATGCGTTTTGGGCTGGTTCGGCAGGTGTCCGTATATCCGTCCCTGATCCAGATGCGCCGCTACGAGCTGATCGCCTCCTCGCGTCTGGCACAGGCATACGGTTTGCGGCAGCTACGGCGGCTAGGGCATAGCTACGAGTTTGAGCAAATCAAAAACTACGTGCCGGGCGACGACTACCGCAGCATCAACTGGAAAGCCACCGGACGACAAAACGCCCTCATGGTCAATCAGTACCAAGACGAACGCGCCCAACAGGTATATCTCATCCTCGACAAAAGCCGCCTGATGCAGATGCCCTTTGATGGGATGAGTTTGCTGGATTATGCCATCAACGCCGCCCTCGTGATCGCCAACTTAGCCCTCAAAAAGCAAGACAAAGCCGGACTGATGACCTTCGCTGACCGTATGGAGGACTATCTCCCCGCCGAAAGCCGCAGCGGACAAATCCAAAAAATATACCAGTGCCTCTATCGGCAGCGCACCCAGTTTCCCGAAGCCAACTACGAAGCCCTCTACCAAAGCATCCGCAGCCGAGTAGGGCAACGCAGCCTCCTTTTGCTTTTCACCAACCACGAAAGCCGCTCGAGCCTCGAGCGCAACTTACCGCTCTTGCGCCAGATCAATCAAAGCCATCTGCTGGTAGTCATCTTGTTTGAGAACACAGAGATTCACCGATTTTTGGCTACCCCCCCCAATCCATCGCAAATCCCGATGCGCATCATGGCCCGCAAAAGCCTCCAAGAAAAAAAACAAGTCGCTCAACTGCTCAGCAGCCACGGCATTCAGTACCTGCTCACCACCCCCGAAAGCCTCTCCATGCACACAGTCAATAAATACCTCGAACTCAAAGCCAGGGGACTGATCTAAGCAAAAATCAATATCTTTGGCTACTTGACTGCACACATCGCACGCACCATGAAACCAGATACCTTATCCCCCGAAATCGAAGCACGTATCCTCCAACTGGCCCAAAAATACGAAGCCATGGGGCAAGACCTCAACGCCTACCTCGATGGCTTGCTCCACGCCAACTACCTCACCTATTGGGATTACGTTCATCTCGATACCTTGCTTAGCCTCCAAACGCCCCGTACCGATTTCCCCGATGAAACCGTGTTTATCATCTATCACCAGATCACGGAACTGTACTTCAAAGCCATCCAGCACGAGATCAAGCAACTAGCCGCCCAAAAAAACCAACTGACGGGAGATTTTTTCCTGACCCGTATTGAGCGCATCAACCGTTACCTGGCACATCTGACGCACTCTTTTGAGGTCATGGTTGATGGCATGGAGGTGGAGCAGTTTTTGAAATTTAGGATGTCGCTCTTGCCCTCTAGTGGCTTTCAGTCGGTGCAATTTCGGGAGATCGAAATCCAGATGACCAACTTTCGGCAGTTGCTCGAACCCTCGGCACGTCAGATGTTTGACGAGGAGGCACGGGTAGAGGAAATGTTTGCCTACATTTATTGGAAACGCGGGGCCATCGAAGCCGACACCCAAAAGCGGACGCTTACCCTTCGGCAGTTTGAAAAAAAATACTCCGAACGCCTCCTCAAGCTCGCCCGTGCGGCCCGCTACCAAAATGTCGCGCATCTCTTCACGTATCACCTGCCCAAAGATGATCCGGAGCGCAAAAAAATCCAGCAGGCCCTCCGCCAAACCGATGCCCTGATGAATGTCGATTGGGCTTTGGCCCACTACAAATCCGCTGTTCGGTATTTGCGCCGAGATAAGGAAGCCGTTGCGGCAACGGGTGGTACCAACTGGCAGGCCTATCTGCCACCTAAGTTTCAGAAAATCATATTTTTCCCTGATCTCTGGACACCCGAGGAACAAGCCGACTGGGGTAAGCACTGGGTAGAAGCCAACGTGGGTATCCGCACCAGGTAGCTTGACCAAAATCTACCTTTGCCCTGATATTCATCATCCCTAACCGCCAAAGGATTGCTTACTTTTGGTGGGATGAAAAAGAACCAACCCCTACCCGATACGTCTTTTACCTTGCCTCAAGCTATACCTACCTGCTACCACTGCGGGCAGGATTGCGATGAGGGCGTGATCCTCCATGAGGAAAAACCCTTTTGCTGCCAGGGTTGCCAGACGGTTTATCAGATCATCTCCCAACACGACCTCGAGGGTTTTTACCACATCGAAGCCGCACCCGCCGGCGTAAGCCAAAAGGGCAAAACCCGCACCCGCTTCGAGTTCCTGGATGATCTCGAAATTGCCCAACAGCTTTTTGACTTCTACGATGGGCGCATCGCCAAAGTACGTCTGCATTTGCCGCAAATTCATTGCACTTCATGCCTTTGGCTCCTCGAAAAGATGCCCGTTATCCACGAAGGCATCGTACAGACGCGGGTGCATTACATGCGCAAGGAGATCGCGGTGAGTTTTTATACGGAGCAAATTTCGCTGCGCCAGATCGTAGAACTGCTCACGGATTTGGGCTACGAACCGCCCATTCGGCTCAAAGACCTGGAGGACAGAAAGGAACCCGATCGGCGGAGCCGTCTGCAAAAGCAGTTTTTGTATCAAGTCGGGATTACGGGTTTTTGCTTTGGCAATATCATGCTGTTGAGTTTTCCCGAGTATCTGGGCATCAGCGATGTAGAAAAAAATTGGCAGCAGTTTTTTGGTTGGCTCAACTGGGCCTTGTCCTTGCCGGTCTTGCTTTACGGGGCGAGTACGTACTGGAGGTCAGCGTATCAGGCCATCAAGCACGGCGGCTTGAACATCGACGTTCCGATTGCATTGGGGATCATCGCTATTTTTGGGCAGAGCAGTTACGAAATTTTCAGCGGCACAGGGGCGGGTTATCTGGATTCGATGTCGGCTTTGGTTTTTTTCTTGCTCGTAGGTAAGTGGTTTCAGCAAAAGACCTTCGATAATATTTCGTTTGAGCGGGATTACAAATCGTATTTTCCTTTGGCGGCTACCTGCCAAAACCCCGACGGCACGCTACAAAGCCGTCCGCTATCCAAACTCGACAAGGGAGAGGTCATCCTGGTACGCAGCGGAGAACTTATCCCGGCCGATAGCGAACTTATGGAGGGAGACGCTCGGATTGATTACAGTTTCGTTACCGGAGAGGCCGAGCCTGTCAAAGTAGCCGTAGGGGAAACGATCTTTGCGGGTGGGCGGCAGCGGGGAGCTACCCTTACTTTGCGTCTCCAGAAACCCGTTTCGCAGAGTTATCTGACCCAGCTCTGGAACGATGATGCCTTCCAAAAAACAACCGCTACCGATCTCAACCTCGAAAACTTCACCAACCGTGTCGGGCAACGCTTTACGGCCGTTGTCTTGACGGTAGCCGCCCTGACGGGGGCGTATTGGTGGCTACATGCCACGCCGGCTATCGCGATCAGCAACATGGCCGCCGTCTTGATTATTGCCTGCCCTTGCGCCCTGGCCCTCAACGTCCCCTTTGCGCTGGGCAACGCCATGCGTATTTTAGCTCGTCATCGCTTTTACGCCAAAAGTACGGAGGTACTCGAGCAGATGGCGAAACTAACTCATCTGGTCTTCGACAAAACAGGTACGCTCACCCACACCCGGGCGGCCGTCCGTTGGGTAGGTGCGCCCATGGCCGCCGAGGCAGCAACGGCACTTCATGCCCTGACGGCGCAATCAACACATCCGGTGAGCCAACAAATCCATCAGTTTTTGCCGTCGGTCAAGCAAAAGATCACCCTCCTTGAGTTTGATGAAATCGTCGGAAAAGGCATACAAGCTACCCTTGATGGCAAGGTATATCGTCTCGGGCAGGCCGAGTTTGTGGGTGCAGAAATGAATCCTTCCGAAAACTTCCAAACGACGGCTTTTGTCGCTGTCGATGGTATGCCGATGGGTTATTTTGTGTTGGAGCAATCCGTTCGGTCTGGGATTCGCCCCTTGATGGAGCGTTTGCGGACGCGCTTTGTGTGTGCTTTGCTTTCGGGAGATCGCTCGCAGGAGCGGGCGGTTTTTGAAGATTTGTTGGGGGCAGAGGCTGCCTTGCATTTCAATCAAAAACCAGCGGACAAACTGGCTTATATCAAGGACATCCAACAACGGGAAGCCAAAGTGATGATGCTCGGCGATGGTCTCAACGATGCAGGTGCTTTGCAGCAGAGCGATGTCGGGGTAGCGATCACGGACGAGATTAGTCAGTTTTCGCCCGCCTGTGATGCCATCTTGCATAGCAGCCGTTTGCCTGACCTGGATCGTTTTCTGGCCTTTAGTCGGCAGAGTATGCGGGTAGTCTATGTGGGTTTTGGGATTTCGTTGGCTTACAACTTGATCGGTTTGAGTTTTGCGGTGCAGGGCTATCTTCAGCCCGTGGTAGCGGCGATTTTGATGCCGATTAGCTCGATTACGGTTGTCCTGACGGGAATGCTCTTGACCAGTTGGTACGGCCGCAAGTTGTAGTTTTATAGCTTTTGCATACGGCTGGTGGAGGTAGCCACCAACCGGCCATCACTTTTGTAGGCTTTGCCCTCCATGAGTAGGTACGACTTGCTTTGTTCGATGAGCCAAACCTCAATTTCTACTCGGGCATCAGTAGTGGACAAGGGACGAACAAAAGTCGTGTTTAAGTCCAGGGAAACGGCCGGCCCTCGGGCCACAAAATAAGAAAAGGGCCCGTAAGCCAGATCAAAAAACACGGCGAGCATTCCGCCAAGGGTATTTCCTGTTGGGTTTTCTTGCTCGGCTTTGAGGGGAAAAGCGATGCGGATGCGTTCGTCCGGGACGAGTGCCAGAAGTTCTCCGCCAAAGTGGGTATAGGCAGGGGCGGGTACATTGAGACCGGCGGCTTTGAGGGCAGCTAGCTGCTGCTCGAATTGCAATATGGAGTTGGGTGGGTCGATCATCTTTATCTTAGTTTTTCAAGCCGAAGATAGATAATTGCTTTGGTTTTTCTTTGATACCGTGGTTATGTTGAGCGATTGTTTGTCGGAGATCAAAGTTGCAGATGAGTGCTTCTAC
Organism: Bernardetiaceae bacterium; assembly: GCA_036822015.1. Classification (GTDB taxonomy): domain Bacteria; phylum Bacteroidota; class Bacteroidia; order Cytophagales; family Bernardetiaceae; genus DAISIL01. The sequence goes on along the minus strand of DAISIL010000055.1, from coordinate 8,245 downwards.
AATGCTTCGGCGATTTTCGATTTTTCCTCCCGAGTGATAAAAATGATCTTTGGTGATGATATTGAATACACGCCAATATTTCCGAATCATTTCATTTTCTCTGTAGTCGTTGTGATGCCATGTTGATAAAATAAACTTGGCTTTTGTTTCTTTTAACTGGTGAAATAGAAGCTCTTCATCTTCTTTTGTCCATCCGTTATAGTAATCCACATATCTGCCGTAGTAGGGTGGATCACAATAGATTATATCATCTTTTTTGGCTAAGGGAATTATTTCGGAAAACTGCTCATTATAGAACATCCACTCGGGTCTAATGATATGAGCGACTTTGGCTACCTGGTTAGTAATTTTGGTGATGTAAGCCTGTGCAAACCTTTCCGGCTTTTTACAAAAGGGGATATTCCAATGTCCTTTTTTATTAAATCGCATCATGCCATTAAAACCCGCCCTCGAAAGAAAGATGAAGTCGAGCGAATTTGGACTTTCGTTGAATCTATTTTTGATGAACCTAAAATGGTCGTATCCATTGTTAGCTGCTTTTTTGAGTGCCTCACCTTCTCTTTCCAGATAATTCTTGACAGTTTGGGGAGTTATTTTTCCCTCCTGGATTTCTTTGTAGAGCTGGATGATATGTGGATTTGTATCGTTGAGAATCGCCTGATGGTATCCTACGTTAAATGCCACCACTCCCGTACCCAGGAACGGTTCAATCCAAGTCCCTGCTTTGTTTGGTAGAATTTCTTTGATCCACGGAACTAACTTGGTTTTGATACCCTGGCTTTTGATAGGTGGCGTAATTACTTTGCTCATGCCTGATCTTTTCTTTTGCGTTTGGCTCCTTTTGGTACAACCTTACTAAAAAGGTCTATTCGTCCTTTAAATTCAAGAAAGTCCCAGATACTGCTCACTTTGATGGTTTTTCCATCCCTAATCATCGTTGCCGAACCATAGTTTACCCAATATTCATCAAACCATTCTTCTCCCAGCTTACTAAAGACACCATTTCCTGCTTTTAAATCTTTGATATCATTTATTGAGCCGATATTAGCGGTATTGCCTGAACCACGTTTGTCACTCGCTATTTTCCATTTCTCTACCGCAAAAAAATCGAAGTCTTTAATAACTGATGTAATAGATTTTAGATTTTTAATGTCTGTTGTCTGTCTATCTCTGATTATATCGCTGTTTTCTTTGTACGCTTCTCGTAACTCTTGAACTTGATATACCTCTGTATCGGTTAGGTCGTCTTCAAAATTTTCTCGTGTGTAAATGATACCCAGGCAATAGTGACCCAGATACTGATTATAGGGAAATTGAATATTTTTACTTTTGTCTCTTTCTTTGAAATATGATCCATGACTTCCAAGTGTAAAACCTGCTGTTTTAGTGTTTCTTCTGAATGTTGTTTTAATATCCAAAGCAAATTTTACGCCTGAATTATCTTTATCAATGATGCTAAGGTCAGGATACCAATTTTGATGTTCGGCTAGCACTATTTTGTAACCATAATTTTTAGCAAACTGAAGTATTTCAGGAAAGATATGAATTTCAAGAATTTTGGAAATAATTTTTGTATCAGATGAGATAGTATAGATATTTTTGTAAATATCTATGAATCCTTTTACTGTCCACTCTCCTGTCTCTGCTGATACATAAGTTTTTAAGTCTTTTACAAACTCATTTAAAGCCTTTTCAAACCTTTCCTTATGTTTTTCTTTGTCCTGTTCTCTCATTTTTTACTTACGGAATACAAATAGCCCGAAGCTTTTGATTGAATCGCTCTTTTTTGTTGTAGCACTCAGCAATCTTTAATCGGGCAGGGGATGGGTTTGCTACGTCGCATCTTTTTGTGTTTGGGATGGGAGGCACAGCTACTGCTCCAGATGGGGGCAGAGAGCAAGGTAGCCATCAGGCAATACCGCAGAAAAAGGCGTATCACGGCATCAACGTTTTTGCATGGATTTCTTGTAACTCCTATATTTGGGAGTCCAGGGTTGGCGGGGAGCATGAATGCAACTACTCACCAGGAAGGCGAGAAATATCCCCAGCAACACATAAGCGATTGTTTTTTTGAATCTTTTGCGTATCATAAGACGATTTTGCTTAGCTTAAAGTCCCCACCATACCTTGACCCGATTGAGTTTCTTTTGTTTGGCTGGATGGGGATGTTTGTACGAACGTTTGACGTAGCCATTTTGGTAAGACGAACGCCCACAGGCCGACAAGAAAAAACTAGCCAAGAGAAAGAGGCTCAAACCATAAAGTATTTTTTTTCGCATAACACCAAAGGAAAAAACATGAGACCATCCACACATGTAATACGTACAAATGTAGTGAATATTGCAGATGGCACGATAAGTCCAGCCAAGATTTCGTGGAAAGATGGGCGTATTCAGTCCATCGAACCCGATCAGGCGACGGCAGCCGATGGGTATGTGTTGCCTGGTTTTGTGGATGCACATGTGCATATCGAGAGTTCGATGTTGGTGCCGAGTGCTTTTGCGCAACTGGCCGTCCGACATGGCACGGTAGCGACCGTATCCGATCCCCACGAGATCGCCAATGTGATGGGTATGGAAGGCGTAGATTTTATGATCCGCAATGCCCAAAGCGTTCCCTTGAAGTGCTATTTCGGTGCGCCCTCCTGCGTACCTGCCACGACTTTTGAGACAGCAGGGGCTACCCTGACCCCTGGCCAGGTACGCCAACTGCTCGAGCGTCCGGAGATCAAGTACCTCTCCGAGATGATGAATTACCCAGGCGTAATCCATCAAGACCCCGAAGTGATGGAAAAAATCCAGATCGCCCGCGATCTCCAAAAACCCATCGACGGACACGCTCCGGGCTTGCGCGGAGAAGCCCTGCGGAGATACCACGCCGCCGGCATCAGCACCGATCACGAATGCTTCACCTATGAAGAGGGCTTAGAAAAAGCCCAGCTGGGCATGAAAATACTCATCCGAGAGGGCAGTGCCGCCAAAAACTTCGATGCGCTGATCGACCTGCTGCCGCTTTTTCCCGAGCAGATCATGTTCTGTTCCGACGATAAGCACCCCGACGACCTGCTGCGCGGATACATCAACGAGCTGGTACAACGCGCCATCGCCCGAGGGCATGACCTATTTCACGTCTTGCGGGCGGCTTGTCTCAATCCCGTGTTACATTATGGGCTAGAGGTGGGGTTGTTGCGGGTTGGTGATCCGGCTGATTTTATTTGGGTCGATGACCTGACCAACTTCCGCATCCGAGCCACTTACATCGACGGAGAACGAGTGGCCCAGGAAGGACAAAGTACTTTTGAGTTACCGTCCCTTGTCCCGATCAATCACTTTGCTTGCTCTCCAAAAGCTCCCGAAGATTTTGCCTGCCAAGCCGAAGGCTCCCATCTGCGCGTCATTGAAGCCATTGATGGAGAGATCGTTACACGATCAAGCATTGTGCCAGCTACTTTGCAAGATGGGCTTGCCATCGCTGACCCCGGCCGGGATTTGCTCAAGTTTGTGGTCGTCAATCGCTATGCAGATGCACCACCAGCAGTGGCTTTTATCCAAAACTTCGGGCTACAAGAGGGGGCCATCGCGGCATCTATCGGCCATGATTCCCATAACATCTTAGCCGTTGGGGTGTCGGATGAAGCCCTGGCCCAGGCGGTCAATCTGGTGATTGCGCATAAAGGCGGTGTAGTGGCCGTAGGGCGGGGAGAGGAGCGGGTATTGCCGCTGCCTGTGGCTGGCTTGATGTCCGACAAAAACGGACAAGAGGTGGGGCTAGCTTATGAAGCCATTGATCGTTTTGCCAAAAAAGCGTTGGGATGTACCCTTTCGGCGCCCTACATGACGCTTTCTTTTATGGCACTACTCGTGATTCCGTCCTGTAAGTTAAGCGATCTGGGTTTGTTTGATGGCGAGAAATTTGTATTCACGCCATTGTTTGTCGAAAAAGCATAGCAACTTGTTTCATGTCCTTTCCCCAACTACCATGAACGAACCCCTATCTAAAATCCGCTGGGAGGAAAGCCCGCAGCTACTCAAAATCAAGCACCGCTGGTTTAGGGAGGTGCATATTTTTGTCCTCTTTGTGGGTTTGTTTTGGAACGGGCTGCTGGGCTTGTTTTATCTCGATGACGCGCTGCCCGCTGATATACCAACGGTTTTTTGGGTGCTACCCGCCCTACATGTAGCTACTGGTTTGGTGTTGTTTTATTATGCCTTAGCGGGTTTACTCAACGCGACAACGGTAAAAGTTGCCCAAAACCACCTTTCGGTCTGTCATCGTCCCATGCCCTGGGTGGGCAACAAACGCCTCATCTGCCGTGATTTGGTGCAGTTGTATGTCCGTGAGCATCGCTCGCAGTCCATTAGCGGAACCCACCTGAGCTACCAGGTGTGCGCCTTGCTTGGAGGTTCCCCCGAACAAAAAACAATCGTGTTGCTGCGGGGCTTGGCCACACCGGAGCAGGCGCAGTTTTTTGAGCAAAAGATCGAAAAATACCTACACATCCAGGATGCACCTGTGCAAGGGGAGTATCCCAAGCCCTAAAACCGCTGCACCTTGAATACTTGTCTTTGTCCGTCGGGGCTTTGTACTTGGAGGAAGTACATTCCTCGGGGTAGGTGTTCGAGGTCGAGTTGGACGGGTGTCTGCTGTCGGTAGAGCGTTCCGGATTGTAGGGTGATGCCCAGTAGATCGTAGAGCCGGTACTCGAGGGCATCGCCGCCGACAAAGCTCACGCTGTTGAGATCAATCCAAAGCTGTCCTTCGGTAGGGTTGGGATAGATGCGCAACTGCCGAAGCTCCTGTCCAGCATCCAGTTGTGCCGAGACGATTCGCGAAAGCGACGTTTGTCCGTCGTGGTCGTACTGGCGGAGTTGGTAGTAATAGCGTTGGCCCGGCTGTACTTCGTGGTCGTCGAAGCGGTAATCCTGGGGGTCTTTGGGGCTGCGGGCCGCCGGAACAAAACCAATATCAGTAAACGATTGTCCATCGCGGCTGCGTAAGACCTCAAAACCAGCGTTGTTTTTTTCCTGTGTCGTTTGCCAGCGGACGGCGATATGTGCTTGCTCTGGTCGGGCTTCTAAGCTAACCAGGGTTACGGGTAGGAGGATAATATCCAGGGTTTGGGCGATACCAAACTCCGAAAACCCGCTCATGCCGCCGCGTGCTGGGCTGCTGATGGCATCATTGATACAAAAGCCGGTCGGGATCTGCCAGGGAGTGTTGTGGATGGGGTCGCGCTTCATGACCGTTCCCCTGGGCTGGGCGTTGGAGTAGTCGCGGGGATAGAGGGTCATGGTGTAGGTGCCGGTGTTGCCGTCGATGGTGTTGTAGGTGCTGTTGAAGGCATCTATGCGCCATTTTCCGTTGTTGAGGGCATCGTAGGTATCAAAGTCGGCTTCGCAAATGTCGGTTTGTCCGGTGGGTCCGGGCGTGGTGGTGTATCGCTCAAAGTAAGCCCTTAGGTTATCGGTGCTGGTGGCGGCGGTGAAGTTTACGTTGGCGCGTTGGTAGGAGAGCGTTGGGGGTTGGCAGTTGGTTTGGTAGCTGTTTAGGGATGTGCCGCTTCCCTCGCGGAGGTCATAGTAGGCGATCAGTTCGGGGGGGCGTTGGGTGTTGCAGTCGTAGCTTTGGCACATGCCGGCCGTGATTTCGACGGTAGATCGGGCGGTATTCCAGATTTTGACTTGGGCGATTTGTCCGTTGAAGTAGCTGTTTCGCCATCGGCCCAGGTAGAGCATCTGCGGATCGGTGTTGAGGTTGAGGGTATAAACGCCGGCCAATACGCCATCGTAATAGATTCTCGCTGTTGTGCCATCGTAGGTGAGGGCGTAGTGGTGCCATTTTCCTTTGCTGTCGGCTAGGGTTACATCGAGGTCTCCCCCCCAAAACTGCAAGCGAAACTGGTTATCCCCACTTCGGGTACGCAGGGAGAAATCTTGTGCTGTCTCGGTATCTCCCAACTGGAATAGCCCACCTTCGTTGAAGGCATCCACTTTGGCCCACAGCTCAACGGTGCGGGGTTGTGCGCCCGAGAGAGCTACCGTAGCGGGTAGCTGTACAAAGTCATCGGTTCCATCGAAAGCCATCCCGGGTACACCTCCACAGACGGGTGCTGTAATCCAGGCCGTAGCTGTGTTGGCGTTGGTGAGCGTGGCACTTTTGGTGGGTTCGATTTGATCGGCGGTGGGTGGAGTTACGGCTAGCCCAACGGGAAAATCATAAGCACCGAGGGCGTTGATGTGTCGGCGGAGCCGGCCGGCCACGAAACGATCATTGCCTTGCCCAATGATGGCATCACCAGCACGACTTTGCACGATGACCTCTCGGTTGGCTTCCGTCAGGAGTATGCCCCGATCAAAGATGAGTTGCTGACGTATCCGCAGATCATCGCTGGTATCTTTTACGGCGACGTGGGCCCAGTTGTTGTTGCTGGTGGCAGTGGTGCTGTTGTCGATGCGCAAAATCTGAAAAGTACCGGTGGCACTCGTTCCCGTTTTGGTATAGACCTGCGGACGTGTACCGCCAAAAGTGATCGTGGAGTTGGGGGCCAGGTTGAGCGTACCGCGATGCAAGAAATCTCCACAGATCCGCAGTTGTCCGTTGGCGTTGGCTCCGAGGATGGCTCCTGGTTCGATGAGGATACTTCGGGCTTCGTAGGCGGCATCCAGGACGGGATAATTGACGACGGTGGCACTCGAGCTCGTACCGGGGATAATCACATCATCGCTACAAGTCGGGATCGCGCTGACATCACAGGCCTTGCTCCAATTATCGGCGTTGCCGTAATCCGTGCTAACTTGCCCCCGCCAGACATACTCCACCGTCCCGACACATACGGTATCGCGCAGCGTACAAGAACCCAGATCGACCTCGACCCAATAGTTATCGTAGTTCCAGATACCAACTTCGATGCTTTGTGTGGTTTGTCCGGTACTCCAGAGATAAGATACACCGAAGATCGTACCGGCATCCAGGGTAACGGTTGTGCCGTAATTGACGTTGATGTCAGGGCCCAGGTTCACGGTACTAAAACTCGAAAAATAGCCGTACCGGCAGCCCGTTCCGACGTTTCCGCCATTGATTACGCCGAGGTGAAAGAGCGTTGCGTCGTTGCTGATCTGGGTAGCCAGGTTGGGGGCAATAGTCGTGTTGAGGGTGGCATTGGTACTGACTTCGATTTGGGCCGAGACCCACGCCCCTCCCGTTCCGGGAACCGGCGCAAAGCTGGCAGCGGAGATGTCCGTGTTGGGGGCGCCGCCATTGAGCCGAAACTGATCCTGGAAACCCGCCGGCACCAGAATATTGATTCCGAAGCGTTCGTCGGTGGAGCGAATAAAATAGACCTCCCGAGAGCCGGTACATACGATGGGCGGCAAGACAGCCATCCCGACTTCGCAGCCAAAACCAGTGTAGTGTGTTACGTAAGCCGGTTTGTTCGTCGTTACATACGTACGGATGGCCGCTGCTGGCAGTACATGCTGGTAGGATTGCCCGGCATTGAGGGTAGCCACAGACGCACCGCCGTTGATACTGACCGTAGTGCCATCTTCGGTGGCCAGGACGTAGATAGATTCATCGTTGGCCGCATCCAAAAAGCCACGCATGACGATATACTCTGTCCCCAAAATATTGACTGGCACCAACTGATCGCCCGCAATATCGAGGCAGCCGCTAATGGCAATCGAATCATGGAACAGCGTAACGGCCACAGGTTTATTGCTCGTAATGAGCGTTCCGGCAGGCATATTGGCCGCCGTGAAGTTCTCCGTAGCCATCGAATAGGACTGTCCCTTGTTCAGCACCACCGTAAAAGGCACGCCGGCCGGGCGAATGACGGTATTGGAGGCCCCTACGGTGATGTTGGTGCTGGGCGTGATCGTTATGGTGGTGTTATCTTCGGTGGCCACAATGACCGCCCCCGCTGCCGGACGCGGATCGTAAGGGCCTGTATCCCAGTGTCGCTGTAAGGGTAAGCGAAATGCAGTACCGAGTCCGTTACGCCCTTTGAGTGCGAAAATATCTGGGTTGTTCCCGCGATTGACCTCGTAGTAAGCCGTGATGAGTTCGGTGGATTCGACCAGAATCCCTGTGCTGGAAATGGTGTTGTGGGGCGTTTCGATATTTGCCAGAAAAGCGGTTAAGTCCACGTTGATCGCTGTGCTGGCAGGCACATTAACCAGAATGGGAGCAAAGGCAGGGTTGGCCGGCTGACTGATCGTTACGGCGGCTGCATTGTTGAAGGCCGCCA
>DAISIL010000054.1:0-21890 GCA_036822015.1 Bernardetiaceae bacterium | reverse complement strand
TTTCAGCATCGCCGCCGCCAGCGACGGAACTACCTTGATCGGCGGGTTGTTCAGACATTTCCTCCTGTGGAGTATCAAGCACGGGTTCTTCTTCTTCCTCTGTTATCTCTTCGGGCTGCTCCTCCTCAACGGGTTGGGGCGTGGGTTCAGGATCGGGGCTTGGTGTGGGTGCGGGCTTGTCTTTTGGTTCTTCCGTCTTGGGTATGGGTGCCAGGTCATTGTCGGCCACAATGACTTCTTCTTCTTGTGGGGGAGGCGTGGCGGGTTTGGTCTCGGTGGGCTTTGCCTGGGGCTGTACCAATCCACCAAAATCCATGACGATACCCATGCGCTCGGGGGGCGGGTCGGGCATCTGCCATACCTGACAGGTGCGCAGTCCTCCCAGGAGTAGGAGCATCAAGACCGCCGCAAAGATACTCCCTTGTAAGCGGTCTTGCTTAGCCAGGCGGCGTTCTTTTTGTACGCTCATGGGGCGGGTGGTTGGATGGCTACCGAAATCTTGACCCCCAGGCGGTTGGCAATATCGACGACTTCGATGACCCGCTCTATCGGGACGCTCTTATCGGCATGTAAGATCACGACACCCTCATCGTCGGAGCGAAGGGCGCGGCGTATCTCGGATTCTAGTTGATGGCAAGGCACTTGAGTCTCACCGACGGCGCATTGGAGGTCTTTGGTGATGCCTACGTGTACCTTCGGGATGACTTTGGTGGCACTGCGGCTTGAGGGCGGGTCGATGGGCAAACTCAAGGGAATAACGGAGCCGGATGTCAGGATGAAGAACAGCAAGAGCAGAAAGATGATGTCCGTCATGGAGGAGAGACTAAACATGGCATCTACCTTATTCTTTGGTCGAATCGACATAGGGCTTGGGCGTTTTTTGGGGCGAAGGACTTTGTAAAATATCCAAGAACTCGAAGGTAATTTGTTTCATCTGATAGACGATCTTGGACACCCAACTGACGAGTAGGTTATAGGCGATGTAGGCAACGATCCCGACAGATAAGCCACCAGCAGTCGTTACCATAGCCTGATAGATGCCCTCCGAGAGTGCCTGCGGCGTGATGGAGCCTTCGAGTTTGTGCAAGCCCATAAATACGTCGATCATACCCAGGACGGTTCCCAGGAAACCTACCATTGGGGCGGCTCCGGCTAGGGTGGCCAGGATGGATAGTTTTTTTTCTAGCTTGAAGAGTTCGAGTTCGCCGATGTCTTCGATGGTGGCTTTGATGGCATTGATGTCCTTGTTGAGGCGCGAGCGTTCGAGACCCTTTTGTAGCATCCGATTGAAAGGCGAGGCTTTTTTTTGTTGGCAGATGTGGAGGGCTTCGTCGGGGGCGTTCTCGTGGAGGGCAGCGCGAACCTGCGCCGTGAGGGCTTCGGTATCTTGACGGGTACGCGAAAGAGCTAGGATTTTTTCAAAGATAATCAGGAGCGTCCAGAAGAGCATCCCGGCAATCACGGCCATGGGCAGGCCGCCTTGCCAAACTAAGTCCCAGGCCATCAGCGAGGGCGGGGCATCTATAATAGGTTCCATTGGATAGGATGAGTGGTGTTAGTTGTTGCGCATGGCTTCAAATAACTTGCCAATCTTTATTCCCTCAACAAATGTATCCATCCCTTGATGGTTTCTTTTTCGTCGCCGCCTAAGCGGATAAAGTTGATCTGGGCTTCGTAGTAGTACATCCCCGAAGGTAAGTCGTTGCCGTTTTGATCTGTGCCGGGCCAGTTGATGAACACATCACCGGTTTGTTCGTAGATCAGTTTATCCCAACGATTGAAGACCCGAAAGATGACCTGATCGGCAAAGAGCGGACAGTCGATGGGACGAAAAACATCGTTTTTGCCATCGCCGTTGGGCGTGATGACGTTGGGTAGCTGATAGTTGGGGCAGTTATCGTTACAGACCTGGTTGCTCAATGGGCTTTCGTTGCCCTGGGCATCAATGGCCGTGATGGCATAGCAACCCGCGATGGAATACGCCTGCTCGTGATCGAATTGTGGGGCAGCAACGGGAACGGTGGCCAGCAAGGTGAGTTCCTGGTCGATCTTGGGGGAAAAATAGACGTTGAAGGCAGCGATGTCATCATCGCAATCGCTTTCGGGGTCATCCTCGACGGCCCAGCGCAAGCGATTAACAAAAATGCTATCGGCACATACGGACGGATCAGCAGGGTCAATGTTATCGCAGGAGAGATCGGATAAGTCCAGGCTAAGATCGAGGGGAGGGCAAGGCGGCTCCACATCAAGTAGGACGGCACAAGAGATTTGGGATTTGTTTAGGAGCGGCTCGGGGAGTTCGGGGATGCCCTCATAACGCCCGACGGTTTCGACGTAGTAGCAGTAAGTGCGCTTGGGTAGAAGGGTGGTATCGGTGTCGAGGTAGGCTAGCCCGTTGCGGAGGACATCGGTGCTGTCGATGAGCGTGAAGTTGTTGCGGTTATCGGGGCCACTGCGATAGATGCGGTGGAAGCGATAAGGCGCCGTAACGTTAGACCAGGGCGTGATGGCCTGCCAGATAAGCCCGATGGCGTTGGGCTGTCCGTCGGCAAAGAGCCTGACCCGCGAAGCCCTTGCGGAGGAGTCGATGAGGTTTTCTTGCGAATAGACCTGCATCCGGTAGTTATAGACGGTGTTCTCGGTGTCTCGTCCGGTATCGGTGAAAGTGGTATCATTTTCCTCAAAAATCTGGGGCAGCAGGGTTCGGTTACGGTCTTCTTCAAAGCCCTCGGCGCGGATGAGGCGATAGGTGTACGGACGCGGAAAAATCGTTGAGTCGATGCCTGTAGGGCGTACCCATCGCACAAAAATTTCACCGGTGTTGGGGCTGGTCGTTTCTACGCTGACGTTGGTCAGGTAAGGTGCTAACCCGGGGATGGCTACACAAACTTCGATAGAGGTGTAACTTTCGCCACCTCTTGGCTCGGGGAATCGGGCAAAGATACGGTAGCAGTAGGTGCGTCCCCGCTCAAGGTTTTCGTCCAGGAAGCCAAGTGAATCAATGGGTACTTCTCCGATCTGCTCATAGCCCGTGAAGTCGGGCAATCCGGTTTGGCAAGGGCCTGGCTCAAAGTCGAAAGACCCGCGCCGCCGCCAGATGGTCATGCGATCAGCGTTGGGGCAAATGTAGGAAAGCCAGCTTAGACGAACAGAGGCATTGAGCGAATCGACTTCGGCGATGAGTGTATCGGGGGCTGGTCCCACGACGCGCAGTCGCCAGGTTTGGAGGTCGGCCAGGCGGTCGCGCTCTGGTACGGGAGTATCTTCGGCTTTGAAGGTAGCCGTGTAGGGCGCACGCTGGACATCCTCACAGACGGTTTGCCAACGGAAGATGGCTTCTTCTTGCCCGTTGGGTGGCTGGATGTTGCGAAGCGTAAAAGTGGCGTAGTTACTCGGTGGTACGGTAAGCCCACCTGGGTCGGCATAGAGACCACTAAACGTAGAAAGCCTGACAAAATCCCCATCCGGATCTACTGCCCTGACGGTGGCTCTGTAATCCGTTCCGGCAGTGAAACAGGTATCTTTGCTGTTGAGTTGGGGGGGATTGTTGGGGTTATCACGGACGATGATCTGCATATCCCTATTCACTTGCCCAATCAAAACGCCATCGCGCCACTCCTGAACAATAAAAGCAACGTTGTACTCCCCGATCAGTCCTGGGGTATCCCAGACCAGATCACCCGTAATGGAATCCAGGGTGATTGTTGCTGGCCCGCCATTGAGGTTTGTTCCACCAAAGATAGGGTCGTCCGGGTCGGAGAAACCATCCACGTCGTTGCCTTTGCTGCGCTTGGGATTCGCGAACACATAGGCAAGGCTATCTCCGTCGGCATCAAAAGCACCTGGGTTATGAATGAAGATACGCCCTCGGGCTGCCTGGTCGATGGGCGGTACTAGTAACACTGGCGAGCGGTTCAATCCCAAAAAAGGAGAAATCAAGAACGTTGATTCGATATAAAACGGCACATTTACCGATCCCGGGATGTTGTTGATGCCTGGGTTGCGGTTTCGGATGATGATTCCTACCTCGTACTCCCCTGCCCCTGGGAAGGTAAAGACGGCTTCGTAGATATTGCGTGTGGTGCGGTTGCCGACGGGTTCAAAAAAGATACGCGGAAAGAAAGCCTGATCTTGCTCACCTGTCCCGAAGTCAAATAAAATCTCGCTATCCGGCTCTACCCCGTCGTCGTCGGTATAGATCGTAACCGTGAACTTATACGTGAGCGCGGTCGTTGAGATGCGCTCGGCTACCAGGTCTCCTGCCCGTACATGGGTAGCCATCGCCCGATAGCTCATCAGGACAAACCCAAAAATCATCAAAAAAACATAGGGTATCTTCATCCAATCATATCTACTAATGCCGATCAAAAGTACGGAAAAAAAAGGAAAAAACTGCTTTGTCAGGCACAGCAGGAATTTAAGGAACTCGGTAGAAATGCCATAAAACAAAAAAGCACCCCTGGCTAGCCAGGGGTGCTTTTTTGTTGGATTTATCGTAAGAGATCATGTATCGTTTCCTGTCCGTAGCGGAGGTGCTGGGCGTGCAGTCCGGCTTTTTTGGCTCCCCGTACATGCTCTAGGGTGTCGTCGATAAAAAGCGTATTGTCTGGATTGAGTTGCTGCTCTTCGATGACATATTGAAATATTTCAACGTGTGGCTTTCGGAGTTGTAAGTGGTGCGAATAGTAAATTTTTTCAAAGGCATTTTCAAACCTTTCGTATTGCTTGCTGGCTTTGAGTTGGGTTTTGAAGTAGCGTTCGTGAATGGCGTTGGTATTGCTCAACAAGAAGATGCGTTTACCTGCCTGTTTGAGCTGCTCGAGGAGGTCTAGGCGATCGTCTGGTAAGTCAAGGATCATGGCATTCCAGGCTTTGTCTAGGGTTTGGTCATCGCCGATCAGGTGCATTTGTTGGCGGAGTTGATCCCTAAACTCAGTATCGGATATTTTTCCGGTTTCGTGCAAATCAAAGAATACCAGATCGGTGCGTTTGCGGTAGTCTAGGGGGGGAAGCCCTGCTTGACGCAAGGCACTCAAGGCATTGACCGTCCGCCGGTAATCCAGGTTGATGACTACGCCACCAAAATCAAAAATAATTGCCTCAAAGTTTGGTTGGATCATATCGCAAATTGTTTATCTTTCTGATTGTTTAGCCTCCTTACAAAGATTCAAAAACTATGCAACCTTTGGATCATAAGTCCGATAACTCAAAAGAGAAAGCACAGCCTTTCGACCTTATCCGTTCACCCATAGAGGTTTGGGCCCAGACGATTGCTTATGTTCGGATCGTGCTTTTTCGCCTGGCCCACCTGGCCGACGACACGGACATCGTCGGGACGATAGAGGACATCAAAAGCGGAATTGTCCTGCGCGGCTCCAATCTCTGGATATTGATTTGCTCGATTATGATTGCCAGTATCGGCTTAGATGTCAATTCACCAGCCGTCATTATCGGTGCCATGTTGATCTCGCCGCTCATGTCGCCCATCCTCGGCATCGGGCTTTCGTTCGGGATCAATGACCGCGAGACGCTCATTAAGTCCTTGCGTAACTTTGGTATTGCTATCGCGGTCAGTATGCTAACGGCTGTGATTTACTTTTGGATCACCCCTTTTGGTCAGCCCACCGATGAGATGCTGGCGCGTACCGAACCCACGCTGCTGGATGTTTTTGTGGCTTTTTTTGGGGGGCTGGCAGGTATCATCGCCGGCTCGCGGATGGAAAAAAGTAATGCCATACCTGGGGTCGCCATTGCGACAGCCTTGATGCCGCCGCTGTGTACGTCGGCTTTTGGTTTGGCTACCGGACGCTGGGATATTTTTGGCGGTGCTTTTTATTTGTTTTTTATTAACGTCATTTTTATTAGCATTTCTACCTTTCTGATTGTCCGTTTTTTGAAATTTCCACAAGTAGCAGGTTCTCTGGGTTTTAATCGCTTCAATCGGGCGTTGGTTTATACGCTATTGTTCTTGATCGTTTCGCCGAGTATGTTTTTTTTGATAAAACAAATCCATCAGCACAACTTTGAATCGCAGATACGGTCTTTCATCCGAGATCACTTCAACGAGGAGGTCAATGACCCAACGAGCCTAAATTGGGCGTATCGCCCCATTCCCAGCGATCCGGAGGTATATCGCCTCAAAATTTTGAGCTTTCGGGAGGGGAGTTACATCGACCAGGATTCTCTCAGAAAACTGGAGGCAAGGATGAACCGGATGTTGCATGGGTTGTTTTTGGGTATCCCCCATCAGCTCGGTTTTAAGGGGTATGATTCTTGCTCCATTGAACTGATTCAGAGCGATAAGCCCGAAGGGCTTGAAGAAGAACTCATCACGAGAGCTAAGCGGCAAATATTTGAAGAAATGGATATCCGTCTGCGCCGAGAGTTCAGAAAACACGAAGAGAAAGAAGTGATCCTGTCTCAAAAAGACGCACGGATACAAAAGCTCGAGGAGGAACTGCATCACTTACGCGGCGATTCTATCCCGTTCCGTAACCTCACCCTGGAAGCAAAAGCGATCTATCCCGAGTTGGAAGAACTAGCCATTGCACGTGCCAAAGCCACTGATTTTGAAAGTGATACAGTGGCCTATCTCGTAGCCGTCCGTTGGGATAACCGCCTGAACAAAAGCCGGTGGTTGCGACAGGAAAGCGAAGGTAGGCTCAGCCGATGGCTCTCTCTCAAGTTACCCGATGCGCACATCAGAATTGTGCGCTATGACTAAAAAATGAAAGATTTTTTAAAAATAAAACAATGGCGATTAAGTCTGGTAGGATTGGCCGTCTTTCTCGGGTTGTTGAGTGCGTTACAGGTTTTTTTTAGCATATACTCCGATCAGCTCGTAGGCGTAGTCCTGCGGGAAATTGTCCGTATCAAGAGTGAGCAGTTGTACCGATTAAGCTACGAAGAGCTCAGGCTCAATTTTATTGGTAGTTCATTGGAAATCAAGAATGTAGAACTTATCCCGGACTCGGTATATTACTTTGATGCCCGTACCCAACGCTGGCAAACCAACAACAAAGTTTATCAGGTCAGCCTGCCCGAAGTTCGGGTAAAAGGTGTGGGGCTTTGGCGTGTGTTTCTGGGAGGTGGGCGGCTGTTGCTCAAAGAAGTTACGATTGATCGCCCACACGTGCGGATATACAGTCAGGAGGATATGAAAGAAACAGACGAATCTCCCTTTGAGATTTCTAACTTGTTTTTTCTAATTTCTGATCGCCTGGACTTTTTTGGTATAGAAAAGTTTTACGTTCAGGATTCTCGCTGGGAAATCGAGCATACAAGTGATAAAAGCCAAGAAAAATATGATTTTCAAAATATTTCTTTGAAAGCCTCATCCTTTGAAATAGATCAGCAAACGGAGCAAGAAAATAGACCTTTTCGGATAGCTGATCTCTCCATAGATATTGCCCATAACGCCTTTGAGGTTCCTGATTTCCCCTATCGCTTTTCTTTTGATCGCCTACGGCTCTCTACTGCTGGACAGCATGGGCTGCTGGAGGGCTTGTACATCCGATCGCTCAACGAGGAGGGCTATGAAATAAAGTTGCCCAGCTTGGAGATACAAAACATTGATTTTCAGAAGGCTTATTTCGATCAAGTGCTGCAAATCAAACAAATCATCTTGCAAGCACCCCAAACACGCATTTTTAGTTTAGCTGGTCTTCATCTTCCAGATTTTACTTTTGAGGGTAGCGATGGGCTTTTTCAGCGCATCAATCAATACTTCAAACAGATTCATGTGCATCAGATTCAACTAGACAGTTCCTCGTTTAGCTTGCGCTCTACGGATGCTGTTTATCCTTTTCGCTTCAATGGCATTACACTTTCTTTGGATAATTTTTTATTAGATTCAGCAACCTATCAAAAAAGAAAAAAACATTTCTTTTTAGATCATTTTGAAATAATTTTTGATGATTATGAGTTACAACTCCCCGATAGCATACATATCCTAAAAGCTAAATACCTTCGGTTTTCGTCCAGAGAAGGAGGCATTCAGGCAGATAGCCTGCGCATCTTTCCACACCCGGAGAAGCAAGCCCACGCCCAGCTTGATCTTCTGTTTAGGCATCTTGAACTCAAAGACATTGATACCTGGCAGGCATACCTGGAGCAGCGGCTCAATGGTGGTACGCTACGGCTCAACGGTGGTAAAATCAAGGTATTTGCTAAAAGCAACAACAAAAAAAATAAACGATACGTCGAAGAAATAAAAGAATTTTTGATTTCCAAAAATGTAAATATTTTTTTTGATACCATCCGCACTCAACGCCTATCGCTACATGTTTCTTACCCTGATGCAAACCAAGACATTTTTTTGGATAAAGTGAGCTTGCGTTTGCATCGCCTACAAATACGTCAGCAGTATCTCTCGGCTACTTATGCACACCTGACCGGCGATGGCTTTTCCCTTCCTGATCGCAGGCAGATACACCGCTTGACAGGCGAAAACTTTATCTTGTCTTCGGGAAGTAAGATTTTAGAAATCAATACGTTAAAGTTAATGCCTATTTTTCCGATGATACAGTTGGCGCGTCTGGATAGCATTCCCGAAAATCCGATTCACGATCTACAAATCAAGCGTATCGCTCTGGAGGGGTTTGATTTTTTGGAGATGTTACGCAGCCAAAAGTTGAGGGCGGATAGACTTTTGGTGGTAGCGCCGGCGATGTCCGTCTTTCGGCACGAGGCATCAAAATTAAAAATTGAAAAAAATAAAATTTGGCAAAGGCTACTATTGGAAAACGACTTGCTGACGGAGATTAAGCTATCAAAAATAGAACTTACCGATGGCTCTTTTTCTCTGGTGCATTTTAATCGTGATTATGGCTTGCGGCAGCGTTTGGGGGTGCAAGAGGTGCGTTTGTGGGCTACTGATTTCAGGATTGACTCCCTGACCCGCGATCAGGCATACTTGTTTTTTCAGTCGGACTCTCTGCGGCTTTCTCTAAAAGATTATTTGTTTTATCTGCCTGACGAACAGCATATTCTGGAGGCGGAGTCCCTGGTGCTAATGTCAGATCAGGGTATGGGACATATTGAGTCTCTTCGTTTGCGCCCGCTTCGCCAGGGCAAAAATCATTCTACTTATCAAGTAGAAATTCCTCATCTGTATCTGAAAGGTCTCAATATCAAAAAATGGCTTTTCTTCCGTGAGCTTGAGTTAGATACGCTCAAAATACCCAATCCTTATGTATCCTTACATTTCTTGAACACAAATAAAGATACGCTTTCGTCTAGTTTTTCTGAAAAAGTAAAACTGGGATCGCTCTATGAACTGGTACAGTCCTCCTTACAAAAACTCGTCGTCCATCATGCCCTTGTGGATAGCTTGCAATTTGATTGGAGGAGTGAGCGGGCCGGACGGCTCAATACCTTCTACGCTGATCGCGTGCGTCTTGAGGTCGATCATTTTCTGTTAGATAAAGCAGCAAAAATGACCAATGACCGGATTCTGTATGCAGACGACATTCGTGTATGGGTGGCTTGTTATGAGCAGCTTTTACCCGATAGCACCCACCAGCTTACCTGGCATGATGGTTATTTCTCCTCCAAGTCTAAGCAAGTGCAAGTCAAAAATATTGAAGTTTATTCAAGAAATACAGATAATTTTTATTTTCGTTCACCACTTTTATATTTTAGAGGTTTGCGTCTAAGAGATGCTTATACGCAGGAGGCCTTGGTCTTGGATACGATCATCGTAGATACACCTGTGTGGCGGCAGTATTGGGGTAAAGGGCAGCGGGATTTTTCTTGGGACAGCCTGGATAGGATATATGACCATCTGAAGCCGTTCTTTGGGCGATACGCCATTGCTCATCTCCTTGTGCGGCAGGCAGATATGGATTTTAAATTTCCAAAAGAAAAAAAGATAAATAAATTTTTTCCCTTGCAAAATGTAACACTACACATGCAAGATTTTGCCCTCCCGATGACTTATCCAAAAAAGTTGTTTTTTTCGGAGCTTATTTCCTTGCAATTACCGGCTTATGTTTTCCCTTTAACGGATACCTCATATCAGCTCACCAGTGGCGCGATTGTGTTGCGTTCTTCGGATCGCTCTGTGTTGGTTCGTGATCTGCATTGGACACCCAAAATACCTCCGGCAGCGTACATGTCCGCCCAAGCTTACCAAACCGATTGGGTGCGTGCCTCTATGGATACCCTGGTTATGACGGGCCTGGATTGGCGGTATTTGTTTACGGCAGGCGGGCTTAGGGTGCGTAGTGCATCGGTATATGGCGGGGGAATTGAGGCATTTCGCGATAAGCGACTACCTGAAGCAATCGGAGCTTATCGCCCTATGCCTCAACAATATCTGGATAAGATTCCCTTTCCCTTTGCCATGGATACCCTGCATTTGCGGGGGCTTCGGGTGAGCTATTCCGAGCATCCTGAAAAAGGTGAACAGTCGGGCGAAATTTATTTTGATCCCCTGGATGCCGAGTTATATGGACTTTCCAACCATCCGACGGATAGCCTCCTAAGTTGCCTGATACGCGCTGATCTAATGGGCGAGGCCCGCTTACATGCCCGCCTGTATTTCGACCTTCTGGACAGCCTGCATGGGTATCAACTCAGCGGAACAATGGATAGCCTGGATATGCGTTCGTTGAACGAATTGCTTATTCCCCTGGCTGCACTGCGAATAAATAAAGGCTTTATTAAACATTTTCATTTTCAAATTACGGCTAATGATAGTCAGGCTGAAGGTATCATGGATTTAAATTATCAGAAACTGAAGGTGAAGCTGCTCAACAGAAAAAACAATACGGCTGGCGTGAGCGAACTGCTGCTTTCGGTGGTGGCTAATGCACTTGTGCGCAACCGAAATCCGGGCCCTTTGGCACACAAGAAAATTGGACAAGTAAAACTAGAGCGCGATCAGGAAAAATCTATCTTCAACTACTGGGCAAAGATATTTTTAGATGGCATCAAATCTAGTATCGGTTTGCCGAGATAAACTCATATCGAGGGTGCGTATCGGGAATGGAATCGTGATCCCTTCTTTGTCGTAGGCTTTTTTGATCGCGATCACTACTTTGCTCAACACACTGACGTAGTGCGCCTGATCGCTCTGGGTAAGCCAAAAATAGAGGTCATAATCAATCGAACTATCCCCGAAAGCAGAAAAAAATACATGAATGCCTTTTCGTTGATCGATCTCCGAGATGGTAGCCACAGCGGCCGCGGTGATACGTTGAACTGCTTCAAGATCAGAGCTATACGAGACACCCACTTTGAGATGGACTCGTCTTTCGGGACTTTGCATGTAGTTTTTGAGGGGCTTTTGGAAGACATCTTTGGAGGGAATGGTAACGTGTTGGGCATCAAGTGTTTTGAGGGTCAAGGAGCGCATCCCGATCTCGGTAACGTGTCCCATATAGCCATTGGTTTCGACCAGATCGCCTAAGGAAAGGGGCTTTTGAGCCGCAATGAACATTCCTGAGATGAAGTTGGTAACCAAATCCTGGAAGGCAAAACTCAAAGCCAAGCCTACTACCCCTGCACCTGCCAAAAATGTCGTTACGGTGCGATCCCAGTGCAAAATGTTGAGTGCCAAAAAAACGCCAATCAAAAAGATAAAATATGAAAAAAGCGTCATCAAAACCCGTAAGATGGTTTTATTACTATCAAAAAGACGATTGAGAATTTTGTATAGTAGTCTTGATAAGGTGCCAGATAAATAATTGAATACAATGATAATCAGGATGGCAATGACAGCATTGGGTAGCATCACGATGATGATCTCTAACCAGTAGCGGATCTTCTCATAGATGATTTCGGAGGCGCGGCTTAGAACTTCCATAGATAAGCGTTCTTTTTTGGGGCAAACATACAAATCAAATCCTTATTAACGAACCTTTAACGCTTGGTCTGCTGTTATTTTTGCATTTTTGTTGGACACAAACCAACTACAATCCTCTGATGAAAAAGATTTCATTAACTATTGCTCTGATTGTCTGCATGTTATCAAGTGTGTGGGCGCAAATTGAGATGCCACAGCCTAGCCCAGCCGCTAGTGTGATGCAGACCGTTGGCCTGACCCAGGTAACGATTGAGTACTCCTCTCCGGCCGCAAAAGGTCGTGAGGTATGGGGCAAACTCGTGCCTTATGGGAAAGCATGGCGTGCCGGTGCCAACGCCCCGACGAAGATCACGTTTAGCCGTAATGTCGTCGTGGAAGGCAACGAAATACCTGCCGGCAGCTACAACTTATTCATTTCGCCCTTCGAGAACGATGCCTGGAAAGTACACTTCAATAAGGCGGGCAAAAGCGTCTTTGCTTACGAAGACCAAGCAGCCCTCGAAAAAGACGACCTCTGCGCCATCAAGGTAAAACCCGAAGAAGCACCCAAAAGAGAGCGTTTACTCTACTTTATTACGGCTAACGACGAAAAAACCGGAACCATCACCTTGCATTGGGACAACATGAGCATATCGTTCGATTTCAAGACCGACACGGATACCCATGCCCTGGAAAGCATCAAAAATGGCATGGCACAATACGGGAGCCTCTGGTACACTTTCTCAAATACGGCCAACTATTACATCGAAAACGGGCAGTCCGTCGATCAAGCCATGACGTGGGTCGATCAAGCCCTGGCCATGCGTGCCGATCATTTTTATCCGCATTGGATCAAAGCTAAGGTTTTAGCCGCTAAGGGAGATTATCCAGCCGCTATCGAAACGGCTACGGCAGCCCAAAAAGTTGGTGAAAAAAGTGGTGGCAATTTTTATAAGTCGCTTTCAGAGCAGATGGCAACCAGCCTGGCAGATTGGACTAAGAAAAAGAAAAAATAAACACGATCAGTTCAAGTGTTTTAAAACCTATAAGGTCTCTCCGACCTTATAGGTTTTTTTAGTTTATGCCAGAACGGTATCTACGGATTGGTAGGGCAGATCGAAGGCTTCGGCGACGGCACGATAAACGACTTTGCCGTTTACGATGTTGAGGCCCGGACGCAACTCGGGGTTGTTTTGGCAGGCTGTTTTCCAGCCCTGATTAGCGAGTTGGATGACGTAGGGGAGCGTGGCGTTGGTGAGTGCGATGGTGGAGGTATAAGGCACGGCACCTGGCATATTGGCGACGCAGTAATGCACAATTTCGTCGATGATAAAAATAGGATCGGCATGAGTGGTCGGCGTGCAGGTTTCGATACATCCCCCTTGATCGACGGCGACATCGACCAGGACAGTGCCGGGCTTTAGGAGTTTGAGCATGTCTCGGGTAATCAGGTGCGGGGCTTTGGCTCCCACGATCAAGACCGCCCCCACGATCAAGTCGGCTTGCTTGGCCATCTCTAAGATGTTGTAGCTGTTGGACATCATCGTGTTTACGTTGGCGGGCATTACATCGTCAAGGTAGCGCAGGCGATCCAGGCTGACATCCATGATCGTTACGTTAGCCCCCAGTCCGGCGGCCATTTTGGCGGCTTGCGTTCCTACCACGCCCCCGCCCAAAATCAAAACGTTAGCGGGCTTTACGCCAGGTACACCTCCGAGGAGTACGCCTCGGCCTTGCATGGTTTTTTCGAGGTATTTGGCTCCTTGTTGGATCGCCATACGGCCGGCTACCTCTGACATCGGCACCAACAAAGGCAGTGAGCGGTTGGCTTTCTCTACGGTTTCGTAAGCCAGGCAAATGCTACCGCTGCTTATCATCGCCTTTGTGAGGACTTCGGAGGAGGCAAAGTGAAAATAAGTAAACAGCAGTTGGTCTTTTTTGATGAGTTCGTACTCCGGTGCGATGGGTTCTTTGACCTTGACGATCATCTCGGCAGCTTCATAGACGGCCTCAATGGTGGGTAGGATTGTTGCGCCGGCTTCTTGATAGACCTGGTCGGTGAAGCCGCTATTTACGCCGCCACTGGCCTGCACATATACGGTATGTCCGTGCCTTTTAAGCTCGTGTACGCCGGCAGGGGTGAGGGCGATACGGTTTTCGTTTGCTTTGATTTCCTTAGGAACGCCAATAATCATGGTGTGTGTGGTTTGGATGTGAGCCGCAAAGATAAGCCGCTGTTTGTTTTTTTTTGCGAAAAAACACACTTATCTTTGGCTAAAGAAACAGAATTGACCCATGGCCAAGAGAAAACAACGCCCTTCTTCGATTCCTTCCAAGCCTAAGGCCGCCCCTACCGCCAAAAAAGCCCCCGTAGCTTCTCCCGTGAAGTCCTCGCCTCCCCTGGAAAGTTATCTGGTGCATCTCTATTTGGTCGTGATGTTTTCGATACAGTTTGTACCACTGCTTAACGCCCTGGATACCAATATCAACAAGTGGCTACTTATCAATATCTGCAATGGTCTCTTTTGGCTTTTATTGCTCATCAATTACAAACGTTGGGGGTTCAATACGGCATTGCTCAACCAATGGAACGTCCTACTTTTTGGGGCTTTTTTGTTGTGGGCTATTGTTTCGTTTGTCAATGTCATCAATTACGGAGAGGCATTTACGGGGCTGGTGCGCTACGGTACCATGATCGGCGTGATCTTATCGTATATGGTCATCCTGGACAGAAAACCCGAGATGTTGGATTTTGCCGCCCGTGTGGTGGTGGTGTTTTTGCTGCTGGATGGTTATTTCTACTTGACTGAATATTTTGAAAAGATGTACAAAGTCGCTGATGCGGATGTGGCTTTGGTGCGCTCTTTTTATGACAACAAAAACCAAATTGCGATTAGCCATCTGATTAAATTACCCTTCGCGGTGTATCTTTTCTTGACCGATCGCTCCGTTTGGAGAACACTTTCTGGGCTAGCTGTTTTTTCGGTTATGCTCGTGATCGCCCTGGTGTTGGCGCGTTCGGTGTTTGTTACGCTGGCGGTGGTGTTGGTTTTTGGCTTGTTGAGCTACTTAGTTTTTGGTCGTCATGCCAGCAGCTATCGCCCTATCTGGCGTAGTGCTTTCTTGCTCACTTTTAGCACACTTGTTTTGGGTTTTGTTATGGGTTATGGCATCCAGCAGTTGCAGCAAGTCCCCGAAAAGCAAAGGGCAAATCTTGGCACAGACCTGGTGAGCAAGGTGCAGTTGAGTGTAGGGGCCGCTTCGGAGGGAAACCTACGGATATTCCTCTGGAAAAAAAGTATTGAAATGATCCGCGATTATCCCATTTTCGGTGTTGGGGTCAATAATTGGAAGGTGCATTTCCCTGATTATGATGCTGGCTTTTACAAGACCGGCACTCAAGCACCCCGACGGGCGCACAACGACCTTTTGCAGGTAGCTGCCGAGATGGGGCTGCCGGGTGCCTTGATCTTCATGGCGATCTTTTTTGTGAGTTTTGTATATGTCTATCGGATTTCTAAAATACCTGATGAAAAAATTGAAAGTAAGTACAAGATTTTTTCTTTTCTTTGTTTGGCTGGTATGTTGGGCTATGCTGGCCCATCTATGTTTAGCTTCCCCCTCGAGCGGGCAACGCACCATGTTTTCTTGCTCTTCTTTTTGGGAGCTACGGCGGCTTTTCATCAGCGGGCTTTGCCTAGGCGTGAGTTGGGTGAATTTCCAACACAAAGTTTTTTGTTGGGCGTAACGATTTTTATGCTCTTTGCTTTCTACGTACACAAGGAACGTTTTGTCTCGTATCGCATCCAGAATAGCATCTTACCCGACGTAACAACGGGGCGTTATGCCATGCCGCTTCCAGAAGTTGAAAAATCCAATCGCTTTTTTGCAAGTATTTCTGCTGATGGTACAGAATCGCTACTTTCGATGAAGGCGCGTTACCTGATCCACCAAAAAAAGTGGGAAGAAGCTCGGGATGTTATGTTGGAGGCCCTCGAAACCAATCCATATTTTTACAAAAATCATGTGATTTTGGCTTTGATTCATTACAACATGAACGATTGCGAAAATACAAAGAAATATGCCGATGACGTAATCCGTAAGCGGCCCTTAATTGATATGTACCAACTGCTCCACGTATGCGCCCTCCGTGAAGGAAACCAGGGCAGGGCAGATAGCTTGCTGGTCGAACTGGTCGAACGAAATCCCGAAAGCGGAAAGGCCTGGGTGTTTTATGCTGATCGCTTGATTGGACAAAATCAACTCGATAGTGCCGAACGTCTCCTGGATCGCGGGAGAGATTTTTACATCAGCAAACCGAACATGGAAGATTCTTATGTAATTTGGGAGAAAAGTGTTATCTTGTGTTTTTCGCAAAAAAAATATCAAAAAGCAGATAGCCTTTCTACCATCATGACGGAATACTATCCCGCCGAACCCAACGTATATGCCAACAGGGGTAGTGCCAGGGTCAATTTGAAGCAGTACAAGGAAGCCATTCAGGACTTTGATCGAACAATGGCCTTGAAGCCCGATCACTACTTAGCGATCCAAAACAGAGGGGTAGCCAACTATATGCTCAACAACGATAAGGCTTGTATTGCTGACCTACAAAAGGTCGTCGATGGACAAAAGGATGAGACACCTTCGCAAGCCTACTACTTCAAAGGGCTGGCCCACCAACGCCTAGACCAACTCAACGAGGCTTGTGAAGCCCTCCAAAAAGCCGCCGCAAAGGGCTACCCAGGAGCGGACAACCTAGCGAATATCGTTTGTAATGTCGCCAAAAACAGGTAGTTAAGGAATGTTTCAATTTCCAGAGCCACACGACTGGCAAGGCTTTTTTATCTCCCGCTGCCCATCTACCAACACAACGATTGGCGATTACTTGGCCCAAACCAACGCACCCTTCGTGTATCTACGCACCGACGAGCAGACGCAGGGACGCGGGCAGCGCAACACGCATTGGGAATCCGAGGCAGGTAAAAATCTGCTGCTTTCTTTGGCGATCCGACAACTGGCTTTACCGCCCGAAGCAGCCTTTTGGCTCATGGCCCGAGTCAGCCTAGCCGTGCGTCAGCTCATCGAAGACCTCACGCACCTCCCCGTACAGATCAAATGGCCCAATGATATTTTGATTGAAGGACAAAAGATAGCCGGTATCTTAATTGAAAACCAGATACGCGAGCGGCATATCCGACAAAGCATTATCGGGATAGGTGTCAATATCAATCAGGTTTATTTTCAATATCCGACAGCTACCTCCCTGCATCTGCTCACCGGAGCCGTATTTGATCTTCCCGAGATATTACATCGTATCCTGCTCCAACTCCATCAAAGTCCGGCTGACCAAAGAACCCTCAAACACGATTACTTGAAATACTTATTCGCTTATGCGGAAGAGCGGGAGTTTTTGCGTGTTCTGGATCAACACCGTTTTGTGGGGCGCGTAGCGGATGTAAACGCCTGGGGGCAGCTTGTCATAGAGAGCCAGAGGGAGGGGATACAAGTTTTTGATTTGAAAGGGATTGTTTTTTTGTGAATGTGCGCTAATGCTTTGGTTTTTGAAAACGATGCGCCGCCGGCACATCTCTACGGGAGGGATTGAAAAACCCACGATAGGCAGCTGAAAACACCCTTAGGGATCGGAAAAAACCTTAGGGTGTTTTTTTTGTTGCAAAAAAAAATTATCTTGCCAAAAAATATCCGACCTCATGAAAAAGTCCAAACTCGAGAAACTCCTTAGGGAAGCTAAGTTCGATTCTCTGTTTGAAAAACTCAACCAACTCAACCTCGATACCGAAGACAGCCAACAGCGCACGACCCTACAAGCCCGCCATGAACAATACAAGAAAGAGCGTTATCTCATGGACACCCGCGACTACCAAACGGCTATGGGTTCGCTTATTGCGGACTTACAGCGGCTGGTAGAGGGGCTAGATATGACATCGGCCAAGGAGAAAAACGACAAGCAGGACTCGGGAAACGATGTAAGCATCAAGAACACCGGCAACTTCTCTAAGATCAAAGGCAATATCACCATCGGAAACAACAACAATGTCGGCAATTAAGAACACCGGTAATTTTGAAGAGATTGATGGCGATATCACCATTGGAAACGGCAATTATTCCTACAAAAACAACATCGTCATCAATAGCCCCATAACCAAAGAACTCCTCCGAGAGATCACGGAAGGAGAACTTTACAGGCGATACGACACCCTTTCGCTGGAGAACCAAGCATACAGAGACTTCTTGTATCTGGATCGACAGAATATCTCGGAGCGTCTTTTTAAAGTATCAGATAGCGAGAAACTCTTGTATGTGCGCACCTATGCCGGACATCAGCCTGACTGGCTTTTTGATCGTTGGGTGCTTGAACTCCGAGAGGAGAATCAGGAGACCAGCTATCAGCCACGAAAATTGTCAGAGCTGCCGCTCGGTCGATTTTTGGGATGGATCAAGATGGACAAGCCCAAAAATCTGTTGGATATACCCGAACGGATAAAAAATGCTACGCATCTACTCCAAATGCTTGAAGAGAAATCCCCGAAGGCCACGCATTTGTTGGGCTTTTTCCTGGACATCAATCGGGAGGATATGCAAGCACTCCCCGAATTTGAAAAAGCATTTTTCGACTTTTGGCAGCTTGCCCAAAAGACGACAGACATCGAATACCGTGTTTTTTTGTGCGTCAAGGTGCGTTGTGAGCAAGCCACCCCTCAGGATTGTGTCTGTTCCCCTCCGCCTGACCTGTCGCCGGGGTTTCGGTGGCCCTGGCAAAGCAAAAAGACAGCTCCCCCTCCCTCACCCTTACCCAAGCCTATCGAAGACTTCACGCCCATCAAGACGACAGACGTTGAACAATTTTTTGAAAATCGCCTAAAAACCCTGCATATCAAAGCAGAAATCAAAGAACCCTGCTTCCTACTTGATGCCTGGCGGGCATTTCTCCCCGAAATCTCACGACGTTATCAACTTAACAACCCATGATCGACCCGAAGCATTTTAACCACCCCGAGGATGATTACTACTTTGAAGACGCACTCCGCGATGCCGTCCGAGTAGCCCATGACCTCCAACGACCGCTCTTGCTGGCCGGACTACCCGGCACCGGAAAAACCACCGCCGCCCGTGCCATCTGTAAAGTCCTCGAACGCCATGCTGAGCCGCCCGTTATGTACCACCGCTTCAATACCAAGTCCACCTCCGTTTATACCGACTTGCTTTACACCTACGACCATCTGGGCCATTTCCTGCAAGTCCAGCTCGGAAACCCCAATGCAAAAATTGAAGACCACATCCCGGAGCAAGCCCTTGGCAAGGCCATCATCGAAAGCCATAACCAGGCATCCCTGGTTTTGATTGATGAGATCGACAAAGCCCCCCGAGATTTTCCCAATGACCTTCTCGATACCCTCGACGAGAGCAGCTTTACGATCAAAGAACGACGCATGGACTACAAGGTGGGCGAGCATCGCCCTTTTATCGTCCTGACATCCAACGCCGAAAAAGCCCTACCGGATGCCTTCCTGCGCCGTTGTATCTTTTTCTACATTGAGTTTCCGGACGGCGAGCAACTTCGACACATCCTCCAGAGGCACATCGACAAAGACTATCTCAAAAAACATCTGGAAACCCTCGAAAGCTGGATCAAGGAGGTACAAGTTCAGCTACCCCGCAAAAAAATCGGTACAGCAGAACTGATTCAGTGGATACGCTTCTTACAAAAAGAAGGCTTCGACTCGGCTCAGCTTCGCCCCGACCAAAGCGCACAAGCCGAAACCCTACGGATGTCCCTTTCTATTCTGGCCAAAACCAAAGAAGATTTCGAGTATTTGCAGCGGCATTGCTTCCCGAAGGCATGAGAATTGACACCCACGATAACGCCCTTTTTTTAGACCTCACCTGGCTGCTCGAGCGGCTGCGCGATGAGGGGCTTGTCATTGGTTTGGATACGCACCTGGACGTACAGCAAGTTTTGTTAAGGCTGAAAGGCGAACCCGACGTGCGGGTATGGCAGCATAGTCTGGCGGCTTTGTTGTGTAAGTCAAGGCATGAGCGAGCCGTCTTTGATACCCTGTTTGTTCAGGCCATCCAGGGTGAGCAGCCCCAGCAAGAGGAAAAGAACACCCAAAAACAAGCCGCCGATAGCCACCCCACGGTTGCCCCACACCAACCAGAACCAGATCGCGAGGAGATGCCGAGCAAGCCCAGTTGGTGGCAACGCTTACGCAACTGGTGGGATCAGCTCTGGCAAGACCCTATCACGCGCCGAGTGGCCCAGCGCAGCAGTGGCCCTCGACCTAAGGATTATGCCGTTTTGCGTAGCCCCGAACCCTTTGCTATACAGCCCAACCCCGCCATCCATCAGCTGACCGCACGCCTGCGCACCCGCCAGCCGATGGGCCGCCCTTACCTGGATGTAGCCCAAACGGTTCGGCAGAGCATCCGTCGCCTGGGTGCCTTCGATCCCGTCTATGCTGACCGCACACGAGCCACGACGTATCTGGTCTTGATCGAAGCCGATCACAGCCAGGATCACCGCGCCCAGCTTTACGATACTTTTGTTGCCCAACTTCACGAACGCGGCATCGCTTGTACCCGCTATTTCTTTCGGGGGCAGCCCTTGCAGCTACACCACCCCGAGACCCATCAACACCTGTCGTTGGCTCAGGTGGTGCAGCGGCATACCGGGTCTATCTGTATCACTTTTGCTGCGCTAGGCGTGTTTTTGCGGGGATCGGATAACCAACCCTATCGCTGGGTACAGCATTGGCAGGACTTCGGACAGGCTTTTTTGTTTTTGCCCTTCGGGCAAGCCCTAGAGGCGCGCCTGGCTACGCCCCTCCGAGATTACTTTACCGATGTCATGGCAGCCGACGAACGCGGATTTGCCCGCCTCCAACAAGCCACGGAGGCTCCTTTTGGTCAAACCCTTAGTCTGCGCCGTACCGTGCCGCTTTTTACCGTACCCGTAGCCGACGCACAAGACCTGGCACGCCTACCCCAGGATTTCCCCGAACTCCTGCCCTGGATTGCCGCCTGCGCCGTTTATCCCGAATGCTCCTGGCCCTTGACCCTTTTCCTCGGCAAAAGTCTTTCGCCTACCTACAACACCTGGGACAACCTCCAACAACTGGCCCGCCTACCCTGGTTTAGGCAGGGCTATATCCCCGATGATGCCCGCCGTTACATCCTGCAACAAGACTGGCTCTCCACCAAAGACCAGGAGCGCATCCGTGCGGCCATCAGAAAGACCCAGCACCATACCCAAGGCACCGAACTCACCCGTATCTATGACCCCAGCAGTCCCCCAGATGCCGATACCATCGGCGACTACGTGGTAGCACAGCTTATCCAAAGCCGCTACCGAGACCTCCTGCTCTTTGAGCTAGATGGAGATGAACCACCACCACCACCACCCGCGACCCCTCCCCGCATCACCGAAACCATCAACGGCGTTTCTTTCGATATGCTTTACGTAGAGGGCGGCACTTTTGAGATGGGCTATGACCCGCAGAGAGACGGAGAGGATGAGCTTATGGATGATGCCAAGCCCCCGCATCGCGTTCAGCTTACGGGTTATTATATGGGGGAAGCACCCATTACACGCGGGCAATTCCGTAAATTTATAGAAGCTACTAACTACCGCACCGATGCTGAGAAAGGCACGGGCAGGTGGAATGTAACCGATTCTTTCTATGCAGAGGAATTACAAAAGAAAAAAATAATTGAACAAGGCGAAGCAGGTTCATTCTTTTGGAATCCTGAAAGGCGGAAAATTGAGTACCACTCGGGGGATTGGCGGTATGGCACGAACTTTCATGAGGGCATCCGTCCGCCCGAAGAAGATAACCACCCGGTAATCCATGTCAGTTGGAACGACGCACAGGAGTACTGCATATGGCTATCCGAGAAAACGGGCAAAACCTACCGCCTGCCCACCGAGGCGGAGTGGGAATACGCTGCCAGGGGTGGCACAAAAAGCCAGCATCACCAATACGCTGGCAGCAACGAAATAGACAAAGTATCGTGGCACGATGGAAACAGTAAAGGCACGACCCACCCCGTAGGCGAACTAGACCCTAACGAACTAGGC
>DAISIL010000053.1:2277-22724 GCA_036822015.1 Bernardetiaceae bacterium | reverse complement strand
AGGAAGCTGTGCTGTTCCTCCGTTAGGCGCGATGTACAAAGTGCCGTTGCCTTGCAGGGCGTAAAAATTATGTCCCACATAACGCCCCAGATCGAGGGTACCGCCGCTCTGGATCAGCACTGTATCGGCCGCTCGGTTGTCTGCCGTCATCTGCACCCGATGCCCGTTTAGGATAACGACATCCATACATCCATTAGGCGTGATTCCGGCAGCAGCTCCTGATCCATCGTTGGTGGTTGTCCAGCTATTGACATCGTCCCAGTTGCAGCCGCCTGGGCAGGTAGCACTGCGGGAGTAGAGCCGGATGCCGGCCGTGAGATTATTTAGCCCGAGGGTATAGTAGCCCGTTTGGATTTGGGCATCCGTGAGGTCAAAACGTACTTCATCGTCTACAATCGTTGCGGAGGCTCCAACGACTGCGCTAAATGCTCCCGATGTGTTTGAGCGAAAAAGCAAAACATAATCCGAAGCACTTATCGACCTGGGGCAAAGCGTCCCGAAAGCGTCCTGATATGAAAAGGCAACAGAGGCATTGATAACATTCGTTTTTTCTAGATAAAAAACGCGCTGCCAGCGTTCTATGACCCCTGCCGGTAGATCGGCTGTGCTGGTGCCATGCGGCGTATTGGCGTGCCCTGCAAAGAGATATTTGTGTATGCCGTTGGCGGGGAAGCCTGCCGCTCCTTGCCTCAGTACCAGACCACCTGCTCGGCTTTCGGTGTGTAAGTTGTTGTTATTAGCTCGCCCTACGCCGATGATGTCGTGATAAAATGTGCCGGCTGTTAGGTAGTCATTAGCCGTGAGATTGAGTCCATATTTAGCCGCCAAGTAGTTTTCGATGATGATGCGTTGGGCTTCGTTGATGGCGTTGTTAAAATAAATCACCTCGGCCATATCTCCGTTGAAGCCAAAATTGAGATCGCCGTTGACTGTCCCTAAGCGCGGATTTTCTACGCGCACGCCGGTAGCATTTCCGGCAGCATCCACCTGGGCGGTTCCGTTGGCCCAGGCTTGTAGGCGACGGTTCCCTCCCTGTTTGGTACCAAAAGCCGTAACCACCGTTCCCGCATCGGTGAGATTGTAGGTAGCCGAGGGGTTGTTATTCCAAAACTCAATGGCGTTATTGGCTCCCACGCCTCCACCATCGTTGTAAAAACGAAAGACGTTTCCCTGGTTGGGTGCGCTATCAAAAAGCCCTCTCGGATTCTGTCCTGTGGTGTTTTGCGTAACAGCAAAGAAAGCCAGGGGCAAAGCATCAGTACTATTTAAGTTTGTTGTGCTGACCTACAACTGATTACGGGTTGTACCGCTGTTGGTGAAGCGCAAGACAGGAAAACCATTCATTGCATTGGCTATGTGTGCCGGTTGCTCGGCGGCCGTAGCGTTAGTAAAGTGGTTGTTCGCTCCGCTTTGGTCGCTCCATTGAGAGACATTACCTCCATTAAGCAGTGCCTCCCCACCACGGAGCCATAGCCTGAGTGCCGAACTGCCGTTATTTGTTCCGACACCTCCTGGTCCGGTTTGAGCAGATACAGGTCCTCCACCAACAAAACAGAAGATGGAAAATAATAGTAATAGTAGTCTCTTTTTCATGTGCTTTTGATGTAAAAACATATGCTGCATAAACGCAAAAACAAGGGATTTAGGTGGAGTCATTGTTAAAAAAAGTAAGTTTTTAGTTAATGTTATTGCCATTTGCGCCAGATCAGCCAAAACACTACACCCCCGATCAGTGTCCAAAGAATGTCATGAGAATCAAAAACGCCCCGTCGCGTGTAGCCTTGGGCAAATTCCCATAAGATTAGTCCTGACAAAGCTACCACTAATGCCCACAGATGATGCTTTCTAACAGACAGACCAGGGTATATCTCTGGAAGCATGGCATAAAACAAGGCAGCAATACCGATGGCTGGTAGAAAGTTGGGAAGTATGCCCAAGACGTACACGACCCACGCATTGGTGTTGGAGTAGCTAGGACGAACGTAATCGGAGACGTAAGAAAAGACCAAAAAACAAACAGCAAATAGCAGGTAATATTTTATCCGAATCTGTTTCACCGTTGCAAAAGATAATACCCGCAGGTCGTAACAAAATTGCGCAAATAAGGAATCTTTCCGATCAAAGGAAACTGTTCGCGGGGAGCCAAACCAAACTTAAAGCGATAAATGGGATTGACCAGATAAAGTTTTTCGTGAACTTTTCGGTAGCCCGTCTCACGTGCATAGCGTTCAAATTGCCCAATGGTGATGCGCGTCTCCCATATATCTCGCAGGGAATCAATCGTTTCCTGGCTTTCTTTGCCCCAACGCAATACCGCTTTGTACAGCGGCCAGGGCAAAAGATGAAACCAGGGCAGGCGCGAGAGCAAGCCACCTTCACAAATCTGCTGGTGTCCCCCAAAAGGCATATGCCAAGGCGGAAATCCAAAAAAAATCATCCCTCCGGGGCGCAAATATCCCTGCATGGCACGCATCAACCTGGGCTGGTCGTGGATATGCTCAATGACATCTTTGAGTACGATCAGATCGAAGCGCGACTCGGGATCATTCAAAAAATCAACATCGTAAATGTTTTTTTGAAACAACCGAACTTGTCCCGTTGAAATAAAATCTTCCAACGAAACCCGCGCCTGCTCATATTTGGGTACATCCAACTCCACCCCCGTAACCTGGCAGCCGCGCAAAGCAAAAGCCTGCACTACGCCACCCTCCCCACAGCCAATTTCCAAAACTTTCATCCCCGGGGTGAACGGCTTTTTTGCCTCCACAAAAGGAATCACATACTCGAGGGCATTCTGACACTGATGATCGAAGTATAACTTCCGATCCTGATGAAAATGATAAGCCATAGTTGTTATTGTACGGATTTAATGGGAGAGATGCGCTCGAGCATCAAAAAAGTATCACGAATTTGGGCAGGTGAACTTCGGTTTTCTCCTCCTCGTCCCTCCACCAAATCCAGAAAAGTCTCTAGCTCACCCGCGTAGCCATGTGTGTACAAGGGGTTGAACTGCCGCAGCGGGACAAAACCAGAGTTGTGATAGTGTTGCTCCGTCTTCCTTGGGCTTGAGAGCAACTTCTCAACCGGAATACCGAGTACTTGCTTGGGTGCAGGCACAAATGTCAATGTATGTAAGTTTTTTGCCTCAAAGCAACCCAATTTAGTACAAACCTCTAGTTTTTCAACGGGCGACTGCCAACTATAACCCGTCGAAAAAGTAAGGCTCCCCAGTACCCCGTTGGCATGTCGCACATGCACAAAAAAGCTACTCCCGGCTTGTTCGAGGCTTGTCAAGGTAGCCGTACCAAACAGATCATGTACCAGGTCAAGAGGATGGATGAATAAGTCCCACCAAGGATTTCCCTCGGGGTAAGCTCCTGTGAGATAATCAAATCGGTAATGTATCGTGTTCTTGAGGTACGGACGGAGCTTAGCATAAATCACTGCGTAACGCTTCTGCAAACCCACCACGCAAGGCAGGGATTTTTCCTGGCTCAAAGCCTGCAACTGATCGAGTTCGTCCACCGAAAAGCAAGGTGGCTTTTCGATGAACAATCCTTTGCCCGCCTCGAGTACGGTCTTTGCGATGGCAAAGTGCTTTTTGGGATGCACACACACAAAAACACCTTTTATTTTGGGGTCAGCCAGCACCTCTTCAAGTTTTGTTGTACCGGTAGCCCCTACGTAGCGGCTGGCCATGCGTTGGGCATTTTCGAGGCGGCGCGTAACGATATAGCGCAGCGGAACTGCCAAAAAATCCAAAATTGGGTAAAGGTTATCCAAGCTATGCCCACCTGCTCCCACGAAGGCATACGCATGGGCGTAACGCTCGGGCATACGCAGAAAGGATTGCTTTCGATAATTTTTGTAACGATCTATGATAGATTGGAGCATGAGTTAAAAAAATTTCATTTGCTCACATAAGTTGTAATGATCGCTACGCATGCCCATCGCATGATAAGCAGATAGTGCTACTTCGTTGCGCTTTTCTACGTAAAGTCGTACTCCAGATAGCTCATCGCTGGCTTGCACCCACGCCCAGACGTGCTGGTACAAAGACTGAAAAACACCGCGTTGGCGCATATCTGGCCGCACATAAACCGACTGTATCCAAACAACATTAGCACATCGCCAATCGCTCCATTCATGTTGGGTGAGCAGCATCCCAAAAAGCTCTTTTTCATGGGCAGCTACCCAATACGTGCCTTTATTGGGATCACGGAGCGTGAGGAGCATCCCGCGCTCGAGCGTCGTAGGGTCGAGTTCCCAATCTTCGGTTTCGCGTGCCATCGCCAACTGAAATGCCATCATGCCATCCAGATCAGCCAGTGTTGCCTGACGAACCATCCAACTTTGTTTATTTTTTATCATCATATTTACTTTTTGAAGTTATCAAGGAGAAAACTAAGAAGCGCATCTAGTCCCATGCCAAAAACCAACCCAAAACCAAAGCCATAGCGCACCAACTCATCCAGGTATTTCTTGGCAAAGCCCTTGAAGAGAAACTCTAAATTCTCGGGAGACATCCGGTTGAGTTCCTCTACAACGATGGTATGAATATCCACCGACCCAAGCAAGTCAGGCAAGCGATGTCCGAGCGCATCCAGAGCAGATTGAGCAAGTGTTTGGGCTAGATAGTCTTTGGTCTCGAGGGAGATGTTTTGTGGTAGAGCTGCTATATTTTGCAAGATCAACACGCGAAGCGAAGCCCGCAACTGTCCGTTTTTATCTTCCTCATCGAGCAGACGATCCAGCAAAACACCCAAATCGTTTTGCAGCAACGGCACCGAAAGAAGCACCCCCAATGGCTGGCCTTTGATGACCTCCAGAATGCGAAAAACCAACTGCCGAACCTGTGTTTGGAAAGCCTCACAGTGAGCCAGCAGATGTAGCACTTTTTGTAAGGATTCCGATACACGTACCGAGGAAAAGTCCTCCAAAAGCAGCTGAGGTGAAATCTGTTTCAAGACATCACCAATGACCGTATGCAAAAACGTTTCAATAGATTTTGATAAGTCTGATTGAGATAAGCTACGCCCTAGGGCATGTCCGCCATTGCGTATTTCTTCGCGAATAAAGTTTTGAAAATCAGAAATTTCTGATAGATTATCCAGAGGCAGCAACTCCCGTAAGGGCAGCGAAAAAGTCTCGCGAAGAAGGGCTACGGTCAGTTGCTGTACCGATTCCTTTGAGCGTGGGTGACCAATCAACTGATCGATGACTACCCGCAAATAGTCTTCCTCGAAGCGGATATTGAATATTTCGATTTTGAAAGTACCCAGCCTGTTTATTTCCTCACCAATCAAACTTCTGATAGATGTATTCTCCTGGGTGATAAAAGCCGGTACGCCTTCGTTGATGAGTTCGAGGACTGTCTTTCGGATAGTATCCTTGTAGAGCAAGGCAGCTTTCTGCTCCGTAAAAGCCCGTTCATAGATGCGATCTGCCAGAAGTTCGCTGTTGTTTTTCATCCAGACAATAGCAGATTCAAATATCTTTTGGATAATGAAATCCAGATTACGCTCAATGAAACGCAACAACTCTCCTCCGAAGAGATCACCGATGGTTTTTTGTGGGGTAAGTTCCGTATTGACCCGCTCCATCACCAACTGGAGCAACTGGGCTTTAAGACGCGGATGGTTGATTTCTTGGTAGATGTATTGAGCAAACTGCTGCTGGATGTTTTGGGCCTGCTCGGGGCGCAAGATGCTATTTAGGGAGTTGTTGCCATATCGGGCGATCTGTTGATTGATGTCATCTAAAATAGCCTGTATAAAAATTGGATCGTCAAACTGTTTAATCAATTCTTGTCCTTCTTGTTGCAAATATCGCGATAAAAATTGAACAAAGCGATCTTGTACTTCATCGGGAAGCAACTCGTGTAGGCTTTCCGGCACTTGTTTCCAGGTAGCCCAATAACGCATCAACTGCTGATGCAAGTACTCGAGAGTTTGGGGACGGCGCAAATATTGCAGCAGTTGCTCCTCCAAAAAAGCCGTATCCGCCCCTGCCAGGGTATGGTCTTGGAAACGATCGACGGCCTGCTGAAGTCGCTGCTTGATTTTGTCTTTATTTTCTTGCAAAAAACGAAAAGAGGTATCTACGACCTTATCCGCCAGCGGCTCTTTGTGGCGGTGTACAAACTGCTCAACGAGCGCGTAATCGTCTTTTTGGATCAGACGAACGAGCATCTCTCGAATCTCTTCTTTCTTATCGCCAAATGAATCTTGTAAACCCTCAGCATTCATCAACTTATCACTAACAAAATCTCCCATCTTGTTAGCAAATTTTGCCTGCCGACGCACCACCACCCCAGGTGTTAAGGGAAGTGGCAACTTTTTGCGCCGCCCCAGGGGAAGATACTTACGTGTGTAAGGACGAAAAATCATCCGCAAAGCGATCCAGTTTGTGCCAAGTCCGGTAAGCCCGTAGGCAATGGCGGGTATCCCCCACTTTGCTACAACATTTTGAAAATTAGGTAGATAAAACAAAGCTCCACCCGCCATTCCACCAAAAAGCGCACCCAGGCGCGTGATCGGCTTGAGTTCTTGCCCCATAAACTTCTCGACCATATCTCGGATTTGGGCAGTGCTTTGGCGGTGTAGATTAGACTGCACGAGCGTCTGGATGCGCCCCTGTAGAATCGGTTCAAGGTTTTCAAGAAGTGCTACACGCAAAATCTCTCCGAGGCGGGCGTGCAGATCGGGAATGCGGTTCAGGACGCGAACGTAAGTATGTATTTGGTTGTTTTTGCGCTTATCAAATCCGCGCTGGAGATAACCCTCCACTCCCTCAATAACAAAACTACCAAAATTTGAAATCTGATCCACCGAAACTATCGACGACCAGGGGCGCACCATCAAAGGTTTACCTACCTGCTCCCGCAATAACTCCTCCATCATCGGGCGTTGGTGCTGCCCCAGGTCAAGCACCCAGGTATCCAGTTGCGATGACCAAATTTGTACCTGATTGGGGGTGATGCCCGTTCCGATGCCGCGATTGCTCACCTGCCAGAGGCGGTTTTGGAGCGAGCTAGCCAAAAGAAGGGCTGCCCTACGGCTGTACAAAAACCGTTCTTTGAGCTGACGCTCAATGAGCAAGCGGATATTTTGATCGACGAGATGAACCACTTGGTCGAGCGGAAAAAAATCGACTAGCTTTTTTTGAAATAAAGGCTCAAAGTGCTTGACTTCTAAGCGTTCGAGTGCATCGCCTACGTTTTTTTGTAAGAGGGTACTCAAGCGCACCAAAACCCGCTGATCGCGTAGGTTACTGACAATCGTACCGATGCTCTGCTCACTTAGGTAGCCGATGATCTGTTGCGTGATCTGGCGGGCGATACGCTCGGGGTTTTGTCGGTAGTTACGGATGATGTCGACCAGCCGCTCCACAATATTGGCACTTTGGCTCACACTCCCAATGAACGTCTCGACGAGCCACACCTTGAAGCGATTATCGACATTACGCCCAAACGACTCGTCTATTAAGGTCTCGAGCGTATCCTGTTTGCTGTACAGCCAGTCGATGATACGATCCAGGATGGGCGGAAACTGTTCCTTAAAAAAGGTTCTGATATTCTGCTGAATATCACTGGATAAGAGATCAAAAATAGTCTTTTCTTCGGCGGCAAGCGTTTCGATAATCAAATCCGAAAAGTCGGAAAGCATTGCCTCACCGCGCTCGGAACGGATGATTTGGCGGGTGTCATTGAGCAACTGCCCCAGGATGGCTTCAATCGTTGTTCTACCCAAAATCTGCTCAAACTGCTGCGCCCCGATGCGTTGGGCAATCTCCCGAATCTGATCGGGTATGTGGAGTTGATCGTACAAGGCTTCTAGCAAAACATCCAAATCCTGGGTATGATTTTGGAGCAAGCTCTGGTGCAAAACATCGCTTACGTAGGCTACATGCAGTCCGATTTCTTCTACCAAGTCAGGGGTAAGTACATCGGCGGGTGTTTGATTCTGTAACTCTTCGTAGAGCTGTCTAACAAAACGTTGAACAAAATCAGTTTCATCTAATTTTTGAAGCAATAAACCCGTAACAAAACTGGACAACTGCGCCAACTGCGGCGGCGAAAGGATGTCTCCCATGTGCAGATCACGGATCAGGCGCCCCATCAGCGGCTCAATGGCTGCTGGCAAGGCGGCACGAAAAGTAGCCAACAGCTGGGCGACGCTCTGTTCGATGCCTGGCACCTGCCCCAGGCGAAAATCGGTAGGAATGCTCTGGTACAGTTGCTCTTCGAGGTATCGCCGAACGGTTTTTTCGATTTCTGCTTCAAAGCCCTGACTGTTGAGTTGGTCATGGAGCGTACGGTGGTTGAGAATATCGCGCTCGACCACCTGACTGATATTAAGAATGAACTCGTCGGTTGTTTTGAGAAAGATGCCGCCCAAGCCAAATCGCTTCCGAAACAGCATCTGTATCGCCATATCGTTGGTGGTATATCCCACCACGGCCCCAATAAACACCTTGCTAATGAACGTACTAAGCATGATTGCACGGATACATACTTTTCAAAGTTAATGCTTTTTTTGATCTTACATCATCTCCGAATCCTAATTCCCGTTAAAGAAACCCCAAAGCCAGTTCAAAAGTATTACTTTTGTTGCCCAATGGCTACCGAAAAAATAAACGTTTTACGTGCCGAAAACCTGGTTAAGAAGTACCGCAACCGCAAAGTCGTCGATGGGGTCTCGATAGAAGTGCGTCAGGGCGACATCGTGGGTTTGTTGGGCCCCAACGGTGCCGGAAAAACAACGGCTTTTTACATGATCGTCGGGCTGATAAAGCCCAACAGCGGCAAAGTTTTCTTGAACCAAGACGAGATTACGCAACTACCCATGTACAAACGCGCCAAGCTCGGCATCGGCTATCTGGCTCAGGAAGCCTCTGTTTTTCGGACACTTACGGTAGAAGAAAACCTGCTGGCTCCCCTACAGATGAGCCGACGATCCAAGTCCGAGCAACGCGAAAAAATGGAGCAACTCATCGAAGAGTTCAAACTCCAAAAGGTACGCAAAAGCCAAGGCCGGATGCTTTCGGGGGGCGAACGCCGCCGTACCGAAATTGCACGCGCCCTAGCGACCGATCCCGCCTTTGTGCTACTCGACGAACCCTTTGCGGGTGTGGATCCGAAGGCAGTAGAGAGCATACAGGTTTTGATCGCCCGCCTCAAAGAAAAAAATATTGGTGTCCTCATCACGGATCACAACGCCAACGAGACCCTTTCGATTACGGATCGGGTCTATATCCAGTTTGATGGACAGCCTTTCACCAACGGTACCTCCCACGAAGTAGCCCATAATGCCGAAGTAAAAAACCGTTACTTTGGGCGACATTACGAGTACAAAAAGAAAATTTTTACGATGGAAGATATGCAAGAATAACTTTACGGTTCAACAAAGGGTTAATCTACTTATTACTCACAAAAAACAAGCACCATGAGCGTAACCACCTTAACACCCACAGCAGCAGCCGAAACCCTGGACATGATTCAAGGCATGATCCGTGATTTTGGTGCCAAACACATCACCCCTTACCGCGAAGCCTGGGACGATGAGCAGTATTTTCCCGTAGAAGTAATGAAAGGCTTAGGCGAACTCGGCCTGATGGGTATGCTGGTTCCGGAGGAGCTAGGCGGCTCCGGCTTAGGTTACAACGAATATGTAACTGCCATTGTAGAGCTAGCCAAAATTGATCCTTCGATTGCCCTCTCTATGGCTGCCCATAACTCTCTCTGTACCAATCATATCTTGATGTTCGGTAACGAAGCCCAGAAGCAGCGATGGATCCCTAAACTAGCCACAGCCGAGTGGATCGGTGCCTGGGGACTTACCGAACCCAACACCGGATCCGATGCCGGCAATATGCGCACGGTAGCTATCAAGGACGGCGATCATTGGGTACTCAATGGTGCCAAAAACTTCATCACACACGGAAAGTCCGGCAATGTCGCTGTCGTGATCGCTCGTACGGGTGAGGTCGGCGATTCGCACGGCATGACCGCCTTCGTGATCGAAAAAGGCACGCCGGGCTTTGCCGCCGGACGCAAAGAAAACAAACTCGGGATGCGTCTCTCCGAAACTACCGAACTCATCTTTACCGATTGCCGCGTACCCGAGGAGAACGTCCTGGGAGAAATTGGTGAAGGCTTTATTCAATCCATGAAAATATTGGATGGCGGGCGTATCTCCATTGCCGCCCTAAGCCTGGGTATCGCCGAGGGGGCTTACGAACACGCCCTAGCCTATGCCCAGGAACGCAACCAGTTCAACAAACCCATTGCACATTTTCAGGCAATCGCCTTCAAGCTCGCCGATATGGCCACCGAGATCGAAGCAGCCAAACTGCTCACTTTCCAGGCAGCCAAACTAAAAAACGAAGGCAAAAACGTCAATCGCGAGTCCGCGATGGCCAAATACTACGCCTCCGAAGTCTCTGTGAAAGTAGCCACCGAAGCCATCCAAATTTTTGGTGGTTATGGGTACACCAAAGACTATCCGGTAGAGAAATACTACCGCGATTCCAAGCTGTGTACCATCGGGGAAGGCACCTCTGAAATTCAAAAA
This sequence comes from Bernardetiaceae bacterium, assembly GCA_036822015.1. Taxonomy (GTDB): domain Bacteria; phylum Bacteroidota; class Bacteroidia; order Cytophagales; family Bernardetiaceae; genus DAISIL01. The sequence continues at coordinate 12,150 of DAISIL010000053.1, read as the reverse complement.
TTGGTCATTTCAAGAGCTATCTTGAAATAATTTTTTTATTGGACAAAAAAACAAGTCGCATGAACAGTTCACGGCGCGTCCGCGTCCGATTTGCTCCCAGCCCGACAGGCCCCCTACACATTGGCGGTGTCCGAACGGCTCTATTCAATTATCTCTTTGCCCGACAACACGGCGGCGATTTTCTCCTCCGCATCGAGGACACCGACCAGGGGCGTTTCGTTGAAGGTGCCGAAGCCTACATCCTCGAAGCCCTGCGCTGGTGTGGCATGGAACCCGACGAAAGTCCCGCCCACGGAGGGGCTTATGGCCCGTACCGGCAGTCGCAGCGCAAAGACCTTTATGGCAAGTACGTCGAACAACTCCTCGAGCGCGGACACGCCTATTATGCCTTCGATACCCCCGAAGAACTAGACGCAATGCGCCAGCGGCTCAAAGCTGCCCGCGTTGTCTCGCCCCAATACAACGCCATCACGCGGGAGCAAATGAAAAACTCCCTTACCTTGCCCGCCGATGAAGTCGCCCAACGTCTAGCCTCGGGAGAGCCGTATGTGGTGCGCTTCAAGATTCCGCGCAAAGAAGAGGTACGGCTCGAAGATGCCGTTCGTGGATGGGTCATGGTACACTCTTCTACCCTTGACGATAAGGTAATTATGAAATCGGACGGAATGCCAACCTATCACCTGGCCAACGTCGTGGACGATCACCTGATGGAGATCACGCACGTCATTCGCGGGGAAGAGTGGCTGCCTTCGGCTCCGCTACACGTCTTGCTTTACAAGGCTTTTGGATGGGAGGAAACCATGCCTACTTTTGCGCACCTACCGCTGCTGCTTCGCCCCGACGGCAACGGCAAACTCTCCAAACGCGACGGCGACCGTCTGGGTTTTCCCGTCTTTCCCCTCGATTGGAAAAACGAAGCCACCGGCGAAACGGCGATGGGATTTCGGGAGCAGGGCTATCTCTCCGAGGCTGTGGTCAATATGCTGGCTTTGCTGGGATGGAGTCAGGGCAACAACGAGGAGTTGTTTACGATGGAGGAGTTGATTGAAAAGTTTTCCCTCAAACGGGTCAATAAATCGGGGACAAAGTTCGATAAGGATAAGGCCCTTTGGTTCAATCAGTCCTACCTGCGGCAGTTGCCCGATCAGGTACTGGGAACATATTACCAAAACGAAGCCCAAAAAGCGGGCTATTTGATTGAGCTATCAGATGCTATCAAATATGCCAATCTAGTTAAGGAACGCGCTGTGTTTCTTTCGGATCTTTGGCGCGATGGTGCATTTTTTGTTATTTCTCCTGAAAGTTACGATGAGCAAATTGTCTCAAAGAAATGGACAAGCGATGCTGTCAAGGGCTTGTCCGTTTTTGTCGATCTACTGGAAAACGAAACGGGAGATTTTGATGCCCAACGCTCCAAAGCTGCTTTTGCCGAGGCATTAGCTACCCAGGGAATTAAGATGGGTAAGGTGATGCAACCCTTGCGTTTGTCCATTTCGGGGGTAGGCGTGGGGCCCGAGCTGATGGATGTCTTGCAAGCCCTGGGGCGCCATGAAATCATTCGGCGTATCCGACGCGCCATCACTGCTTTACAGGTCAATGCTTGATGGTATGGAGGCACGACGGATTTTGTTCGGAGAAGATTCTTTGCAGATCACGATGAGCCGTCTGGCCCAACAGCTCATCGAAGACTACGGAGACTTCACCGGCACAGTCTTGATGGGACTACAACCCCGAGGAATACTTTTTGCAAGACGCATCCAAAAACGTCTCCATGCCTTGACCCAACGAGACATCCCGCTTGGGGCCCTCGATATTACGTTTTACAGAGATGATTTTCGTCGCCGCGATGCTCCGCTGAGTGCCAATGCTACCGATATTTCGTTCATCATCGAGGGCAAGCGTGTCATCCTCATCGACGATGTGCTGTACACGGGACGAACGGTGCGCTCGGCACTGGACGCGATGGCGGCTTACGGGCGGCCTAAGGAGGTCAGTCTGCTGGTTTTGATTGACCGCAAGTACAGCCGTCATCTACCCATTGAGCCGCAATACATCGGGCGGCGCGTCAATACTCTTGATTCTCAACGCATACAAGTTGAGTGGTCTGAACAAGGACACGATAAAGATGCCATCTGGCTCATCGAAAAAAACTAAGCCATGCCCCTTAGCACCGATCATCTCCTAACGATCAAGTCCCTGACCCGCACAGACATCGAACTGATCTTCAAGACAGCTACCGAGTTTCGGGAGATCATCAATCGCCCCATCAAAAAAGTACCCTCCCTACGCGACATCACCGTAGCCAATATCTTTTTTGAAAACTCAACCCGAACGCGCATCTCCTTTGAGCTAGCCGAAAAACGTCTCTCGGCCGACATAGTTAATTTTTCTTCTAGCTCTTCTTCGGTCAAGAAAGGCGAGACGCTCCTCGATACGGTCAATAACATCCTGGCCATGAAAGTCGATATGATTGTCATGCGGCACTCTAGCCCGGGGGCGGGACATTTTTTGGCGCAACACATCCCGGCCCGTATCATCAATGCCGGCGATGGCACCCACGAACACCCCACCCAAGCCCTACTCGATACCTTTTCGCTGTACCAAAAATGGGGATCGCTCGAGGGCAAAAAAGTCCTCATCCTGGGCGACATCACCCACTCGCGGGTAGCACTCTCCAATATCTTTGCCCTCCAAAAACTCGGAGCTGCTGTGCGTGTATGTGGCCCGCCTACACTGATACCCAAACACTTGCACGCACTCGGTGTAGAGGTGAGCTACAACCGTGATGCCTCCCTGCTTTGGTGTGATGCCGTTAATGTACTGCGTATCCAACTCGAACGCCAGGAGGCGCGCTACATCCCTTCGCTGCGGGAATATGCCCAATATTTTGGGCTTCAACCCGAGGTCTTGCGTCGCCTCGACAAAGAAAAAGAGATCATCATCATGCACCCAGGCCCCATCAACCGTGGCGTAGAACTCAACAGCCAGGTAGCTGATTCACCCCAATCTATCATCTTGGAGCAGGTCGAAAACGGCGTAGCGATTCGGATGGCAGTCTTGTACTTGCTCGCCGAAAAGATCAAGTTTGGTACTGCTCCCTAGAAGTTTTTTTGCAAAAAGTGGAGTTGGTAGCACTTTCCTTTGTCCGTATCAATGACGATTTTATCTGGCTATTCTTTCACTTTTCCTTTTTGTTGAAGCTCTTCCTGAAGCAAATCGAAGGTGCTTTTGGGGGGTGCTTGGAGGCGTTGCTGCTGGGATTGCTGTTCTTTGTATTGCCGCATAAGCGAATCAAAAGATGGCCCTTGTACAGGTGTCAGCGTGTCGGCGGCTACGGCGGTTCCCTGCTCTTGCACGGTAAAAGTGCCGATGGGCTGCTGGATTTTGTAGCGGTCAAAGCCCTCATCGGCGGTCATGCCCACGCCGGTTAGTCGTTCGGTGGGCGTAATGATTTCGAGGGTATCGAAGGTATAGATTTCGTGTCGGCGTTGGTTCCAGTGCAAGGAATTGCTCAAAAAAGTTTGTTGTTTTTGGTGATTGATGACCCGCACATGACCGAAAGCACTAAAGATGAGATTTTCTTTTTCGTGCCGCCCCGAGTCAGCCGTAAGGGTAGTGCTGCGGTGTCCGTACTCATCATACATGGTCAGGGTCAAGCCATTGGGATAAAATAAGTCACCGCTTTGGTACGCCAGCTGGGTAGGAGCTTCTAGCTTGATGCGCTTTTGGGCATCTTCGCTGTACCAGGTCAGGATATTTTGAAAAACAAAAGCGGGTTGTTGTAAGGGAGCCACACGTAGCGTCTCCGAAGGGTCATCACAAGATGAAAACAACATCCCAAGAAGCAATAAGCCGATCCAAATCATCACCAAAATTAAGGGCTTTGCCTGCATCTCGAAAACCTTTGCGTAACTTTAACACAAGCGAATACCCATCCACAAAATATCGTCGCGTTGCTCTTCCTGTCCTTGAAAGTCATCCAAAACGTCCTCCAAATACTGCCGCTGCTCCTCAAGGGGCAAATGTGCAATTTCGCTTAAGTGTGCTTTAAAACGTACCGTACCTAGCTTTTCTCGTTGGGCATTGTTCTGATCCGTCAGCCCATCAGACCCCAAATAGAGCATCGTGCCTATGGGCAAGGTAAGATGATGATTGACAAAGGTACGTTGTTTTTTCTGCCGACCACCGATGGATTTTGCCGTACCTTTTATTTCTTGTAAGGTTTTTTCTTGGGGTATCTGGTAGTAAAGCGGACGTTTTGCACCCGCAAAGATGAGTGTATTCTCTTTCAGGCAAATGATCCCCATATCCATACCACTGTTGTCCTGGGTATCTTTTTGTTGGAGATACAGATGGATTTCTTGGTGCAAAGCCTCCAATATTTCGGCGGGGTCAGTGCGTCGCCAGACACGAACGATCTTATCAAGTAGGTTATGTCCGATGAGTGTCATAAATGCCCCAGGTACGCCATGTCCTGTACAATCTGCTATCACTAAGATAGTTGATTGATCGTTTGTATCTCGGGTGAGCCAGTAGAAATCCCCCGAAACGACATCTTTGGGCCGATAGATCAAAAAATGATGCGGAAGAAGTTCTTGTACTTTCTGGGCATGTGGCAGAAGTGCCTGCTGAATACCCTTAGCAGCGCGTATGCTGGTTTGGAGTTGGTCGGTGGTCGTCTTGAGATAGTGATTGGTTTGGGATAAGGTGTCGTTTACTACCCGTAGCTCTTCGTTGGTTGTTTCTATTTCTTTGGTGCGCTCTGCTACTTTTTGCTCTAAAATTTTGTTTTGCTCTTTAATCAAAACTAAGTTTTGTTTCCTTAGATAATTGATCCGGTTACCCAAAGCCAAAGAAAATACCCAGGCCTCTGCCGTTACGCCAAAATACATGATGTTATGGGTAAACAAACTGTAAGCGATAATGCCGTTTATGGTCATCACGTACACACAAACACTAATAACCATGAACGTCCAGCCGATGCTATACAAGATCGCTCGTTGTTCACCCATCAGCGCCTGTAAGTACGCCGTAACCAGGCAGGTCAAGTACAGTACCAGTACGCTAGTATTGTAAAGCGTACCCAGGCTCACCATATCTGCGATACCTGTTTCTGTAAGTAATGGCACCAGGACAGCCAATACCGCAGTAGCCGACACAATAAGCAAAAAAGATACCCGATAGGATCGCATCCCCAGATGCAAGTAATGTATGCAAAACAACGCCGTAAACACATACACCGGTGCTGACCACAGCGGAAAATGCACCATGAACCACGGCACACTCACCCATGAAAAATCATCAAGGATGAAGTAGTAATTGAGATAGGTAATCACAAAGGTAGCAGAAAATAGATAGCCCAAATAATAAACATATACCCGGTATTTTGTAGCAAAATAAATGAACAAATTATACAAAAACATAATCAGCATGGCCCCAATAAAGCCTGCACTCAAAAAATCCCGACTGTCTTTGTCTTTGGACAGTTTGCTGAGTGTCCCCACCCGTAGCGGTACTTCAAAAGAGGGTTCTAATTCTATGATCCGAAAGTAATACGTCATTGGACGCGGATCATTGGGTGGGTTTAGGGGCAGCCAAAACCAGTTGATGTCATGGTACTTACGTTCGCGTGGACGCATTGCCCCTGTTTCGAGGAGATGGTATTGATCGGGGGCGTAAAAATCGAGATACCAGGCAAAACTTGTCCCGACTTCTAGCCAGAGTTCTTCGGTTGTATGGTTTGAGACAGTCAGCCGAAACCAATAGGCTGATCGGGTGGCCGGACGAGCGAATACATCGTTTTCTATTCTTTTGAATTTTGATTGTATATCTGCGCTAAGAATGTCTTCAATGCTTAGTTTACCCTCAACATCTTCTAAAAAATAACATTGCTTACCTACCAGAAAAATTTCGTTTTTGTCGCGTACCTCTACCACCTCCTGCCCCCAGACCATCCCGGGTAGCATTTGTAGCACAAAAAATAAACAACAAACATATCGTTTCATGGGCAAAGACATACAAAAATACAAATGCACGGTAAAAGCTACATAAAAAAATCAAATCTTGAACCAATTATCCTCCACTATCCGTTGATAAAAGAAAAAAACGTGATTCAGACCCGTCTTCATTGCCCCTTACCTGCGCTGGCTACGTTGGCTGTGCAGGCTGTATCGGATGGATACCCAATGGCTTTGTGGCAGATGCCTCACCAAAAGGAAAAGCATTTGCTCATCGACCTCTCGGGACAGCCTGTGCACTGCACCCCCGATTTGTCTGAATTACCGGCGGGTTTTCTGATAGCTCCTTTCCAAAACGAAGGCAAAGCCTATTTTCTGCACGCCGATCTTTACTTTCGCTCTGATAGCCAGACGGTACAAGAGGGTCCGCGCACCCAAGCCTACGGTACGCCCCTCTACGAACGCAAGGAGACCTTCTCGAAAATGAAAGCAACCACTCAAAAACCATCTTTTTTTGCAGCTCCGAGCAGAGATCACTCCGTGGATTGGCCCACCTACCGCGAGACCTTGCAGCGTGGGCTGAAGCGCATCGCTGCTGGTGATTTTATTAAATTTGTACTTTCAAGAACCAAAACCTACACACTTGCCAAAGATTTTTCTCTTCTGGATACCTTCGAGGCCTTATGCCAACGCTATCCAAATGCTTTCGTAAGCCTGGTCAGTGCGCCTGGCATTGGCACCTGGATGAGTGCCACCCCCGAGACACTCATCAGTCAAGATGAAAACGGTATTTTTCGAACAATGGCTCTGGCTGGCACACAATCCAGGGCAGGCTTGAGCAGTCTCAAACAAGCCTCCTGGCGGGAGAAAGAAATCGAGGAACAGGCGATGGTAAGCCGGTATATCATCAACTGCTTCAAAAAGATACGTCTAAGAGAGTTTCAGGAGGAAGGTCCCAAAACAGTAGCTGCGGGCAACCTGATTCATCTCCGTACTGACTTTTGGGTGGATACCCGAGCAGCACACTTTCCCGAACTACCCACGGTCATGCTCCAACTCCTGCACCCTACATCGGCTGTCTGTGGGATGCCCAAAGAACCCGCATTAGAATTTTTGTTGCGCCACGAAAACTACGACCGCTCTTTTTATAGTGGTTACTTAGGCCCCACAAACTTACACGGGAATACACAGCTCTTCGTACAACTGCGCTGTATGCAGGTGCGCAACCAGCAAGCGATCCTGTATGCCGGTGGTGGCATTACCCGGGATTCGGTAGCTGAACAAGAGTGGCAAGAAACCGAAATGAAATTTGAAACCCTGGGGAGCGTCCTGGCATCCTGACTAGCTCCCCTGGTAGCATATTCTCACCCTTATTGTGCATTCTTTTGAAGCAAATTGCGTATCTGTGATCCTGAATTTTAATAAACACCTATCTTTGGCGGGCGTATCGTCTTCTTATTATTTTTATGCCAGAACTTACTTACGCCGATAGCCGTCAGCGGTATTTTGTGCGTATTTTGCGGGAGTTGTGCCAGGAAGAGGGCTGGGCAGTCTCTTTTTTTTCGCAAGACTGGATTGCTCGTCTCTCGGATGCCCATTCGGTGCATTGGGTGTACGGGTATCAGTTTGATCTCAACAGCGTAACAGCCCAAATGCTTGCCCTTGATAAAGCAGCCACCTATACCTTACTCACCGATGCCGGACTGGCTGCCGTAGCGCATCAGTTGTTTGTGCAACCTGAGGCAACAGGCTGGGTCTCGGAGGAAGGCGTTTGGGAATCGCTGCACGCTTACGCTCGGGCGCATCGGTTTAGAGTGGTGGCTAAGCCCAATCGCGGTACGCGAGGGCAGGAGGTGTATTTTGTGCAAAACCCTCGGGATTTGGAGGCCGCCGCGCATCGGCTTTGGCAGTTGGATCGCTCGTTTTGTCTTTCACCCTGGCTCGAGATCGCGACCGAGTACCGACTCCTTGTCCTGGATGATGCCATCCTGCTGGCTTACGCCAAAGACATCCCCATGCTCATCGCCGACGGACAACAAACGCATCAAGCACTCTTTGCGGCCGCACAACATCCCATCCCTACACACCTTAACCCCAAGGAAATCCCAAATCGCGGAACACTTATTCCCGTCCTCCAAAAGAACAACCTGAGTGGCGGGGCTAAGCCACGTCTCCTGACCAATATCCCCCATCAGCTCCAGTCCCTGGTCCTGAAAGCCGCACACACGATCGGCATTCGCTTTGCCTCTGTGGATGTTATCCAGACAAGCGACGGAGAGCAGATGGTTCTCGAAATCAACTCTGGACTCCTCGGCAGAAGTTTTATTGAGCAAGCACCGGATGGTTATGCCATTGCTAAGATGGTCTATCGTCAGGTCTTGCGGAAGGTATTTGAAGAAGGAAAAAATTAGCTAATTTTTTTAGCAAAAAAAATACACCAAAACTTGTTTTACCAAAGTTAATCCGTATTTTTGCTAACACAATTAGCTTTCATCCAAAATACAAGCACCATGCAACTGATAAAACGCTGGCCGCCACCGCGCCCCGTCCAATTTAGCCTCCGCTGGGGACAAAAAATATACACGTTTTTGATCGTCGTCAATGATCGTATGCTCGTATTGGTGATCGCGCTATTGGCTTTTTCGGTGCTATTTCAGGTCTTGCGTCCGCGCATTCAGCACCAGGAAAACAACTACTATGGCAGCGATGCTCTGGGCTATGTCATGGCACTGCTAGAGGTTGAATCGGGGGCAAACGCAGCCTTAGAAGAGCAGTTCGTGGTAGCCAAGCAGATGCTTCTGGCCCAGGCTTTGGTTAAGGCACGGGTCTCGCGCCTGGATCAACTCAAAGACCAAGAGTTGTTGGCATTGCATCGGCGAATAGCCCACTTGTTTCGGGAAAAAATATTATATGCTTCGGGTGCGCCGGCACACGCCATTGCTTTCTTTGCGGACACCTCGGCGTTGCACGTGATCGAAACGGCATTGATGGAGCAGGTCAAATTTCATGTGCCGGCATCGGTCAAGCTAGCCCAAGCTGCCCTCGAAACCGCCTACGGCAAGCGCGTCATCGGCAACAACTACTTCGGCATCAAATCCAAAAACCGCAGCGGCCAAACCTTCACGACCACGGAATACTACACCGCCGAAGAACTTGCACACAACCGAGACAAAATCCTGGATTACAAGCCTGTAACCATCAACAACCGCTCCTTGTATCGCTGCCGCATCCAGGATCGTTTTTATGCCTACCCTACGGCTTGGGCATCGTTTCGGGCGCATTCCGAGTTCTTACATGCCCATACGCGCTATGCCCCCCTATTCAGGAAAGGCAAGAATTTTGAGGCCTGGGCTGATGCCATCGGCTCGAGCCAGTACGGGGGCGTGGGTTATGCCACCTCGCCGCTCTACGGGGAGTTACTCAAAAAAATCATTCGTCGCTATCACTTAGATTTGTTGGATCATTAAGCAAAACCGTCTTACATTTGAGCCTTAAACCCATCAACGCCCATGTTACCCGTCTCGATTACGCCACAGGCCGTCGCCGAAATCAAACAAATCATCGCCAGCAAACAAGTACCCGAAGGTTATGGCCTGCGGCTGCTCGTCGAGGGTGGTTCGGGCTGTGGTGGGGCGCGGTATCGCCTGGGCTTTGATCGTCCCAAGCCCGAAGATGTCGTCTTTGTCTGGGAGGGTCTGGAGGTGATGTACCAAAAACAGCAGTTGTTGTTTTTGGTCGGCATGGAACTAGCCTTCGAGGAGCGCGAACACGAACGGGGATTTGTGTTTAGGAAACGCTCAAATTCCTAACCAACTCCTCTACCGAGCAGCTTATCTGCTCCCCCGATTGCATGTTTTTGAGCGTCAGGTGGCCAGACTGCATCTCATCCTCTCCCACCAGGACGACCGCCAACCCC
>DAISIL010000053.1:0-2267 GCA_036822015.1 Bernardetiaceae bacterium | reverse complement strand
ACGGGATCGTCTTTTTGTTGGCGTAGTCCAGTGCCTTTTTGAGTTTGGACTGCTGCGGATAAAGCTCTGTCCGTAAGCCAGCATCGCGTAGCTGACGCAAGACAGGAAACAGAAAACGCCGCGCTGCCTCATCAAAACCCACCAGCAACACCCGCGTATGTACCTGTGTATGCGCGGGAAACAGATCAGACTGCTCCAAGACATCATACACCCGATCCGCCCCAAAGGAAATGCCCACCCCCGAGACATCGGGCAGGCCAAAGACACCCGTTAGGTCATCATAACGACCACCGGCCGCGATGCTGCCCATCGGCACATCACGGGCCACTACCTCAAAAATACAACCCGTATAGTAGTTGAGCCCCCGGGCCAGGCTAGCATCCAGGCGCAAGTTTTGCTGGAAGGGAACCGATGCCAGAAGCGTCTGTACCTCATTCAAGTCCTGGATCGCCTGCTGAGCTGTCGCCTGATCGCCAAAAAAATCGCTCAAATCTGCGGTAGAGAAGTCTGGCTTTTGGGAAATGCTCACAAAGTCTGCAATTACATCGGTAGCTGTCTCCACAACTCCTGCCTTTTGGAGTTCTTGAACGACACCACCCCAGCCAATCTTTTCGATTTTGTCCAAGGCGATGGTCATTTCCATCATCTGATTAGGGATACCTGCTTTTTCAGCAAGTCCTTGCAGAATTTGTCGATGATTGATTTTGATAACCACCGGTAAGCCCAAAGCCGTAAAGACCTCATCAAAAATTTGGAGGAGTTCGGTCTCTACGATCAGCGATTTTGTCCCGATTACATCGGCATCACACTGTACAAACTCGCGATAACGCCCGCGCTGCGGACGATCGGCCCGCCAAACGGGAGCAATTTGGTATCGCCGAAACGGAAAGGTGAGTTCGTGCTGGTGCATGACCACGTATCGAGCAAAAGGAACCGTGAGGTCATAGCGCAAGCCTTTTTCGGCAACTTTGGGCAACCAATCTTGGTAATCCAACTCGCTGCGCATAGCAGGTGTTATTTTTTTGAGGAAATCACCAGAATTGAGGATTTTAAAAACCAACTGATCGCCTTCATCACCGTACTTACCCGTAAGCGTTTGGAGGTTTTCCATGACGGGGGTCTGGATGGGATCAAATCCGTAACGTTCAAAGACCGTCTGGATGGTCTGGAAGATATACTGCCTTCGGGAGAGTTCCTCTGGGTTGAAGTCTCGGGTACCTTTGGGGATGCTTGGTTTGATGCCTGCCATGGCTTACTTGTTTTTTTTGATGAAAAAAACCTTACTTTGTTGTCAAAGTAAGGTTTTGGTGGAGTCGGAGGGACTCGAACCCTCGTCCAGATACGAAAGCGATCATGCTTTCTACGTGCGTATCCGCTGGTGGATTTTCGAGACAAAGCTGGCTAGCGGCCCCCTACTTTGTCCTTAGTTGCGTCGTGTTTCGCCCGGGCATCACAACCCTACCCGTGGCTATTTCTGCGGTTCGATGCCCTTATGTAAAGTCAGCAGAACAAAGACTTTACCGGACACTCACTATCCTATCCTATCGGATTAGGCAGCAAGGGCGTAGTTAGATTCGCCAGTTATTGGTTGGAAGGCTTGTTCACGGGTGCTGCCTCCATCACCCGACACGCTTACACGCCACTTTTCATCCTGTCAAAACCAGTCGACCCCGTATGCAAAGTGTCTGCAAAGGTACAACAAAAAAAGCCTAGGGCCAAGTTCCTGTATCGTTTTTTATTTTTTGGGGAGGTGCTGCCCTGGGTAGAGGTTTTCTAGTTCTTTCAAGATCAGGCTTGCACCAGTGGCGTTGGTGCGGGCGGCGTGCTTAATTTGGTTGTAGAAGACCAGGGCAGCGAAATAGGCTTCATTGCCCGAGAGGGCCTCACTGTCGTTGATGTAATCGAGGGTTTCCTGGAGGGGTTTGCGCAAGGCTTCCAGCTGGAGGACGGCCTGCCAGTCCACCTTCAAGGCTTCGGTATCCAGGAAAGGTGGTTTGTACTCGGGGTTCTCTGCGATCAGCTCGAGGGCGCGTTCGATGAAAGCCCGCATCCGTGGTGTAAGGCGCGGGAGTGCTGGGCGGTCTTCGGGAGCCAGGGCGATCAGGTAGGGCATCAAGGTCTCCTGGATGGTCTGGAGGGCAGCCTGTATCTTTTGGAGGTCTTGGGGATCAAATTGGATGGAGATTTCGTTGTTTTCGGGAAGCATAAATGAGGGGGGGTTGGTTTAAATGGGGGTTTTGCCGGCAAACCCAACGAGTAACACATCA
>DAISIL010000052.1:0-23095 GCA_036822015.1 Bernardetiaceae bacterium | reverse complement strand
CCGTAAAGGCATCAAGCAAAGACTGACACAGAAGACTATGAAGAAATGGCTCATAGTACCAGAATTATTACTGACACTATCCTATGTAAAACTAGCATTTTGTCTTGCTTGAATGTTTTTGAATAACCGTTGCTTACAATACGTGAAAGATATAAAATTGTTGCTCTATTGGGGGGATAAATTAAAAGAGAGGCAAGTAAGTTTTATCTTGTGCAGTTTTGAAAAAATGGATACAACGAGGATATTATCCAACCAAAGATTGCCCACAAGGTTATTTTGGTCTCCTGCCTCCTCTCTAGAAAAAAAACTCCCTGGCAGCGGAGAGACTGCTACCAGAGAGCCGTTTTTGGTTAAACCTTAGGTTTATTTTGTCCAGAGCCAGGCTAGGCTTATCCCGATGCCGAGCAGCAGGCCGCTTATCAGCAGCAAGAGCGCGTAAACCAAGATGGATTCTATGTCGCTCTGGCTGGTCAGGGCTTGACATAAGCCCACGGCACATAAGACTTTGGCTATCAGGAGGCTCCCGAGCAACAAACTGACAATGGGGGGCAGCTTACCGAGCATCTCGGGTAGGCCATGGTGGGCTGATCGGGTCAGGTTGCCGCAAAGTTTTCCCTTCGCGTCGATGTACGTACCCGAGGGTGTGAGGGGTGAATGGGTCTTTTTCATGTTTTTGCTCTTTTGGGGGTTACCATTGCCAGACGACTCGTAGGAAAGCATTGCGCCCCGGCGACCAAAGCGGCGGCTGTCCGTCTGCCCTGACGGCGCGGTTGAGGTGTTCGTAGTAGGCTTGATCGAGTACGTTGTAGATACCCGTACTGATTTCGAGGTTTTTGATGGGTTTTGCCCGAAGGATCAGGTCTAGTGTCGTGAAGTCTGGGGTAACACGCTCACCAAAGACCTCCGAGACGCGCTCTTGTGCCAAGACTCGCCGCAGGACAAGCTCGGGCATCAAGCGATGATCCCAGAAGCTACCCCAAAGTTTGAGCTGGACATCCAGCGGAGCAATCTCAGGGAGCGGCGCATCCAAAACGGCATCTTGTCCGTAGGTATAGGCTGCTTGCAGCGAATGCCCCAGGTGATCGTTCCAGGAGTGTTGCCATTTGACCTCCGTACCGATCAGATAGGCTTTATCCCGATTGACGAACTGACGTACGCCCGGTGAAGCCATGATGCGCGGCTGCAAATCCGGACGAATTTCGGAGGTGATAAAGTTGGTCAGGTAAGAGGCAAAGCCCGTAATCTGCAAAGAACTACGCTTGGTCTCGAGGGTCAAGCGCAGATCGAGTTGGTGGTTGGCTTCGGGTTTGAGCGTAGGATCGCCAACGAGTTCGTAGGGATCAAGCCCAACGGGGAAGTAGTTCATAAAACGCTCCGTAAGCCCTGCACTGCGCTGGGATCGCCCCAGCCAAACTCCCCATGAAAGCACCGATGAGAGTTGTTGTTGCATCCCGAGGCTTAGGCTTGGGTTAAAATCCTGGCTGCTGGTTTGGTCGGTGGCGCGCCCAAACTCATCCGTTGGGTCGAGGCTTTCAGCGGATACATAATCCATCCGTAGGGAGGCTGTCCACTCCAAGGCACCGCCGCGCTGCAAAAACTCCCCAAAAATCCCCGTTCGGAGGATGCGCCCGTGCTGCCAGGGGTTGTCTTCGAGGATGCGCCCAGCCATGGGTCCCATCAGGAAGGCACGGGTACGTAAGCCCTTAGCTTCTTCGCCGCGCATATCCAGCCCCACAAAAGCCCGCCCGCCCTTGCCTGTCCGTAGGGTGAGTTCGGAGCGTCCGCCGTAAGCGGCTGTCTCGGCAACGGTTTCGGCATCCATCATGCGGGGGTTGAGGTCTCGGAGAAGGTTGTTCATCACATGATCGACTTTGGTAAAGAAAGCCTGGGTTTGGAGCGATTGGAACTTGCCTGTCGTGAAGTCGAGTTGATGTTTGGCATGAACGATCCAGGCATCATCGCTGCGTAAGTCCATGGGCAGTGCCGGAAAATCGACATCCCGTCCGATATTTCGGGTCAGGGAAAGGGAGAGTTGCTGCTCTTTGGTGAGCTGCCCGTCGAGTTGCGCCCCAAAGCTACCTCGCGCAAAAGAGGCAGCTACGTCTGTGTCATTGCCGGCGCGGTAGTCTTGTCCTTCGCTCCATGTCCCAAAAATTTGGGCGTTGAGTTTTTGGGTATGCCACCCAATGGCAGCTTCGGTACGGTAGAGCCTGCCGTTGCCTTCATAGCCTGCCGCAAGCCGCCCACTGGTGCTGGGCTGTGCTGTAAAGCGTGGCGACTGACTGACAAAGTTGATCGTACCCCCAAAAGCAGGGCCATAACGCAAGCTATGCGGGCCGGCGTAGATTTCGACGCGCTCCATTTGGTTGAGTGGAATTTGGCTCGCGGGTGGGTCCATGCGGTTGGGGCAGGCTGCCACGGCGCAGGCCATCCCGTCGATGACGATGTTTAGTTGGTCGTATTTGAATCCTCTCATCACGGGATCAAAACCGTAGCTGCCGCTTTTGCGGATGCCCGAAATCATTGGATGTTGCCCCAAAAAGGCACCCGGGTCGTGGCCCAGGCGGTCGGGGGGCTGTACATCCATGTTGAGAGTGTCGGTATCTAGGCGTAAACCAATGACTGTCAATGGAGAAAGGGTAACAGTACGCAGAGTATCGGCGGTCTGGGCATAGCCTTCCCCAAGGCAGAGCAGCCACAGACACGCGAAGAAAAGATTTTTCATCGGTGTAAGACTTGATTTTTTTGTTTGGAAAAGAAAAACGAAAAAGCCGATTAACTACACGGCATCACCGACGGGGGATGAAAAACAGCACGCACGGGGGCGCAGGGGAGGGAGTAAGCATAATGACCTTGCTGGACGGCAGGAGTACCTTCGGCCGGCATCCAATCAAAGATGGGTAGCTCTGTCAGGAATAGCACCCACTCTTTCACGCTTGTTTGGGTGGTGGAGAAGGGCTTGTCCTGGTCATCAGTTTGTTGGAGGCGGGCTTCCAGTTGGCATTGTCCCTGACAGTTGAGGAGCGGCTTGTCCTGGTTGATACACAGCGCACGGGCGATGTAGTCCTGCCGAAGTTTGAAATCCACGTATATCCCCAACCGCAAGAGCGACTGCGATAAGATCAGGGCGATCAGGAGGTAGATGAGTGGATACTTGAACATACCCACAAAGATAACGAAAAAAGCGCGAAGCCTACCATGATTTGGGTCAGCATCCAAAGAAAAAACGCTTACCTATCCACGTAGGATAAGCAAGCGTTTAGAAAGTTTATTGCGTTGAGCCTTGTTAGTTTTCCCAAAGATTGTTCTCGTACTCCACGAGATAATACTGGTACTGCAACTCTGCAATAGCCCCTGGACGTTCGGCCCCATAAATATCAACGATCATGTTGTTGTTGGGGTTATCGAACTTGACAATCCGGGCAGCAAAAAGCCGAAGATCGAAGGCGTATTCAAAGTTGAGGTGCGCACGGTTGTTTTGGGCGTTGTACCACATGGCATCGGGGTTGTCTCGGAAGAGATTCAAGACCAGGTCTTTGTAGCTAAACGTAGCCAGGGGTTTCTCAAATCCTGCGGCGTTGTAGGCGGCCGGAATCTTGAGGGTAACCGACTGAATATCATGGATCATGCGGGAACGCTTACGATCAAAGATCAAATCTTCGGTAAACTCCAGGATGTACAACTGGTTGGGAAAGTACTCGTTGGCACTCTCCATGCCACCGCCACTACTATCGCCGAAGCCATCGTCATCTCCGAAGCCGCCGCCGAGGTCATCTTCACCAAACCCGAGGGCAAGTTCTTCTTCGCTAAGCCCGCCGCTGGCATCGTCGATGGCTAAGTTTTCCAGGAACTCTTCTTGCGACATCCGGCTGGTCAGGGAGTCGTTTTGGTATGGACGGATGATACCGACTTTTGCAGCATCAATGATAAGTTTTGTGATTTCGCGGTTGTTGGCGAAAAAAGGTTTGTTTTGTTTTTGTCGCAAGTCCATCCGATAGGTGAGCCGCTTGCGATACATGATGTCTGCCTCGTGTATTTTTCGTACCGAAAAGGGATTATAGCCATCACTGGCGAACTCCATGCCGTACTCTTGTGCCTGAAGACCGAAGATGCCGATCAGCCAAAAAGCCAACAGACTTAGTCCTATTTTTGCAATTTTCATGTGGTGCCTTTTTTGAGATGATTACTTGTTAAACGGATGCTTTTGGGTCAAAATTGCTTTACAACTGCAAAATATGGCGCATCAGTGGAAGCTGTGTAGTGAGTTGATTGGGCGGACATAAGACCAGCACAAGGCAGAGTTTGCCTTCGATTTGGTAGCCCGCCAGCATGAACCCGCGCAACTGCTCCTCATACTGTCCGTGGCCTTTGGCAAAATAAGCCGTAACGGGTTCTTCGTTATCGTCGAAGGTGGTACGGGCATACTGGGCCATGGTGCGGGAGTGAGGTTTGAGCGAGAGGAGGAAGGTTTGAAATGCGTCCAGGAGCGGTCTGGCCTCCTGATACTGGTGGGCATATACCTGCATGGAGCTATCCGGGCTTGTTCCCATAATCATATCGTAGGAGGGTAAGGTTGCCTGTCCCATTTGCCAATCCAGGGGAACTTCAAAGGAAAACACGTGTCCCTCTGCCTGCACGAGCTTGAATGTCTGGGCGTGGGTTGTCTCCTGTTGATAGAGGAAGATCAAGAAAAGCAGGCTAGTAATCTGTTTTATCGTCGAAGTCATCAATGAGCAAATTTCGGGTGCGTTTGAGGATCGTAGAAAAGAAATTTTCTTTGGCAGGCGCACTGACAGCAGGACCTCCCTCACGGGTATTGGGCATGTAGCCGCCGAAGCCTTGGCGATATACCTCTCTGTCGTCCAGATTACGGAATCCAGCTAAGACCAGTCCTAGCCCGGTGGCATACATGGGGTTTTTTACTGCCTCTTCTTTGGACTGCCCGAGGTGTTCGTTGGGGTAGCCGATGCGGGTATCCATTCCCGTTTTTTGTTCGCAGAGTTCTTTAAGACGACGCAGCAAAGCACCGCCGCCCGTCAGGACTAGCCCACCGGCTAGGCGTGTGCGGTAGCCCGAGCGCATGATTTCGGAATAGACCAACTCGATGATCTCTTCCATTCGGGCTTCGGTGATGTAGGCTAAGTTTTTGATGAGTATCTCTTTGGGCGGGCGGTCGCGCAGACCCGGAATAGAGACCAATTCCTCCTCCGACACCTGCTCGGCTAGGCATTGGGCAAACTTAACCTTGAGTAGCTCGGCTTGATTTTGGAGCAAGGCACAACCCTGCTTGATGTCTGCCGTGATAATATCTCCTCCAAAAGGGATCACGGCCGTATGCCGAATGATACCATCCTGAAAGATGGCTACGTCTGTGGTTCCGCCTCCAATATCAACAATACACACACCGGCTTCTTTTTCCTCATCGCTTAGTACGGATAGGCTAGAGGCCAGCGGCTCGAGGATCAGACTTTCGATGGACAATCCGGCACGCTCGACACATTTTTGGATGTTGCGGATGGCGTTTTGTTGGGCGGTGATGATATGAAAATCAGCTTCCAACTTCACACCGAGCATCCCGACAGGGTCTTTGATGCCGCGCTCATAATCCACGCTGTAATGCTGCGGCATGACGTGTATGATCTGTGTGCCAGGTTCGGTAACGATCTGATACATATCGCTGCTGAGTCGTTGGATGTCCTCGAGGCTGATCTCGGCATCGCGTGAGTCGCGGGTGATCCCGCCATGATGCACGGCACTTTTGATGTGCTTTCCGGCTACTCCCACATTGACAACCTTGATGTCAATGCCGGAGGTATTCTCGGCCTCCTCCACCGCTTGCGTGATGGCAAAGACGGTTTTGTTGATGTTGCTGATCGTTCCCTCGCGCACCCCTTCGGAGACAGCACGTCCCATACCAAGTACTTCGAGTTTTCCGTAGCGGTTTATCTTTCCGACAATGACACAAACCTTTGTTGTTCCAATGTCTAGTCCGGCGACAATTTTTTCTTCTTGCATCATAAATCAGTTACCGACAAACAATTTGTCCTTCGTAGCGCACACTTACCACCTGATATGCTCCCCAGCCTTTGCGCGGCAGGATGTGCTGATAAAAGGCATGACGTAAATAGTGCAGTTTTTTTTCGATGTTTTCTAGGTTACCCAGTTCAAAGCGATGTTGTCCCACTTGCGGGTACATCGTCCACGATCCCTTCTGATCGACATCCACTTGTGCGCACTGGGCAGCCCAAAGGGGGTCTTGATGCACGTATTGAAGGAATTGCAGCACTTGTTTTCCCTCCGACTGCTCCCAAAAGTCGGGGGCTTGCATGGCTTGTGTGCCTTCGCCCGTAATCAAAAGGGTATGTGGCGTAAAGTTTTTGGAGAGCGGTAGTTGTTTTCCTTGAAGGGTGAGATAAAACCCCTCACCTCCGTTGGCGGTCAGGACACGGGCTACGGGTTGGTTTTCTTCGATACGCACCAGAATCTGTCCCCGCACATCACGGGCTACCTCACAATGACCCACGAATGGATTGGCCTTTACCCGCGCTTCGAGTTGTCCTAGATCGGCTTTTGGGGTGTAGATCGGTGAGAGCGCGGCTTCATCTGCGTCTGCTTTTTCGGGGGATTGCCCCAACAGACGCAGTACATCGCTTTCAGTCAAGAAATTCTGCTCTGCCCCCACGATTTCGATTTGGTAGTTGGATTGCTTCGGAACGGGTATCCAGTCCACCAGAGCGACCAGCAAGACGATCAGTCCCAATCCAGCAAAGAGCATGTTGTCTTTTTTCATGGCTTGTTTGGCGATGTAGGCGTGAGGAGTTGTTTGAGTGGGTCTAACCAGCGATCTATGGAGCCAGCACCCAATGTCAAGACTACCTCCCAATTTATCCCGTGTAAACTGGCGTAAGGTAAAAAATCTTGGTCAGGTAGCCAAATTTTATGTAGGCTTTTCAGATTTGAAAGAATGATTCCGCTATCAATTCCTGCTATGGGCTGTTCCCGTGCTGGGTAAATATCCAACAAGATCACCTCATCGGCATCGGACAAACTCTCGGCGAAGCCTTCGTAAAAATCACGGGTGCGGGTATAGAGATGTGGTTGAAAAACAACGGTCAGCCGGCGATTCGGAAAAAGCATGCGCGCTGCCGCAATGGCTGCACGCACCTCCGTTGGGTGATGGGCGTAGTCATCAACGAGGGCTATTTCGGGGGTGTTGAGTAAAATCTCAAAGCGACGTTTGACCCCATCGTAGCTTTCCATCGCCGCCCGGATTTGCTCGGGCGATACCCCCAACTGCAAGGCTAGCGTAGCGGCGGCTGTTGCGTTTTCGAGGTTGTGCCGTCCGGCAAGGGAGGAACATACTGAAGGCAGATAGTGATCGCCCAGATGCCAATCAAAAACGAGCTTTGTTCCAACTATCTTGATGTTACTGAACGTATAAGCCTGCTTATCTCCGTACCGGATCAGTTGCATACGTCCTTCCAGGAGCTGGGCAGGAACGGACGGGCCAGCGATCAGATAGCCCGCCTGACGCTGATCGAGGAAGTCCGAAAAAGCCTCCCTAACAGCGTCGGGTGTGCCGTAAATGTCCAGATGATCTGCTTCTACGCTAGTCAGGATGATATGCTGGGGTTGCAGGCGAAGAAACGAACGATCAAACTCATCGGCCTCCACAATCGCCCAGGAGGTCATCCCCTCCGAGTCCGGTGAAGCAGGGACAAAGGTGCCGGCGTAGTTGTTCATCACCCCGCCCACAAAGGCTGTTACGGAAACGCCTGCTGTGTGCAAGATGTGCGTTAAAAGTGCGGCAGTGGTGGTCTTGCCATGGGTACCCGCGATGGCCAATACGGAAGAGTGGCGGGTGATGTACCCCAGGACTTCTGCGCGTTTATGAACGTGAAATCCATTGGAAACCAGGTAGTTTAGTTCCTGGTGATCTGATGGAATAGCAGGCGTATAAACTACTAGCGTCTTTTGTGGATGCAGAAAATCCGACGGGATCACAGAGGGATCGTCCACGTAGTGAATCTCTGCCCCAAACACCTGAAGGCGTGCCGTAATATCCGAGCGGCTGCGGTCATATCCTGCCACTGAATAGCCATTGACCAAAAACCAATGGGCTAAGGCACTCATTCCCACCCCTCCAATACCCAAAAAATAAACACAACTAATCTCTTGGAGCATCTCTTTTGATTGATACAAAAAGACAGCCGCCCAAAATAATTTCGGACGGCTGCTGATAAAAAATCGACAGTAACTATCAGAGGATCATAGCAACGCTTACTGCGTGATCGGATACTGAACAATGACGTTACCCACGTTCACATTCTCTACCTGGTTTTGAAAGTTTTGACGCTGTACGCCCTTAATTTCAAAAACCAAACGATCACCTACGGCAGCTTGTGCAGCCAACCCGGAAAGGTTGATGTTTGCTCCGTTGATAGGCACAGTCCCCATAGCACGACGGCCACGGGCAAGCGTTACTTGTCCACCCGTTACGCGATAGCGTGCGTCTTGGGGAAGTAAAGCCCTGAACTGCTCATCCGGAATAGCAGCAGCGGTTACGGCGCGAGGCATAGGCCCGCCACGCAACTCATCCAACGGCTTCTTGTTGGGGCCGAGGATTTTTACCTCCGGTTTAGGTACAAGGCGAACCTTGAAGGGCCCTTCTGTACCGATCTTGTTACCCCCACTACTGACCGTCAAAGTCATTTCCTTGCCATCCGGAACCAACGTAACGGCTCCTTTTGTGCTACCCGGAATGATTTGCCCACCAGTGCCTGTGAATGTTGGGTTGTACTCTGCCCCCAACTCGGGAACCTCTACTTGCAGAGTGTTGCCACACTTGAAGTAAAGAGAGACGGCCACATCTGACTTGATTTTGATTTGGGGGTTTACAACGGTATATTTTTCATCAAAAGTGATCGTCGTATCTCCAAATGCCGTCGGAATTGTGATCGTTCCTTTCCAGCTACGCTCCTCGCGTCCACCAGGGCCGCCCGCTGCGGGAGGCACCGGAGCAGATTCTACGATACCTACACCAGCTTCGTTTACCTTCACTGTGCCAATCGTTGCCGTCATTTTCGGCGACATATTGGACGAAGAAGCGGCAATGAACATCTCAGCCGTGTAGCGTGTACCTGCGGGAATAATACGAGAATCCGGGGAAACCCGTCCGATGATCTGGTCAAACTTAATGTCTTGCAGACCCAACTGGCTTCCCAGTACCTCAATCGTCTTTGATTCCACGACACGAATGTTGTTCTTGATCTGGTTCAATACGGCCAGGGCAGCAACCATCGGCGTGTGATCGAAGTTGAGATACGCCCAGTCTTTCATCTTCTGGTTCGGATCGTTCATGTAGCGCGGATCGTCTTTGGCATCCACAGCCAAAGGATCGTACTCGTCTAAGACTTTTTGAAGCGTATCTGGCAAGTAGGTTTTCATGTCTTTGACGTACTTGTTGAGTGCGTCTTTGAGTTCATAACCTTTTCCGTTTTTGCTTCCTTCTACGCCCAACATGATGTTGTTGATCTGGTCGTAGTCCTTGTCCTTCTCGTACTTGCCTTCTTCGTTTTTGCCACCCATCGTTTCAATAATATGACTACGAATTTCATTCACGTAAGTAATCATCTCATTGGCACGCTTTTGAGCAGCAATTGCCTTCTCCATCACGGCTACCTCTTGGGCGCGGTTGCCGTTCTTCTCAACGGTTCCTTTGATGTTACCCACCTTCTGATCGCTGTCTTTGCCGGTCAGTTGCTGGGCCTGCTCAAGGCTTTCGTCGATGTAGTAGAACTTTTCAAGTACCGAGTTACTGACCTGCAAGGCCAACAAGGCCGTCAGTACCAGGTACATCATATTGACCATTCGTTGTCTAGGTCCTCCACCTCCTGCCATAACTTTTGTGTTTTTTGGTTAATGAATGTGTTGAAAAAAGTTAAGAATCAGGAACTTATTTACCGCGCATGGCTGTGAGCATGTTGCCGTAAATGGTGTTCAGGTTGGTGATGTTGGTGGTGAGTTTGCCCATCTGCTGCTTGAACGCCTCAGATTCTTTGCTCGCATCGGCCATGTTGGACATAGCAGAAGTGAGGTTGCTATAGAATTTGTTCATGGCTTTCAGGTGCGTATTGGCATCTTTGAGTTCCATCTCATAGACGGCATTCAAAGCACCCAAGTTTTTGGTGATAACCTGAACCTGGCTATGATACTCTTTGGCATCTTTGGAGGCGTTGGCCATTTCTTGCATAGATTTGACCGTACCAGAATACGCCTGATTGAGTGTCGTCAAAGATTTGGAGGCTTCACCTACGTTTTTTGCGTAATCTTTGGTGGCCACGACGGCATCTCCCATATCTTTCATGCGACCTGCGGTATCGTTGAGTGACTGAATACCCTGACCAAATTTCTTAAACGCATCCGTTGAAAGATTTGCTTCACTGAGCATGGCATCCAAGCCAACCAATACGGCTGTACCTACCTGGCTGGGGTCTTGCTTCTTCTCTTTCTTTGCAGGGATAGCAGGAACGGTATCGTCCATGAGTTCAGGATATACCTTCTCCCAGTCGTAGTGCGGATGGAAAGGTTGTGGTGGCTCAAATACACCCAACAAAAAGATGAGTGATTCCACGCCAAGACCTACCATAAGCATGATACCTGCGCCGGGAAAGTGCTGAATCTTGAAGAGTGCGCCCAATACCACAATAGCGGCACCAAAACTTGTCGCTTTAGGAACGACTACGCGGTAGAAGCGTTGTAAAGAGGTTTCTTCTTTGAAACTCATTGCGATTGAAATTTAAGGGTTAGGGTTCAAGTTTAAAAAACGTTTTGATTGCTTTGCATCAAATTTTTTCCAAATAAAGACAAAATCCGAAACACCACCAAAATATTTCTTGATTTTTTTTGTGTTTCTTTGATTTTTTCCTCCTTCAAAGGTAGAAAAAATCTCGGAATAATGCTACAATACCTTAGAAAAATTATTTTTAAGCCATCAAAACAACGTATAAACTGCTCTTGCAAAGTCCGTACTAAAAGTCCTTTGGCGTAAAAACAAAAAAGACTTTTCCCTGTGATTTTAGAGAAAAGTCTTTGTAATGAGGCATTTGTATTCAAAAATCAATTAAAATTCAAAGCCAGAAGAACGCCCCAGATAGGTTACGACACAACGAAAACCGATAAAGGAGCGTGCTGAATCCTGATATTCAAAGGCACGAGTACCCGTTTCGATATAAAAAGCTATGTCTTTCCAGGAGCCACCGCGAATGATTTTTCGCGGTTCGTTTTCGTCGTAGTAGATGGGATTCAAGTCCCAAACAAGCGGCACACTATTTTCGGCGTAAGCATCTTCACACCACTCGGATACGTTGCCGGCCATATCATAAAGCCCAAAATCGTTCGGGAAATAAGCACCCACGGGGTTGGTGTACTGAAACCCGTCGTCGTAGTAGTTACCCCGACCAGGCTTGAAGTTAGCGAGCGCACAACCACGGGCGTTGCGTACATAAGGCCCACCCCAGGGATACTTGGCGATGTCTCGTCCACCACGAGAGGCGTATTCCCATTCAGCCTCCGAAGGCAAGCGAAATTTAGGCATCGGAAATTTGCCTTGTCCTTCGCGGGCTTCATTGAGGTATTGGGTACGCCATTCGCAAAACTTATGAGCGGCGTGCCAGTCAATGCCCACAACGGGGTAATCATCGTAAGCTGGGTGCGAATAATAGTTTTCTACCATCGGATCGCCGTAGTGGTAGCTAAAATCGCGTAGCCAAACGGTCGTATCGGGATAGTACTTTTCTTTGATTTCTTCTTCGCTTAGGTCTTCGTCGCTTTCGGCGGCGGCCGAGTCGGCGGGCATCGAAGAGAACTCTTCAATAAACTGTCGATATTCGTTGTTGGTGATTTCGGTTTCGTCCATGTAGAATCCACCGATGGTAATCTGGCGGTTCATGTTGATCTTGGAGGAGATAATGTCCTCGTCGGCTTGACCCATGTGGAAAACACCTGCCGGAACGGTAATCATCCCGTAAGGAATTTCTTGTTTCCAGCCTTCGCGTCCCAACACACCCGTCAGTTGCCCTTCGAGTGCTTTGTTTCCTTTTCCGAACAGACAACCCTGAAGAATGAGGGCAATCAAGCCCAATGCCAGCCATTTGCTAAAAATAAGCACTTTATTCATGATTCACTTGCGGTTTAAAGCCTTTCGTTCTTGCCTAACGCTTGGGGAGAACGCAAAACAGGTGCAGTTGATTTTCTACTACTAATAACTACGTATCGGGGTGTTTATTACATTCCACGAAAAGGATTTTTGCTTTTGAGGCTTTTTTTGTGGAGATCAGTAGCGGAAACGCGGTGTACGGATCACGGGAGGCAGGGCCGCATAAGGAAGTGGAAGGCGATAGCCCAAAGAAATCTCGTGAGAAGTGGGTGCCTTGACTTCTGGGCCACTAGCCACCAGGTCTATCGAATAACTAACCCGTAGGGCGCGGGTTTCCAGGACGTTCATGCCGATCATAAATATACCTGCGTCGAGAGCGTTGGAGGCACGCACGCCACCACCCACAAAGTACGTGTCCAGATACGTAATCATCAGGTGGGTATCGTAGGAAAACGAATTGAAATCTGTCTTGAGCAAAGCCGAGGGAGCGATGGCCCAGGCGCGTCCAGCCTCAAAGTTTCCACCCACCATAAAATACGCATGGGGATCGAGCGAGCTGACGTTAAATTGGGTTTCGTAATCAAAGGTAGTGCCGAGGAGGTGATCGAAGCTCAAACTGGCGTAGTACATCGGATGTGAAAAATGTAGCCCTACCCCCAGATCGGGTTGCCACTGGCTCAAAGCTCCCTGCCCCAGGAGCGGTTCCAGAATGGGATCATCGGTGTCGCGGGGACGATACTGCGAAAAATCAATGCGTTGGTTGTACATCCCGCCCCGAAGCCCCAGCGAAAGGCGATGCCCACTTTGCCCCAGCGGGAGGTGATACGCATAAGAAATCTTGATCTGGGTGCTGCTCAGCGGCCCCGTCTTATCGAGAGCAAAGAGCAAACCTAGCCCGCTGCTCATCGTCCGTAAAGGCGCACTGACCTCAAAGACCTGCGATGTAGGCGCACCCCCATCGTCAAATGTCGGGTCATAGCCCAGCCACTGGCTGCGATGCCCCAGCCCAAGAAGCAGATGATCGGTATCTAACCCTGCTACCGCCGGGTTGAAATACAAACCCCGAAACATATACTGGCTAAACTGCGCATCTTGTTGCGCCATCGCCAAAGGCAGGACGCCTATGAGCAAGCACACATGAGACAATAATAATCGTATAGATGTTTTCATAACAGCAGATCAAAAGTACACAAAAGCCCAGACAAATACAGCATTGCCGGTTTAATAAACCGTAAAAGCAACGCATCGCTTATTCAAAGACGATCATTTTACTTCGGGTTTGATTTTGGTGAAGCAAATCTGTATTTTTGGCACAAGATACACAAACGACAACAAATAATTCCCGTGTAATGATGACAAATTATGATCTGATTGTGGTGGGGTCTGGCCCCGGTGGCTATGTAGCTGCCATTCGCGCCTCGCAGCTAGGCATGAAAGTAGCCGTCGTAGAAAAAGAATCGCTGGGAGGTATCTGCCTCAACTGGGGCTGTATCCCGACCAAAGCCCTCCTCAAAAGTGCGCAAGTTTTTGAGTACATCCAGCACGCCAAAGACTATGGCATTCAGGTCAGTGGCGCCGAAGTGGACTTTACCGCCATGATCGGACGCAGCCGAGGGGTAGCCAACGGCATGAGCAAGGGAATTGACTTCTTGTTCCGCAAAAACAACATCCAAAAAATCATGGGTTTTGGCAAACTCACCGGACAAAACACCGTCGCCGTAAGGGCCGAAGACGGCAGCCAAAGCACCTACACCGCCCCCCATATCATCCTGGCTACGGGTGGGCGCGCACGGGAATTGCCTCATCTGCCCATCGACAACAAAAAAATCATCGGCTATCGCAAGGCGATGGCCATGGAAAGCCAACCCAAAAGCATGGTCATCGTTGGCTCGGGGGCCATCGGTGTAGAGTTTGCGTACCTCTACAACACCATCGGGACAGAAGTAACGGTCGTCGAATACATGCCGCGTATTGTCCCCAACGAAGACCCCGAAATTTCCAAGACCCTCGAGAAACAGTTCAAGAAGTCCGGCATGAACATCCTGACCAGTGCAGAGGTAACCTCGGTGGATACCGCCGGTGAGGGCTGCCGCGTACACGTCAAGACCGCCAAAGGAATGCAAGAACTCACCTGCGATGTCGTCCTTTCCGCCGTAGGTGTACAGACGAACCTCGAAGGTATCGGGCTAGAAGAACTGGGTATCCAGACCGAAAAAGGACGCATCATCGTCGATGATTTTTATCGTACCAACGTCCCCAATATCTACGCCATCGGAGATATTGTCCATGGCCCTGCCCTGGCACACGTCGCCTCGGCGGAGGGGATCATTTGCGTCGAAAAAATCGCAGGGCATCATCCCGAGCCACTCGACTACAACAACCTCCCGGGTTGTACCTACTGCTCTCCCGAGATCGCCTCTGTGGGTTATACCGAGGAGCAAGCCAAAGCCGCTGGTTATGAAGTCCGTGTGGGTAAATTCCCCTTTTCGGCATCGGGTAAAGCCAGTGCAGCCGGCGCAAAAGACGGTTTCGTAAAGGTCATCTTTGATGCCAAATACGGCGAGTGGCTAGGGGCGCACATGATCGGAGCCAACGTAACTGAAATGATCGCCGAAGTCGTTGTGGCACGCAAGCTCGAAACGACAGGACATGAAATCATCAAGTCCGTACACCCACATCCTACCATGTCGGAGGCCATCATGGAAGCCACAGCGGCGGCTTACGAAGAGGTCATCCATCTTTAATTCAAGCCAACAGACAGACATAATGGATATACAACGATTGCGACAGCAAGTCGAGGCCGCCTGGCAAGACCGTGCCTTGCTCGAGACAGACGAAGCACAGGCCGCCGTTCGGGAGGTGATCGCTGCCCTAGACCAGGGTGCCTTGCGCGTGGCCGAGCCATCGGAGGACGAAACAGCCCCCTGGCAAGTCCATGAGTGGATCAAAAAAGCCGTCATCCTCTATTTTCCCATCCAGGGCATGGAGACGATTCATGTACCGCCCTTTGAGTTTCACGACAAAATCCCGCTCAAGCAAGGCTATGCCGAGCAAGGTGTGCGCGTGGTTCCGCAGGCCATCGCTCGCTTTGGTTCTTTTCTCGAAAAAGGCGTGATCCTGATGCCCTCCTACGTGAACATCGGGGCTTACGTGGGTGCGGGTACGATGGTGGATACCTGGGCTACCGTGGGCAGTTGTGCGCAGGTGGGCAGGCAGGTACACCTAAGCGGAGGCGTGGGTATCGGAGGGGTATTGGAGCCACTCCAGGCCCAGCCCGTGATCGTTGAGGATGGTGCTTTTGTTGGCTCGCGTTGTATCCTCGTGGAGGGCGTGCGCGTAGGGCGGGAGGCCGTCCTGGGTGCCAATGTCAGCATCACGGGTAGCTCAAAGATCATCGACGTAACGGGTAAGAAACCCGTTGTGCATCAGGGATATGTGCCGCCGCGTTCGGTCGTCATTCCGGGGAGCTATACGAAGTCTTTTCCGGCCGGCGATTATCAAGTACCTTGTGCGCTGATTATCGGGCAGCGCAAAAAAAGCACCGATCTCAAGACTTCCCTCAACGACGCTTTGCGTCAAAACAACCTCACGGTATGATTTCAGAAGCGATCATTGAGCAGGCCTTCGATCAGATCGACGGCATGGATGAAGACCAACTCAACCGGCTCTCGACGCGGTTCATGGATGAGCAGCCCTATTTGGCGGCTTTCCTGCTCTCTTTCTTGACCGAATCGGTATCGGAGGAGGCCGAGCAAACGCTGTTTTTTGCCGGTATCATCATCTGGTATGCCGGGCTGCTTTACCAGGACAAAATAAAGACGGTCGCTAGCCAGACCATCGACCAGGCAGAGGAGCAAAACAGCGGACTGATTCAGCGCATCATGGCATCGGAAGATATGGATACCTTTGAAGATCAGTTGCAGGTCATCTTTGAGGGGTATCCCGAACCCGAGCTTCTCAACCTATCGTTGAGTTTGTTTGCCGAAGAGGACGATCAAGGGGAGGAGGTCTTTTCGTTGCAGGAGCAGATGATGCTCTTCATTGCCGCCAAGATATACACGGATGCACTAGCTCCCGCCCTGGCGTGAACCCCACGCTGATCGTCGTGATGGGCCCAACGGCAGTAGGCAAAACGGCGTACTGCGTCCGGCTAGCCCAGCAGCACCGTACAGAGGTCATTTCGGCAGATGCCCGGCAGTTTTATCGTGAAATGCGCATCGGAACGGCCCGCCCCAGCCCGGAGGAACGGCAAGCTATCCCGCATCACTTCATCGGCACGCATAGCATCCATGCGCCGCTTACCGTCGGGCAGTACGAAAAAGAAGCCCTGCCACTGATTCAAGAGCGTTTCAAACATCATAACTGCCTGATCCTTACGGGAGGATCGGGCTTATACCTCAAAGCCATCTACGAAGGGCTAGACCCCATCCCGACCGATGCGGGTATCCGACATGCCCTCGAGGTACGCCTGGAGATCGAGGGCTTGCAGCCGCTTGCAGCCGAGCTACAACGCTGTGATCCGGTGTATGCGGCTACGGCGGATCTGCAAAACCCCCGTCGGGTGATTCGCGCCCTGGAGGTCTGGCAACTGACGGGCAGACCCCTCTCGAGTTTTCATCAGCAAAGCCCCAAGCCACGTCCTTTTATCGTTCAAAAAGTTGTCTTGCATCGCCCAAGACCGATCTTGTATGCCCGCATAGAAGCGCGGGTAGAGCAGATGCTGCGTCAAGGCTTGCTCGAAGAAGCACAAGCACTCTTTCCGTACCGGCACCTCAAGCCTCTCCAAACGGTTGGCTATCAAGAACTCTTTGCGCATTGGGAGGGACAGTACAGCCTCGAGGAGGCCATCGAACGCATCCGCCGCAATACCCGCCGCTATGCCAAACGCCAGCTGACCTGGTTCAGAAACCAAACCGACGCTACATGGATAGACTTGTAATTTGTGGTTTGTTTTTTGCCAATAGATTTACAACCACCATTTAACCGAACCAAACCATGAAAAAAGTAAGTATCCTCCTGACTATCTGTTGTTGTTGGATGGCTGCAACGCTCCAAGCCCAAGACCTCGACAAAGCCACCCTCAAAGAGTGGAAGAAAAAGCAAAAATCCATGGATACGCAGGAGTTTTACCGTACCATGATGGAGTATAACCGCCTCAAACGCAACGAAGACATGGCCGAGCGGCAAGTCAAGTCGATGAGCAAGGAAATCACGGATAAGAGCCGGCGCATCGCCCAACTCGAAGAGGAACTCAAAAATCGACAGGGAGCCACCGCTGATGCCACCCCAACAGGCGAGGGAGCTACCGCCGACGGTGCGCAGTCGCCCGAACGAGACGCTGGACAGGACTACAACCAGGGGCAAGTCTTCCGAGTACAAATCGGTGCCTTCCGAAACAAAGACCTCACCCAGTACACCAATCATCCCCGATTCCATGCCGAGACGGACGACGACGGCGTAAAAAAATACACCATCGCCAATTTCCGGGACTATTGGGAAGCCGATCTGTTCAAGAGGTATCTCCGTGAGATGGGCGTAAAAGATGCCTGGATTGTCGGGTATCAGAATGGTAAGCGCGTTGCCATCGAAGATGTCTTGACCTCAAAAGACATCGAAGCCATCAAGGCAGCCGAAGCCCAGGGCGGCAGCGGTGGTTGGTAAGTTGGCTTAGATGTTGGCTTTCAAAAAGTCAAGGGTTTTTTGTCGAGCATCCTGGGCATGTGCCTCCACATAGCGCGGGCTGGTTGGGTTGGCAAAGGCATGATCGGCAGGATAGATGTGTATATCCACCGGATGTTTGCGCTCCCGAAGCTGTGCCGCGAAGTCCTCGGCTACCTGGGGCGTGATCCAGCGGTCTTGCTCGGCAAAAATTCCCAAAACGGGTGCGCTCAGATTTTTCAATACCTCGGGGTCTTTTTCGGGCATCCCGTAGTAGATCACACAAGCAGAGGCTTGCTCGCGGAGCAGCAATGCCGTTTGGAGCGACCAGCCGCCCCCAAAGCACCAACCGATCGTGGCCACACGGGCATCTGTCCCGACGTAGTTGAAAGCCCCATGAATAATCTGTCGGGCGCGTTCGATGCTTACACCTTGCATGTACTGCCCGGCTTCTTCACGGGTTTGGGCAAGCTTTCCATCGTATAGGTCAAGGGCTACGACGGTTACTTCATTGCCTAGATCAGCCTGATAACGAATGGCCTCCTCCTGGATGTGGTCATTGAGGCCCCACCATTCGTGGATCATAAACAGGACTTTCTTGGTGTTTTTCTTTCCTGGTACAACAAAAGCTCTTCCCTCCGTGATGTCGCCCAGGGTAGGGAACTGAACAAACTTGCCCTTCTTTTCGGGGCTGTTGGTGAGTGGGCGAGGCAACTCATGGGCTTGCCCAAAGTTGGGATCCTGGGCCAGGGCCGCAAAATCACTGATGGCACAGCAGTAGTTGTTGTTCTGCGGTTGGGAGGGGGCAAAGGCCATGACCAAAAAAAGCAAAGGCAAAGCAAGAATTTTTTTGTCGTGTTTCATCGTTGAGTAAGCGTAAAGGTGGATACCTTCAAATATCTTTTGGGTATTTTTTGTTCAAAAAAACTGACCAAAAGCATTTTTACTAAAAAAATCAGTATCTTGATGTATCATCACACAACACACACAGGGTGCGCTACTGGTTACTGATCTACTTTTGTTGGGGGTTATCGCTGTTCGGGGTCGCCCAAAGGCACCTGTACTATGCCCCTGCCAGCACGCAGGCAATGCTCGAACCCCTCCCCAAAACAGACCCCCTCTGGCAGCCCCTCCCCCCAAAGGGACAACTCCCCCCAAAAAACAGCTACTGGATACGCATTGATTTTGAGGAGGATGCACCCAAAGCCATCGAAGATTATCTGCTCGTCCTGGGCTTGAATGTCGATGAGGCAAGGCTTATCTTGCCCTCGGGTAAGCAGCTACGCAGCGGCAGGCTAGTGCCGGCGCACCAAAAAAACGCCTTCCTCCCCGAACCCGTCGCCTTGTTTCGTACCTCCGAACGCCCACGGAGCGGAGAAAGTTGGTATGCGCGGGTGGAGGAGCGCAGCGGGATGCCTTTGGAGCTATCCCCGAAGGTGTACGATTTTGTGCAGTGGGAGCGCGAACAGGCACCGATTCAGCAGAGACGCTACTTGATGCAGGCGGCTTTTCAGGGGACAATTTGGGTGATGGTCGTGTATAGCATGGCGATTTTTTTGACCTACCTCGATAAGGTTTATCTCTACTATGCCTGCTATATGGCGGCGATTTCTGTGTTTGTGGCCCAATCGTATGGGATGTTGATAGAGTTTGTGTTGGGCGATTTTCCCGAACTGGATGTGCTGTTTCGTGCGGCGGGGATTCATTTAGCAGCAATTTTTTACTGTTTGTTCATGCGTAGCTTTTTGGACTTGGAGAGCCTCTCGCGGCGGCTCTGGCGGGGGATCAAGGTTTTGGAGTGGGTGGTGCTGGCCAACTTGCTGTTGAGCATGGTTATTTTGTTGGGTTGGGAAAACGTGCGGCTGTATCGGGTGGAGACAGCCGCACTTTTTGGGATGATTTATATCGCCGTCATCACGGCTTCGCTGTGGCTTTGGCGACGAGACCGTAACAACATTTTGCTGCGCTACTTTTTGGGCGGGACGCTGGCCATCATGGTCTCGGGTGTGGTGGGCGTAACGATGTACTTTGTTTCTTCGGCACCCGTCAATTTGGGTTTTTGGGCCCAAAACGGCGTTGTCTTTGAAATCATCTTTTTTTCGCTAGGGCTGGGCTACCGCATGAAAGCCGAAGAAAAAGAAAAACGCCGTATCGAAGCCGAAAACGCGCGTATCTTATTGGAACAAAATCAACTTCTCGAGGAAAAAGTCCTTGAGCGCACCCACGAAATCGAACTCAAAAGCGAGGAGATACTCACCCAAAACGAAGAACTCCACCAACAGCAGGAAGAAATCATCGCCCAGCGCGACTACATCGAAGAGAAAAACGCCGAACTCAAAGAGCAAAACCAACGCATCACCGATAGCCTCCGTTATGCCCAGACGATCCAGGAATCTATCCTGCCGGCCACCGAAGTCCTGGAGGCAGCTTTTCAGGATCACTTCGTGATGTACTACCCAAAGGACATCGTCTCGGGGGATTTTTATTGGTACGAAAAAGTGGATGACTACCAGTTTGTGGCCGTCGTCGATTGTACGGGACACGGCGTGCCAGGGGCTTTTATGTCCATGATGGGGTCGATCCTGCTCAACGAAATCGTGATCGAAGAACGCCTGCATCAGCCTAGTGATATTCTCGAAGAACTTGACAAACTCCTGCGCTACTCCCTCAACCAAAGCAGTGGCAGCAACCGCGACGGCATGGATGTATGCCTGTGCCGCATCGCTCCCGTCGATGATGGTTTTGAGTTGTGTTTTGCTGGAGCCAAACGTCCGTTGTTAGTTCAGTTTCCCGAGCGTTCGTCTGTGGAGGTGCTAGCGCCTACGCGGCGTAGTATCGGTGGACGAACGCGGAAGGAACGTGTGTTTGAGGAGCAGCGGCTTGTTGTCCCGTCCCAGACGCGCCTCTTTTTGTTTTCGGATGGCTATGCCGATCAGCACAACATGAGCGGCATCAAGTTGGGGTCGCTCCAACTCCAACAACACATCGAACAAACGGGACAAGCATCCCTACAAGAGCAAGGGCTGCTGCTGCACAATGCGTTAAAGGCACATCAAGAGCAGCAAAGCCAGCGCGATGATATTACCCTTGTTGGCATTGAGCTAGGCATACAAGTACCGTAAGTCGAACATCTCTTAGCTTCGGAGCGGTCGGATGCCGATCACCAAAACATCATCCGTAGGACTGCCTTGCATGACTATCTATTTGTCGATGGCTTGTTCTGGCGGCATGGGCTGATGATGAATTTCCTGGAGGAGAATTTTGAGGCGTAGGGTTATCAATTTTTTTACGACCTAAGCATTGATTGTGGGCTTGCTGTTCAATTTGCTGGCTACGCAAGATTTGGTTTTCTTTTTCTTGCTGGGGGGCATGAGGCATCACAGGGCATAGATACCTTAGAACAAATGAAAAAAGTAAGTAAGCGATTGGCGCATGTGGTAGAGAAAGATGTAAAAAAATCCCTGCTTTCCTCTAAATTTCTTGTAAATTTGTACGTACCCAATAGACCTAACCCGTGATCCCCGAAAAAAACCACAAGATTCTGATCGTAGATGACGAACCGGATATTTTGGAACTCCTCCAGTACAACCTCGAAAACGCCGGATACCAGGTCGAGACCGCCCGCGATGGAGAAGATGCCCTCAAAAAGTGCGATAGCTTTGCTCCGCAACTGATCCTGATGGACATCATGATGCCTCGCATGGACGGCGTAGAAGCCTGCCGACGCATCCGATCCAATCCCGATCATGCCGGCACGTATATCATCTTCTTGACTGCCCGAACGGAGGAATACTCGGAGGTAGCCGCTTTTGAGGGCGGGGCGGACGATTACCTGACCAAGCCCATCAAGCCCAGGGCCCTGGTTAGTCGAATCAAGGCGTATTTTCGTCGCGATCAACTTGATGCTGGCGACGACCAGGAGACCGTCATCGAGATTGCCGATTTTATCATCGACAAGAGCAGCTATACTATTCGTAGGCAAGATCAAGAGATTACCCTTCCCAAAAAAGAATTTGAACTTCTTTATTTTTTGGCTAAAAACCCCGAACGGGTGTATAGCCGTGAAGACCTTCTAAAAAACATCTGGGGGACGGACGTATATGTCCTTGCCCGAACGGTCGATGTGCATATCCGTCGCATCCGCGAAAAAGTGGGCAGCCAGTATATCCGCACCATCAAGGGCGTGGGCTATAAATTTGTTGCTAATCCATAAATCTACCTGCTCATGTACGGATGGCTGGCTCGGCTGCTGACGCAATTAGGGATACGTTTTTGGATCAACTCTAGGGGAGTGGCTTTGCTGCTGGCTAGTGCCGTGTCTTTGATTACCTTAGCCTTTCTTTCGCTCGTGGAAGACACTCCCCAAAACGCGCTGCTCGTGGGTGGCTTGCTTTCGTTTGCTGCATCGTTCTTGTTGGTTTTTGTTACGTTTGAGTTTTTGGTCTTCCGAGAAATCAGCGAGGTCTATGAACGCCTCGAACAGATCCGGGGAGAGGGTCGTCCATACGCCGAACGCCCACCAACGTCTATGCCCTCCGGCAATCCCATCCATCGCATCAATCAAGAAATTGAGGCTTATGCCATCCAGAAACAGCAAGAAATAGAAATTCTTAAAAAAAATGAAGTGTTTAGGCGGGAGTTTATTGCCGATATTTCGCATGAACTCAAAACGCCGCTTTTCTCGGCTCAAGGTTTTGTTCTGACCCTCCTTGATGGCGCGATGGAGGACAAAAAAGTACGGCGTAGATTCCTCAAAAAAGCAGCCAAAAGCCTGGAGGCACTCAACTTGCTGGTAGAGGATCTCCTGACACTCTCTAAGATCGAATCTGGTCAAATCAAGATGCACTACAGCGTTTTTGATATGGAGGAGCTGGTCAATGAAGTTTTTGAGCAACTGGAAAGCAAAGCCGAAAAACGCTTTGTGAACCTGCACATCTACAAGTCTGCTGAAGCAGTGTATGTACGCGCCGATGAGCAGCGTATTGCTCAGGTAATCAATAATTTGGTCATCAATGCGATCAAGTACGGCAAAGATAACGGACACGTTTGGGTACGCATGGAAACCGACGACCAGCGGGTCATCATTACCGTCGATGACGATGGGCCGGGCATTCCGGAGGAGCATTTGAGCCGTATCTTTGAACGTTTTTATCGGGTGGACAAGAGCCGTTCCAAGAAGCAGGGCGGTAGTGGGCTTGGGCTATCCATCGCCAAACACATCATCCATCGCCACAACTCCAGCATCTCCGTCTCTAGTGAGTTGGGTATCGGGACATCCTT
>DAISIL010000051.1:0-25169 GCA_036822015.1 Bernardetiaceae bacterium | reverse complement strand
GGCGCATGAAATGCTTGATTGGTTTATTATGATCTAATTCCAATATAGAATACAAGACTTTTTGTTTATATTCCAAAATTCGCAATAAATACTTCTTTACCTAATTGCTCCGAGTGTTCAGTTTGGTTGCGCATCCCGTACATTAAGTTCCATTCTACGATATGAGCAAAAGAAAACAAATTTTTTATGTAGTCGCAGTTGTCGTAGGTGATGAGCCACTTGTGCGGACAGGATTGCATCACCCGTGCAAATCTTTGGTGGTCAAAGCCAGTATGTAATTTACCATTTTTGCCGTAAAGTGCGGATTTTGTGGCCGAAAAATAGGGTGGATCAAGAAAAATGAATACTTCTTTACCCGCCGCGCTTACAAGTTCTTCATAATCCAGATTTGTGATGCGAACATCTTTCACTACATTTTTTAGTAAAGCTAAGCGTTGAATGCTGCTTTCCGTAAACCGCTTCTGAAAGGCCTGTTCCGAAAAACCACCGGCTTGTGTTGTTCCCGAAAAAGTAATCCTATTGAACACAAAAAATGCACTTGCTTTTTGTAGTCCACCAAAAGTAGTCATGTTTTGCGTTAAAAATTGATGCAACTCCTTGCCATTTTTGAACGTCTCTTTCCATACCCTCACTTGATGGATGATGCCTGGCAAATCTTTTTGTGCATATTCCCAGAATTTATACAAATCTAGATATAGATCATTTATCCAATATTTTCTTTCAGGAAAGTTTTGCTTCAAAGCCAAATACACGGATCCACCGCCGACAAAAGGCTCCCTAAATTCTTCAAAATATGGAACGAAGGGGAGTATCTGCTTTAATGCCTTGCTTTTTCCGCCAGGGTATCTCAATGGACTTTTTATCATGGTATTTGTTCCAACGCTGACAAGGCTCTGCCATTGCCAGCGTTGTTTGATGCTTAGAGTTTTCGCAAGATGCTCTGGAAGGAGGTCTCTTGGGCGACAATCTCCCGCAGGGCAGCAATCTTGACACGCTTTTGTTCGGTGCTATCGCGGTAGCGTATCGTAACAGACTCATCTTCAAGGGTTTCAAAATCTACTGTAGCGCAAAAAGGCGTTCCGATGAGGTCTTGACGGGTGTAGCGTTTACCGATGGCGGCACTGTCTTCATAGAACACCTTGAAGTCGTATTTGAGGTCATCAACGATGGCTTGGGCGCGTTCGGGGAGGCCGTCCTTCTTGACGAGTGGGAAGATGGCCAGTTTGATGGGAGCCAGAGCCGGATGGATGGAGAGGAAAAGGCGGTTTTTGGTATTACCTTTTTCGTCCGTGTAGGTGGTTTCTTTGTAGGCGTTGGAGAGCGTGAGCAGGAAGAGGCGGTCTAGCCCGATGGAGGTCTCGATCACGTAGGGGATGTAATTGGTCTTGGCCTGGGGGTCTTGGTAGCGTAGTTTTTTCTTGGAGTAGGCCTCGTGGCTGCGCAAGTCAAAGTCAGTACGGGAGTGAATGCCTTCTACCTCTTTGAAGCCAATGGGGAAGTTAAACTCGATGTCGCAGGCGGCGTTGGCGTAGTGGGCTAGCTTTTCGTGATCGTGAAAACGGAGTTTATCGGGGGGTGTACCCAGGGCTTGGTGCCAGCGCATCCGCTTTTCTTTCCAGGCTTCATACCAATCGAGTTCGGTGCCGGGCTGAATAAAAAACTGCATCTCCATTTGGGTAAACTCCCGCATCCGAACGATAAATTGCCGTGCAATGACCTCATTACGAAAGGCTTTACCCACTTGTGCAATCCCGAAGGGAATTTTCATGCGCCCCGTTTTTTGGATGTTGAGATAATTGACGAAGATACCCTGGGCGGTTTCGGGACGCAGATAAACGGTGCTAGATTCATCGGCCACGGCACCGATTTGGGTAGAAAACATGAGGTTGAATTGCCGTACTTCTGTCCAGTTGGCGGTTCCCGAAACGGGACAAACGATGCCTTCTTCTACGATCAGATGTCGGAGGCCGTCAAGGTTTTCGGCTTCCAGGTATTGGTTCATGGCTTGTAGGAGTACCTGGGCTTTGTCGGCTTGTCCGTTTTGTTCGTACTGGGCGGCCTTGTCTTCCAGGAGCATATCGGCTCGGTAGCGTTTTTTGGAATCTTTGTTGTCCAGCATAGGATCGCTGAAGGAATCAACGTGTCCGGAGGCTTTCCAGGTGGTAGGGTGCATAAAAATAGCCGCATCAATACCGACGATATTCTCGTGGAGTTGGGTCATGGCCTGCCACCATACTTGTTGGAGGTTATTGCGGAGTTCTACGCCATTTTGTCCGTAGTCATAAACGGCTTGCAGACCATCATAGATTTCGCTGGAAGGAAAGACAAAGCCGTATTCCTTCGCATGGGCGACGATTTTTTGGAGAAGTTCGGGCGTATTTTGCTGAATTTCGTTTTGTACAATCATTACTTTTTGCAAAAAGAGATAGAAAAATGAAAAAAAATTTAATCACTCAACAAAGCAATATTCCAGTAGTTGATATTGCCAAAATCAGGCGGAAGTTGTCCGATTTTCCAGCCTTTTCCGGTGGTTTCCCAGACGTAATAGTTACGCCCCTGGTAGCGTACCGCGCTCCCCTGTGCAGGCAGATGCAAGCCCAGGATTGAATGCGCATACTCTCGGCTGTTGAGGATGGCTACCTTATAGCCCAGCCGCTCAAAGATGGCAAACAAAAATACCGTTCGCGTATCACAGTCTCCCTTAAAACTTGCCGCAAACTCCACAGGACTATGCAAACCATAACGGCACTTACCCACGCAAGGCGTACCGGCATAACTGGGATTTTCGGCGATATAGACAGAACAGGGGCTGACAACGATGAGGCTATAAGGGATGTGCTGCACCGAGCAAACGACCAGATCAGCCAACTGCTGTTCGTTGAGTTGATAGTGTGCTTGCATTTTTTGCATCAAATCTACGATGCGATCCAGGGCCGGTCCGTCGTGGGATTTGAGCTGTCGGTAGATATGTCCCCAATATTGGTGGCTGGTCTCCCATTCCTCCAACAGCTTGACATTTTTGTTGCGGTGTCTTTCGCTTTTTTTGAAGTCCTCATAGCGTACTTGCCAGATACCCTGATAGTTCGGGCTGTTGCTTTGGTACGTGCGCCAGGTGTGTGTATGCGTGATGAGGCTATCACTGGTTTTGGGATCAGGATCGGGAACGATGATGGGTTCGGTGGTGGTGATGGATTCATCTGTTGTATCGGTGGTCATGCCCTCTTCGCTCTCTGCCACGATGGCTAGTATCGCTACCAAAAATAAAAACAAGGTGCTTCCTCCCAAAATCAACTTTAACAGGATATGCAGTGCCGGTAGCGTCCGAAACAAAAACACCCCCCAGGCAAGCAAAAACAGCAGATAAGCAAGACCGTCTGCTGATAAGGCCAACAAGCCCTCTCCGGCTACATTGAGGATGACAATGTGTGTCTGTGAACGCCGCACACCCCGAGGCTCCAAACGCTTACTGTACGCCAAGCCAAACAAGACAACCAGCATGGCTACAACGAAAACAAACCGCACACCCGAGAGAAAAAAAAACGCCATTCCGACCACCACAAGGGTATGTTGGATATTTTTCTTGAACAGGTCGGCGGACATGGGCAATTAGATTTGAGCGAGGATTTTTTGTTTCAATTCTTCAAACTCGGCTTCGGTCAGGATGCCACTTTCCCGCATGGCTTGAATTTTTTTGAGGCGTTTGATGGGATCGAAGTCAGTGGTAGTTTCTGCTTTGGTGTTCTTCTTCTTTTGCATCTCTTTGGCTACCGTTTTGCCTTGTTCAAACTGCTCATCGAAGAAGTCCTTGAACTGCTCGGCATCGAAATCGAAGAAGTCTCCCCCCGACTCAAAATGCCGAATGAAGACCTGCCCTATAGCAAAAGTTGTTGCCCCCGAAAGAACACCCATCGAGACCCCCCCGATGATTGATCCTATCCCGGGGATGGTCTTGATGGCTTGCGCCCCTAGGCGGGCTAGGTACGTCCCACCCAAAGCCGAAAGCCAGGACTTGCCCGAAGCCTCGGAGAAATCTTTGTTGTAAGCCGCCGCCAACTCGCGGAGCATATCCAGTTGTATGGCCGTAACGGCTACAAAATCCACAATCGGCACGGGTATAAGCCCCGCACCAGTAGCCCAGGCAACGTGCGTGCGCACAATGCCTGGTGCTTTTTTATTTTCCATATAGTTTTTCTCGGATTTTTTGGGCGCGCTCACGGTCTTCGTCAGAAGCGTCCAGGTTTTGCCCTAATTGCTTAGGATCACCGTTTTTGTCGCCATAGATGCGCTCATCATTGAGGTTCTTTCCCTGGGCCTGGGCTTCGTTGTGCTGCCCAAAAAGCCAATCACAGCTAGAAAGCGAGAAGCAAAGCACAATCGCCAAAAGGTAGGTCTTGATGTTCATGAATCTGGTTCGGGTTGAGATTTCCCACAAAAATACGCATCTTACCCAGGATTTACAAGTTCTAGCCTTCAAAGTTAAGAAAAATAGAGACGCGATGGGTGCTGATGCGCTCGAGGTTTCGCCCAAAGCTACTGCCGTTTTTGAACAGCATATTGGGAAAACCGTGAGAAAAACGAATTTCGGGAGCAAACTTAAAAAAGCTCTGATAGAGATCGAAACCAAAGCCATAGGTGATCTCTAAGTTATAGTCCGTTGTACCGAGGCGGCTGGGGTCTTCTTTACGCTTTTGCCCACCTACTTTGAGGCTCGGCACAAATCCACCAATGAGATACAAGCCTGTGTTTCCGCGCCGTAAAGATTTGTGTTTGACCAGGATCGGAACTTCAAAGAAGGCAGCCTCTACGTTTTCGGTAAAACTCGTGCCATCGCGGTAATTAAAGACAACCTGCTGCTCAAAGAAGGAGACATTAGGCGTAAGACGCAGGCTCCATTCTTCTTCGTAGATGTTAAAATTGAGAATAAAACCCAGCGAAAAGCTAGGCGTAGGTTTGGGATGGATGCTGATGATGCTATCTTCGTTATTGACAAAAAAGGACGAATGCCTGATTTTGAAGTTCGTCATCTGCCCGCCGATCTGAAAGCCGTAGTGCATCGCTTGCTGATCGTGATCGGGCATGTTGCGGCTCGTGCGTTGGGCATAGCCCGAAGAAAGCAGCAAAAAAAGAAAAGTGGCAGTTATTTGGTACCTACATAAATCGAAGCGATGCCAAAAGTAAGGGGTTTGCATTGTGCTTGTTGATAGCCTATTTTTTCCAAAACCCGAATAAAGTTTTCCCCGTCGGGGAAGGCCTGTACCGATTCGGGCAAATACCGGTAAGCAGAGTCGTCCTTGGAAAGCGTTTTTCCGATGCGTGGGAGTAGGTGTTGGAAATAGGCGTTGTAAATTTGCTGAAATGGAAAATGACGGGGTTTAGAAAACTCAATGATGACCACTTTTCCGCCCGGACGCAAGACGCGCCGCATTTCGGAGAGCCCCAACTCGAGGTTTTCAAAGTTACGTACCCCAAAAGCAACGATGAGGGCATCAAAATAATTATCTTCAAATTGCAGGTTTTCCGAATCGCCCGTATGCAGTTGGATCAAGGACTGAAGCCCTTTCTTGGCGATCTTTTGCCGCCCTACGGCGAGCATTCCTTCCGAAATATCCACGCCCGTGATGGCTTTGGGCGATAGTCCTTTGGCTGCCTCAAGGGCAAAGTCAGCGGTTCCGGTGGCGATGTCCAGAATTTTTTGGGGATTATCGGCTTTGAGCAGGCGAATGGCTTGCTTGCGCCACAAAATATCAATACCTAGGCTCAAAAAGTGGTTGAGAAAGTCGTAGCGATGTGAAATGTTATCGAACATCTCGGCTACTTGTTCTTTTTTGGAGGCAGATTTATTTTTGTAGGGGACGACGCTCATCGAATTGTGTTTTGGTTGGCAAAGATAACACTTCTGTTGGAAAGAAATGTTCAGACTCGGATACCCAGGAAGGTGATGTCATCGCGCTGCTCCATCTCTTTTTGGTACTGGTTGAGCGTCTGATTGATGCGGGCAAACTGCTCGTTCATTGGTAGGTGAGCTACTTCGGAGAGCAGTTGTTGGAGGCGTTTGGTGCCAAACTTAGAGCCATCTTCGGGGCCATTCTGGTCGATGATCCCATCGGAGTACAAATAAAATACATCGCCATGCTTCAAAGCGATCGTCTGCTGCTTATAGGGGCGGTGCGTGCGCTGCCGTCCGCCAATAGCCGTGCGCTCTCCCTTAACCAAATGTAAGTCTTGTCCGTCGTGATAGAACATGGACTGCCCTACCCCCGAGAAGATCAGTTCGACTTCATCGGTTACGATCAATCGCTCCAAGCGGCAGAGGCTCAAATCCATGCCGTCTTCGTTGGCACCGTCCTCCTGACGAAGAGCGATGCGGAGTTCGCGGTTGAGTTCTTCGAGGATGTGTACCGGATCGAGTACGTGCCGCTCGTTGATGATCTCGTTGAGCAAGGAATGTCCGATCATGGACATAAACGCCCCGGGTACGCCGTGTCCTGTGCAATCGACGACAGCCAAAAACCAATAGCCGTCTGTCTCGAGGGCCCAATAAAAATCTCCACTTACGATGTCGCGTGGGCGAAAGATAACCAGATGATCGCTGCCAATTCTGGTCAGGTCTTGTGTAGGCGGCAAGATGGCGTTTTGGATCGTTTGGGCATAACGCAAGCTATCCACCGTTTTGCGGTTCTCGGACTGAATGTTGCCGTACATGCGGGCGTTGGCCAGGGCAATGGAAACGTAGGAGCCAAGGGTACGAAGAAAGGTAATGTCTCGGTCTGCGTAGGTATCTTTCTTGAAACTTTGTACCGTAAGGACACCCAGGCAGGAGTCCTCCACAATGAGCGGCAAATAGATCAGCGAAAAAGGGCGTTGTCCGGCACGTACTTTAAGGTCATTTTTGGAGAGATACTGTGAAATTTCCTCGTCAAGATCGTTAATCAAAATTTCCTTTTTGCTTTTGAAACAAATGACGGCTAAGCTATCCTTATCCGACAAGCGATCCGCACTAAAAGGCAACTCTTCTCCCCGCTCAATGAAGCCCCTAAACTCAAGTTGCTGGCGTTCTCGGTTCAGGACACCAATACCAAAGGCTTCGGCTTCCATAAGGTTATTGACGTTCTCATAGACGCGCTTAATCAGCTGGTCGATGTTGAGTTCGGCTGTAATCTGCTGCCCAATATCACTCAAAATCTTGATGTTATCGTAAGCCTTCTCCATCTCCTCTTTTTGGGCCCGAAGCTGTCCGGCTTGTTCCTGGATTTGGTGGGTACGTTCGGCGACGATCTCCTCCAGGATGCGATTGCGTCGCAGGACGCGCTCTGTATTGAGCCTTACAAAACCTGAAACGCTCAAACCAAAAACAACAGCATACAACAAATAAGCCCACCAACTCCTATACCAGGGTGGCAAAATACGAAAGGAAAAAACGGCTGCTTCGCTGACCTGCCCAAAGGTGTTCTGGGCCCGTACCTTAAACGTATAGGTTCCTTCCCACAAATTGACGTATTCTCGCTTGTTTTCTGTTACCCACCCCGACCAGCCTTCGTCCACGCCCTCCAGCTGGTATTGAAACAAGCCCGACTGCTCTCCCTCAAAAAAAGGAAGGCTGTAATAAAAGATCAAGGAGTTGTTGGGATAAGGTAGCCGCACCTCTCCAACTTTTGCCAAGCCATTGCCGACATAAACCAACGAATCGCCGGCACGTACCTCCCTGATGAGCAAGGGCTTGAGGTCGGCGACGGTTTTTGTTCGTTGTGGATTATACAAAAAGACCCCTTCG
Organism: Bernardetiaceae bacterium; assembly: GCA_036822015.1. Lineage (GTDB taxonomy): Bacteria > Bacteroidota > Bacteroidia > Cytophagales > Bernardetiaceae > DAISIL01. The sequence goes on along the minus strand of DAISIL010000051.1, from coordinate 17,398 downwards.
GAGTTGCTCACCCAAACTTTACCATCGGGTTCGAGGGTTAGGAAGTTCTCGAGGCTTTCGGGCAGGCGTTGCAAGTCCGTAACGAGCTCCCATTCCCAGCGTCCATCCGGCAGGATTTTGGCGCGGGCTACGGGTGTCTGACGGCTATTGTTGCCACTTACCCAGATATACTGCTCATCGCGGCCCACCCACAAGACGTGCCTTGAGGTCGTGAACTTGAAATAGTCATCGAAGCGGCTATCTGGCTCAAAAGTAGTTCCGTTCCAGCGAAACACACCGGCTTCGTTCACAAAGACCATATCCTGATCCAGTCGCCAAACAAAGCATTCGTGCAATAGCTCGAGCGGAATCTGATATTTTTCATCAAAATACGTCTTAACTACGGGCTGATCTGCCAGGGGGTCTTGCACGTGAATGTAGCCGCTGTTATACGTCCCGATCCAAAGGGAGCCATCGCTACCCTGCTGGATGTTGCGGGTCAAGGATGGAATGGGAATGATTTTGCGTTGCCTCCAGGTATCTCCTTCGTATTTGATAACCAGGATGCCATCCTGCGAGGTTACATAAACGATATTTTTTTGCTCCTGGTCTTGTATCAAGTGATTGACGTTGTTTTTTACGCCGGCCACGCGCTGGGGCTTTCCGTCTTTTAGTGCATACAAGCCCGAGTTATCGACAAACCAAAGTGCCGGAGGCATACCCTCTTGATAAACAAACGAAAGGGCATCCCAGGTTTGCACGCTTTCGTTACCCACACGGGAGAAGCGATTGTTTTTGTCCAATGCAAAAAGGCTTTTCCCCGTATGGGCATAAATGCGCCCCTGATGACGCACAACGCCAATGACACTTCCGAGCAGCCCCGTTTCTTCGTCCCAGCGAGAGAGGGCAGAGGAGTACTCTGCCTTGATTAAGCCCTTATCCAGACAAATCCAAAGGTCGCCTGCCTGATCCATTTCGGCATAATAAACCGCCCCCGAGATGTTAAACTCTTCTTTGAGTACTTGTGGGCGAAGCCCTTGCTCATCCACGACCATCACCCCCGAGGTAATGGTACTCAACACATACATTCCTTCCGAAGTGATCGTACCTCTGTATAAAGCCGCTTGCTTAAAATAGCTGTTCCATTGCGGCAAGAAGGCTTCTTTGCGTTGCCCTCGCGGCTTGCGTTCATCCCAAAAGAAAACCTCTCCCTGGCGCGTCCCGATGAGCAGACGCTTACCCGAAGCGGGCAAAATAAATGCTAAATTCCTATCTTTGAGCCATTCCAGTTCCTCTATCGGAGCAAAGTTCCAGCCGCGTAACTCTTGTAGCCCGACTCCCTGTTGGTTGATGAAGATGCGATCATGGACACGAAACGCTCGCCGATCAAAGGGCTTGTCTGCGGAGGCTTTCCATACTTTCACACGTTGATCGTTCCAATAAAAAAACGCTTCTACTGAACTAAAGTACACACCCTGCGGGGTGGCAATGGTTCCCCAAACATCGTTGAAAGTCAGCGTTTTGTCTTCGACCAAATCGCTGATGTTTTGGTAGGTCAGTACGCCTTTTTTGTTCGGGGCAAAGACACCAAACTCCGACTGCCCACCTACGTATATGTGCTGGCTTTTGGGTTCGATGGCCACCGACCGAATGGTAGCCCCGTTGGATATGCCATGCAGTCGCCAGTAGGCTCCGTCGTACTCGAGTAGTCCTTTGTTGTTACCGAAGTAGAGCAAACCGCTTTCGGCTTGTGTCATACACCAGTTTTGTGTCGCTGCTTTGTACTCCTTAGGCGGGTAATAACGCGAAAAAGGACGACCGCGCTCTTCTTGTCCCCAAACAAGAGAGCTTAGCCCAAAAAAGACCGTGAAGAGACAGAATAGATCGCCTTTGTTCAAAATAACGCCGAGATAAAGCCCCATGAACTGAATGTTAAAGCAAACATACAAATTTTCTACCAAACGACGGTGCAAGTCTATTTTATTTTTTTTGGCTAAAATTTGCTTTTCTCGTGGCTGTGCCGTTTTTTTGGAGCATGGTACAAAAGCGCGTATTCATGGTGTATTTTTCTTGTTGTTGTCCGTGTTCTCTCACGGATGCAAGCGCGTTTTGATTCGCACACCAACGACTGAGCTACTTCTAGCCTTCCTTGCATCTTTTTGGTGAGGAAGGTTTTTTTTTGACCATACCCCCCCCGTTCACATGACAATAATTGAATCACTCCATAGTCTTTATCAGCCTTTATCGCCCGTTGAACGATTACAGAAGGCCTATCACGACTACGCCGACCAGATACTCTATACTTGTTCCTTCGGCACAACGGCAGTTTTTTTACTCGATCTAATGGCCGAGGCAGATATCCGCCCAACGGTGCATTTCATCGACACCGGCTATCATTTTGCCGAGACACAAGCCTACAAGGAACGTCTAACGACATACTACGGCTTACGGATCATTGATCTACACCCTGACCCCGATTTGCACCAGCAAACCCAACAAACTCAACTCTGGCAAACCCACCCCGATACCTGCTGTGCCGTCAATAAAGTAAATCCTCTGCAAGGCATCCAGAGCCAATATCAGATTTGGCTTTCTGGCTTGATGAACTGGCAAACACCTCATCGTCAAGGCTTAAAAATTTTTTCGGAACAGGCTGAACTCCTGAAGTTTTGCCCTATCATCGACGTAAGCCCCGAGGTGTTGCGACAGCATTTGCGCACCAAAAAACTACCCTTGCATCCGCTGCAAGCCAAAGGATACCAGTCGATCGGATGTGTGCATTGCACCCAACCAGGGCAGGGACGCACGGGACGCTGGACACAAACGGCACAAAAGATGGAGTGTGGCTTACATACCAGCTAGGGCGGCTTTGCCTTTGGTCAAGCCTGCTTTGTAGGTATCGAGGGCGCGTTGGCGGGCGTAGGCATGATCGACGATGGGCGCAGGATAAGAGAAATCTCCGTACTCGGAAATCCACTTTTTGACATATTTCAAGTCGGGGTCAAATTTTTTAAGTTGTGCTGTTGGATTGAAAACCCGAAAATAAGGCGCGGCATCGCACCCACTGCCCGCTGCCCACTGCCAGCCGCCGTTGTTGGAGGACAGCTCAAAATCCAAGAGCTTTTGGGCAAAATAGGCCTCTCCCCATCGCCAGTCGATCAGGAGGTGTTTGGTTAGAAAACTAGCGACGACCATCCGTACCCGGTTGTGCATATATCCCGTTTGGTTGAGTTGGCGCATACCGGCATCCACCATCGGGTAGCCTGTCTGTCCGGCACACCAGGACATAAACGCGGATTCATCGTTTTGCCATGCAATAAAATCGTACTCGGGACGAAATGCCTCCTGGGCTACGTGCGGAAAATGCCACAAAATCATCATGTAAAAGTCCCGCCAAATCAGTTCGTTAATAAACGTATCACTCAAGTCCTTTGCTTGCCTGGCCAACTGCCGAACGCTGATCGTCCCGAAGCGCAGATGTACGCTTAGCCGCGTCGTACCTTCACGCCCGGGCAAGTCGCGGAGATCGGCGTAGCGAGCAAGGCGGTCATCGGGGACTTGTTTTGCCGGAAACGCAATCAAGCTGGATGGCTGAAATCCCATTTCCTGTAAGGTAGGTACTGAAAATTTTTCTTCATATTTTTTCTTGTAAAAATTAGTAGATGCAGAAAGATTGTCAAAGCTGTTGAATAGCTCCTGGGGGGCCGTCTTCCGCCATTTTTTGGCGTAGGGCGTAAAGACGGTGTAGGGTTTGCCGTCGTCTTTGAGAACTTCTTCGGGGCCGCGTAAACACTGATCCTTGATGCTGTGCCAGGCAATCCCGTTTTCTTTGAGCAGTGCCGCAATGGCTGCATCACGAGACCTGGCGTAGGGTTCGTAGTCCTGGTTGGTGAAGACGGCCGCTATATCGAAATTTGCTACAATGTCTTTCCAAATATCTAACGGATTTCCGTAGCAGACCAGCAGTTGGCTTTCCATTTGCCTTAGTTGCTCTTCTAATGCCTTGATATGCTGGTGAATAAAAGATACCCTGGCATCGTCTTTGTCTTCGAGGGCATCCAGAATATGACGATCAAAAATAAAAAGCGGTAGAACGGGATCAGGGCCACTTAGGGCATGATACAAGCCTGCATTATCAAATAGGCGTAGGTCGCGGCGATGCCAAAAAATGCTAATTTTCATGGGATAAGTAATGTTTAAGGTACATATTAACGCCTGATGCTGAATTTTTGTTAAAGCCGATAAACCATATTTATCAGCCTTCGGTTATTCATCCAAACATAATTTTGGCAGATGCGTAGTTGGGCTTTAATATTTTTTATTTGGTGGGGTTTAGCTGTTGTGGGTTACGGACAAGATGTGTTTTACACCAAAACAGGTAAGGTGCATTTTTATTCGCAGGCACCCTTTGAGGACATCGAAGCCAACTCCAACCAAATGACGGCTTTCTTGAACAAAGCAAACGGAGAGTTGAGATTTCGGATACCGATTTCTTCCTTTGAATTTCCTAACTCCCTGATGCAAAAGCATTTCAATACGCAATACATGGAAAGTCAGACTTATCCTTACGCCGAATTTAAGGGTAATATCCAAGATCACGAAACTGTTTTTGAGCAAATCACCCATGCACCGATGTCCGTAGAAGTAGTCGGTGAACTAACGATACGAAACATTTCAAAAAAGCGCACATTTACCGCTAAGTTACAACAAATGGAGGATGGTTACGCGGGGTCATCCGTTTTTTATGTGCCGTTAGCAGATCACGAAATCAAAATTCCTAAATTGATGTTCAAGAGCATCGCCGAGACGATCAAGGTTGATATGGTTATTGATTTCTTGCCTTACACAAAATGAAAGAACATAAGTCATGAAAAATACTTTGTTGTTTTTCTTGTTGATTTGTGGGCCATTCCTCTTGGCCCAAGACCTAGATGAACTGCTCGACGCAGAGACGCTGCCTAGTGATACCCCTGCCAGCGAAGTCGTTACAGATATTTTTCCTGATACGCGGGTCATCAACCTACCATCGACGGAACAAGTACCTGCCGGAATGTTGGATTTTTGGATATCGCATCGTTTTGGGTTGCTTAATAGTGGCATTTCCGAGCTTTTTGGGATAGATGCAGCCCAGGTACGTTTCAATTTTGAATATGGTTTGTCCGATGGATGGAGTGTTGGCTTAGCACGCAATACGTTTAGGAAAACCTACGAAGGCTACACCAAAATACGCCTAACGCAACAGCGCGTTGGTGCAAAGGGATTCCCTTTTTCGGCTGCTTTGTATGCCAATGTAGGGGTTTGGTCGGTGAGTAATATTGATTTTTTTGATGGACGAAACCCCGAAAATTATCAGTTTTCGGAGCGGCTTTCTTACACGACCCAGCTGGTGTTGTCGCGAAAGTTCGGTAATCGTTTTAGCTTGCTCCTTGCCCCCACATGGGTAAGTCTCTCTGAAACAAATGCTTATGCTTTGGGAACGGCCATTCGTTGGCAACTCACACCACGGCTGGCTTTTACGGGAGAATATGTGCCGCTCTTCAATCGAGAGGAGTTGCCGGCCGTAGATCAGGAGCCGGTACGCAATTCTTTTTCTATTGGTTTTGACATCAACACGGGAGGGCATAACTTTCAGTTGCACCTAACAAACTCATCCCCGCAGAATGCCTCCGGTTATATTGCCCAGACGACATCGGACTGGGGTGCAGGTGATATTCGTTTTGGTTTCAATATCAAACGATCTTTTGTTATTATTAAAAATCCTAACATAAAACGCTTATGAATCGAAAAGATTTTATCCGCACCTCCGGAGCAGCTCTTTTGTTAGCTTCTTTGGGTATCCCCTTGCAGAGTTGCTCCTCTGATGAGGAAGACGAGCCACAGCCAGTTACGCCACCGCCCACAAGTGATGGCGGCGGAGCAGATACAGGCGTTTCTTTCAATATCCAAACATCACCTTTTAATGTTTTGGAAAATCCAGATGCCTGGTTACTTCATCCCACCGAGGATATTTTGGTCGTTAATGCAGCGGGTACGTTACGGGCGTTCACGAGTGTATGTACGCATTCGGCCTGCTCGCGCAACTGGTCATTTAGCGGTAGGCAGGCACGATGTAACTGTCATGGTAGTATCTTCGATCAGGCAGGAGGAGTAGTGCAGGGGCCCGCCAACCGTTCGCTTACCGAGTATGGGGTAAGCCGTGATGGAGACACCATAACCATCAATAAATAAGCAACTTATTTGCCACCTCCCAGAGATTCCTCTAGCGGGATAAAGGGGCTATCCTCGGGTTCTTCGTCGATAGCCTCCAAAGGACGAAAATCATTTAAATCCACCAGATAGCCATAAAGTCCTTTGGTATTTCGGAGTTCGGATTGATAAACTTCTGCTTCGGCGATGGTAGCAAAGGGCCCCAAAACAAGGCGTAAAAAAGTGCGATCTTCCTGGCGGTGCATCGAGACCAAAACGTTATCGTTAGCTTCCAGGCCAAGTTCAAAGATGGCACGCATGGTATGATTGTAATCTTTGAAAACACCCAGCTGAATCCCGACGGGATTAGGCATATCTTTCGTTTGGCTATCATCCACACGCACTTTGTACATCCCGAGGAGTTGTGCTTCATTTTGCAAGACATTTACCAGATTGGGATCGCGGTTTTCTTTGAAAACGTCGATGGTATCGGCAGTTCCGGTAGATTGACGGAGAGTTTTTAATTTTTTGACTAAGTCCCCGGCAGGAACAAACGTTTCGATGCGCTCCAAAAGCCGATCACCAGACGTAAAAACAAGGATTTGGGGATAGTCTTTGATCTTGTATTTTTTGACTAAATAATCACCAAAAATTGAAAAAGCTCTAACGGACAAAGGACGCATGTAGTCGTTTTGCGTTGCTTTTATCAGCTCGGGGGTAAAGGTCAGGAGGCGTGCCTGCTGATCGGCGTTGCTGCCCCTGATGTAAAAATACAGCATATAATGCTTGTTGCTTTGCTTGGCTTCCTGGCGCATCTGTTCGTATGTGCCTGTGTAAAAGATTGCACTATCCAATACCTGTGATTCGGAGAGAAAGGAAAGACTACAAAAAACTAAAACAAAAAAAACAGATCTCATAAAAAAGCCTTAATTGGTTGAAAGATTATTGACCAAATGAAATTTCATCGGGAAGTTGATTGATATTGGGTTGGTCTCGAACCACGGGAAAGTAATGCGCTAGTGCATCTCCGACCAAACAAATGCCTTCCACAAGTCCATCCGTGTATTCTTCATCCAGAAAATAAGCAATGATTTGTGCCTTGGTCTGCTCCCAAAAACTCTCCGCGACCACAGCGTTGATGCCCGTATCTGCAATGATGGCTAGTCTTCGGTCATTGATGGCAGCGTAGATCAGCACGCCATTGTGAAGTTTGGTTTGATCCACACCCAGTTGGCGAAAAAGTTGCAATCCCCGAGACAGAGCATCTGATGGACAGCGCGTTTCGATGTGTACCATGATTTCGCCTGACGTACGAGCCTCAGCTTCCTGAATGGCGGCAATGATGCGCTTTTCTGCCGTTTCGTCAAAATATCTTTTGGGCATAGATTGGTTTTTTCTTGTAAAGAAAGAAATAAAAGGTATTTTGTCCAAATCCTTTAAGCAAATTATTTAAACTATGTCATTTTCCCTGCCTGATGTATCTCTGCTTTCGCTTGATTTTCAATTAGATCAGATACCCACTGCTCCACCAGAAGAGCAAAAAATCCCCAAAAAAATCTTAAAAGCCGAACTTGAAGCAGAGCAATTACTGCTCAGTGAATTTCAGGCGCGGCTTTATGCACATGGGCGGTATGGTGTCTTGGTGTGCTTACAAGGAATGGACTCTTCCGGTAAAGACAGCTTGGTACGGGAGGTCTTTAAGGATTTTAATGCTCGGGGCATGGTGGCACATAGTTTTAAGAAGCCTACGGAGCAGGAGTATCGACATGATTTTTTGTGGCGGCACTATGCAGCTTTGCCCGAACGGGGTAAGTTCAGTGTTTTTAATCGCTCGCATTACGAAAACGTACTCATCACTCGGGTACATCCCGAACTTATTCTTCAGGAACGTCTTCCTCATCTGACAAAAATCGAGCAAATTACGGATGACTTTTGGGATGAGCGGCTCAATCAAATCAAAAATTTTGAAAATCACATAACTAAAAATGGAATTATCATTTTTAAATTTTTCTTGCATATATCAAAATATGAACAAAAAAAACGCCTTATCCGCCGCCTTGAGCATCCGCAGCGTCGCTGGAAGTATGACCCTTCGGATATTAGTGAACGTCAGCATTGGGACAAATATCAGCAATATACCGTCGATGCTATCTTAAAAACGCACACAAAGAGCGCGCCTTGGTACATCATCCCGTCGGATAGCAAGCCGTTATCGCGCTTGCTTGTGGCACGTGTATTAAGGGAGCGGCTAAGTACGTACACGGAGATCAAAGAACCCGACTGGAACCCCAAGACGCAGGGCGACTGGGCAGAGGCCAGGGCAGTACTGGAGAGGCTTACGTAAGATTGGTGTAAATGTTGTACAATTATACCCGTTTAAAACCCTTCAAAAACCCTCGTTACTGGGAAATTATGCCTATCTTAGTACATGACTAAATGGTCAAACATCGTTTTTCTGTTTTTCCTTATTCAGGCTTGCACACCCGTCTCACGATCTCCTATTCCTATCGAAGAGGCGCGGCTGACGCAGGTTTTGGCACAAGAGCATAGTTTTTTGCTTGTTTTTTGGGCCAAGCCTTGCGGGTCTTGTCAGCGGCTTCTCCCCATGCTTGACGCACTTGCCCCATCGACACCCATACCGATCTACTTAATGGATGTCCTTACTGTACAAGAAGTGCCGGAGCGGTATGGATTTGTAACAACACCCACGTTTTTGTTTTTCAAAAATGGAAGATTAGAGGCACGGCTGGAGGGTACACAATCTTCATCCAAAATTTTAGAGTACCTCAACAAACTAAAATAAAATGGAAGACTTCTTTAAAAAGTTATTCAGTCCTGAAGGTTTTCCCGCCCGTTGGTATTGCGGCGAATGTACACCCGAACACGGTTGGGTGTACATTGGTGCTAATCTGATGATTTTTGCCGCTTACTTGTTGATTCCTTTGGTGTTGTTTTATGTAACATCACGACAAAAAAATGCTCCTTTCCGTAAAATATTTTACTTGTTCATCGCCTTTATTTGGTTTTGTAGCTTGACGCACTTGCTTGATGCTATCATTTTTTGGTATCCGATCTACCGCCTCAATGCTTTGGTGCTATCCATGACAGCCGTGGTTTCTTTGCTGACTTTGTTCGCGCTCATACGAGAATTGCCCCAGATCACTGCCCTTAGATCACCGCGTGAGTTGGAGCAAATGATCGCCCAAAAAACCAAAGGCCTCGAACGGCTGAACCACGAACTCACCCGCCAAAAAGAACGATTTGAGCAGCTAGTCAATCATAACCCTGATGCGATTACGTGCGTGGATGAGCAGCTGAACTACCGCTTTGTCAATGATACCATGCGCTCGTATTTGCCCGAAGGGGTAGAGTTCCGCGACTTGAATAAGCCCGTAGAGGAGGCACTGACGGAGTGGGAAGATGAGAATAAGGACGTGCACATTAACTACCTCAAAGAGGTCTTACAGTCCAAGCAAATTACTCGTTATCAGGCAAATTACTCGGTATCTCAACGGCATTTTGATATTACGCTCATCCCCTTGCCCAATGGCAGAGAACTCCTAACGGTCGGGCGGGATGTTACGGAAACAAAGGAGCAGCAGCGGCGTTTGGAGACAAAAATTGAGCAGCTAAAAGATTTCTCCTACATCGTCAGTCATAACCTACGTGGCCCGGTGGGCAGCCTAAACAGCTTGCTCGACTTGTATCAAGAGCAACCCACGGCGGCGTATCTCGAACATATACAAACCCTAGCCGCCAATCTACAAACAACCGTTTCGGAGCTCGAGGTGCTGGTACGCCTCGAAGAGACAGAGCAGCATTTGCCATCGGTGGCATATCATTTTGAAGAAGCACTTCGACACGCCAAAACAGCCCTGCGACAAAAACTGGAGTATCATCAAGTACAGCTAGATGTACAATTTCAGGTATCAGACATACAATATCCAAAAATTTATTTAGATAGTATGTTTTTTAACTTTATCAGTAATGCGATAAAATACCGCCATCAAAAAAGAAATCCGCATATCCGCATACACACGTACATAAAAAACCAATTTTTGTGTATAGACTTTTTAGATAACGGACAAGGAATTGATCTTGATAAGAATAAAGACAAGCTGTTCAAATTATACAAGACCTTTCATGGCAACGCAGATGCGCGCGGCGTTGGCTTGTACATGACGCACAGGCAGGTGGTGGCACAAGGGAAGGGGGAAAGATTCATGTGGAAAGTGTACCTGGCCAAGGTACAACGTTTCAAGTGAAGTTTCCGATCAAGGACGCGGATCCGAAAAACGTGGATCATTGATAAATGTCTGATCGGTGAGCATTTCGAGGAAAGCCAAAATAGCACGTTTTTCGTGATCTGTTAGGTGGAGTTTAATGGGTTTTCCGTCTTCTACGATCTCGTTACTTGCTTCAATAATCAGTGGGTCAAGGGTTTGACTGTTATTTATGTGTTCGTCGTAATGCTCAATGACCTCTTCCAACGCAGCAAAGCGTCCATCGTGCATGTAAGGGGCTGTCAAGGCGATGTTGCGCAAAGAGGGCGCACGAAATTTGCCTTTGTCTGCCGCTCTGCCCGTAACGGCAGCCAGCCCTTGGGCTAAGTTTTCATCGGTATCTAGTCCGTTGTTGTGAAAGCCGAGCCAGCCATTGGGGTCTCCCGTAACGAGTGGCCCCACATGACAATCACCGCAGTTGCCTCCCCTTAACCCAATTTCGGGGATGGGATGCGTGAAAAATAATTCAATGCCTTCTAGTTCAAGATCGGTAGGTTGGTAGCTACCTTTTAAAAATTGATCGTATTTGCTATTCGATGAGATCAATGTCCGCTGGAACTGCGCCAGTGCCCTGGCGAGGTTTTCGGCCGTGATAGTGGGGTTTCCAAAGGCAGCTTCAAACTTGGACGGATACAAGTCCGTTGCCTGGAGCTTGGCCAGCACATTAGGGATGGACTCATCCATTTCGAGTGGGTTGGTGATCGGATCTAGGGCTTGCTCTTCGAGGCTCTCGGCGCGCCCATCCCAAAAAAAGCGATTGACCCAAAGTAAGTTACTCAAAGACATAGAGTTACGTGTGCCTGTCTGCCCGCGTGTACCCATACTCACCCGACGTGGCTCCGCGAAGGCATTGGCTTGTTTGTGGCAACTGGCGCAAGATTGTTGGTTGTTGCGGGAAAGCAAGGGCTCATAAAATAGCAGCCTCCCTAGCTCAACCCCCTCCTGGGTAAGGGGGTTATCGGAGGGGATGGTATAGTTTCGCCCAAAATGAAAAGGAATTTCGAGGGTATAGGGCGTAGTACTAGGTTTGGGATCAGGGTCTTGATTATCGCTTTTGCAAGAGAGAAGAAACAAAGAAACAAGAAGAAGTATTTTTTTCATTTGTTATTAGGATTAATTCAATAGTTGCTGAATATCTGCTGATGATAGTTGTTTGATGAAGGAATCTTCGGTGGTAATCATTTGGGCGGCTAAGTGCTTCTTTTCTTCCTGTAACAACAAAATTTTCTCCTCAACGGTTTCCTGGGTAATGAATTTGTAGATAAAGACTTGATTTTGTTGTCCGATACGGTGGGTCCGATCAATGGCTTGTGCCTCTACGGCAGGATTCCACCAGGGATCAAGAACAAAAACATAGTCGGCCGCCGTGAGGTTCAGTCCTACCCCACCGGCTTTGAGGGAGAGTAAAAAAATCTTACAATTTGGATCGTTCTGAAAATAATCAACTTGTTGTTGTCGATTTTTGGTACTGCCATCCAAATAAGCAAAGGGAATTTTCCGTGCCTGAATTTGTTGCTTTACCAGTTGTAAATGTTTGACAAATTGACTAAAAATAAGTAGTTTGTGATTTTCACTCAAAATCTCATCAATTTTGTAAAGCACGTCTTCTAGTTTGCCGGAGTCGTTGATGTCGTATTGTTCATCGACCATCGCGGGATGATTGGCGATCAGGCGTAGTTTGGTCAGACCTTGTAGCAGGATGATTTGGGATTTGTTGATGCCCTGCGTCTCGATGTGAGAGAGGATTTGGTTGCGGTAGTAGGACTTGGCTTCTTCATAAAACTTCTTTTGCTTAGGTGGCATGGTTACGTAATGTATGGCTTCGATTTTTTCGGGTAAGTCTTTGGCTACTTGGGATTTAACTCTACGTAAGACAAAGGGTTTGATGAGTTGATGAAGGCGTTGTCGTTTGTGATCGTCGGCTTGTTTTTCGATGGGAATTTGAAAGTTTTTCTTAAAAAAACGCTGGGTGCCGAGCAGTCCTGGGTTGATGAAGGCCATCTGCGACCAGAGATCAAGCGTACTGTTTTCGATGGGTGTACCGGTCAGGATCAGACGATTTTTAGCCTTGAGGCGAAGGACGGCTTTGGTCGTCGCCGAATCTGGATTTTTGATAGATTGCGACTCATCAAGGATGGCATAGTGAAAATAAAATTTCTCCAAGATGTCGATGTCCACCCGTATGATGCCATAGGAGGTAACAATGAGATCGTAATAACTAAAATGTTCAACGCTTTTATGTCGGTCTGTTCGGGTGTAGTTCAATATTTTGAGTTGCGGGGTAAACTTACTGGCTTCTATGAGCCAGTTGTGGATCAGAGAGGTAGGGACGATGAGCAGGGAGCTAAGCGATTTGTTTTTTTCTTTTTGGGCTTGGAGTAGGGCCAGTGTCTGAACGGTTTTGCCGAGTCCCATATCATCGGCTAGGCAGCCGCCAAACTGATACGTTTCCAGGAAGTTCATCCAATCGTAGCCTGCTTTTTGGTAAGGGCGTAAAGTGCCTTTGAATTTCTGGGGCAGCGGGGTTTCTTCGATTTGAGCAAAGTTTTGTAAGCCTTTTATTTTTTGAGATAAATCTATCTTCGCTAGATTTCCCTCGGAAAGATCATAAACCAACGAAAGGTGATGCTTTTTGAGAAAAACCTGATCTTTTTCGATGTTCATGAAGTGAAACAACTCACTGTACTGCGTAAACCACTCTTCAGGAATGACGGCCAGTTCTCCTGAAGGCAGTTTAAATTCTTGCTTTCCCTCCAATATCCATTTGCGGAGTTTGATAAACGGAATTTGGTAATCACCAAAACGGACAAGTGCTTGAATATCAAACCAATCTTTGTTTTCGCGAACGGATATATTAAGTTGTGTACTCCCGATAAAGTAGCGTTGCTGCTCTGTACCGGGCTGTTGAATCAGTTCGATACGGTATTTTTGGAGGGTTTCTAGGTGTGTTCCGATCCAGGAAAAGGCTCTACCTTTGGGAAGAACGACCCGTCCTTTTTGGAGGGGTAAGCCCTGGGCGATTAAGTGTTGCTCTATTTGTTCTTCGGTACGTATGTGGCGTTGAATGCGATGAAAAACAAAGGTATCGTCGATTTCTTCGGTGCGCACTTCTACTTCCTGTGTGGTGTAATGTTTTTTGACTAAAAAATCTTGATATTGAAAATTTAGATGAAAAACAATATTTTCCGTAGGCTGATTGTTTTTATCAAAGAGTTCAAAGCTATTGGCCGATAGCGGTGCAATAAGCAGGTAGGGCTTGGGCTGTGGGTGATAATCTTTGACCGTAAATCCATGGGCGATGACTTCGTGTTGGGCGATCAGGGGAGCGATAAATTTTCGGTAATATTGCTTTTCGGCGGATTTTGGGACGAGGACAAACTTTTTTTGGATAAAAGGTTTGAGTTTTTTTCCGTCTATGTTTTGGGCAAAATGATAGAGATGCTCTCCGACCAGTATCCAGGCAGGCTGATAGGCAATGATTTTGGTTTCGCTGTTACGAAATTCTAATTTTTTGCCCTCGTGTTTGATGGTGGGATAATAGTGGGTGTTATTATCATTTTTGAAAAAATGAAAATGTATCGTAGCGGGCGTTTGTTCGAGGGTGATGGGACGATGGATGGGGGTTCCGTCTTTGCCCATGACAAAGATATTTTCGGGATGGGCTTTGAGTTCTTGCAAAATTTTGGACATCCGCTCTTGAATGTACTGATGGATGGCTTCCTGAACAGCCGTATTTCCTTTGTCTGGATCAAAAATTTTGGGAAAAAACTCCTCTGGTTTGATGCGCTTATGGTGAAATTTTTTGATGATGACATCTTGTTGGATTTGGTCAATCCATCGAAGGAGTAGATGATCGGTGGGCGTGAGTTGGTGGGTGAAGGCTTCGGCGTTGCGGGAGGAGATATTTTGGTAACGAAAGCTCAACTGCCCGCGCTCATCCAGCTGAACGGCAAAAGACTCAAAAAGATACCCAAGAAACTCGTGATTGTAAAGGGCATAGACAATCTCAAAAGGCTGATCGGGTGCAACGCGCATGGGGCCAATACGGGGGGATGATCCAATGAATTTTCAAAGTTACAGAAAAATATATTGGGAACTTTACCAGTTTTTCTATCTTTGACGATCCAAAATTAAAAAATCACTCGCACAAGATGAACCAAAAGATACGATCGTATTTGTCTTTTCTGCTTTTATCCCTCATGTTTGGATCGGGATTACAAGCACAGGAAACGCCCGAACGCTGTGCCACCATGGGCGTAGATCAGCTCTTACGTCAGCAAAACCCGCGCATGGGTACGCTCGATGACTTTGAGGCACAAGTGCAGCAATGGATTGAGCAGCAGCGTAATAGCCGCACCCAGGGAGGGGTATTGCAGCTACCCGTCGTCGTACACGTGATCCATGAGGGACAGGCTGTCGGGACAGGTCTCAACATTAGTGATGCCCAGGTGCAGTCCCAAATTGATGTTTTGAATGAAGACTTCCGACGCAAAGCCGGTACACGGGGCTTCAATACCGACCCCAACGGAGCCGATACCGAAATTGAGTTTATCTTAGCCAGACGCGCCCCCGACGGAACGGCCACCAACGGTATTGATCGTGTCAATGCCATCGAACGCGGCTGGCCGGCAGCAGGATTTTTGGGTTATTCCACAGCCTTTATTGATGGTACAATTAAGCCTGCTACAATTTGGGACCCGAATCAATACGTAAACTTTTGGGTCTGTGATTTGGGCCCGCTGATTTTAGGTTATGCTCAGTTTCCGGCAGCCTCTATTCCGGGCATGGACGAATGCAGTACACCTAATGCCAACACAGATGGTGTCGTGATGACCACTACTTATTTTGGTTCCGAAGATGCCGAACCTAACCCAGGTGCTTTTAACCTTGCAAACGGTGTCTTCGGACGCACCACCACCCACGAGATCGGACACTGGCTCGGCTTACGTCATACCTGGGGCGATGGCAACTGTAACGTAGATGATTTTTGTGAAGATACCCCCAATGTGAGTGGGCAGCATTACCAATCCTGCAATACCACCACCGGTGCGCCTATCGGCGCTGTGCCGTTAGCCTGCGATGGTGTAACCAACCGCATGATCGAGAACTACATGGACTACTCCGATGATGCTTGTATGAACATTTTCACCCAGGATCAAAAACTGCGGATGCGTTCGGTGTTGCTCAATAGTCCCTTGCGCCGTACGCTCATCAACTCTCTTGCCCTTGTCCCACCAACGGCCAACGATGCCGCCATGGCTTCTATCGAAAGCCCTATCGGAGCGTTTTGTAACGGTACATCTATTGCCCCGCAGGTTACTTTCATCAACAAAGGCACCAACAACCTGACCGCCGTTACGATCAACTACCAGCTCGATAACGACCCCATCAACACGTTTTCCTGGACAGGCACGCTGGCCACAGGAGCCGAGCAGCAAGTAACTCTTCCCGCCATCACACCTTCGGCGGGGCCGCACACCTTGACCGTCTTCACGACGCTCCCCAACGGCGTAGCCGATACCCAAACGGCACGCGACACGATTCGGGCCAATTTTACGATGTCCTTTGGGAGAAGTCTGCCCTTTACGGAAAACTTTGAATCCAATGCCTTCCCGCCTGCTGATTGGGCGATCAATAACGTGGACAAAGATTGTGGCGTGTGGTCGCCGGTCTTTGGTATCACGGGAGTCGATGGCAACACTACCAGTTCGGCGCACATGAACTTCTTCGGGTATGAGCCAGGCAACGGACAAATTGACGAACTCTACACCCCGCCCATTGACCTCTACAACGCCGGAGCAGGCACGGAGCTTAAATTCGATGTGGCGCACATTCGCTACAATAACAGCAATGACCGCCTGCGCGTCGAAATCTCCGCCGACTGCGGACAAACCTGGGAAGATACGCCCATCTACGACAAAAGCGGAGCAGCCCTAGCCACAGCAGGAGCAAGCACTAATAGTTGGCAACCTACCCTAGCCAATGACTGGCGCACCGAGACCATCAACCTGGATGCCTACCGAGGTCAGCAAATCAAACTGCGCTTCGTAACCGTGAACGATTACGGCAACAACCTTTACGTGGACAATATCCGAGTGGATGCGCCCATCATCCCCTGTGCCATTACGGGCATTACGGCAGGAGCGCAAACGGCTTGTGATCCAACCACCAACACCTACACCCAGCAGCTCACGATCACCTACCAATCGCTGCCCCGAGATGGTAACCTGATCGTTAATGGGCAGTCTTTTGTCATCACGGGAAGCCCACAGACGATTACCTTGACGGGTTTGGTTTCCGATGGTAACCCCGTGAACGTAACCGCTACTTCATCCGTTGATCCGGCGTGTACCTTCACCCAAAACGCTGCCTTTCTTGCCCCCAACAACTGCCAATCCGTTCAAACGACGCTCACCACAACGGCCGGTAGCCCAACCAACCAAAGCCCGCTGGCATTTACCGTTACATTTAGTGCATCCGTAACGGGTTTTGTTGCTGGAGATGTGTCCGTAACCAACGGAACGGTAAGCAACTTCATCAACGTCAATGGCACGACCTACACTTTTGATGTCATCCCGACGGTCTCCGGTACGGTAACGGTACAAGTGCCGGCCGATGTCGCCCAAAATGCCAGTGGGGTGAGCAACACCGCTTCAAGCCCGGTTAGTCTGGTCTTCGATAACGTCGCCCCGACGATGGTCTGCCAAAACTTTACGGCTGTCTTGAATGCCTTTGGAGGTGCTTTCATTACGCCAGCTAACGTGGACGGTGGCAGCACCGATAATATTGCCATCACAAACCTGACGGTTACGCCTTCGGCTTTCACTTGTGCCAATGCCGGTACCAACACGGTCATCCTGACCGGAACCGATGCAGCGGGCAATAGTGCCTCTTGTACAGCTATCGTAACAGTTGTCGACCAAACCGCCCCGAGCATCGCCTGCCCCGCA
>DAISIL010000050.1:20611-25555 GCA_036822015.1 Bernardetiaceae bacterium | reverse complement strand
ATTAGATATTGCCTTGATACAAGATTTGACAGGGCTATCAAATGAAGAAATTGAAAAACTAAAAAAAGTGCATAACAAGGGCTAAAAAATCATGGATTACCCTGGTCGCAATACAAGCATGTTACGGTTTTCAAAGATGATTCTAACGAAATTGCCTGGGGATTGGTTCTTTCGTAGCATGAATGAACTACAAAATGGAGGTCTATCGTAAATTTTTACTCAGCCGTGATGATGTAGCAAGCCTGCTAAGTATCCGTATCGTGGTATTTGGTGACCTAATGACATCCAGAGGAGTGAAGTTATAGAGATGAACTTTGAGGAGGAGCAATGGACAAGTACGGCATTGGCCATGAAATTTTCCCGCAACCCAGTACACACACCGAATACTTTGTTTTTAAACTTGTTGTACTTTACCTTACTCTGTTTTTTAGGACTCTGAAAACCTTCATTTTTTTGGTTCGATCAATACCTCCCTTTGCGGTCATGTTGGCATATTTTTTTATTCTTTCAGATGCTAAAACCAATCACCAGCACATCATCAGTTTGATTTTCTTGCCCTTCGTTCATCCAGTCTTCTAGGCGTTGGTTGAGGATTTCTTTCTGCTCGGCAAGGGGTAGATGTGCTGTTGTGCCGAGCAACTCCCGAAAGTTACGGGAAAGAAATTTCCGGTTCTTGGGTCCACCAAACTGATCCTGAAAGCCATCCGAAAACATAAAAAAGCGATCTCCGGGTTGGCAGGCGATGGTTTGGAGCAGAATATTGCCCTCCACCACACGGGCATCCCCACCGATGTTGTAGCTGCTGCCCTTGTACAAACTTACTTCTCCTTGCCGCACATGTACCAGTGGTAGTTTTGCGCCAGCAAAAAATAACTGATCGCGCGTCGGGCTCAGGAGGCATACAGCAGCATCCATGCCATCGCGGATACGCTCCTGGCTAGAGGCAAAAATGGCTTTCAGGTATAAGTCCAGCCGTCGGATAGCCTCATCGGGGAGGCGGTTTTCGTCCTCCGAAAACACCCGCTCCATCAGGTTTACGCCCATCATGCTCATAAATGCCCCAGGTACGCCATGTCCGGTGCAGTCGGCGAGTGCCAAAATAAGTTGTCCGTTGGCTCGGCGCAAGGTATAATAAAAATCACCCGAAACAATATCCCGTGGGCGGTTCAGGACAAAGACATCTGCAAAAAGCCGCCGCAAAAAGCCCTCGCTTGGCATCAGACCGGTTTGGATACGCTGGGCGTATTTGATGCCGGCGTTGATATAGTCGTTTTTGTTTTCAATGTCGTGCTTCTGGATTTGGAGCATATTAAGGGTGCTATCCAGCTCTTCGTTCATCTGATTGAGTTCTTCGTTGCGGTCTTGTAGGGCAAGGGTACGCTCCTGGACTTTTTTCTCGAGGGTACGGTTAGCTTCTTCCTGTACGTACAGGGTTTGTTGGATGGCAGCTTCTTTTTCTTGTCGAATTTGTCGGTATCGCTCCGCCAAAGTCAATGAAAGCAAGACTACCTCTAGCATAGACCCCACCTCTGCCCCGTGATCGGTGAGCGGAATGGCCGGCAAAACACCAGCGTTACGTAGCGTGGCCAGCAAACCGCCCACAATAAAAGCCACCCAAGCAAAAACATAATACCGCGCCGAGCTATTGCCCTTACGCCAAGCCACGATACCCGCCAGCAACAGCAAAGGAGAGTGTAACGTAATCAGTGTGTTGGTAGAGCCTGTACGCAAGCCCGTAACATCTAGCAGGATGGCTATCACCGCCAGTACTATATCGACTATAAAAACCCAATATAGCCAGCGGCTAATACGTTTGATCTCCAAAAAATACAAGGCAAAAAGTGCCGTCCCGATCACGAGTAGCCCCATCGCTACCCGAGCGTGATGATAGGCCAACATGGGCCAGTCTGGGTACAAATATCGGTACGCATAGCCCGAAGACCCCGAAAAGACCAAAAGCGTCATCGAGATACTTAACACATAAAATAGATAACTCGGATTCCGTAAAGAGAAATAAATGAATAAGTTGTAAAAAATCATCACAAATAATACCCCAAAATAAAAACCATAGTAGAGGTTGAGCCGCTCAAAGCTATCATCAAGTGTTGGGTAGCGCAGGAGTTGGAGCGGAAAGTTGAGGGGATTAGAGACCAATCGAAAATACACCGTTCGGGTCTCTCCCTTCGGAAAGTCAAGCGGAAAGACAAAGCCGACATGTTCGGTGTTTTGGCGAAAGGCAAAGGGAAGTTTGCGTCCCGTGTGCAGATGATACCATCCGCCGCGGTCATCTTCGATGTAATAATCCAGCTCGTCGGTGTAGGAGGTTGGGTTGAGTAGTCGCCAGTCGTTGTAGCTGCTTTCCTGCCTTAGCTGCAAGCGTATCCAATAGGCGGACTTGCTATACCCCAGGCTCAAATAGCTTTGATTGATAGGTAGAAAGTTCTGCTGTTGGGCCTTACCAAAAGTGGCAGTAGCCGAGGGATCCTCCCATATCTCTGCCTGGATCAGGGGAAAATGCACCGCCGCCGCATCCGTGATCGGGAAGGGCTGCTGCGACAAAACCGGATAAGAAAACAGCCAGAGGCAAAACCAAAGGGTAGCTCTCACGTAGGCAGAGTGGTTGTAAATGTGTTTTTGTTTGTCAAGATAGCAAACACTATGCTTTTTTCAAAGTAGATCACGGATTCTGGCAGATAAATCGAAGATAGAGACTATTTGACTACATCAATTTTCATTTTTTTTAGTGTTTCGTGTAGCTCTTGGGATAGGTCTCTCTTATGCCGAACAAAATAAACTTTTTGTCCAAAGGCAATCGCCCAATCTGGCGTGTAATCACCGATTGGGGTAGTGATGTGAAAGTCTTTTGGTAACTCAAGGAAAAGTTGATTGTTTTTTTTGAAAGACTCTTGATTGCTAACTGCCCCTTGAAAAACATGTTCAATTTCTTCAAACACAAACAGGCGCATCTGATAGCTGCCCTTCGGATCGCGCTCAAAGGACACGCCATCCTGGAGCATCTGGCCCATCGCACGACGAATACAGCCCAGCGTCCGATCAAGGAACAACTGAGGATGGATAGATAGCTCGTGCAGCCGTTCGGACTGCATCAAAATTTGATAGATCGTTGGGCGCGTGAGGTCGATCTTGCTTTGGAGATAGGCATAAACATCGGGCATAGTCTGAACTGCTCTTATCTGCCGAGCGTGTGCCTGTGTATTTGTGCTGCTAATGCCGCTTTGGTCATACGACAAACGGGCGGTTTGGCTGTCGAGCTGGGGAGGACGGATGGACGGCATTTGTTGCAACTGCCTGACTGCCTGGCGAATTAGTGTAGGCGTATCATAGCTGATCGCTATCCGTGTGTGTGCCTGGATTTCTTGCCAAAGTGCAAAAAGCTGGGGGAAGTTTTGGGGGGTAAAGGCGCGTTCGTCTTCGGGTTGCTGCTGCTGGGCATCGCGAATGCGCCCCGCAAAGTTTACGCTGGTTTCGTCCTGGATTTCTTTTTGTAGCTTTCGGGAAAAGTCCTGGTAGCTTTCGTTGGCGATGATGGTCAGGATGTTGAGATTTTTATCACGAATGCGCCGCCCCTGGCTATCGACGGGCAGCCGCAGCCCTCGTCCGATTTCTTGGCGTTTTTTGAGATCAGATTGGCTTTGGTTGAGCGTACAGATCTGGAATACATTGGGGTTGTCCCAGCCCTCCCGCAGTGCCGAATGTGAGAAGACAAACTGCAAAGGCTCATCCAGGCTCAGGAGGCGTTCTTTGTCCTGCATGATGAGGGCATAGGTGTCGTGGTCTTTTTGGGTGCTGCCTTTGGTGTCCGTCCAGTGTTGTTTTTTTTTGTCCCGAGAAAAATAACCGTTGTGTACCTCGGCAGCCGAAAAGGGAAGCAAACCAGGATAATCTGCTTTCACTTTTTCAAAGCATTCTTCAAACCACCGAGCAAACACACCCTTGATGGGATTGCCCTCTGTGTCGTATTGTCGATAATTGGATACTTTATCAACAAAAAATAAGGACAAAACTTTGATCCGCTGCTCTCGTAGCTTTTTTACTTTTTCAAAATGCCAGCGGATCGTGCGTTCGATCTGAAAACGAAAGATGTCCTCCTGCCCGAGTACTTGATTTGTTTTGTTGTTCGTAATCCCCTCTACTTCAATCTGCTTGACCAATCCCAAATCATAGGCCTGCACGGGGTTGAGGGCATAGACGAGGTTGTAGAGATGGCGGTGGGTGGCACTGTAGCGGAGCGTACAAAGCGGATGGAGCTGGGCGATGGCCTGCCGCCGGATGTCAGTCTCGAAGTTTTGGGGTTCGTCGATGATGACGATAGGGCGGGTAGCCTGTATGTACGCGATGGGCTTGATGCCTGTCTCCTGAACGCTATGGATGACATTGCTGTCCTTTGTGAAGCTATCAATATTGATAACCAAAATTTGAATGGTATTGGTGTAGCAGAAGTTGCGGAGACCCGAGCGGTTGTTGCGCTCATACATCAAAAAGTTCAGCGGTGGATGACCGTACAACTCCTGAAAGTGATCGTGCGTGATCTGTAAGTTTTTGATGACCCCCTCCCGTATGGCTACACTCGGGACAACGATCACGAACTTTTTGAAGCCATAAACTTTGTTGAGTTCGTAGATGCTACGCAGGAAGGTGTAAGTTTTGCCGGTACCAGTTTCCATCTCAATCGTGAAGTTGAGGGGACAGAAGGTCGTTTGTCCATCTTGTGAGACCGAAGACACAAGGGCATCCGAAGGCAGGATGCCATTTTCTTTCTGTACGGCTTGTAAATTTTGTAAGATTTGCTCTTGGCTAAGAAGTAGCTGGTTAGCATCGGCTGCCCGAGTGTTCTCGGATAGGGCTTGTCCCTCAAAAAGCCGCACTACGGCACGGACGGCGGCCAGTTGATAATCCTGGCTAGCATCAAACTGAAGTTTCATC
>DAISIL010000050.1:0-20511 GCA_036822015.1 Bernardetiaceae bacterium | reverse complement strand
TCATGTAGCGATCAATCTTGCCGTTGGGCGTGATTTCGATGATCCGATTGGCGACCGTCTGCATGAACTCGTGATCGTGTGAGGTCATCAGGAGGCTGCCGTTGTAGGTTTTGAGGGCGTTGTTGAAGGCCGTAATCGACTCGAGGTCTAGGTGGTTGGTGGGTTCGTCGAGGATCAAGAAGTTGGGCTTCTGGAGCATGAGACGGGAGAGCATACAGCGGACTTTTTCGCCCCCCGAGAGGACATGTGCCTTTTTGAGGGATTCTTCGCCCGAAAAGAGCATCCGCCCCAAAAATCCCCGCACAAAAGTTTCGTCTTTATCGTCCGAATATTGACGTAGCCAATCGACGAGGCTCAAATCCACGCCCTCAAAGTAGTCCGTATTGTCGTTGGGTAGATAGCCCATCGTGATCGTTACGCCCCACTTATGGCTGCCTGTATCGGCTTTGAGTTCGTCGGCCAGGATTTGGAAAAAAGTTGTGATAGCCAGGCTACTGCGTGAGAGAACAGCTACCTTATCGCCTCGCTTGAGCGTAAAGCTGATCTGCCCAAAGAGGGTTTCGCCTTCGATGCTTTTGCTGAGGTTTTCGACTTGTAGGATTTGATCGCCGGCATCGCGCTCTTGATCGAAGAAGATGCCCGGGTAGCGTCGGCTGGAGGGCTTGATGTCTTCGATGTTGAGTTTTTCGAGGAGCTTTTTGCGGCTGGTGGCTTGCTTAGATTTGGCGGCGTTGGCACTAAACCGCTCGATGAACGATTGGAGTTCTTTGCGTTTTTCGTCGGCTTTTTTGTTGCGGTCGGCGAGCTGCTTGGCGGCCAGTTGGCTGGATTCGTACCAGAAGGTGTAGTTGCCCGAGTGGAGTTGTGCCTGGGCGCGGTCGATGTCCACGATATGGGTACAGACGGCATCGAGGAAGTGGCGGTCGTGGGAGACGACGATGACGGTGTTTTTGAAGTCGGCCAGGAAGTTTTCGAGCCAAAGGATGGTCTCTACGTCAAGGTCGTTGGTAGGTTCGTCCAGGAGCAGGATGTCGGGATCACCAAAGAGTGCCTGGGCAAGCAAGACCCGTACTTTTTCCTGGTTGGTGAGGTCTTTCATGAGCTTGTAGTGCGCGGATTCGGGGATGTTGAGTCCGCTCAGGAGTGAGCCGGCATTGGCTTCGGCTTCCCATCCGTTCATTTCGGCAAACTCTGTTTCGAGTTCGGAGACGCGCACGCCGTCTTCTTCGGAGAAGTTTTCGCCCTTAGCGTAGAGGTCGTCTTTTTCTTTCATCACCTCCCAGAGGCGTTGGTGTCCCATCAAGACCGTATCCAGGACGGTGTTTTCATCGAAGGCAAAGTGATCTTGTTTGAGGACGGCCATGCGTTCGTTGGGGCCCATCGCGATCGAACCTGTTCGGGGGTCGATGTCGCCGGAGATGATTTTGAGGAAGGTCGATTTGCCTGCGCCGTTGGCACCGATGATGCCGTAGCAGTTGCCGGGTGTGAACTTGAGATTTACGTCGTCAAACAAGACGCGCTTGCCAAATTGGAGGGATATATTGGATACGGTCAGCATGGATTCTTTGGAAAGTCTAAAGGTCTGAATTTCTGGCAAAGTTACAAAAAAGTAAGCGTTTTGCCTATAATCAGAAGAATAGATTTCTCATGCCGATCACCGCCGCAGGCTCGCCAGGAAGACCAGCCCCGCAATACTCAAAAACATCGCCAGTAGGATCAGCCGCCCGAGGCTGCGATAAAAGATCAGGTTCCTAAACTGCCCCTCCACCAGTGGCTCACCTGCCGTAATGGGTTGCCCGACGCGATGGGTGGGCAGGGACTTGAGGGCGTTTACGTCGGCCAGAAAACGCCCGTTGGCGTGCAGTGTTCCCGCCTCGAGATCGAAGACGTACTGCATCTGCTCAAAGGGTGCCTGGCGTTGGCGGAGCGTGATCTGTTGGTGCTGTGGATCGGAGGCATCTACGTCGATGATCGTGCCACTGAAAGTGCTGTACCAGGTGGTGGCTGTCCAGTCGCGGTTGAAGGGCAGATCGACGTTTTGGAGCTTGCCGATGATGCTACCCGCATCGAGTTGCCAGGAGCCGGAGAGAGCCGCCTGCCAGTCGTTGTTTTTGGGTTGAAACATCGCCCCCAAAAACACAAAAAGTAAAAGCGTAGGCGTAACAAACTGAATGACAGGGCGATAAAATTTAGGTACGCCAATATCCGCTCCCCTTGTGATCTCCTCCCATCCGCGCTTTATCCCGAAGACCCAAGCAAAGAGGATGCTTTCGAGTAAGCCAAAGACCACCAATCCTACCGTTCCGCTCCAGTAGTCGTACTCATCAAACAGTCCCTGATCGTAAAAAATAACTGTCGGTAGCCCGAGGCACAAAATCGCTACCCCGAAGGAGACAGCCCCGCCCATACGGCTCCACCCAAACTCATCCCGCATGAAGCCCATCCAGGGTGTCCCGAAGGCCAACGAAGAGGTAATACCCGCAAAAAACAACAAGCCAAACCAGGCAAAGCCCGCCGCCGCTGCCAGCAAACTCCCCCATTGCTCAAACAAAAAAGGCATCGTTTGGAAAGCCATCGAGAAGCCCGCGTTTTCGATCACCCAATCTAGCCCCAGGTAGCCGGCCGCTATCGGGATCACGACGGCTCCCCCCAGGACAACCTCCACAAAGCCGTTCATCCAGCCGGCCGACATGGCATTCAAGGCAATATCGTCCGTTTGGCGGATGTAAGCCGCGTAGCAATGAATCGTCCCCATCCCGACAGAGGTCGTGAAGAAAATCTGCCCAGCCGCAGCCAGCCATATCTTGGGATTCCAGAGGCTATCCAGTTCGGGTGTCCAGAAGAAGTTCAGGGCCAGGAAGGCATCGCAGTCCTGGCAGCCGGCGGGTGCCTGGCTGTCGCCGATAGTCAGGCCACGGATGGCCAGGAAAGCCCCGAAGAGGATCAAGAGTGGCATCACAAACTTAGCCACCAGTTCTACGCCGCCTTTGAGTCCCCGCGAGAGGATGTAGGTGTTCAGGGCCAGGCAAAGCAAGTAGATGACCAGTGCCGTCGTGGGAAAGCCCGTCGTGGTGTTGGTGTAGTCCGCAAAAAAATCAGCTACCGCGCTGCGTTCCATGCCCGCAAAGGTGCGCCTTAGGGCGTGGAAGGCATAGGTGAGCGTCCAGGATTCGATGTAGCAGTAGTAGGCCGCCACGGCGACATTGGTAAATATCCCAAAAACACCGACGTACTTCCAGAGCCGTCCCTTCGACATGCTGTCCAGGATAAAGGGCGTAGAGTGGTGTCCATGTTTGCCGCCAAAGCGTCCCATCGACCACTCCACCCACAGGAGCGGAACGCCCAGGAGCAGAAAACAAACCAGGTACGGAATCATAAACGTACCGCCGCCGTTTTGTATCGCTTGTACGGGAAAGCGTAAGAAGTTGCCCAAGCCGACGGCGTTGCCGGCCATGGCCAGGATCAGGCCCAGGCGCGATCCCCAGGCTTCTTTGGGTGCGCTCATACGAGTGCGTCGATGGCGGCGGCTAGTTGTCGGTCTTTTTCGGTGATGGTGTTGCCGGCATCGTGGGTGGTTAGTTCAATGACAACGGTATTATAGACGTTCGACCAGTTGGGGTGATGGTCAAACCGCTCGGCCAGGAAAGCCACCTTCGTCATAAAGGCAAAGGCGGTGATGAAGTCAGGAAACTTAAAGGTGCGCTTGAGGCGGTTGTTTTCTTCTGTCCACATGGGATGTTGGGGGTTAAAGGGTTTCTTCTTCGGGATAAGGAATGAAGGTAAACTTAATGAATGTCGGTAAGACGACAAGCAAACAGGCAAACTCTTCGGGATTTTTGTAGTGTTCCAAAAACACCGTTTTGCCTTCGCCATACACCAACCCGCGTCCTTCGAGTTCCTCCATGAAGGAGGCGTTGTAGTGCCATTGGTTGCCCAAATGATCCTGGGGCGGGAGGAGTTCGATGCCCACCTTGACGGGTTCTTTGGCGGCCACAAAAACGGGATACTGCGATACTTTTTGGCGGATGACCTGATAGGCGGCTTCCTGTAGCAGATGGGCTACTTTTGCAAAATCTTCCGTGATCTGCCCTAAGTAGCGTCCGTCTAAGGGCTGATCCATGTCTTGCTCTTCCATTTTCATAGGCGCAAAGCTACAAAAAAATCAAAATAGCGAGGCAGGCCCCTCGGCGGGTGGCCCCTCCATGCCCAGATGCCTGTAAGCCAACAGGGTGGCTTCGCGCCCGCGTGGGGTGCGCTTGATGTAGCCCTCCTTGATAAGAAAAGGCTCATAGACCTCTTCGATGGTTTCGGCTTCTTCGCCGCAGGCCGTGGCAATGGTCGTTAGCCCGACGGGGCCGCCCTTAAACTTCTGGATGATCGTACTCAGGATGCGGTTATCCATTTCGTCCAGTCCGTTTTGATCGACCTCTAAGGCATCGAGTGCCAGCTGTGCAATGGGGCGTGTGATGGTGCCATCGCCCTTGACCTGGGCAAAGTCGCGGGTACGCCGCAAGAGATTGTTGGCAATACGGGGTGTCCCTCGGCTGCGGCGGGCCAACTCGTAGGCGGCATCGTCTTCGATGGGCGTTTGGAGCAGTGCCGACGAACGCTTGACGATGCGGCAGAGCAAATCGGCATCGTAGTACTCAAGGCGGGCATTGATGCCGAAGCGGGCCCGGAGGGGAGCCGTCAGGAGGCCTGAACGGGTGGTGGCACCGATGAGCGTGAAGGGATTGAGGGCAATCTGGACGGTGCGGGCGTTGGGCCCCGAGTCGAGCATGATGTCGATCTTGAAATCTTCCATGGCCGAGTAGAGATACTCCTCCACGACGGGGTTGAGGCGATGAATTTCGTCGATGAACAAGACGGTGCCTTCGTCGAGGTTGGTGAGCAGCCCGGCCAGGTTGCTGGGTTTGTCCAGGACGGGGCCAGAGGTGATCTTGATCGTCGTTTCTAGCTCGGCGGCGATGATGTGGGAGAGTGTCGTCTTGCCGAGTCCGGGTGGGCCATGGAGTAGGACATGATCCAGGGGTTCGTTGCGGTTGAGGGCTGCCTGCACGAATATTTTGAGGTTGTCGGTAATCTTCTGTTGCCCCGTAAAGTCGCTAAAAGACAGGGGGCGCAGGGCGCGTTCCCATTCTTGCTCGGTGGGTGAGGGTGTGTGTTGGGGGTCTAAATAGTCTTGGCGCACGGTGTCTTTGGGGTGATTGAATGTTTGAAGATGCTAATTTTTTGGATAAAAGTGCTGTTATCGCTTTGATTTTGCTAATTTCGCCTTCTCATATTGATCTGCAATTTATGTCTTTTCGTCGTCTAAACGATCTTGTTGGCTGGTTGGTTTTTGCCATCGCGGCTACTACTTACCTTCTTACGATGGAACCCACGGCCAGTTTTTGGGATTGTGGGGAGTTCATCGCGGTTTCGTACAAGCTAGAAGTACCTCACCCGCCGGGTGCGCCGTTTTTTCTGTTGGTGGGTCGGATGTTTTCATTTTTGGCTTTGGGCGATACGCAACAGGTGGCTTTCTGGATTACGAGTATCTCGGCTTTTTCGAGTGCCTTCACGATTTTGTTTTTGTTTTGGAGCATCACCTTGCTTGCCCGTCGTTGGATGCCCGAGCCGGAGACCCTGGCAGATCGGGTGAGCATCCTGGGAGCCGGCGCCGTGGGTGCTTTGGCTTACACGTTCTCGGATTCGTTTTGGTTTTCGGCCGTTGAGGCGGAGGTTTATGGGATGTCGTCGTTTTTTACGGCACTGGTCGTCTGGGCGATGCTCAAATGGGAACGCATTGAAGATGAGCGCAAAGCGCATCGTTTTTTGATTTTTATTACCTACATGATGGGCTTGTCCATCGGGGTTCACCTCCTGAACCTACTCACCATCCCGGCCCTGGCCTTGATCTACTACTATCGTCGCTACGAAAACCGCGATTTGATCGGGCAACTCAAAGCGATTGCGCTGGGCTTTGGTGTGGTGGGTATCATCAACTTCGGGATCATCCCTGGGCTGCCGTCTTTGGCGGGTTCGTTTGAAATCTTTTTCATCAACAACATCGGACTTCCTTTTGGATCGGGGCTGTTGATTTTTGTAGGGCTTTTTGTGGGAGCAATCGTGTATGCCTTGTTGTTTTCGATGAACACCAACCCAAAGCTCTTCAATCTGATTCGCTTCAATGCCGAGCAAAAGTCGCTACTCAACCTTAGCTTGTTGAGCCTGGTTTTTATTCTGATTGGCTATTCCTCGTACTTGCTCATCATCATTCGCTCCAACAACAACCCACCTATCAACGAGAACGACCCCAGCGACATCATCAGCTTTGTCTCTTACTTGAAGCGGGAGCAGTACGGCTATCGTCCCCTCGGGTATGGGCCCCACTTCATGGCCGAACGCCCAAGTTCCAAACAAGGTGCCCCCAAATACCGCCGCAACGATGCCCTGGGCAAATACGAAATCTACGACTACAAAACGGAGTACGAGTACACGTCCGCCGATCAAATCCTCTTTCCCCGCGTGTATAGCCAGCAGGGCAACCACCCCCAACTTTACCGCGAAAAACTCGGCATGGCCCCCGACGAAAAGCCCACCATGGCGCACAACATCGCCTTCATGCTCTCCCATCAGTTTGGGCATATGTATTTCCGATATTTCATGTGGAACTTTGCCGGACGCGCCTCCGACAACAAAGAAGCCGACTGGCTCCTGCCCTGGGAAGGCAACGGTGAACTCCCCGAACTGATCGCCCGAGATCGCGCCCATGATAACTTCTACCTCCTGCCCTTGATTCTGGGGATTTTGGGTATCCTGCTTCATCTCCGCAAAGACAAAGAGGGTTTCAGTTTTGTTCTCACCCTCTTCTTGATGCTCGGGGCAGCTATCGTACTCTACATCAACTCTCCTCCGATGGAACCCCGAGAGCGGGATTATGTCTATGTCGGTTCTTTTTATGCCTTCGCGATCTGGATAGGACTCGGTGTGCTATTTTTGAAAGAGCTCCTTGAAAAAGTAGGCGGAGGCTTACCTGCCGCTGCTTTGGCTACGCTGCTCTCTTTGGCTGTACCTGCCTTGATGGGTGCCAAAAGCTGGGACAACCACGACCGCAGCGGGCGGTATTTTTCCGTCGATCAGGCGCGGAATACCCTGGCCAGTTGCGCCCCCAATGCCATCTTGTTTACGGGTGGCGATAACGATACCTTCCCGCTTTGGTATGTGCAGGAGGTGGAGGGCTTCCGCACCGATGTACGGGTAGTCGTTTTGAGTTATTTCAACACCGATTGGTACGTCAGTCAGATGCAGCGCAAGGTAAACGAATCTGATCCGCTCCCGATTACGTTCACGTATGAGCAATACCGCGAGGGTTTCAACGACATCGCGCAGTATTATCCGCCCGAACGTGGGGCAGAGGATCGCGTCGTGGACCTGCAACGCTACATCGCTGCCGTCCAGCAAAACAACCCCCAGGTCGTGATACCCTACCAGGGATCCAACGTAACCATTTATCCCTCCAAAAAGCTCGAACTCAAAGTGGACTCGGCACAAGTAGCCGGTATTGTCCCCGAAGCGATGCGCAACCGCATCGAGAACGTGCAGGTAACGATTGAGGGCAACTACATCCTCAAAGGCGATCTGATGATCCTCGACATCCTGGCCAACAACAACTGGGAGCGCCCCATTTACTTCAACACCACTTCGGCCAACACGACCTCCATTAACCTCCGCGATTATCTTTTCCAGGAGGGGATGGCATTTCGGCTTTTGCCCGTCCGTTCGCAGAGCCGTACGGGTATGGGTGGCGTAAATGTGGACGTAATGCTCGAGAACCTGAAAGGTTTTCAGTTCAGGGGAATGCAAGACCCGGATAAGTTTTACGATGTAGAGTTTCGGCGTTTTGCCTCCAACTTCAGGAGCATCTATTGGCGACTGGCTGCCGAGCTGATGCAGCAAGGGCGCAAAGAAGAAGCCGTACAGGTACTCGAGGAGGCCCTTGCACAGCTACCCGATGCGGGTGTGCCGTATAGCTACTACGCCCCGCGTTACGTGGACTTGTTCCTGATGCTCGAGCAGGACGAACGCGGTATTGGCATCGCTGATACGCTGGCGAGACGCTCGGGGGAGGTGCTGGATTACCTCCGCCAAAACGGCTACGAAAACGACTTCAACTACCAGGAGATACAATCCGAAGTAACTTATATCCTCAATGACCTCTTGATGACTTTCCGAAGGCTTGACCAACTAGCCGACGGACGCTTACAAGCCCTCGAAGCCCGCCAAAAAGCCGGACTGGGGAGCGATGCCGAAGCCCAGGAAGCCGAAAAGCTCAAAGCCCGACAGATCGTCTTCAAGGAGCGATTTGCGAGCTATGACAGTCTCTGGCAACGGTTTAGATAAACATCCGTGAAGTCCTCTGAAGCGCAATCTTTTGGGGGAGCAGACAAAGGTGCAGGGCCGATGAACGGCTTGGGTGCTTGGTTACTTTCTTTTTGAAGATCACAATTGCGATAAAGTGTTTTGGAACGGCAATTGTCTGATAAAATCCTATGCAAAGATGGCTCAAACAGAACCGCAGTGAACTTGGGCTGATGGCAGTCCTGGTATTGTTGTGGGGCCTGGTATGGGCTAGCGGGCAGCTAAGGTTTGTCGAGCGCGATTACACCACCGAACAAGTAGCCCTGGTGCAGGAACGCACAAAAGCCACCCTTATCCAGACCCACCAAAAGCTACAAGCCTGCGAGGAGCAGCTCCAGACCAATAGCGGCTATGTCGCCTGGGGTGATTTACTGACGACGGTAGCCGAGGATGTATCTGTGTTCATCTTTCGCGACGAGCAGTTGGTCTTCTGGTCAGATCACCACATCGACTTCTCCCCCGATTTCTCGGCCCCCCAGCCGTCGGAGCAGTGCATCAAGACTCGCTACGGCATTTTTTTGGTCTGCCATCAACGCAGCCAGATCGCCACACTGACCTACGACTACTATGCCCTGGTGCCGTTGCAGCGCAACTACCGCATCGAGAACAGCTATTTGAGCAAGGGATTCAATGCGGATATTTTCCCTGTTCGGCGACGGATAGACGCGCTGTTGTTGGGCGACAAGGGGCAGCACCTGATCTACGGTCAGGCGGATGCCCCTTTGTTTTCTTTCAACTTTGGCGATATGCCAGCACGTAATGGGAACCCCTGGGGATGGTGGCTGTTGTTGGTGTCTTTGTTGCTGCTGGGCGTTTTGGCGGCTCGGCTCATCAATCGCAGTTTGTCCCAACGCGCTTATTGGCAGGCTTTTGCTTTGACGCTCTTGATGCTGGTGGGTTTTCGTTGGTTGGCTTATCAGTTCGATCCACCTTCGGAGTGGCTGCTGGCGCGTCTCTTTGAGCCGCAGTACTTTGCCTGGTCGCGGTGGTCGCCTTCATTGGGTGATCTGTTTATCAATGTCTTGCTGCTTTTGTTGGCGATGTTGCCCTGGCTACAAAGCGGCACTTTGCAGCGGGCCCGCTATTGGCCTTTGTTGGCGCGGATGTCGGTGGTGGGCGCTTGTTGGTTGTTGTCTTTTGTGCCGATTTATGGGCAGTATGCTGTCTTGAAGGCGATTTATTTGCATTCGACGATCTCGATGGACATCACCTGGAGCCTCTCAATGGAGTGGCCCAGGTTGATGAGTGGCTTGATCTTCCTGCTCATCAGCACGATTTATTTTTTGAGCAATATCTACTTCTGGCAGCAGGCAACGGCTTTGTTTTCTGAGCAGGAGATACGCCGCCACCTGCCGTATTTGCTCCTCGGGGGTGGGCTGCTGGTTGTTGGGGTAGGTTTTTTCTTTGTCCCGTACTTCTTTTTTGTTTTTGTGCTGTTCCACGCGGGTTTTGCGCTGGTGTTTTTGTACTACCGGACACCTCATGTTGCGTGGGGTTTTACGTCCTTTCTTTTTTTGGCAGCTTGTGCCATCGTGCAGGCATGGATTGGTGTGTACGTCATCTGGACATTTGAGGAATACCGGCAGGGGCTATACAAGGAGCGATTTGCCGAGCAGATACTGGAGGAAAACGACGGCTTTGGGGAGGTGCTTTTGTATGATGCCCTCCAAAAAATCCGTGAGGATGCCCTCATCAACCGCTATTTACAATTTCGTACCTTGACCCCACAAAAGGTTGCCATCAAAAAAATTGATAAGTTTTATTTGGGTAGTTATTTTGATAAGTACGATGTAAAGACTTTTTTTTATGATCGGAGAGGGATGCCTCACCAGCCCAATAGCCCGCCCTACGACTCGCTTTACGATCAACTATCTGACCCTCGGTTTTCGACGAGCTACCGAGATATTTTCTTTGTATCCGATGTCAGTCGGGAGCGTAAGCAGTACATGGCTTTTCTCTCCAATAGCGAAGGACGTATCCTGATTCGGCTCACGCTCAAAAAGTACATCCCCAATAGTATTTATCCCAACTTATTGCTAGACAACGCTTACATGACCCCCCCGATGCGGGATTTTAGTTATGTCCTTCTCAAGTCGGATGAACAAATGATTTATCATTGGGGAGATTTCCCTTACGACCGCTCGTTTATGTTTCATCTCCGGCAGCAAGGCAAGGGCGAAGCCTTCACATTTGAGGGGCATCGGCACTGGCATACTTCCGATCAGTATAAGCGTCTGATTATCTCGACACCGCTGTATAGTTGGCGGTTCATCTTTTCAAATTTCAGCTTTTTGTTTTTGTTGCAACTACTCTTTGCCATCTTGTTTATCCCGCTTTATCGTTGGAATAGGCAATTATCCTTACGGTTTTCTACAAAGATTCAAATTTATCTCAACATAGCCTTTTTTGTGCCATTGCTTCTGGTAGGTGTACTGATTATTGGGCTGCTCAACAACGAAAACATCCGCGAAATGGAAAGCAGCTACCGCCAAAAGTCCGAGTTAGCTGCTCGTAATATTGCCGATGTACTGGCCGATTATCTGGCTGACCCCGAGCGTAGCAGTCCTACGGCACTGGCCGAGCGGCTGGCGGAGGTGGCCCGACTAAGCGGCATCGAAATCCATCTCTTTGATCGAAATGGCGACCTGTTGCTCTCCAATCAGCCCGTCTTGTACGACAGCTATCTCCTGGCCGGGCGCATCAACCCACAAGCCAAATATCACCTCCTAGACCAGCAGCAAAACGTCTTCCTGACCACCGAGCAAATCGGCCGCCTGACCTATAACGCCGTCTATGTCGATATTGAAGAGAGCGGTACCGGACAAACCCTCGGCATCCTTGGCATTCCGTTTTTTGAGTCCGGGGAGCGCACGGAGCGGCAAATCATCGACATCTTTACGATCATCCTCAATACTTTTACGATCGTTTTTGTGCTGCTCATCTTTGTCTCTTATTTCCTTTCGCGCCGATTGATTCGCCCCCTCGAGCTGATCCGAGAAAAGATGCAGCAGGTATCTCTCCGCGAAAAAAACCTCCCCTTGAGCTACCAAGCCGATGATGAAATCGGTGCTTTGGTCAAGGAGTACAACAAAATGATTAGCAAACTCGAGGACAGCAAGCAAGCCCTGGCACGCTCCGAAAAAGAATCTGCCTGGAGAGAGATGGCCAAACAAGTCGCTCACGAGATCAAGAACCCACTGACCCCCATGAAGCTCACCCTCCAGCACCTCCAACGCTCCCTCGACAACCAACGCTCCGAAGCACCCATCCGTACCCTACTCACCCAAATCGACACGCTGAGCGACATCGCCAACTCGTTCTCTGTGTTTGCCAAAATGCCCGTCCCGAAAGAGGAAGTATTTGATGTCAGGAAAGCCGTACAAGAAATCATCCTGCTCTACGAAAACCACGACCGCGCCCTGGTTACGGGACAACTAACGCCGGGTAAGTTTCGGGTCAAGGCAGATGCCGCCCTCATTGGACGCATCCTGACCAACTTGATCCTGAACGGCATACAGTCCGTACCTGTCAGCGAGGTAGCCAAAATCAACATCGAACTCTATCCCACCGAAGGGCAGCGGATTTGTGTATCTGTTCGTGATAACGGATGCGGCATACCCCCCGA
This sequence comes from Bernardetiaceae bacterium, assembly GCA_036822015.1. Lineage (GTDB taxonomy): Bacteria > Bacteroidota > Bacteroidia > Cytophagales > Bernardetiaceae > DAISIL01. The sequence continues at coordinate 8,483 of DAISIL010000050.1, read as the reverse complement.
ACACGCCCACAAAATTTTTGTGCCGAGCTTTACGACAAAGTCCTCTGGATCGGGTATCGGACTTGCTGTCGCCAAAAAAGGGATCGAACACGCCGGCGGCAAGATTTGGTTTGAGTCCACGCCGGGAGTCGGGACGGTCTTTTTTGTGGAATTACCCATTTTTAGTACCGCCCCTTGATGGATGTTACATCGCGGGTTTTTCCCGCAGGTCAAGCACGTTGAGCCGCAGGTTAAAATCTCCTGTCGTTACAAAGACCCCTTCGGTGAGGGTGCGTCCTTTTTCTACGATTTCTCCTTCAAAAGTTCCGCTATACCAGCCGTCTTTGATGCCCGTGATCGTGAAGACAAATTTGTTTTTGGCTTCATAGACGGTTTTTTTATCGCCTTCGGATTTCTTGTAAAGTACATGCGTGAGCGTGGGCGGGTCTGCCGAAGGGTCTGCTTTGAGGATGACAGGAAAAGTATCGGCGGCGGTGAGGTCGAAGTTGTGCAACTGCCAGGCAAAACTTTCGGATAAGTTGTCGGCATCGAATCGCTCTACCCGCAAAAATGTCCGTCCATCTTCTTTGATTTCGTAGTCGTTGCAGCGGGCGCATTTGTCGGGTGGGGCTGCCAGCAGCACTTTTTCTACGCCGCCCACATTGAGCCGGATGTAGGCTTTGTCTGCCAGGTCGATGCCGGTTTGGTTGCCTTCCGTGAACGGCGGTGTAGATTGGAAATTCTGCTCACTTTCGGTAACAGTAGTTTTTTGTTCGGTGGAGTTATTGCCACCGCAGGCTGCCATGAGGGCGGCCAGCAGCGGTACAAAAGCAAAAGTAAGTCGCATAGGGATTATCCGTTAAGTTGTGATTCGGTGAGTTCGAGGTTGTGATAGACTTTGTTTACGTCGTCGTCGTCTTCAAGTTTTTCGATGACTTTGAGGACATCTTTTGCTGCTTCATCATCGAGGGCTTTGGTCGTCAGGGGGATACGATCCAGGTTGGCACTCTGCACCTGTAGCCCGAGTTCTTCTACTTTCTTCTGTACGCTACCAAAGTCTTCGAGGGCGCAGGTGATTTGTGCCAGATTGCTGTCCTGATCGGTTTCCACATCTTCGGCACCGGCATCGGCCAGCTCGAGGAGCAGTTCGTCGGGATCGGTTCCTTCGGCGAGTTCGACGATAAAAATACCCTTCCGCTCAAAGATAAAATCAAGAGAGCCAGAGGTGCTTAGGCTACCGTTGGCTTTGTTGAAGATCGCACGGACGTTGGCGACGGTGCGGTTGGTGTTATCGGTGCTGGCTTCGATATAGATGGCTACTCCGTGTGGGGCATAGCCTTCGTAGGTCATCTCTGTATAGGTTGCTCCTCCTACGCCGCTGCCTTTCTGGATTGCCCGCTCGATGGTGTCTTTGGGCATGTTGGCTCCCTTTGCATTCTGGACGGCAAGGCGTAGGCGAGGATTCATTTCGGGGTCATCGCCGCCCTCGCGGGTCGCTACCGTGATTTCTTTGATGAGCTTGGTGAATACCTTAGAACGTTTGGCATCTTGGGCGGCTTTTCGGTGCTTGATGTTGGCCCATTTGCTGTGTCCTGCCATAAGATTGGGTAGATGTTTGTTTGGAGAACAAATTTACGCAAAAATCCCACGCCTTTCCATAAAGACGTGGGATCAGAAAAAGAACCAGTGCTGTGTTGGCTTAGTTGGTATCGACGATGGTGATATTAACCGTCTTGTAAACCGATCCTTGTCCGGCTTGCAAAACTGTTCCATCAGCGGCAACGGCACTTTCCAGGGTGATGGTGAGGTTCTTATCGCCATCACGGAGACGGTCGTCGAGGGCAATCACGGTGATAACGAAGTTATCAAAGTTTGCCGGATCGTCTTGCTTGTGTTCGATCGTGAACGTACCACCGTTGGCTTGTGCGCCGCTGATGATGAAGTTCTGACCAAAAACGGCATTTCCCGAGATGGAGTACGTAACCGTTACGTCTTGCTGAATCGGTGCAGTAACCTGTACTTCGAGATCACGCACAGCACCCTCATCCAGATTGATGGAGGCACTGATCCCTGGATCGAAGCGCACATAGGCGGGCAGAGCGTTTTCGATGAACGGCAGTTCATCCTCAAAGGTGTCGTACTCGCAGGCCGTCGTGAAGAGACCGAGTGCTAAGACGACAAAGAAGTATTTTAGCTTTTTCATAACCAAAAAGTTTTTTGTGTTTGATGGGAAGTAGCCCGCCTAACTTATGGTAAGGCAGGCTACAAAAAATCAAAAAATTAGTTTTCAAACCACATGGGCGAGTCCAGGGTAGGCTGCGAAGGCGCGTTGATGTTGGCGGCCAGTTCGTTTACGGCATACGGGTAGCGACGAATGATCGTGCCGAGCTGCGCCTGGATGGGCAGTGTTAGCTCGGGGAACTTAACCCGTCGCCATTGCGTCCAGGCTTCGATACCACGTCCGAAGAGATCAAGGTATTGCTGGGCGTAGATGGCTTCCAGAGCGGCTGCCTGCGGGCGTGAGGCCAGGTTGGGGAGCGAGTTGAGGTAAGCTGTCTTGGCAGCAGCAGGGATAGCACCTGGCTTTCCGTTATAGAAATCCATGCTGGCTTGTACGCCTTGGCGATAGAGATCATTGGCAGCACCCAAACCACCAGGGATGATTCCCTTAGCAGCCGCTTCGGCTTGCAGGAGCAGAATCTCTCCGGCTGTCGTCAGACGATCAGGGAAATCTGCACGGATGATGTTGCCACTAACGGTAGAGAAGTTATCCGAAAACGCGCCCGCTGCTGATCCTGGAGCAATACCACGATAAGCACCAGCACCGTTTGTATCAAAGTACGTAGGAATGCGGGGGTCATCCAAGGCGTTCATCAGATCAAGCGTTGTGTTGTTGGCATGGAACCACACGTTTTGTCCACCACTGAAAAGCAAGGTGATTTTCCAGATGGGGTTTTGGTTGTTCGGTGCGTCAAAATAAGGGAAAGCGGCTTCGTCAGCTACCGATGTAATCATGGGCTGCGTAACGGTAGCGGCAATTTGCGCACTGACATCTTTCTTGTTCTGGATGAGCATAAGCGTTTTGAATTTCAAGGAGTTGGCATAACGCTGCCATTTGGCAATATCTCCTTTGTAGATCAAATCACCATCTCTGACCGCATCGGTGCTGCTTAGGTCGATCAGGGCAAGGGCTTCGTCCAGACGAGCTACGATACCATCCAAAACAACTTCTTGGGGATCGAAACGAGGGTTAGCGGTCTCCAAATCAACGGCTTCCGTGAAGGGAATATCTCCAAAGGTAGTCGTGAGGTAGAGATACGTCATGGCTTCTACGATCTTGATTTGGGCCACGACGTTGTTACGTCCGGCTGCTTCGGCATCCAGGCGTGCCAGGAGCATGTTTTTCAAGACGGAGGCGTAGTTGTTTACCCACGTGTTACCGGGCCCAAAGACACCGATGATGTAGCGTTCGGGGCTAATAAAAACACCTGCCGATCCGCCCGATGCCCAATGCTGGGCGAAGGCTGCAAAAGAGGGGGTGTTTTCTACCGTCCGGTTCATCGAAAAGTCGAGCAGGGCGGTGGGGAAGAGCAAATCCGGGTCGGCTTGGGTCGCTGCTAAGGGGTCGTCGTTGATGTCCAGGAAGTCATCGCACGAAGTAGCAGACACCAAAAACGCCAGAAACAAAAAGAACTGAAGGATGCGTTTCATTATGACGATTTTTTTGAGTGAAAACATATTTTAGAAGGAAATGCGAAGGTTAGCTCCTACACTACGCGAAGAAGGAATACCACCGCGCTCTACACCAGCACCCAGACTGCCTGAACCAAAGAGGTTAGTTTCAGGATCAATGTGCGGTACGGCACTATACAAGATGGCCAGGTTACGTGCTTCCAAGCCTACGGTTACACCAGTAAGGAAGGTGTTTTGGAGGAGGCTTTTGGGGAGGGTGTAGTTGATGGCTACTTCACGCAACTTGATGAACGACCCTTTGAAAATGTTACCTTCGGCAATGCTGGCGTTGGCGTAAGCGGGCCAGAACTGCTCATGCGTAACAGGGATGTCGTTGGGGCGCAGTGATCCATCGCTCTCCTGGATGAAGGCTTGGTTGTCGATGAAAGTGCTGGTACGATTGACGGCGGTCTCTTCGGACAAACCAGAGCGACGCAACTGGGCGGCGGTGTTGGAGAAGATCGTGCCTCCTTCGCGATAATCGAAGGTCAAACGCAAGCTCAAGCCTTTATAGGAGAAGTCATTGACCCATCCCACCAGGAAGTTGGGGTCGATGTTACCCAAACGGCGGTTTTCGCCTTGTACACGCAAGCCTGTACGGGGATCAACCAGGATTTCGTTGGTCGTCGTATCGCGACGGAAAGCACCACCAAAGAAGCCCAACGGACGGCCCTCCTCGGCAACGATCAAGAGACCGTTAAACTCCGAAGCTACATTGAGACGCTCCAAACCATCAGCCAACTTGGTTACACGGTTTTGGTTGTGCGTAAAAGTAACCAAAGTGTTCCAACGGAAATCGTTGGTTTTGATGACATCTGCATTGAACTCGATCTCGATACCTTCGTTGGTAACCTCACCGACGTTAATCAAGGCAGAGGTAAAGCCCGTCGATTGTGCAACCGGAATACCCAAAATTTGATCGACGTTGGTGGAGTTGTAGTACGTTACGTCCAAACCAAAGCGGCCATCCAGGAACTGAAGCTCAGCACCGATTTCGATGTTGCGTTGCTGCTCTGGCTTCAAGCCCACGGGAGGAATTTGGTTGGTGCCAGCAAAGCCCAACTGCCCACCAAAGGGAAGGTTGTTGCCTGTACCAAACTGACCAAAGACGCTATTGACGGGGAAGTAGCGGAAGTTGAGCAAATATGCGCCCGTACCCGCACCTACCTGGGCGTAGTTGGTCCGCAACTTACCATACGAGAGAATGTCTCCTCCTACATCAAAGGCATCCGTAAAGATGAAGCTCAGGTTTACGGAGGGGTAGAAGTAAGAGTTGTTACCGATAGGCAATGTAGAAGACCAGTCGTTACGTCCCGTAACGTTCAAGAACAAGTAGTCGCGGTAGCCCAGCGTAACATCGGCAAAGAAACCGAAGAAGCGGTTTTCGCTGAAGTCCTTGACGGGGTTGTTGGCAGCGGCATTACCCGTCGCAAAAAGCTCTGCGATGGTGAGCTGCTCGGCGTTGTTGGTCAAGCGAGAGAAGACCGTCTGTACCATCTGATAGCCAAAGTTGGCATCAAAGTTTATGTCTTCGTTGATTTTTTTATTGACTGTACCCAAAACATCTACCGTCAAGCGACGCTGCTGGAGGTTGTCATCGGTGAAGTCTCCGACCTCACGACCTACCGTACCGACGCGGTTAGAGCGGAAGCGGTCATCGGTAAGCTGGTCATAGCCCACACGTCCTTTGAACTTCAAGAACTCCAAAGGTTTGTAGTCCAGTTCCATGAAACCAAACAGACGATCTACCTCCGTATCGAACCGGTTTTCGTGAGCGATCCAGTAGGGGTTGTTCGTGAACTCATCAATGGGGTTGATTTGTTGTCCGGTTAGGGGATCAATCCAGGGGTTGAGTTTGCGAACATCCGTAGTACGGGGCCAGAAGTTGATGATGTCTGTCAAGACGTTGGGGTCGTTGGCACCCTGGGCAGCACGGCGTACACTGGTGGTACGGACGTAGTTCACGCCAAAGCGAGAGCTAAGGTTGTTGGCAAACTTAGAGCCAGCGTTCAAAGAGATCGTGTAGCGATCCAGACCCTGAGCAGGTACCATACCGGTTTGGTTGAGTGAGGTGATACTCAAACGGTAGTCGTTGGTTTCGCTGGCACCAGCCAAAGAAACGTTGTTGATGACGAGTGCGCCCGTTTCGTAGAAGTCTTTGACGTTATCGGGGAAGGCTTGGAGGGATACCTCTTCGCCGGTGAAGTCCTCAACACGCTGTCCTGCGATGCGAGGGCCCCATCCGCCGGCCCCATCCCGAACGTCATACTTACCGAAGTTACCTGGTCCCCATTCGTTTTGGAAACTAGGAAGGACAAGCGGGCGATCAAAACGCACGGAGGAGTTTACGGTTACGTTGGTTTTTTGTCCGGCTTTGGCGCGTTTGGTCGTTACGAGGATAACACCGTTGGCGGCCTGCGATCCATAAAGGGCGGGGGCGGCGGCACCTTTAAGTACCGTGATCGTTTCGATGTCATCAGGGTTGATGTCCTGGGCGCGGTTACCCACGTCAAAGCCACCCGAGATACGGCTACCCGTAGCGATGTTGGAGTTGAAGATCTGCACCCCATCGACTACCCAAAGCGGCTCACTCGTACCACTCAATGAGTTGATACCACGGATGTTGATACGGGTAGAACCCCCTACGTTACCGCTCTGTTGCGTGATCTGGATACCCGCGATCTTGCCCTGGAGAGAGTTTACGACGTTGGTTTCACGTACCGTTGTTACCTCTTCGGAGCTAAGCGTAGAGACAGAGTAAGCCAGTTGGCGTTCTTGGCGTTCGATACCCAAAGCCGTTACGACGACTTCTTCGGTTTGGAGGACATCTTTAATCGTCATGTCGATCACACTTTGATCGCCGATGGCGATTTCTTTTTTGTTCTCCAGGTAGCTAAAGACGAGTGTCTTTGCCGTAGCGGGGACGTTGAGGGTGTATTTCCCTTCAAAGTCGGTCTGCGTTCCTATGGTTGTGCCTTTCACGACGACGGACACGCCCGGCAGGGGGGTGTTGTCCGACTCGGCCAGCACAGTACCGCTGACGGTGCGATCCTGCGCAAAGGCAGAAAAAACACCCAACAGTACCAAGAGCATACTTGTCAGTAAACCTCGTTTCATGGTTATTCTGTGGTTGATTAAGATAAAGTGAACGTAATAGAAGTGTAAAGTTACTATAAAATCAAAAAGCGCAAAACGAAAGCGTAACTTTTTTATAGGTTTTGCGTACACAAAAAATTATTCTGATCTCTTTTCTTTGGGAACAAAATTTTATTTCGCCAAATTCAAAAGATGTTGCCACAACGCAGTTTGTTACGTCAGCGTTGCAAGATTTTCCCAGAAAAGCAAAAAAAACAAAAAGCCGACCTCTCCCAGCAACCTTCGCTACATTTTTGCCTCTCTACAAGCAGAAGCAAAACAAAGCAACCACCACCAAAACGATTCGACCATGAAACGCTTGTATTTCACCCTCCTTCTTGCCCTTCTGGCCAGCCTTGCCCTGGGGCAAATCAAACAAGATGCCGCCGCTGCCGGACAAAGCGCCCAAGACCAGGACTTCAGCTTCATCAAAGCTGGAAAGATATGGTATGCCGATGATTACATCTACGTAAACCTCCTCGAGCGCGGCGTACTGATCTATGACAACATGAATCCCCGCGACCCTCAACGCATTGGATTTATCGACATCCCGGGCAACGTCGATATGGCCGTCGTCGGGACGATCATGTACGCCAACAGCCACGATGATCTTATCGTACTCGACATCGAAGACCCCCGCGCCCCTCGAGAAATCAACCGCCTTTCGGCACTCTTCTCCCATCGTGCGCGTTTTGGGGCGCAGCAAGGAGAGGTTGCCTTCCGAACCGGCGAAACGCTCATGCAACTGCTCGCCAACCCCATCCAGTCCTTGCTCAACGGCAACAGTGCCGGCAATATGCCCCGCTTTGGCATCACGGGGGGAGGCATTGCGGGTGGCATGACCATGTCGGCACAGTCGGCCGCCCAGGTATCGGGGGCAAGTATGGGCGGGTCTATGGCTTGCTTTGCCATCAAGGGCAATTACTTTTATGGGATTGATACCCAAGACCTCGTCGTACTCGACATCGAAGACCCCAAAAATCCCCGCGAAGCAGGTGTACGTAGCCGTGTAGGTGCCGACATCGAAACCGTTTTTATCCACGAGGAGCGGCTTTATATCGGTGCCCAAGATGGCATGTATATTTATAGTATCGCCAACCAAGCCCAGCCCAAGCGCGAGGGGGTATATCGCCACACCCGTAGCTGCGATCCCGTCGTGGTGCAAGGCGACTACGCTTATGTTACGCTACGCGATGGCAGCGACTGCCGAGGTGGCGTAAACCAACTCGACGTTGTCGATGTCAGCAATCCCGCCCGCCCGCGCCTGCTCCGTAGCTATCCCATGACCAACCCCCACGGCTTAGGCATCGACCAAAACACCCTCTTCATCTGTGATGGCCGCGACGGACTCAAAATATTCGATGCCCAAAACCCCAACCGCATCCAACAAACGGGACACTTCGGCAACATCAGAACCTACGATGTCATCCCGATCACGCACCGCAAACACCTTGTCATGGTAGGTAGCAATCAGATTTTTCAATACGACTACCAAAACCCCGATAAGCTTGAACTGTTGAGCCAGATTGAGGTCAAATAACATCCAAAAACCGTCAAGGGCGGTCGAAAGACCCCCTTGACGGTTTTTTTTGGTTATTTGCTAGAGATTCTGCAACTTCGTTTTTGTATAGAACAAA
>DAISIL010000049.1:13835-26077 GCA_036822015.1 Bernardetiaceae bacterium | reverse complement strand
TCGATGTGCAGGTATTCTTCCAGTTTTTGGTTGTGGTCTTTGGCAGCCGTGGCAGGAGATAAGACTTCAAAAATAACAAGGGGGTTGGTTAAGTAATCTTTCTCAAAGTGCTGTTCGGATTTGGGGGGAGAAATAGTTACGTCAGGAATGCGATATTTTCCTGTGAGAGCAATAAAAACTTTAGGGCTTTGAGCATAGACCCTAAACCGCGCTCCTTCTTCGGACAACATCATCAGTCGTACATGAATGTTGTAAATTAGGTCATCATGTTTTTGCGTAGCCATCGGAAATTCAAAATTTAAAATATTTTCATCGAAATCATCTTTGAGTAGTTCTGCGATCACCCACTCGGGCAAGGGATCGCTGCCTTCTTTGGGTACGATGCGTCCGTTATCGTACTCGAGCTTGACCTCTACGCGCTCCTGAATGGCGAAGTACTGCTCGGGGGTGAGGTGTAGGGTATGTGTGGGTGTGCTGGTCATCTCAAAAAACGTCTTTGTATAGGTCAGTAATTGAAATATCTATCCCGATGGCAGGTATAGGCAAGGCATTTTCTCGGAAGATTTGGTACGTCCATTGGTTGTCGTTTTGGCGGTAGTATCCCTCGATTTTGATCTGGTCTTGTGCTACGAGGAAGTAGCTTTGTAGGCTGTCGATGTGCAGGTATTCTTCCAGTTTTTGGTTGTGGTCTTTGGCAGCTGTGGCAGGAGATAAGACTTCAAAAATAACAAGGGGGTTTGTCAGTGACTCGCCTTTTAAAATTTGTTGTTGCTTTTCGGGAGCTACCGTAACATCAGGGATACGATATTTTCCTGTAAGTGAGATGTAAACATTGGGGCTTTGCGAGTAGATGCGGTAGGGTTGATCGAGTAGGATCAGGGATAAGCGGGTATGTAAATTCCCCGTAATAATACCATGATTATTTGTTGCCATCAGAAATTCAAAATTTAAAATATTTTCATCAAAATCATCTTTGAGTAGTTCTGCGATCACCCACTCGGGCAAGGGATCGCTGCCTTCTTTGGGTACGATGCGTCCGTTATCGTACTCGAGCTTGACCTCTACGCGCTCCTGAATGGCGAAGTACTGCTCGGGGGTGAGGTGTAGGGTATCGGTAATAGTTTTTGGCTGAATCATTTGATTTGTATGATTTTTAACTCTACCCGTCGATTTTGGCTAGAGTTGTAAGCAAACAGAGGTTGTGATCCACCATAGCCCTGGGTTTGGAGGCGTTCGGCGGGGATACCTTTCTGGATCAAAAACTGAGCCACGGATTTGGCACGTTCGAGAGATAACTGCTTGTGTTGCTGACGTATGCGCTCGTAGTTAGGGTGTGAAGTTGCTGGATCACGGTCGGTATGTCCGCCGAGTTCGACGGTTACGTTGGGGTTGAGGAGTAGAAAACGGTAAATTTCTTCTAACCCAGCTTTATCGGTGAGTTCGGCACTTCGCGGGGCAAAATTGATATTAGAAAGTGTAATAGCTTCGCCTTCGCTCATTTCGGTATCCCGAAGTTTGACTTTTTTGCTAGGCGGCTTAGGCATATCAGGAGGCAGGTCTTCCGTGATGACTTTGGGGGGTTGTGCCACGACCACAACGGCAACCTCGGGGACGGTATCCTTACTCTGTTCGTTGATGCGCTGCCGTTCTTGCAAAAACGCAGCTACTGCGCTGTCGGTCTTGTCGATGGCCAGGAGCAAGTCATCAAACAAGATGTCCTCTTGTGCAGGGGGGATGTCTAGGTCTATCCTAAAGATGCCTGCCGTTTCGGTGCCTACCCAGGCGTAGCGTCCCGTTTGGTCTAGGTCGATGACCGTAGCCCGTCCGCCATCGTAGGCTTTGAGGGTTTCCCAGTGTCCTTTCTTTTCATTTTCAGGGATAAAATGGACAATGCCCTCTGCTGCGGCGGCCCAGATGTGTAAATTTTTATCAATGACTACCTGACGAAGGTTAAAAAAGTCTTTCTTCGTCGATTTATTGACAGCTTGATAGAGCTGGTTGGTGCAGTGTATCCACTCGAGGCGGCGGCGGTCAAAGACGCAGGTACAGATATTATCGACCCCATCGGCGAAGATGTCCCGCACCTCGCTGTACACGTCGTACTGATCCCAGACCTTACCCACGGTGGTTGCCCAAAGCCCAAGGCGGGTACCGATCCATTTGTTGTTGTAGCGATCCACCGTCAGGGAGGTGATGGTATTGGTGGGCAAAAACTCGCCCTCCTGTGTATAGACCTCCCATGTTTGTCCGTCGTAAGCCCAGAGGCCACCGTCGGCCGTCCCGACCCAAACAACGTTATCGTAATCAACGACAAGGGCGTTAATGAGGTGCTGGGAACTGCTATCAGGACGAAAGATGGGATAGCGTTCGATAAAATTTCCGGCTTCATCGACAAGCAGTAACCCGCTGCTGGGCGTACCGATCCATTTGTTGTTGCGGCTGTCGATGGTTAGGGCGGTGATCCATCGGATGGTATCGGCGGGGATGATCTGCTGCCAGGTTTCTGTTTCGGGGCGATAAACGATCAGTCCCTGCTCGCGGGTACCAATCCAAAGGTTATTTTTGCGGTCGGTGGCCAAACAAGAAATATATCCGAAGTCCTCCCCCTCGCTAAAGTGAGGCAAGTGTAACAACTCTTGTCCTTTGATCCAAAAGCAGTTCCAAACCAAGACACCCAATAGTACCCAACCGCGATAATTCATCCCTTGCTTCTTTTTTGATTGCATAACGCAAAAATCAAAAATCTAGTTCAGAAACACTGCGCTTTTACGCCGTACAATATTTTTCAAGATGGCTTTTTTTTGTGAATCCTTATCTTGTTTTTGGATATATTTTTGTAGGTTTACAGCAAGTATATTACATCGGGAGGGATTCATCCAATAGCTACTCAAACCACACCTCATGCAGACTGCTGCACTACCCCACAACGAACGCCAAAGGCTAGATGCCTTGCGCAAATACCGCATTCTGGATACTGACTTTGAAAAGCAGTATGATGAGATTGTCCAACTTGCTGCCCAAATCTGTGGAACACCCATCGCCCTGGTATCGCTCATAGACGCAGAGCGGCAGTGGTTTAAGGCACGCTTGGGCTTGGATGCCTCCGAAACATCCCGCGAGCTAGCCTTTTGTGCGCACGCGATCTTGCAGGACGGGGTGTTTGTTGTTCCGGATGCTACACAAGACGAACGCTTTGCTGATAACCCGCTCGTTACGGGACATCCCGACATCCGCTTTTACGCAGGTAAGCCCCTGACCACCCCCGACGGACTTAATATCGGGACGCTATGCGCCATTGACACCCGGCCTCGAGACCTAACAGACGATCAAAAAAACGCACTCGAGGTACTGGGCAACCAGATCATCGCCCAGCTTGAGTTGCGCCTCAAAGTACTTGAGCTAGAACAGCTACAACAAAATAGCACCACGCAGGAAGAAGAACTCCGCCAAAACCTCGAAGAGCTACAAGCTACCCAGGAGCAGGTCTTGCGGAGCCAAGCCCGGGCAGAGGAGAAAGAAGGGCAGATCAGGCGCATTGTGGATATTCTCCCCTCGACGGTTTTTGAAGCAGAGCTAAATCCGGTAACAAACGAAATTCGCTACGTTTTTGTCAATGAGCGAATCAGTGATATGCTCGGCATTACGCCTGAAGAGGCTTATGCAGATGCTAGTTTGTCTTTTGAGATTATGCCCGGAGAAGACTTGGCACGCTTTCAGGCGGCCCTGGCGCAGGCTGCGGATCAGATGTCCCCGCTGTTATTTGATTACAGTATCTATCATCGAAAAACAGGTAAAAAACGCCAAATTAGTTCGTTAGCGATTCCTGAGCCTTTGCCCGATGGTCAGCTTCGTTTTACTGTTGTTCTCAACGATGTAACGGAGCAGCGAGCCGCCGAGGAGCGCATCAAGGAACAAAACCACGAACTTCAAGCCTCCGAAGAAGAACTCCGCCAAAACCTCGAAGAGCTACAAGCTACCCAGGAGCAGGTCTTGCGGAGCCAAGCCCGGGCAGAGGAGAAAGAAGGGCAGATCAGGCGCATTGTGGATATTCTCCCCTCGACGGTTTTTGAAGCAGAGCTAAATCCGGTAACAAACGAAATTCGCTACGTTTTTGTCAATGAGCGAATCAGTGATATGCTCGGCATTACGCCTGAAGAGGCTTATGCAGATGCTAGTTTGTCTTTTGAGATTATGCCCGGAGAAGACTTGGCACGCTTTCAGGCGGCCCTGGCGCAGGCTGCGGATCAGATGTCCCCGCTGTTATTTGATTACAGTATCTATCATCGAAAAACAGGTAAAAAACGCCAAATTAGTTCGTTAGCGATTCCTGAGCCTTTGCCCGATGGTCAGCTTCGTTTTACTGTTGTTCTCAACGATGTAACGGAGCAGCGAGCCGCCGAGGAGCGCATCAAGGAACAAAACCACGAACTTCAAGCCTCCGAAGAAGAACTCCGCCAAAACCTCGAGGAGCTACAAGCTACCCAGGAGAGCCTATATGAAGCACGACAGCTAGCCCTCCAAAAAAGCGAACTCCTGGCTGCCGTCGCCAAAGCCAATCAAAACTTACTCGTTGAAAAAGACTGGCGGAAGGCTCTCGGGAAAAGCATGGGCTATCTGGGCAAAGCCATGCAAGTTGATCGGGTGTATTATTTTGAAAATAGCATGGATCCCGATACAAAAAAGCAAGTTACGAGTCAAAAGTTGGAATGGACAGTCGATCAAAGCCTAGCCGAGATTGATAACCCGGACTTGCAACAGATGCCCATAGATGAGTTTGGTTTCTTTACGGACGTTTTGAGGAGGGGTAATCCTTACGTAAAGGTAGTTTCTACGATTGCTAACGAGAGCCATCGGGAACTCTTTGAAAGCCAGCATATCAAAACAATCGCAATGTTTCCGATCATCGTTCAGGAGGTGTTTTATGGGTTTGTGGGCTTCGATGACTGCTCGGAGGAGCGGGAAATTTTGCAAGCCGAAATCGACATTATTCACGCCTTAGCTACCAGTATTTCGGCGACCATCCAACGCCAGGAAGCGCAAAGCCAGGTGCGGGAACAAAACAAAAAACTGTTAGCCTCCGAAGAAGAACTCCGCCAAAACATGGAGGAACTGGCCTCCCAGCGCGACTACCTAAGCCGCACCCTCGATGAACTCAAAGCTTCCCAAGAGCAGGTCTTGCGCTCCGAAAAACTTGCTGTTATGGGTAAGCTTGTCGCCAGTATCGCTCATGAAATCAATACACCGCTGGGAGCCATCCGCTCGTCGGCCGGAAATATGGAAGAAGGTTTATCCGAAACCTTACAAAACTTACCACACTTAATTGATTTATTGATGGAGAAAGAAAAAATATTGTTTTTCTCACTCATCAATCAAGCACTCAACAACAAAACATATCTCTCCTCACGAGAGGAGCGTCAGCAGCGCAAATTACTCAAAGCAAATTTGTTGGAACTGGGTGTTGCGGAGGCAGATACGTTATCTTATCGTTTGGCAAGCATCGGTTTGTATGAGGGGCTATCAGATTTTCTGCCGCTCTTGCAGCATCCCCAGGCAGGGCTGATTATCCAGACGGCAGCCCACCTCTACAACCAGCAGCGAAGTGTCCGAACGATTGGGGCGGCCGTGGAAAAGGCCTCCAAAATTGTCTTTGCCCTCAAGTCCTATGCCCGTCAGGACGATAGCCAAACCAAAACAAAGGCGAGCATCACCGAAAGCCTCGATACCGTCTTGACGCTCTACCACGGGCAAATCAAGCACGGCGTGGAGTTGCGCCGAGAGTATGATGATCTGCCGGAAATATCTTGCTATTTTGATGAACTCAACCAGGTTTGGACAAACCTCATCCACAATGCCTTACAGGCAATGGACTATAAGGGTGAGCTGCGCATCGCGGCCAAAGAGCAAAATGGATACGTACAGGTAGCCGTCCAGGACACGGGTACGGGTATTCCCACCGATATTCAGGACAAAATCTTTGATCCTTTCTTTACGACTAAGCCGACGGGTGAAGGTAGTGGTTTGGGCCTGGATATTGTGAAGAAGATCGTAGAAAAACACGAAGGTAAAATTTGGTTTGAGACCGAGTTAGGTACAGGGACAACATTTTTTGTGCGTTTACCCAAAAACTAGAAATAAGTCGTATGTGGAGGTATTTGGCATATTTGATGTTAATTTTTTTGGTAATTCCTCTCTCTGTCTTCGCCCAGCAAGATAAAGTCAAGGGCAGTGCTGAGGTGGATAGCCTAAAAGCGGTTTTGCCAAAGCTCGCCGAGGGCAGTGCCGAGCGTGTAGAAGTGTTGAGTAAGCTCTGCTGGAAATTGCGTAAATCAGACCTGGAACAGTCCTTAGCTTATGGAATTGAGGCGATAAAGGCTTCACAAAAAGCCAATACACACGAGCTAGAAGCCCAGGCAAACAGCTACGTGGGTGTTATTTATCGCAACAAAGGTGAATACAGCAGTGCGATGACGCATTATTTGGAGGCACTTCGCCTGGCAGAAAAGCACGAGATTACGGTACAGCTGGGCTATTCTTACAACAACATCGGAGAATTATACCGGATCCAGGAGCAATACACAACAGCCATTGAAAACATTCGTAAAGCTGCACCTTATTTTGAAAAAAACAATGATAATCGCGGATTGGCTTATGTCTATATCCGCTTAGCTGAAATCTATGAAGAAATTGACTCCTATGATGAGGCCATGAAGTACTACCAAAAAAGCCTCCAAATCAGAGAAAAACTGCAAGATATCGAAGGGATCGCCACTTCGCTTAACGGCATCGGGGTACTCTTACTACAAAAACAGGAGTATTCCGAAGCTATCGCTTATCTGGAACGCGCCCTCAAAATTGCACAATCGCATATCACGGACAAACGCCTCTCGGGGGCGTACAACCACCTGGCCGAGGCGCATCTTGGGCTTGGTCATACAGATCTCGGACTAGACCTGGCACGAAAGGCCTTGTTTCATGCCCAACGTTTAGAAGAAGCCAAAGAATATACCGCCGATGCCTTTCAGGTATTGGCACAAGCCTTTGAGCAAGCAAAAAGATTAGATTCTGCTATTTATTATTTGAAAGCATACGCCGATTTGAGAAACAAAATGCTCCTCGATTACAGCAACGACAAAATGAGCTTGCTCCAAAGCTCTTATGAGTTAGAAAAGAAACAAGCCGAACTTGAAAGCGCCAAAGCCGAGCAAGCCCTCCAAAACAAAGTTAGATTGGCACTTTCAGCCCTGGTGGTCTTGCTGTTGGTTTTTTTGGTCTCTGCTTTCGTGAGCCGATCTAAGGAGAGAAAGCTCAATGCCAACTTGCAATCGACCCAAAAACAACTGGCGCATCAAAACCGCAAACTCCAATCCTCCGAAGAGGAGCTCAAACAGAACTTAGAAGAACTCCAAAGTACACAGCAGGTGCTGGCCAACGAAAAACGCCAACTCGAGCAGACCCTCACCGAACTCAAAGCCACCCAAGAGCAGGTCTTGCGCTCCGAAAAGCTAGCCATCATGGGTAAGCTCGTCGCCAGTATCGCCCATGAGATCAATACGCCTCTGGGAGCCATTCGCTCTTCGGCGGGTAATATGTCGGGAAGTCTTACGGAAAGCTTGGAAAAATTACCCGAGCTGATAAGTCTGCTTGGAGTAGATGAGCGGCTTTTATTTTTTGATATGGTAAAAACAGCCCTTCAAAACGAACAATACCTCTCCTCCCGCGAAGAACGCCAACTGCGTAAAAAACTCAAAACGGATTTGGAGGCTTTGGGTGTCAAGCAAGGAGATATGATTGCCAATAAGTTGAGTAGCATGGGTTTGCATGAGCATCTGGAGCGTTTTGTGCCACTCCTGAACCATCCCGAAGCCTCTCTTATCGTCAGTGCTGCCCAACAACTTCACAACCAGCGGCAAAGCATCCAAACCATCGAGACGGCCATCGAAAAGGCCTCTAAGATCGTTTTTGCGCTCAAAGCCTACGCCCGTCAGGATTTGCACCGCGTCAAGACCAAAGCCAATATCATCGAAGGTTTGGATACCGTCCTGACACTTTATCACGGGCAGATCAAACACAATGTGGAAATCCGCCGCCATTACGGCGAACTCCCCGAAATAGATGGCTACCCCGACGAACTCAATCAAGTATGGACAAACCTGATACACAATGCTTTGCAAGTCATGCAATACAAAGGAACGCTTAGCATATCAGCCCAAGCAAAAGGTGATGCCATTGAAGTAGCCATCAGCGATACTGGATCGGGTATTCCTGTCGAGATTCAGGACAAGATATTTGACCCTTTCTTCACAACCAAGCCCACGGGTGAGGGCAGCGGTTTGGGACTAGATATTGTCAAGAAGATCGTAGAAAAACACCAAGGGCAAATTTGGTTTGAAACAGAGATGAACAAAGGAACCACGTTTTTTGTGCGCTTACCGCTATTGGCGGCAGATCACGAAGAATCAACGACTTAGCTTGAATGACCAACACACGCGCCTATACACTTTTTGGAGTTGCCTTCGGGATGGCTTTTCCGTTGCTTTCAGTCTTGATCGAAGGACTTGTTGTTCAGGGACTTCCACTGTCCTGGGAGATGGTTGCGGAGGTTCATCGGCGAACGCCTTTGCTGTACGTCATCGACTCGGCTCCTTTTTTTCTGGGGCTTTCGTTCGGGATTGCGGATAGATACTTAGACCAAGCCCAGCACACATACAAGGAGGGGATATCCGTTGATTCATCGCTACGGGTGATGCGTCGTTTGCGGATCGTATATATCCTGGTTCTTTTATTTATTGCATTTACTCTAAGCATAGGGCTTCTAATATTGCAGTCCTATCAAAAAGAACAAACTGATGGTGGTGCTTTGATCGCCACGGCGGGCCGCCAGCGACTCTTGACGCAGAAGCTAAGCAAGGAGATGCTCTTGTACACGTATCACGATACGGCATCGGATCAACAAAACCTTCAAAAAAGTGTGCAACGCTTTGCCGCCAATGGCACTTTGCTGCTTAAAGACATCGAGGCAGTCCCTGACCTGATCGAGCTTCGGGATAGCCTGGTGTGGTATCAGGGACGAATCAATGAACGAGCATCCAGTTTTGTCGAGGCTCGGGATGCACAACAAAAGTCCGTGATCCTCAATGACTTTTTAAAGATAGAATCAAGTTTTTTTTCTTTCATCAATCAACTGGTTTATCGGGAGGTAGTCTGGCTGGATGTCTCTTTAAGTCGCTCTCGAACAATGGCTTACATTGCTTTTGGAATTATTTTGTTGAGCCTTTTGGTGAGTGGGTTTGCTATCTTTCGTCCGACGATCAATAGGGCCGAGCAGGCTATCATGGGTTATGTCCTTGCCAATCAAAAACAAGAGCAAGCCAACGAAGAACTCCAGCAATATATCGAACGTTTGGCCGAAACCAAGACAACTTTACAGCACCAAAAAGAAATTTTAGAGCGCACACTCGACGAACTCAAAGCTACCCAAGATCAAGTTTTGCTTTCCGAAAAGCTGGCCATGATGGGTAAACTTTTAGCTAGCGTTGCCCATGAGATCAATACCCCGCTGGGAGCCATTCGCTCATCGGTACAGAATATATCAGGCAGTATATCCAAAAGCATACAAGGGATACCCAAAGTAATGCAATTTTTGGATGAACGCGAAAAAAACTTGTTTTTTGAGCTACTGGATACGGCCATCGAAAAAAAAGAAATTTATCAATCCTCACGAGAGGAGCGTCAGCGGCGCAAAAAGGTCAAAGCCGATTTGGAAGCGCAGGCCATTAAAGCCGCCGATACGCTGGCGCGCCACATAGCTGTCATGGGCATACCAGCGGATAAGATGGATCGGTTTATGCCGCTCTTGTGGCACGATGAATCGGAGGACATCCTGGCAATGGCGGCAGACTTATATCATCAACATAAAAGCCTGATTACCATTGAAATAGCTATTGAGAAGGCAGCCAAAATCGTATTGGCTTTGAAGTCCTACGCCCGTCGGGATCAGAGTGAAGCCAAAACGGTGGTTAGCATTACGGATAATCTTGATACGATCTTGACTTTGTATCATGGCAAAATCAAGCATACCGTTGAGGTACAGCGAAACTACCAACAAGTACCCGATTTGCGGTGTTATGCTGACGAACTTAACCAGGTCTGGACAAATCTGATAAACAACGCTTTACAAGCCATGCAGTACAAGGGAACCCTTACCCTATCAGCCCAGACAAAAGGCGATGCCATTGAGATAGCCATCAGTGATACCGGAACAGGTATTCCGCCCGAGGTGCAAGACAAAATTTTTGAGCCTTTCTTCACGACTAAACCCACGGGAGAGGGAAGTGGCTTAGGGCTGGATATTGTCAAGCAAATCATTGAGAAGCATCAGGGACAAATTTGGTTTGAGACTGAAATCAATAAAGGAACAACTTTTTTTGTAAAATTACCATTCCATGACTAGATATAAAAATATCGTCCTATGTTGTTGGTTGTATCTTTTTTCTTATCTGGTGTATGGGCAAGATACACTAACGATACAAACAGCTTTTGATTCCGAAATAACCGATGTGTTATTTTTGAAAGGAAAGGTATCCACTACTACTCAGGCACGTAACGTTACGACTGTCAGCCGAAGCACAGAAAAAGCCGATAAAGCCCCGGCGACGCTTTATGTGATAACGCAAGAGCAGATTGCTCGTCGGCAGTACACCTCCCTGGAAGAAGTCCTGGCTGATATTCCCGAAATAGAAATTCAAGGACTAGCCAACACCGAGTTTGGGAGCGTCTATACCCTGCGCGGCATCAGCGGTAATGATAAGTTTTTGATTCTCCAAAACGGCGTTCGGATGAGTCCGGCCACCTCCTCCCCTCACGTGATCGGACATAACTACATGGTGCAGCATGCCCAACAGATCGAAGTCCTGCTAGGGCCTGCTTCGGCACTTTACGGGGCAGATGCTTTTGTGGGTGTAGTCAATATCATCACCGATAACGACTTTAAAGGACTGCGAGCAACGACCTCCTACGGGCGGTTTCAGACAACGGATAACAGTCTGGTTTTGGGATTGACGAACAACAAGTTATCCCTGCTTGCCTTTGGGAAATATTACTTTTCGGAGCAGGCTAACTTACCCGATTTCTATCCCGAAGATTTTGCTTGGTACAACGAGCAGTTCCGCCCTACGGGGGATGTACGGGGCAGTCTTTTTGATCCGGATGCACGAGCAAACGTGGGTTATCAGCCCTTTGCTATGCCCCTGGAAGCCTACCAAACCGGATTACAACTGACCTACGGCGACTTTGAGCTTAGCCTTTCACTTTCACAGGAATCACACGCTACGGCCACTTCGGATAAGCCCGAGTTTACGCCCTATTTTGCCGATAACCGCTATATCACCAACTTGGGTATCATCAATGCCGCTTATCAGTATCAGGCGGGCCGCTACTACTCGCGCACAAGTTTGGGATTAAACAATTTCTGGATCGGTAACCAGTCTGTCTATCAAAATGTCTATTCCGCTTACGAGCGCGCGTATAAGTACGCCAACGAAACGACCATTCAGCTCGAGCAACTGGTTTCGGTGGAGTTATCTGATCGGAGTAGCCTAACGGCGGGTGTTTTATTTCAAAAATTTGTTGCTCTACCGAAGACAAACGATCTACCAAGACCATTTATGCCTAATGATTACTATGAACTGACCTATATCGGTACTGATTTATTTGATGCTAATAATCGAACCTTAGCTATCCCACAAGACTTTTATTGGTTACAGTATTTCAATCTTGGAGGGTTTGCCCAATACAAAACAAGCCTTTCCCCTGCCCTGAACTTGACCGCAGGCCTGCGCTATGACTACAATAGCCGATTTGCCGGTAGCCTCAACCCGCGCCTGGGTTTGGTTTATTCGCCATCGAGCCGACTGACAATGAAGGCCTTGTACGGGCGATCTTTTTTGGCTGCCTCGCCGTACACGGCTTACCAACACTTCGGGAGTTTTGTCCCGACCCAGGACGAGGCGGGCAACTACACGGGCTTTCAGTCTTTCTTTATGCACTTACCCAACCCTGACTTGATGCCGGAGCGCAACCGTAGTATTGAGTTAGCGGGCAAATATAATTTTTCTCAGCGCGTTACACTCTTTGCTAACGCCTATTACAACCGCTGGACAGACATCATCACGGACACCTACCAGGAAAATCTTAGTTTTCAGGGATACCCTGTATTCACGGCAGAGATTGCAGATAACGTAGGA
>DAISIL010000049.1:121-13825 GCA_036822015.1 Bernardetiaceae bacterium | reverse complement strand
AGGAGAGGCGGATATTTTTGGTGGAACGCTCGGATTGCAGGCGGCTCATCGTATCGGTGATGCGGAAATAGAACACCAGGCGGCCTATACACACAGTCAGGGAACCCTCGACGGTAGCCCTATTCCGCTCTCTGCACAACACACGTTAAAGTATCTGGGGGAGCTTAGTTATCAAAGATTTAGTTTGGTATTGCGATTTTTGTATCGTAGCCCGAGTTTGCACAAAATCGTTACAGATCAGGAGGGAAATAGGGTCAGTAATCCGGCTTTTGCTGTCTTGTCGGGGGTATTGAACTACCGGTGGCTCAAAAAGAGCCTCGTCTTTTTGAAGGTAAACAACCTAACAGATCGCCGCTATTATCACGTCAGCAGTGCTGGCGTTACGTCCCTGGCCGTCAATCCACAAATGCCGATCACCTGGCAGATCGGCTTAAATTATGTGTTAGAACGATGATGAGATCATTACGGTACACTTGCTTGATTTGGTTCAGTTTGCTTGTATATGTGCATGGGCAGACAGATAAAGGCGTAGCGGCTTACTTGGACTCGGCCAGGCAAAGCCGACAACAAAAGAACTTCGAGCAGGCTTTGAGTTATGCCAATACTGCCTCTGTGCTGGCCAGCAAGAACGGGCTGGATACCGACCGCGCCGAGGTGCTATCCGAGCAAGCCCAGATCGCTTTTGAAAGCCGCTCTACCCTGACGATCAACTATGCGTTGCAAGCACTCATTTTGTATCAAAAAATAAAACAACCGCAAAAAGTAGCGCGTATGCAGCAGCTCATCGGGCGAAGATATGTAGAAATGGGTATCCCCGAGAAAGCTGCGCTATCTTTTGAGGCCGTCAAGGAGTATTACGAAGCCGAGGGCGATACCACCTCCACGGATTACCTCTATACCCTCGAACACCTGGCTGACGTATATGCCCAGCAGAATCAGTCCATAGAGAGTATTCCATATTATCAAAAAATCAAATACGTAGAAAAAGCATCAACAAATAAAATACGTATTCTACAAAAGCTAATCATTGCTGCCAAAGCCGCCAATCAGACGGGCGTGGGTTTGCAGGCAAGTAAGGCCTATCTTGATCTCTTGTTGGCACAAAAAGCAGCCCCAACCGATCTGGCTTATGCTTACAATAGCCTCGGGTACTTTACGCGAAAAGATGGAGACAAAGCCGCCGCTATCGGGTATTTTCAGCAGGCCATCCAACAACTCAGAACGGCTAACATCAACGATCCCGCTGTGGTTCAAAACATAGGCGTTACCTACACGCAGATGGGGGATTATCCGGCGGCACAGCGGCAGTATCAGCTTGCCCAATCGCTCATCAAGAATGACCCCAAAGCTCAAGCAAAGAATTTTAACTATTTGGCAGTCAATTATTTGCTGAATGCAGAGTTTGAGAAAGCACTCAAAGAAGTGGAGGCAGCCATCACACTAGCCGAGCCAAATAAACTAACAGAGGTACTGGCTGATGCCCACTTTATCAAGTTTGATATTTACTACGGACTCAAAAAAACGGATGAAGCCCAGGAAGCCTACCGAAAGCACCTGGATCAGAAGGGAAAGCTAGTCTACGCTGACCGTATCAAGCGCGAGCAGGCACAAACTCGGCGCATTGAAGCCGAGCAGAACGAGAGCCAGATTAGGATTGCTTGGGCAGATCGTGAGCGGCAAGATGCTGAATTACAACGCCTACGCCTCGAACAAGAAAAAGCCAACGCCGAAGCACTGACTGCCGAGCAGAACTTAGCTCTCCTAAGCAAAGAAGCAGAACTAAACAAAATTCGTCTCCAAAACGAAGCCCTAGAGAAGCTACGCGCTACCCAGGCATTACAGATGGCCGAGCAGGCACTCGAAGAGGAAAAACGCGCCCGACAGATCGAAGAACTCCGACGTACCCAGGAACTCCAAGAACTAACGCTCAGACAACAAACCCTCGAAAAGAAGGAGCAGATGAAAGCCATCGAACTTCTCCAAAAAGAACAGGCTTTTAAGGAATACGAAGCGGCAGAAGAGCAATTCAGAAATCGAATCTTTTATGTCATTGCCGCGATTATTTTGCTAGCCTTAGTGTATGTATTGTTTTTGCTATCAAAAATGAGAAAACAAAAAGAACGCATTGCCCAGCAAAACCAAGAACTCGTTGCCTCCGAAGAGGAGATCAAGCAAAACATGGACAAGGTAGCCCAGCAGCGCGACCAACTCGATCAGACCTTGCAGGAACTCAAGCAGTCGCAGGCACAGGTCTTGCGCTCCGAAAAACTCGCCGTGATGGGAAAACTCGTCGCCAGTGTTGCCCACGAGATCAACACACCTCTGGGGGCTATCCGAGCCTCGGCCGGAAACATGTCAGCAGGCTTATCCGATACCCTGCTTGCGCTACCAAAGCTACTAAAAACCCTGACAGATAACGAGCAAGAGCTTTTCGTCGAACTCCTACGAGAGGCACTGCCTGCCCACATTGCTTACCGAACATCACGAGAGGAGCGGCAGGCACGAAAAGAACTAGAATCCATATTGGAAAAATATAACATAACAGACGTTAAAAATATTGCCTACAAATTAAGCATGATGGGTTTTTCTACACTAGATCAGCGTTTTTTGCCGCTGCTTCATCATCCCAAATCCTCGCTTATTCTTGAGGTGGCGGTCAAAATTTTTGTGCAGCAAAAAAGCGTAAATACCATAGAAACTGCCGTAGAACGTGCTTCAAAAGTAGTTTTTGCCCTCAAATCTTACGCCCGACAAGATGACATTTACAAGAAAATAAGTACCAATATTCACCAAAGCCTAGATACGGTGCTGATCCTTTATCAAGGGCAACTCAAAAACGGTGTGGAGGTGATCCGAGCGTATGACGAGCATCTCCCGGAGTTGATGTGTTATCCCGACGAACTCAATCAGGTATGGACAAATTTGATTCATAACGCCCTGCAAGCCATGAATTATGCCGGACAACTTACCCTACGTACACAGCATACCGAGCATAATCTCACGGTGCAGGTCAGCGATACAGGATCAGGTATCCCACCCGAGATACAAAGCAAAATCTTCGATCCTTTTTTCACGACGAAAGCGGCCGGAGAAGGAAGCGGACTAGGTCTGGATATTGTCAAAAAAATTATTGAAAAGCACGAAGGGAAAATTTGGTTTGAAACACAGCAGGGAAAAGGTACTAGTTTTTTTGTAAGTTTGCCTACGTGAAGGGTTTTTGAAGTAAGGTTCTCTGCTAAATCTTACGTAACATTGCTACGGGTTAAAAAAAAACGGACATTAAACTCAATTAAACCGATGAAAAATGTAATTTTGTGTGTCGATGATGAGGCCATTGTGTTGGATAGTTTACGTTTACAGCTACAATCTCAACTAGGAGAGGGTTTTACCTGTGAATGTGCTGAAAGCGCAGAAGAAGGACTCGAACTGATTGAAGAGATCATAGAGGAGGGGGATCGTGTGGTGGTAGTGATTTCGGATTGGTTGATGCCTAAGATGAAAGGGGATGAGTTTTTGATACAACTTCATCAGCGACATCCAGAGATAGCAAAGATTATCCTTTCGGGACAATCAGACAAAGCAGCGATCCAGGGGCTGTACAACAAAGCTAACTTGCGTGGTTTTGTGTCCAAACCCTGGCAGTACCAGGAGTTGTTACAGATGGTCAAGACGGCCATCGGGACATCAAACCGATAAACACACCGCTTATGCCCAATGCTACCATTCTTTGCGTGGATGATGAACCTTTGGTTACGCAAAGTATTAGGATACAACTAGAAAGACAATTTGGCGAAACCTACACCATCGAAACGGCCGAGAGCGGAGAGGAGGCCCTCGAGATCGTTGAAGATATTTTGGCAGAAGGCGAAGAACTGCCTATCGTGATTTCGGATCAGATCATGCCTGGGATGCTGGGCGATGAGTTGCTGGTGCGCATCAATGCACTCAGCCCCGAGACGCTCAAGATCATGCTTACCGGACAAGCCGATACGATTGCGGTGGGTAAGGCGATCAATGATGCCCAGTTGTATCGCTATCTGGCCAAGCCCTGGACGGAGGAAGAGTTGGTTTTCTCGGTCAGGGAGGCCCTGCATAAGTACGATACGGCCAAGCAACTCAAAGCGCAGGAAGACCAGCTGCGCCGTTACAACGAAGAACTTGAAATCAAGATCGCGAAGCGCACAGCGGAGTTAGAGAAAAGTTTTGAAAAATTAAAAGAACAGCAAGCGTCTCTAGCTGCCTCCGAAACGAAGCTACGCGGCATCCTTGATAGCACCACAGATAACAACGTGCTGTTGAGTACTGATCTTAGGATACTGTCTTTTAATCGGATGGCAGCCCAAAACATGCAGCATTTTTTTGGGAGAAAACCCCAACTCAATGAAGATTTTAGCCAATATTTGCTCCCCTATACTGCCGAGCAGTTTATGTCTTACTTCCGGGAGGCGTTGGCAGGTGAGCAGGCGCGTCTTGAGTTTCCCCTAAAAATTGAGAGCCGAGCCGTATGGTTCGAGTTTTCGTATTACCCCGTCAAAAACGATGCAGGAGAGGTTGTGGCTGTTAGCTTTAATACCGTAAATATCAACAAGCGTAAGCGTGCCGAGCAAGCCCTCAAAGCCAGTGAAGAAAAGTTGCAGAGTATCCTCGATGAGGTAACAGATGTCATTTGGTCAATCAATCTGCCAGATTACCGACTGCTTTTTATTTCACCCTCTGTCGAGAAGTTGTCCGGTATTGCGGCCCAGGATTGGCTCAACGGACGCATGACCATCTTTGATTGGGTCGATACCAGCGATCGTTCTATCTTGGAGGAGATGAAACAGCAACTGATACAAACGGGCAAAGCACAGAGTGAATACCGCATACCTACGCGATCAGGGGAGGATATTTGGATATTGAACAAATCAAAAATAATTTTTGATAAATCCAATAAACCACTGCGTATTGATGGTGTTATTTCAGATATTACAGCAATCAAACAAGAGGAGGCATATAAGGCGCACGTAGCAGCCCGAACAAAAATCCATAATGACATCATCAGCCAACTCAACGCCCTGGATGTGGAGGCTTTTGCTGACATGGACGAAGTCTATCGTTTTGTGAGCGTCTTGGCAACAAATGGGCTGGATGCAGAACGATGCAGTATTTGGCATTTCCAGGCAGAGCAGCAGCAACTACTTTGTCAAACCTTGTATGATGTCAAGGACGCACAGGTGAGTGTCATATCCAAATTGCTGACAGCCAATGAGTATCCCACTTATTTTGAAGCCATCCAGCGAGAGTCTGTTATCATCATAGGTGATGCTTACGGAGATCCGATTACCTATGAGCTACTCGAAGACTATCTGTTGCCCTGCGGCATACGGGCGATGTTGGATACCCCGATTTATCACAACGGTAAGCTATTTGGTGTGCTTTGCGGGGAGTCTTATCGGAAGAAGGATTGGCTGGCGGAGGATATTCGCTTTGCCAATAGCTTATCCGATTTTTTAAGTCTTTGTATGCAAAATATGGAACGCCGCCAAACCAGAGAAGAGCTTCGTTTGGTAAGTGAAAAAACACAAATTTTGCTTCAAAAAATACAGTCTAGTATCAATTATGCCAATCGCATTCAGCAGGCCATCATCCCGAAGGAAAACCAAATGCAGCAGCACCTGGATTGCTTTGTTTTCTTTCGACCTCGAGATGTGGTTAGCGGAGATTTTTATTGGTTCACCAAAAAAGGCGATACGACCCTGCTCGCCGTCGCCGACTGTACCGGACATGGTGTGCCTGGGGCATTTATGACCATCATTGCTACCAACATCTTGAACCAAATCGTTAATGATTACGGCATCTTTAAGCCAGACGAAATTCTGAATATCATGCCCGTTCTGCTCGGGCGTGCTTTGCGCAGCAGCGAAAGTAAGGTGTCGGATGGATTGGATATAGCCCTCTTGACGATCGAAAAATCTACCCAGTCCGATACCAAATGCACGCTTACCTATGCTGGTGCCAAAAATCCATTGTATCTGGTCGAAGATGGTGAACTATCGGTGTTGCAGGCGGATAAGGTGGCAATCTTTGGTAGAGATGATGAGAATTTTCGTTATCAGAAGCAAGTCTTCACCCTGAAGGCTCAACGTGAATACATGATCTATCTTTGTTCGGACGGTTATCAGGATCAGTTTGGCGGGACTAAGGACAGCAAGTTCATGAAACGCCGCCTGCGGGAGTTGTTTAAGCGCATATCCGTTTTATCGCTTAACGAGCAAAAGGCACAAGTGGCTGATACGTTTGATGCCTGGAAAGGCAATGCCGAGCAAATAGACGATGTGCTGGTAGTTGGGCTTAGGTTCTGATAGATTTGGAACGTTTATTGTCTGCTATTTAGTCGGTTATCAACTCATCATACAACAACCATGACAACGAAAAACTTCTTTTTTGCTTTGGTAGTCCTGATTCTGGCTATCCCTACCTTGAATGCTCAAATCCTTAACCCTAAGGAAATTGCGAAACGAAAAACTGAAAATCGTGCTAACCGAAAAATAGATGATGCCGTAGAGGGCGGGCTGGACAAACTCGAGGGGATGTTCAAAAACAAAAACAAAGAGCCACAGCGCACCGAAGCCGATGAGGCGACAACGGATGACCAAGACATGAGCGCACAAATCATGGCTCGAATGCTCGGGAGAGAAGCCAAAGTAGCTGAACGTTATGACTTTGAAGGCGAAATGCTGATCCAGATGACCACAACAGAGAAGAGCGGCAAACAGACCTACGCCCAAAAGATACGCTACCATTTCCCAAAAACCGAAGACGGCGCAATGGGTTTTGAGGTCGTGGAAGCCGAAGCCAAAGAAGCCAGGGGTGCCTATATGGTCATGGATTGGCAAAATGGAACGATGCTTACGGTTTTGCCCGAACAAAAAATGATTACGGCTATCGGAATAAATACCGATCAAATCGCCGAGCAAGTCGATGAGCAGATCGAAAAGCAGGAGACCGAAGGAGCCACAGCCAATATCAAAAAGACCGGACGCACCAAGCAGATACTCGGTTATACCTGCCAGGAATATACCACCGAAGACGATGATAGCAAAGGAGTGATGTGGATGACGGAGGATATTGCCTTCAATCCCCAACGCGCTATGGGAGCCATGGGCGGCAAAAGAAAGACATCCGTGCGGCAGCATTACCCCCAAAACGGAATGCTCATGGAAGCCACCTGGACAGACAAAAAGAGTGGCGACCAGACCTTCTGGGAGACCCAGGAGCTAGACCTCAAAAAAACGCATAACCTCATCACAACAGATTATCAGGTGATCGGGATGGCCGGCAAAAAGTAACGGCATAGCCACTGCTCATTTTTTTACCTGCACAAAAACCTCCGTTTACTCGTTTTTCCTTTCCGTTTACCTCAATAGCCCAGCGGGCTGTCCCAAAAAAGTGTTCGTTTGTGGAATATTTCACACACACAACGAAAGACCATGAACACTTTTTCTTTGGCAACGGCCACCTGGGCATTGATCGCCGGCTATGGCGGTTTGGTGTTGTTTTTCGTGATTCGGGGCGCACGACGCACACAGAGTATCTCGGATTATGCGGTTGGGAGTGTGAGCTTTTCGCCGGTGGCCGTAGGGCTTTCCCTGGCAGCCTCCATGACGAGTGCAGCTACGTTTATCATCAACCCGGGTTTTATTGCGCTTTATGGATGGAGTGGTGTGATCTCGTTGGGGATTGTCTTTCCGCTGGGTGCTTTGGTCTCGGTGTATGTCCTGACAAAGGGCTTTCGGAAAGAAGGCAAGGCGGTTAAGGCACTCACGATGGCGCAATGGATCGGAAACCGTTACCAAAACAAATATTTCTCCCTTTTCTTCGCTTTCTTATCGCTGCTCCTGATTACGTTCATCGTCTTGATTTGTGTCGGGATGACCAAAATTTTATCCAAGTCCCTGGATGTGGAGGAGTTATACGTCCTGATCGGGATTGTGAGTTTTGTGTTTGGGTATATGATGTTTGGCGGAGCAAATGCGATGGTCTATACAAACATGATCCAGGCTGGGGTGATGGTGGTGGTGGCCGTGATTTTGTTGGGGTCAGGTTATACGTACTTTTCGGAGGGGATCACGGGTTTTTTTGATCGTTTGGCGGAGATAGATCCGCTGCTGGTCGCGAACACGAACCCTGAAAGTCCTTTGTTTCGGGATTTCTTCGAGATCATCTTTTGTCAGATCATCGTAGGGATTGCCGTGGTATGTCAGCCCCATATCATCACTAAGTCGCTTCTCTTGAAAGAAGAAAAGGATGTAAATGTATATCTACGGACGGGGATACTTGTCGAGATTCTATTTTTTTCCGTGATTATTGTGGGTTTGTATGCGCGTTTGGCAATGCCAGACTTGACCATTAACGGCGAGGCAATCAAGATGGATGGCATTGTATCAGCGTATGTAGTGCAGCAATTTTCGATTGGCATAGGTCTTTTGGTGGTGTTGGGATTGCTTTCAGCGGGCTTATCTACTTTGGAGGGATTGGTGCAATCGCTTTCCACTACGATCACTTCGGATATTGTTCACGCGCTTTTTGGGCAGCGTTTTTTTTGCGTCATTTCCCAAATCTGGTTCAACCGTATCGTAATTGCTTTTTTGGGGATAGCAACGGTCTTAATCTCTTACGACCAACTCATTAACCCCAATTTGAGTGTAGGTATTTTCGCTCAAAACGGTGTATATGCCTACTTTTCGGCGGCTTTTGTTCCGGTACTTTTCGGGACGTTTCTCAAAAAAGTGCCTTTACTGGCCCCTGCGGCTGCCTCCCTGACGGCCGTTGTGGTTCACTTCTCGATCTATTACGGTGGGCTTACGCCTTACACACAGGGGGCGGTACGCAACCCAGGTGTAGCTTCGGCTTTGGCCATTCTGGTTTCGGTGGCTGTGGGCTTGTTGCTCTGGAAACTGCTTCCCCGTCCAAAAACAAATAAATCTTAATTCTTTAACTGTTCCTTCATTCACTTAACTTTTTCTATAATCATGCAACAAACAAAAACAAAGTTTCGATTTTTACTCACTTGCCTCTTTGCCTGGCTGGCCTTTGGGGCATACGCCCAAACGACGGTTTCGGGTAAGGTAACCGATGCCGAGAACGGAGAAGGACTACCGATGGTAACGGTGCTGGTCAAGAACACCTCCCTCGGGACGGTAACGGATACCGAAGGTGCGTTTTCGATGGAGGTCGGGCGTTCGTTTCCCTTCACGATTACGTTTTCGTCTGTGGGCTACGCCAATCAGGAAGTCTTGGTGAAAAATGCTGAAGAAGCACAGAATGTGAGCGTTCGGATGGGACAAAGTGTCTTCATGATGGATGAGGTAACGATCTCGGGATCGCGTCAGCCGGAGCGTATCACGGAATCGCCCGTAACGATCGGGGTCATTAAGGCGGAGCAGATTGCGGAGTTGCCTTCTTTTAACGTCGGTGAACTCTTTGCCCGCAAAAAAGGTGTCGATTATGTCCGCTCGGGGGTACTTGGAGTAGGCTTGAACGTGCGGGGCTTCAATAGTGCCTTCAATCCCAAAAACCTACAACTGACCGACGGTCGTTTTTCTACCTTGATTGCGACGGGATTGCCCTTGGGCGCACTCAACACCGTTGTTAAGGAGGACATCGAACGCACGGAGGTCGTCCTGGGCCCTTCTTCGGCACTCTACGGCCCCAACGCCCACAACGGTCTCGTGAACACGATCACGAAAGACCCCCGAGCTTATCAGGGAACGACCATCGCCCTCGGGGCAGGTAACCAAAGCGTGTTTTCGGGGCGTTTTCGTCATGCACAAGTCTTGAGCGACAAGTTTGCTTTTAAAGTAACGGGCGAATACACCCGAGGAGAGGAGTTTGATTATGTCGATACGGTTTATATTGGTGCGGCGGCTTTCCCCGAACTCGATTTGGATTTGACTTTTGAGAGTCTGCGCGGAGAAGCTACCTTGTACTTCAGCCCCACTGATGATTCGGACATCATCCTGCAATATGGCGGCAGCAACAGCAGCAACATCGGCGTAACCAACGCCGGACGTAACCAAATCAAAGATTGGCAGATTCATTATTTGCACTTGCGTTACACCTCTCCACGGCTTTTTGCTCAGGTGTATCACACCTGGAGTGTTACCAATGACACCTATGCGATGAACCAGCGTACCCAAAACTACCAGAGCTTTATCGCCGGTGGTTTCTCCGAGGCAGAGGCTCGGGAACGTTCCCTGCTCGAGCAGTGGTTTCCGGTACCAGGGTTGCCCGCAGGTGGTGTTCCCCTCAATCGTGGGGCTTTGTTTATCGACGACTCACGCCGCTGGAACGGAGAGGTACAGTATAACAACGATTTTGGTATCGACGGATTCAATCTCGTAGCGGGTGTGCAAGTCCAAAGCGACTTTGCCAACAGCCGAGGGACATATCTCCTCGATAATGACGGCGAAGGTATCACCATCAATCAGATCGGTGGCTACGCCCAGGTAGAGAAAAAGTTTGGCGATACAGGCTTAAAGACCGTTTTGGCTGCCCGTGCCGATAACCACGACTTGTACGGCTTCAACTTCATCCCTAAAGCGGCACTGGTTTATACTACCGAGAACGCCGGATCCTTCCGCTTGACTTATGGACAAGGCATCGCCGCCCCTACGATCCTCAACCTGGAGGGTAACATCTTCGGTGGACTGCTTGTGGGTAATGGACAAGGCTTTACCCTAAGCGATGGCACAACGATTGACCCGCTCAAAGTAGAGACCATCCAGACGGTTGAGGTGGGCTATAAAGGAAAGTTGAGTGAAAAACTTTTCCTGGATGTCAATGCGTACTACAACGTCTCGAAAGACTTCCTCAGCCCTGCCATCAACATCGCCAACCCAGCAGCAGGCATCCTGGTAACCCAGCGCGGCGATCAGCCCATGTCCGAACTCCAGCCCGGCTTTGCTACCGACGCTGGCTCTGCCCTGGTCTTGACTTACCTCAACTTCGGCAACGTGGATACTTACGGCTTTGATATGGGCTTGAACTACTACATCAACGACAAGTTCAACATCTCGGCCAACTACTCCTATTTTGGCTATAGCCTCGACAAAGACGACATGAGCAACGACGGCAACCGCAATGGTATCGTAACCAATACCGATTTGCCCATCAACACACCGGCTCACAAAGCCAACATCGCCTTCAATGCTAGCACAAGCAAGTGGTTTGGTTCTGTTTTCGTGCGTTGGGTGGAGGCGTATGACTTCTTCTCGGGCATCAACGTAGCCGCCAAAACGCAAGATACCAACGGCGACGGTACCAACGATGTCGTAGAAAATGCCCGCGTAGGACGTACCTGGAACTACGGCCCCCTCGGTGGCTTCGTAAACGTGGATGTAAGTTTTGGCTATCGCTTCAATGACATCTTTACGCTTTCGGGGCAAGTCTCGAACGTCTTTGATAGCGAAGTACGGGAGTTTGTGGCTTCGCCTGTTATTGGGCGGCTCTACTCGGTAGAGGCTCGGGTAAACCTACCGGCCATCGGAAAGAAAAAGTAATCTGTGTGTTGCGTGTGGCCGCTTGCAGGATAAGCAGG
This sequence comes from Bernardetiaceae bacterium, assembly GCA_036822015.1. Classification (GTDB taxonomy): domain Bacteria; phylum Bacteroidota; class Bacteroidia; order Cytophagales; family Bernardetiaceae; genus DAISIL01. Next base: position 2,247 of record DAISIL010000049.1, on the reverse strand, counting down.
TGGCAAGTGTTAGACCTGGTCGGTGTTTGTCCGATCAGGTCTTTTTTGCTTTGACCCAAAGGCGGCAGTTGAGCCACTCGGCATCTATCTCCGCACCCATCGCCCGATAAAAGTCGATGGCAGGTTGGTTCCAATCAAGTACCTGCCAGCCGATTCGGTTGGCGGCATGAGCCAGGGCTTCTTCGTGCAGGGCCTCCAGGAGAGCCTTGCCGTAGCCCTTGCCGCGTTGTGCCTGTGTAATAATCAAATCTTCGAGATACAAAAACTTACCTTTCCAGGTGGAGTAATGATAGAAATACAATGCCATGCCAACAACTTCTTCGCCTAACTCGACAACCAAAAACTCAAAGGCCGGCCGCTCCCCAAAGCCATCGGCTAGGAGCTGCTCGGGGGTGTTGATGAGTTCATGTTCGGCGCGTTCGAGGATGGCCAGTTCATGGATGAGTGCGTAAATGGACGGAATATCTTCGGGTGTACCTTTGCGTATCTGAACGTTCATAACAAAAATTGCTGTTCTTTTGTACCCAAAAATAGGCATTCAAAACGTTTGGCTTTTTCTTATCTTTGTTGCATGATAAATTCGCTGTCGATTTTGTTAATCTTGCCCTTGCTAGGGAGCGTGGCGCTGTTCTTTTTCCCGAAGCAGAAGGAGGGCTGGCTGCGTTGGTTTACGGTAGGTATCCTCTTGATTGTTTGGTCGTTGGGGATGCGGCAGGCGTGGATATTTGGACAGGCACCATCTCTTTTTTCGGGGGTCAATGATGCTGATAAGTTGCTGGGTGTTGAGCGTTTGGAGTGGTTTCGTTTGGGTGATTTGACGGTGCATTATTTCGTCGGATTAGATGGACTGAATATGACTCTGCTCATGCTTGCCTTGACGGTACTCCTACTCGGGGCGGTGGCTTCGGGACAAATTAAGGAGCAGCGCAAAGGCTATTTTGCGTTGTATTTGTTGTTGAGTTCGGCAGTTGTCGGGACGTTTATTGCCCTGGATTTCTTTTTATTCTATCTCTGCTTTGAATTTATGCTATTGCCGATGTATTTTTTGATTGGCATTTGGGGAGGTGAAAAAAGAGAGTATGCGGCGATCAAATTTTTTCTTTATACCCTTGTCGGTTCGGTCTTGATCCTGATTTCGGGGATTGCTCTGGCATTGGCTACCGATGTTCCTGGCGGTGGTCATACCTTTGATATGATCGCCTTTGCGCAGTCGGGGACTACGGAGATGGTACACCGGCCGTTGTTTTTTTGGTTGCTTTTTGTGGGTTTTGCTGTTAAGCTGCCGGCGGTTCCGCTACATACCTGGCTACCGGATGCACACGTACAGGCCCCCACACCGATCTCAATGGTGTTGGCAGGCATCCTGCTCAAAATTGGCGGCTATGGGTTGCTTCGTCTGGGAGTGGCGGTCTTTCCGGATGTCTTTGTGGCCAATAGTTATTGGATCGCTGGATTAGGTGTACTGGCGATTCTCTATGGTGGTACGGTTGCACTCGGGCAAACCAACTTCAAAAAACTGATCGCTTACTCCTCCGTGGCTCACATGGGTTTTGTGATGCTCGGGCTGGGGAGCTTGACCTTGACAGGTTTACAAGGGTCTATGTACCAGATGCTTAGCCATGGAATAGTTTCGCCCTTATTGTTTTTCTTGGTGGGTGTCTTGTATCACCAAAGCCATGAGCTATCCATGGATCGCTACCGAGGGCTACACCAACAGATGCCGCGTTATACGGGCTTTGTGGCTGTGGCTTTTTTTGCCTCGCTGGGTCTGCCTACGTTTTCGGGCTTTGTGGGAGAGTTATTGGTGCTGCTGGGTGGCTTTGAAAGTGCGCGCCTGCCCTTCTATTGGCCGCTCCTCGGGATGGGTGGTTTGATCCTGGCCGCAGCGTATTACCTCTGGAATTTCAAGAAGATGTTTTTGGGTAACTTTTGGACACATCCTGACCTAAGCGAAATCACGCTACGCGATATGTCCGCAACGGAGATCGTGGTAGTGCTCATCCTAACTGCTCTCACGATAGGAATGGGCGTATATCCGCAACTTTTGATTGGCTTGCAATCACCTAGCTTACAGATTTTGATACAGATAACCGATGGCCAGTAACGACTCCCGCAGGGCGGCCATA
>DAISIL010000049.1:0-111 GCA_036822015.1 Bernardetiaceae bacterium | reverse complement strand
CCTGGCCGCAGCGTATTACCTCTGGAATTTCAAGAAGATGTTTTTGGGTAACTTTTGGACACATCCTGACCTAAGCGAAATCACGCTACGCGATATGTCCGCAACGGAGAT
>DAISIL010000048.1:22179-27046 GCA_036822015.1 Bernardetiaceae bacterium | reverse complement strand
GAAACTCGTGTAAGACTTTCTATAACTTGTCGCAACCTTTCCACTTCGCTTTTCAGTTCTGCAACTTCGTCATTTTCTGTCTGTACTGTTTCTTTGGTTTGGTACAATAACAACAAATCTTCCGTTGAAAAGTCGTTTTCTCCCGCAATTAACGAACTCAAAGCCTTTTTTATGTCTGCATTTCGGTTGATAAAAATGCTGTTACTTTCGTTGATAACAATATCGTCTTGGTTAAAACGATAAAAAACATAATCTGCTATTTCATCAAGTTTGATAATTCTGGGCAAAGCACCTTCAAAAAGATAAACACTAAATTTATCTTCTATTTCTTCTTTCCAATTCTCGTAATAGTCTGTTTTCCATTCTACTGCTTCACTTTCCAAAAGTTCAAAATCGTACTCATTTTGAATAATCAACTCTTGCCCTTTGGTACGATTTGAGTTGATAACTCTTACCATTTCTTCCAATACTTCAAACTCTTCTTGGCTATTCAATTCAAGTTCTTTTGATTTAAGCCACTCAAAAGTATTGAAAAGCATTTTTTCGTCTGTAAGGCGGCTATCCTGAGCAATTTTTGACTTGTTGAAAGTACCTTCATTGCTAAAATATCTACGAAGAGCAAGTAAAGTAGAACCTTCGGTGAAAACGCCTAAATCAGCAATAAAATTAGTTTTAATGTCATCTTCTCCTAACCATTCCTGTAAATATTCGGGTAGTTCTTCACTTTCCAAAGCGTATTTTGATGGATAAACACAATAGTTTGGGTCAAATCCTAAAAGTTCTTCGGTTTCGATTTCATTTATTGTTGTCCAATCGATATTTCTGATAGCCGTTTTTTTATTTTTCTTGTCCCATTGATTAAACAAAAACTCAATAAAACTAAGTTTTTGTTCATCTGACATCTTCTTGTTAATATCTGGGCAAATAAATTTTTCATCTGAAAAAAATGGCTCTTCTAATAAAAAAGTTTCTTTTTCAGAATTGATAACAACGGGAAAATTTTGAAATATTTTTTCAATTCCCATGTATTTTTCGTTCAAGGTTGCTCCTGGAATAAGAAAAGGATACTCCTTTGTATAATAACTATATTCTTGCAGATTATATTCTTTGCCCAAAGTTTCAACTTTGAAAGATGACAAATCTTCATTTTCAATATATTCATTATAAAGAATTAAAAACGCCAACTGTTCTGCATTTTCTAAGGTAGTAGTTTCTTCTGAAAACAACTTAAAAATATCGCTTATTTCAGGTTCTTGATTGATACTAAAAAGTAAATTTAGTCTATTTTTGTCCATTCCAACACTGACAAAGTGCTGAATTAAATTACTCAAATGGTCGCTATTTTGATATGTATTTGGTAAAATTTTGGCAAGACTTAATTCATAATTTTCAATTTTCACTTTGTCTGCAAAGGGGGGAATTTCTGAAAGAGTTAAATCTTGTTCGGTTGTTTCAATGGTGATTTTTTCTCTAAATTTTAAATAGTCTGCTTCTTTAAGAATTTTGCTATCGCAAGCAAAATTCAATATTTTGTATTCAAAACTTTCTTTATCGTACTGTTCGCCTGCAATAAAACGTACTTCCGATAATTCTAACAAGAATTTACGTTTTGGCTCGTCATAAGCAATAATATCTATCAACTCAGTTGCATTTGCATTCTCATCAATATCAACATTATCAAGAAGTAAAAGGTAAAAATCTACTTCTTTGATAATAAATTGATTATTTGCTTTCTCATCAGAAAATTCACTTGGTAATATTTTGAAATTATTATTCAAGTTGCTTTCTACAAAACTTAATACTTTTTGTGGTACATAAATTTGAAAGATGCTTTTCGTTTTACTACCAATCAAAAAAGTATTTTTTGATTTTTTAATATAGCAATATTTAAAGAAATTTTCACGATTGAGCTGGCAAAATTGAAGGAGTGCTTTAATTTCCTCTATTTGTAGTTCAGTATCTACTTCAAAACTCAAATCCGAAAAATTTTCATCATCTATTTTAAATGGTTCATCTTTTAAAAAATTTAAGGCATTTTTATGAGGTGTTAAATATGGAATTGCATTTTGAAAATCGTGATAACTACTTATCTGTGATAATTTAGAGTTATAAAAAACATCACTTGCTGTAACAAACCTTTCATCTTCGTTTATGAAAATAAAGGCTTGCTTTTTTAAAGGTGTGTTTTTATCGTCTTGGTCGTAATAAAATTTTACCTTTGAATAAAACTCTGTGATATTGGTAACTTCTGAAATAATATCGTCCCAATTTGGTAAAATGATTTCTTGATACAATTCTTGCTCAGAAATCAAGTATTTTTTAAGCACTGTAAAATTTTCTTCTGCTTTTATTTTGTATGGATTTAGCCAAGTAGGCGTATGCAAAGCACTATCAACCAATTCGCAAAGTGGTTTTATCTGATTTGCACTATTACCGTATAGGGGTAACTTTTTAATTGTTTCATTGCCAATTCCTTGTAAGTCTTGTAGGCATTTAAATAAAAGATGCTTTTCTTCAATATCTAATTTATTTGCTTTTGAAATACATTTTTTAGATATAATTTCATAAAACTTACTCTCATCTTTGATGTAAGGCACTTTTTTACAAATTAGACCTCCAATAGGAGATAAGTCTTTATCTACATTTTGAGAAGAAACTAATAAGTCAAGTTTTTCTAATATAGTCTGCAAAACTTGATGTTTAGATTGAAGAATTATGATGTTATTTTGCAAACAGTAGGATAGACTGACAAGGTATTTTTTATCAGCATTTTGGTAAGGGAAAAAAATTAGTTGTGAAAACTTGTTGTAAAGTTTGAAATTATCCTTTTTCCAATCAAAATCTGTTATTTCATTAATTAGATTGATAATTTCTCCATATTTCTCAGTATCAGAGTTGTATATTTTTAGTATGAATTCATTAGTTTTTGAAACATCACAATTAAGAATAATATCACTGAAACCCCAAGTATTTATGGCTAACTTATCTTTATCTCTTGCTTCTTTGACTAAATCAAAATCGTTATCACTTTCCCACTCAAACCATTGAATATAGTCTAACCCAAAATCAGATAAGTTAAGATTTAACTTTAACTTGTTGATTTTCACGTTTTCAGGTTCTTCTGAAAATTGACTGTTTTTGGTTGGAATGTTGGCACACAAATAGTTCAGTAAAGAATCATAAAAAATAGGTCTTATCCATTTATTTTCAGGTCTCATTTTTTCAGGAGCATCTGATAATAATAAACTTGCATAAAGCCTTAGAAACTGCTCTCTATTTGTTTTTTTATATTCTTCAAGTTTTGAAACTATACGACTTGCAATTATCGGCAATAAGTTTCTATTTATGCTATCATTTTGTAATTTTCTGCGATTGGCTTCGTTACTAAAACTGTCGCAGTGAATGATAAAACTGAAACCGTTTGTTTCATCACCCATAGGGAAGTATTTATAGAAATTAGGCGAAGCCTTTATTTTTTCACTTTGTTTGTAATTCCGATAATAACCAAATGAAACTTTGATGTTACATTCTTTGTATTCTGGGTTTATCAATGCAAATTCCTTTGAATTTTTGGCGATTTCAAATTCTTCTAATTCAAGGGTTTGTTTTTCTATAAGCTCTGTATTCAGATATACACTTTGCAGTTTTTTAAGTGTATTCATTGAATATTGAACACCTTGTTTTAAATCTTCATAATCTCTGTCTAACATTTCTTTTTTACCTTCGCCCAAGCGTAAAAAGAAAATGCTACCTTGTCCTAAATCCTTAAAATCTATACTTTGAGTGTGTTGCTTAAAACTTTCATTTAAAAACCCTGTAAGCTCACCGAGTTCTTCTTGACTAAATACAATTCTTTCGTTGTAGTTTAAATCTCTTATGACTTCACTAGGCTCTGCTGGAAAATTTGTGAGTATAAGTTTTAGTAAGTGTGGTGCATTTTTATACTCAGGCTCATTTTCATTTTCAGAAAAAATAGGTTCAAGAGGCTCTCCGTTCATTAATCCGTGCAAGTCTTGAAGTTTTGCCCAACTAAATAAAATCGGTCCTTTATATTCATTTACAAGTTCACTAACACCTTCGTTTTTACCAACTAACCTATGAACCAATTTGAAACCAATACCAAACCTGCCAATTTTATCACAACTTTTTTTAGTTGTTTGGGCAATATTCAGAACAGATTGTAAGCCTTCAATATCAAAAGGTTCTCCATTGTTAATAGCCAAAAAATATTTTTCGTTGTAGAAAATATAAAAATGGGTAGAATTACAATCAACTGCGTTTTGCAAAAATTCGTAAATTGCCTGTCCGTCTTCTGCAATTTTTAATAAAGAAGGTAGAAATACTGCAATATCTTCCTTGATACCGTGAAACATTTTAAAAAAACCGTGCTTGGTTTCATTACCTACTTCGGCAAAACTTCCTACAAAATTGTAGTCAACAGACTTTTCTTGATTTCCGCCTTTGGGCTTTTTCCAAACATATCTACGGAAAGATTTTGCACTTTTGATCTTCACTATTTTTCAGATTAGTTCTCTTGCAAATATACCCGCTCCCTCCTACTTTTCCAAAAAAACAACAATAGATATTTCACTAAAACACCTCCGCTAAAGCCAGTGTAAAACCTGGAAGGATTTTGGAGTAGATGCGGTCGTTGCCTTCGGGGGAGGCGACGGAAAAAGCGCGGTATTCGGCATCTTCCAATACTGCTACGTGTATCTCCTGGGTGCTAGGGTAGATTTCCCAATACTCGGACACCCCAAACTGGGCATAAGCGGTTTTTTTCTCCGCTCGTAACTTTTTGTAGTTGGCGGGTGAGATGACCTCTACTACCAAATCAGGAGCTTCGTAGATGCCCCGCTCCGTTACC
>DAISIL010000048.1:0-22169 GCA_036822015.1 Bernardetiaceae bacterium | reverse complement strand
TTTTCGCACATTTCCTTCGTCGATATGTAAACTAAAAGGAGCTACATAAACTTTACCTATTTTGTTTTTTCTGACGAAAATATTGATATACGTAGCAACATTCGTTAGAATCTCTTGGTGGCTGGAGGTAGGATCAGGCATAAGGCAAATGGTGTAATCAATGAGTTCAATTTTTACGGTAAGTTGAGGCGGAAAAATGTGTTCATCGTCTAACTCTTTGGCTGTCCAAGCTTTGTCTTTGGGGAAATGTTCTAGGATTTTGAGGATGTCCTCAGCTTGATAAGCGGCTTTGGGCGGATAAAGCGGTTTTTTTTGCAACAGGGCATCCACCCATTGCACCAACTGTTGGTGATGGTAGGGCTGAAGCAAGGCTATCTTTTCGATCAGTTGCATAAGGGAAAATAAAGAAAAAAATAAATGTCGATTTTACAAAAAATTACTGTACTTTTTGGTCTCGGCGCGTCCACAGCGGCCACTTTCTAGCATAAAACGCGCAATAGCTGCTTGTGTGGTAGCGTCTGGTAGAGAGCTATCAAAAAATTGAAAAATGATGCGTCGGTCTTCTTCGAGGTGGTTCTGCTTTTTGAGAAAATCGGGCAGATAGTGTTCGACAGAAAAGCGCAAAAAACGTATTTCAGCTTGATTAGGATCAGCAGCTACGGCGCGGTCAAACTTTTGCATAGCAGCGTTGAGCAGCTTGAGTTTATCGTAAGGATTCCATTTGTGCTTGGCAACAAGTGCCTCAAAACCAGCCCAAAAAGCAAGCATGAGCGCGTTTTGTTCTGCCATCTGCTCGAGCTTCTGATAGTGTAGCTCGGCTAGGTCTTTGTCGTGTACAGCGGCTACGTAGTCGTAGCGGAGCGTATCAAGGTACGTTTTTTGTTCTTCGGTGGACATCATCAAATGTAGTTGAGTTGATGCCGACAGTATCCCGAAACAAGCAGGTACATTTTTTTGGCATCAGGAACCCGAATGCGGTGATCCAATAGAGTCTCCGTACTAGAACGTTTGATTTTTTGAAATAATTTGATGTAATAGCGATACGCCAAATACACCCCAAAACGCGCCTTTTTTGGCAAGCGCACAATACCCGCATGGGCAGCTTTGAAGTCTGCTTCAATATCGGCTTCGATAGCGGCTTTGGTGTGTTGATCGAACTGTTGATAATTGAGGTTGGGAAAATAAACGCGCCCACGATCATCAAAATCACTTTTCATATCCCGCAAAAAGTTCACTTTTTGAAAGGCAGCACCCAAGCGACGTGCCGGCTCTTTGAGCGACTCGTACTCCTGGCGGTTGCCTTCACAAAAGACCTGCAAGCACATCAAACCAACCACCTCGGCCGAACCATAAATGTACTCTTCATAGCGTTGCTTTTCGTAGCGGGTGTGGTGCAAATCCATCTCCATGCTGTGCAAAAAAGCCTCAATTAGGTCAAGATCAATGTTGTATTGATGCACCACAAGTTGGAAGGCGTTAAGGATCGGGTTGAGGCTAATCTTCTCTTCGATAGCCTGATAGGTATTTGCCTTGAATCTAGCGAGCAGGTCAGCTTTATCAAACTCGTGGAAAGTATCTACGATCTCGTCAGCGTAGCGGACAAAACCGTAGATGGCATAGATCGGGTAATGCAAACTTTTATCCAGCGTCTGGATACCCAAAGTGAACGAAGTGCTGTAGTGCTGTGTGATGAGCTTGCTGCACTTAAAAGCAGTCAAATGAAACAGATCAATCATGGCAGTCTTAACTCAAAAAGTAAAAACAGGGAAAAAGTAGGTTCATTTTTAGATGGTTTGTAGCAATTTTCGTTCGGTTGGGTGTTCTTTCAGGATGTGTTCCGTTGCTAGGCGCGAGCTAATCACGACGATAGGCAGGCCAGTGCCGGGTGTCGTTGAAGCTCCGACGTAATACAAGTTGTTGTACTTTTCATCCTTGTTGCGCGGGCGCATTCCGCCTACCTGGTTGAGTCCATGAGCCAGACCTAGTCCACTACCCTTGTAAAGATTGAAAGTTTCGCCCCACTCAACGGGATCAATGATACGGCGCGTAGCCGTATTTTGTAGTAAGTTGTAACCTATACGATTGCCTAAATCTTCAATGATCGTGTCGGCCAGTGTTTCGCGGTCTGACCAATCGGATTTGTAACGCAAGTCGGGTACTGGGCAGAGAATGAAGAGGTTTTCATGTCCCTCCGGTGCACAACCTGGATTGCTCTTCGATGAAGCATTGACATAGTAGTACGGCTTCTCGGGCGAAACAGACATCTTGAAAATCTTACTGGCGTAATCATTGAAATTATCACCCAAGAAATAATTATGGTGATAAAAATTAGGAATATTTCCTTTGACACCCAAATAAATGGTATAAGGTGCCAATGTCCAGTCCATGCGGTCTAGTTTCTCTTCGCGGTACTTCTTGCGTTCCATGATCTGCCCCCGGAAAGCAGCAGCATCGGCGTTGGCCACAAAAAGGTCTGCTGTCCATCGGTGTCCATGTTGATCGACGAAGGCTTTGATTTGTCCGCTTTCGTCGGGTTCGTAAGCACAAATTTCGGTATTATAGTGAATTTTGACATCATGTTGTGCCAACAAATCCAACATAACCTCCGTGATGCGATACATCCCCCCCTGGACATTCCAATAACCGTCATGTTCTAACTCTGTGTAGTTGAGCAGGCTATAAACAGCTGGTGTCTCAAAAGGTGTGGATCCCAGAAAGAAAGCAACCAGCGAAAAGATTACCTTTACTTCTTGTGCAGTAAAGTGCTGCCCGAGTTCCCCCCACATGGTACGGAATAACTTTGGCGCATGCTTGAGCGGAACACTAGCCAGGGCTTTGGCATAGTCAAACAAAGAACCATAATTGCGCTTAACGATGCGGTACTCGGTATCATGGAAAATGCCTTTAGCTTGACCTAGATAGCGTTTAACTTTGGCTTCAAAGTCGGGTTCGATGGCTTCAAATTCTTTTGCCAAACGTGCCAAGTCCTTGTAAATCAGATAGGGTTTTTGTTTGCCCGCAAAATAAACGGCATACAAAGGGTCAAGCTCATTGAATTGCAACGGGTTGTTTTCTACTCCACAATCTTTAAACAACTCTTCAAACTCATAGCTCATGCTGAAGAAAGACGGTCCCATATCGAAGGTAAACCCGTCCTGCTTGATTTGGTTGAGCCGTCCACCTGCCTGATGGTACTTTTCGACGATCTCCACTTTGTAGCCGCGTGTAGCCAGGCGCAAAGCCGTAGCTAATCCACCCAAGCCAGCACCGATGATGATTACCTTTTTGCTCATGGTAATTTGTTTTTTGTAAGAAAAATAAAAACTTTTAAGCCCTTTTAGTCAAGCTCTTGTTTGGCGTAAGTCTTGAGTTGCTCTTTGAGTTGCTTACGGGCGATGTGTATGCGGTTCTTTACCGTTCCGATGGGGATTTGCAGATGGTCGGCGATTTCGTGGTATTTGAACCCACGGTAGTGCATCAAAAATGGCACCTGGTAGGGTTCGTCGAGTTCGTTGATGGCTGCGTAGATGTCGTCTAGCATGAACTGCGAGTAGGCATCGTTACGGGAAATGTTGTCCGTAGAGTTGATGTAGTGCAGGTTGTCGGTGGTGTCGATGAATGTTTTTCGGCGCACCAGTCGTTGGTAGTTCGTGATGAAGGTGTTCTTCATAATGGTGTACAACCACGCTTTGAGATTAGTTCCTTCTTTGAACTTATCGCGATTCGTGAACGCTTTCAAGACTGTTTCCTGGAGCAGATCGTTAGCCTCCTCACTGTCTTTGGTGAGTTTGAGGGCGAAAGGCCGCAGGGAGTACGTCATTTGTTGCAAGGCAAAGTTAAATTCTACAGTAGTCATAACCCTTTTGTTGTTTTTGTTTAAGCCAAAGGTAGTAGGTGTTAAACAGAAATCCAAATTTTCTGTTCACTTTTTTCTGAAAATGTTTAAACAAAGTCAGGCGTTGAGGCATCAACAACCCGAATGTAGGAAAAAAAACTGACTTTTCTCAGGATGGCAGCGAGATTGCCGTTATTATGATTTCTTTTTAACAAAAAGTCGTTTTTATGTGTTAATTTTGTCAAATGAATCGTTTTATACTCGGAAATACTTTGCTTTTTTGGATGAATACACTCCGTATATTAGTGATAGGATTCTTTACGGTTGTCTTTTTTTCGTGCGTTTATGCGTACCACGATCCAGTTTCTGCGGTAGAGGTACAAGGCATGATTGCCAAAGAATCAAGGCGTTTGCGTGAGCAGGAGAGGCAGCAGCAGTTCGAACATCCTTCGTATTTGCCGATATGGCAGTTGGCTAACCAGCAGGCTTGGGCGCGGCATTTCGATCAACAAACCCATCAACTCACGCATTTTTTTCCGCTTCTTCTGGGCGATACCGCCCACCTGAAAGTCTGGCGTACCGAGCCGCTGCGTCCGGTGTCGTATCCATGGCAGGAGATGGGCAGCCGAGATACTCTTGTTCCTGATAACGAGCTAGCTAAATAGGTGATGATCGCATATTGGATAGCATTTTTGAGTGGGCTAGCACTCGTGGGGGGGATCGGACTTTGGCGGGCAAATCGGCTTTTGTATGCTGGATTGTATTTCCTGTTGAGTTTGTTAGCTGTCGCGGGGCTTTTTGTGTGTGCTTCGGCGGACTTTGTGGCCGTGGCACAGATTGTCGTATATGTGGGCGGAATTTTGGTGCTGTTGCTTTTTGGGATGATGTTTATGAGTGCAGGAAATGCGGAGGTATTGGATTTGCGCCCCCGAACACCGCTCCTGGCCGTGGTGGGTGTGTTTTTTTTGGCCCTGGCTTTGCTCAAAGAAGTACAAGCTGCTGTTCGGCTCCTGCCCGAGGCTGCCGTGCTTGCCCCTCAGGAGACAACCGCGATGAGCCAAACGCTGGTCGTAGATCAGGCCTTGAGCTTTGAACTAGTGGCTGTTTTGTTGTTGGTGGCCTTGATTGGGGCTACTTTTATTGCCGCCAGAGCATAATTACACCTATGTACCCGACGATCGCACTTGTTTTTCTGCTTATCTTGACAATAGCCGCCGCTTGGTTTGCCTGGCAGAAGTACCAAACTCTCAAGCGCAACATAGCGCAACAACTCCACGCGGCACAGGAGCAATGCGCCTTAGCCATCGGGGAAAAGCGCATCCAGGAGCGTCAGCTAATGGATAAACTCGCCTATCAGGAGGTGCAGCATCAAGCAGCGATAGAAAACCTCCAATATACCCATACCCTTACCCTCCGAGATCAGACAGAGGAGCAGCGCAACACCTTCCTCAAACAAATCGCCCAGCACAAGAAAGCCCATACCGAACTGCAACAACGCCTCCGAGAAGCCACCCAGCAGATCACCATCCTTCAAAACCAGACAGCGCAGCAGCGCAATATCTTCCTCAAACAGATCACCCAACACCAGCAAGCCCATACCGAACTGCAACAACGCCTCCGAGAAGCCACCCAGCAACTCCAAACCCTGAACCAACCCCAAATCTCCCTGAAAACTGACCAAGAACTTGAAGCGGCTTACCTACGCCTCGAAGAAGAACTCCAAGAAAAAGAACGTCTCATCGAAGCCTGGAACAAAACCGCCGACACCTGGATACCCCTTGAAGAGCTACAAAAAGCCCACAAAGAAATCCGACAACTCCAGCAGACCATCACCGCCATCAAGCAAAGCGATCACCGGATATTTGTGCCGCTCCGCGAACTCGAAGCCGCCCAAGCCGAAGTCCTACAACTCCATCAAAAACTCGAAGCCCAACAACTTACTCTCCGGCAGCACCAGATGGGATGGTTTGTTGCCCCTACCGAGCAGACCGATGACCTGACCCGCATCACGGGCATCGACGCGCATACACAGGCACAGCTCAACCGCATCGGTATTACGGCTTTTGCGCAAATTGCTCACTTGCAGGAAGCAGATGTAGAGCAACTGAACCAACTCCTCAACTACCCTCCCGAGCGCATCGAACGCCAGGAGTGGGTCGAACAAGCCCAACGATACACCTCCACCAAGCACAACTAAGGTTATGCCGCTCATCTCCAGAAAGAAAACCATTTATCCCGTTAGCCCAACGCTGCGGCAATACCTGCGCCACCAAAAAAAAGAAGTCCAGGTCGCCGTCTCTTACCAGGACTTGCTGCGCTACACCAGTACCATTTCGCTCTACGATGCACACGAAAAAGACACCCTCTGGGAGACGCTCTTTTATGCCCCCCAGGAGATGCAAGAGATATACACGGCCCTCAAAAAAATCTATGCCTTGCTCAAAGCCGAAGGTGAGCTATCCGTGATCGAACACCTGTACGTGGATCGGGTCGATTTGTGTACCTACGGCAATACCCAGCCCATACGGGTCAGGATCGTGAACCGCATCAACGATAACTTCGATTATTTTTATGTCAAGCAAGCCGATGCCTCCCGCATCTATGGCCTCGAACTCGAAGACCTAACTTCCCCCAACCGCGTACAGCATTTTGTTTCGGGCCAAACCTTGATCGAGGAACACATCGCCGGCGTGCCGGGGGAGCAGTTCATGCGCCGATACCTCAACAAGAACCTTAACCGGACCCGGCTCGCAAAGGAATTTGTCAAGTTTAATGAACGCTGTTTTGTGCGCTTGTTGGGCGATATGCACGCCAGCAACTACGTTGTCGATATTACGCCGGACTTCGAGGAAACCCACTACCGTATCCGAGCCATTGACTTCGATCAGCAGTCCTACGAGGGGCAGAAAAAAGTTTATATGCCAAAATACTTCAAAGAAAACAACCCCATCATCAAGATTGGTCTCGAGTTGATGACCCCCGAGACCACCCGACAGTACCAAATTGAGGAGCGCAGCATGATCGCTCATCGCCTACGCTCCTCCTACAATACCGTCGATCAACTCATCCAGACCATGCGCCAAGACCAAATCGCTCCCCCCGAAAACACCTACCAGCTCAAACACGAACTGGCTGATTATTACGGACTATCGGATTTCTTGACCTGCCAAAGCATGGGCGATCTCCTGCGGATGAGCCTCAAACAGGTGTTCAATCACTGATTTAGCTGAGTTCTTCTACTGCCGTTGTGGCGGATGTATCCATGAGTTGCTCCTGGATGGCTGCAATGGCTTTGGGTAGCTCACTGAAATCAATCTTGCGCTCGGTACGTGTGATGCGCTCCTTGATCCATTGCTTGGCTTTGTGGTCTCTGGCGATATTGAAAATCTGAGACTGCTGTTTTTCTTGCTGCATCTCCATCGTTGCCAGCTGAGTAAGCATATCAAAAGGAATATCCCCCCCACCGAAGAACTGGGCGTACTTCTGCCTAACCACCGTTCGGGCGGCTTCCATCAGGTTATCCGGCTCAATATTGAGTACGTTTTTGCTGATGATATGGTTGGAGATCAGCGACATACGCATGGAGTCGGCGATGTTGTCGTATTCCTCTTTGATACCTGCTTTGAGCTTCTCAATCTCATCGGCGGCCATACCTTCTTTTTGGTTTTCAAAGACCAGCCAACGGATCAAGAAATCTTTGGGGAGTTGGATGGGGAAGTGTGTCAAGATCAACTTTTCGATCTGGTTGAGGAGCAGTTGATCTAGGCTGCGCGCAATATCAGCCGAAAGTCGCTCGCGCAAATATGCTCGGTAAGCCTCCTGCCCCACTACGTGCGATTCGGGACGCGCAAAGGGCTTGTCTTCGGAGGCTGCCTCCTGGAGTTCCTGGAGTTCTTTGTCTTGTCCGGTGGCTTTGTCGATGAAGTCCTGATCGAAGTCGTGCAACTCAACGGACGAAAACTTTTCGATGAGCAGTGTTCCCGATAGCGGCTTGTTGGCGGCCCTTTGCGCTTCCATGAACGCAATAGCTTTTCCGTCAAACAGTTGGCTTAGTTTTTCTTCCTTAAAGAAAGCATCCAGAACGATGGTGAGCGTATCCTCACTTTTTTTGCCCCAAAGGGCATCCTGGGCATCGTTGTTTAGGTCGGTTAGCGCAAACTGTCCCTCTATTTGTGCGGGAATTTCTGCTTGCTCTGCTTCGCTTTCGATGTCCAGCGAAAACTCAACGATCAAGGTCGATGAGGTATCGGCTTCGGGGGCTTCGATGGTCTCTTTTTGTACGTCGCTGGGTTTGCCCAGGTGGATGCGATTGGATAAAATTTCTCTTTCGACGAGGCTATCCGGTATATGCACGGAGAGTTGTTCGATTTGGATGTCTTTCAGTTGCTCCTCCGTGATCTCGAAGTGATCGACTAGACCGACTTCGTAGAAAAACTCAAAATCATCGTCGTATTTCCAGTTTTTGTTGGCAAAGGTATCAGAGCGTGGGATGGGGCTACCGACAACGATTTTTTCGGTGTAGCCCTTCAAAAACTCATCCACCGATGTACTCATAGATTGGATGATCTGCTCGGCTTTGATTTCCTGACCTACCATCTTTTTGACCAGTCCTAGGGGCGCTTTTCCTGCTCTGTACCCCTTAATATTGGCTTTTCGGCGATATTCTTCCAACTTTTTATCGACGACTTGTTGGTAATCTGCCTTTTCTACCTTAACTTTAAGTAGGCTTAAGCCGGCATCGGTTTTTTCAATTTGGATATCCAAGAGATGATGTCGTTTTGAGGATCAAACAAACAATAAAACACAAAAACACTACTACTACATAAAAAAACAAGTTGAACACAGCGGCCCAACTTGTTTTTGGTACGGGTGGAGGGACTCGAACCCCCATGTCGTGAGACACTAGATCCTAAGTCTAGCGCGTCTACCAATTTCGCCACACCCGCATTGGAGACGCAAATGTACAAACAGACGCGCAAAAAAACCAATTTTTACCAAAAAAAAATCTTATGGGAAGCCTTTCTTTACCTACCATCGACCAGCAAAAACCCGATGCGCTTGAGCAGGAGCGCAAACTCATCCTGAGAGAGTACCGCGCCCTGATGCGCTCGGCGCGTCCTTACCTCCAGGATGAGGATGCCAAACACATCAAGGCTGCTTTCAATTTGGCCCAGGAGGCACACCAGGACGTGCGACGAAAGTCCGGTGAACCCTACATTTTACACCCCCTGGCCGTAGCCCATATCGTCGTCGAAGAGATGGGACTTGGCACAACGGCGATCATTGGGGCTTTGCTTCACGACGTAGTAGAGGATACCGAAATACCCCTAGAGGAGATCGAAGCTAAGTTTGGCAAAAAAGTAAGCCGAATCATCGACGGACTAACCAAAGTACCCGACGTAAAGGGACGCTACGAATCGGCACAAGCCGAGACCTTCCGCAAGGTACTCGTTACCATTTCGCAGGACATCCGTGTTGTCCTGATTAAGATCGCCGATAGGCTCCACAACATGCGCACCCTCGATGGTATGCCCCGCGACAAGCAACTCAAGACGCGCTCCGAAACCCGCTTTGTTTATGCCCCGCTGGCCCATCGCTTAGGGCTGTATAACATCAAATCCGAACTCGAAGACCTCTCCCTCAAATACGCCAAACCGGAGGTCTATCACGATATTCAGCAAAAGATCGACCAGTCGAAGCGGGCCCGAGATCGCTTTGTTCGGGAGTTTGTTAAGCCCATCGAAGCCGAACTACAAAAACAGGGCTTCACCTTCGAGATCAAGCAGCGGGTAAAGTCCATCTCCTCGATCTGGAACAAGATGCAAAAGCAAAAAATACCCTTTGAAGAGGTCTATGACCTCTTTGCCATACGGATCATCCTTGAAGCTGACCAGGTGTCCAGCGAAAAATCCCTCTGCTGGCAGGCTTATTCCATCGTTTCGGATCTCTATACCCCCAACACCAAACGCCTCCGTGATTGGATCAGCGTCCCGCGTGCCAATGGCTACGAATCCCTACACACGACCGTCATGAGTCCGCAACGCGGTTGGGTAGAAGTCCAGATCAGAACCCGCCGCATGGATGATATTGCCGAAAAAGGCTATGCCGCCCACTGGAAGTACAAGGGGGTCAGTGAGCGCAACGACAGGGGGATAGAGGTCTGGCTCAACCGTGTCCGTGAGTCCATCGAAAACAAAGACATGGATGCCCTGGAGTTTATGCAGGAGTTTCGGAACAACCTATTCAGCGATGAGGTCTATGCCTTTACGCCTAAGGGCGATATAAAAGTACTGCCCAAAGGAGCAACGATACTGGATTTTGCTTTTTCGGTGCATTCCCAGATCGGCTTGCGTTGCATGGGCGGAAAGGTAGGGCACAAACTCGTCTCGTTGAGCTACGAAATCCAAAACGGCGATCAGATCGACATCCTGAAAGCCTCCCAAATCAAAGCCAACACCAGTTGGCTCCGCATGACCCACACGGCCAAGGCCCGCAACCACATCCGGCAGTATCTTCGCAAAGAACAACGCCAAACCCAGGAACAAGGCAAAGAGATCATCGCCCGAAAGCTCCAGCAGCTCAAGATGCCCTTCGATGACCAGACCGTTGCCCAGCTCGTCGATTTTTTTGATACCAAAACGGCCACTGATCTTTATCAGCGTGTTGGGCAGGGGCGTATTCCTCACACGGAGATCAAAAAGTTCAAAGATGCCATCCACGACAAACAGCACCTGCCCGATACCGCCAAAAAAGCCAAAGAGATCATCAAGGCCAAGCACCAGCGCGATATGCTCATCGTTGGTGCCGACCCCGACATCGACTACACCCTCTCGCCTTGCTGCAAACCCATCCTGGGCGATGATATTTTTGGGTACGTAACGGCCGGGCAGGGCATCAAGATTCATCGCATCGACTGCCCCAACGCCGTCCAGATGATGTCTGCCCACGGCGACCGCATCATCAGTGCCATCTGGGCCGGCGATGCCCGCCAACGCTACGACATCGGGCTGCGCATCGTCGGAACAGACCGCATGGGACTTATCAACGACATCAGCCGTGAGATTTCGGAGCAGCACCGCGTCAATATCGTCAGCATGAACATCGGACAAACCCAACAAACTACCGGACTTTTTGAGGGGCTAGTCGTATTAAGCGTCCTTGATAAGGGGCAAATGGATAGCATCGCCAAAAGATTGCAGGCCATCGAAGGCGTGGTAAGTGTTTTTCGGGATGAGGAATAAAACGTACTTTTGTCCCCATGAAACTGACCGACGAACTCAAAACGGCCATCCTCGATATGCCCCCCAAAGAGAAGGACAAACTCCTGATCCGCCTCATCCGTAAGGACAAACTCCTGGTGGAGCAACTCCAGTTCCAACTCCTGGGCAGCCCAGCCGAACAACTAGAGATGCGGCAGACCATCGAAGAGCGGATCATTAAGTTTGCACGGGCAGGTTACTCCTGGACACCCGGGCTGTTGATGATGGAAATGCGCAGCTTCAGTGGAGACATTACGCGCTATGCCAAGATCACCAAAGATGCCCTCGGAGAGGTCGTCTTGTCGGTACTCTTGTTGCACCACTACCTCAAAGAAAACCGAGCCATGCTGGAGGGGGAAGCCTATCGTGCCGACAAGTTTGCTGGCTATGTGGTGAGTAAGCTCAAAAGCACCCTCAAAAAAGCCACAAAACTACACCCAGACCTACACCTTGAGTTCTCCGACGAACTCACCGATCTCATCCGTTACCTGCGCGTCTATGCCCCCACTGCCCAACTGATGACCCCCGACCTAAGCTGGGATACGTGAGTAAGGCACTCGTTATCACGACAATCGCTGCATCAACGCACCCAGGGCTACGGCGTTGGCAGGCTGCCTGTGCCGCCGAAGGTGCATCGCTTTGGGTGATCGGCGACCAAAAAACACCTTCGGATTTTGCCCTCACCTACGGGCATTTTTTTTCTTACCAAAACCAGCAACAACTCCCCTTCGCCTTGCGTGCGCTACCCCCCAACCACTACGCCCGCAAAAACATCGGCTACCTCCTGGCCATACAGTCCGGCTGCGCACAACTCCTCGAAAGCGACGACGATAACCATCCGCTCCCTCACTTTTGGCAGACCGTCCAAGAGCCCGAGCAGCTACGCAACCCCGAAGGCACGGGGTGGATCAACGCTTACGGCTATTTCACCGAAGAGCACATCTGGCCCCGAGGATTTCCCCCCGAGCTAGCCCAAAACAAATATCCGCATAAACGGATAAACATGGCAGATGATAAAATCTGGGTCTTTCAGGGGCTGGCCGATCACTGCCCCGATGTTGATGCGATCTTTCATTTGGGGCATCCCGAAGCCTTTTATTTTTTGAACGATCAAGTGCCGCTTGTCCTTCAAGCGGGGCAGTGGTGTCCCTTCAATAGCCAGGCGACGGCATGGCAGCGGCCGGCTTTTCCTTTGCTTTACTTACCCGTAACAGCTCCTTTTCGCCTAACGGATATTTGGCGTAGCCTGATCGGGCAACGGATTTTGTGGGAGATGGATGCAAGCGTAGCTTTTCTTTCCCCGACCGTTCGTCATGAGCGCAATCAGCACGCGCTGATGCGTGATTTGGCGGACGAATACGTGGGTTATTTGCAGCACCAACGGATGGCCCAGGTGCTGGAGGAGCTACGGCTACAAAGTGGCTATGGGGCTGTATTTGAGAACCTCCGGCTTTGTTATGGGGCTTTGGTGGGGCTGGGGTGGCTTGCCCCCGAGGAACTGCTCTGGCTTGAGCTTTGGCAAAAAGACCTCGAAAAGCTACTGTAAGCCGCAAATTCTGCGTACTTTTGTGGGAAATTCTCATACCAGTACACCCTATGGCTTTACAATGCGGTATCGTGGGGCTACCCAACGTAGGCAAGTCCACGTTGTTCAATGCCCTCTCTAGTGCCAAGGCCGAGTCGGCCAACTATCCTTTTTGTACCATCGAACCCAACGTAGGTGTGGTTACGGTGCCAGATCAGCGGCTCAACACCCTCGAAAAACTCGTTCAGCCCCAGCGCGTCCTGCCTACCGTCATGGAATTTGTGGACATCGCAGGGCTGGTGCGCGGGGCCAGCAAAGGCGAAGGACTCGGCAACCAGTTTCTGGCCAACATCCGCGAGGTCGATGCCATCCTGCACGTCATCCGTTGCTTCGACGACGACAATATCATCCACGTGGACGGAAAAATTGACCCCGTCCTCGATAAGGAAACCATTGATACCGAACTTCAACTCCGCGACTTAGAAAGCGTAGAAAAACGCATCACCACCCGACAGAAAGCCACCAAATCCGGCGACAAAAAAGCCCTCTCCGACCTCAAGACCCTCGACAAATACCGCACGCACCTCGAAGCCGGTAAGAACGTCCGCAGCCTCGAGGTCAGTGAGGAGGAGCAGGAGGTGGTCCGCGATCTGCACTTGCTCACCGGCAAGCCCGTCATTTATGTCGCCAACGTCGATGAAGCCTCGCTCTCCGAAGGCAACGCCCACGTAGCTGCCCTCAAAGCCTCCGTCGCCGACGAAAACGCCCAGGTGATCGTCATTTCGGCGGCCCTCGAGGAGCAAATTGCGGCTCTGGAAGACCCCGAAGAGAAAGCTCTCTTTTTGGAGGAATATGGACTGACCTCCTCGGGATTGGATCGCCTCATCCTGGCCTCCTACGAACTCCTCAATTTGATTACCTACTTCACCGCCGGACCCAAAGAAGTCCGCGCCTGGACAATCAAGCGGGGCTGGAAAGCACCCCAGGCAGCAGGCGTGATCCATAGCGACTTCGAGCGGGGCTTTATCCGGGCCGAGGTCATCAAGATTGAGGATTACGTCAAGTATGGCTCCGAAGCCGGCTGCCGCGATGCCGGTAAGCTAGCCGTAGAAGGCAAGGAATACCTCGTATGCGATGGCGATGTGATGCACTTTCGATTTAATGTATAGCAAAAAATGAAAGCAATCCTGAATCGGCTCTTTGCCTACCAAACCCTTAGCCGCCCCGAGGCACAAGATGTCTTGTTGCGGATGGGAAAGGGGGAGTTCAATCCAAGCCAGATGGCCGCCTTCCTGACCGTCTTTAACCTTCGCAACATCACCCTCGATGAAATGGAGGGCTTCCGAGATGCCATGCTCGAACTCTGCCTCCGCGTTGATCTCTCCGACTTCTCGCCCACTGATCTCTGCGGGACGGGCGGCGACGGCAAAGACACCTTTAATGTATCCACCTTAGCCGCTTTTGTCGTCGCGGGAGCTGGCGAAAAAGTCGCTAAGCACGGCAACTACGGTGTATCCTCCAACTGCGGCTCCTCCAATGTCATCGAATACCTCGGCTATCGCTTCACCGCCGACCCCGAGACACTCAAACGCCAACTCGACAAGGTTGGTATCTGCTTCCTGCACGCGCCCTTGTTTCATCCGGCGATGAAGTACGTCGCTCCGGTGCGCCGCGAACTCGGCATCAAGACGTTTTTTAATATGCTCGGTCCCATGGTAAACCCCACCGACCCGCCTCGCCAACTGATCGGGGTCTTTAGCCTCGAGCTAGCCCGCATCTATGGTTACCTCTACCAACAGACCGATAAAGATTTCCTGATCGTGCATAGCCTCGATGGCTACGACGAGATTTCCCTGACGGGTCCCTTCAAGGCCATCGACCGCCAGGGCGAGCGTTTTGTCTATCCCAAAGATTGGAACTTTCAGCAGATACAACCCGGACAGCTCGCTGGTGGTACAACGATCCCCGAAGCCGCCCAGATTTTTGTGCGTATCCTCAAAAATGAAGGCAGCCGCGCCCAAAACAACGCCGTCATCGCCAACGCCGCTGCGGCCATCTATGCCCTGGCGCCCCAAAAAGGCATCACCGATGCCCTCAGTAGAGCGCGTACCTCCTTGCTGGGAGGACATGCCCTCAAAGCCTTTGAGCGACTGATCCAGATGCAATAACATCCCGACCGCAAAGCAGCCGGGGTGCCCTCAAATTAAAA
This sequence comes from Bernardetiaceae bacterium, assembly GCA_036822015.1. GTDB lineage: Bacteria > Bacteroidota > Bacteroidia > Cytophagales > Bernardetiaceae > DAISIL01. Next base: position 7,341 of record DAISIL010000048.1, on the reverse strand, counting down.
CTTTGTCTGCTATCCATCCAGGGCCTCGAGTGGCTCCCAAAACACCTGCTCAAAGTCCTGGATTTGGTCATCAATAACACGGATGCCTTCGGCTTCGAGGCGTTCTTGCATGGCTGTTGGTGTTGGAAAATGTGCCTTGCCGGTCAGTAGTCCATCGCGATTGACGACGCGGTGTGCCGGAATGCTGCCCTCCTTGAGGGAGCGGTTCATGATCCAGCCCACCAGTCGGGCCCCGCGTGGCTTACCCAGGTAACGGGCGATGGCTCCGTAGGAGGTAACACGCCCTTCGGGGATCAGCCGAACGACGGCATAGACATCCTGGGCAAAATCAGGGTTGGGCATAACGGGGGTTATTTTGGAAGAATCGGCTGTAAGTCAATCCTTTGCGGACATAGTCTGGGTCGGTCGTGAATGGCCGTCCGCTGGCAGGCAGGGGGCTGCCGGTGTTGTGGATATGAAAAGCGTTGGCCAGGTCGCCTCTTTTGAGGTAGTCGCCGTATTGGGCTTTGCACCAGCGCAGCCCCGTGGCGAGGGCTTTTTCGTTGTAGAGGTCAGTTACGGGAAACCCCTCTCGGACGGCATGAAAGCCCATGATCTGGAACGGCCCCCAGGAGGTGGCCATCCATTCGAGGTCGCGGTCGGATTTATGTTGGAGGTCTTGGGTACGAAAGAAACCGTATTTCTTTGTTTTGCCTGCCCGAACGTCTTTTAAGCGTTTCAAAACGCTTGCTTCGGTTCGGCTAGGGGGATTTTTTCGGGCGGAGACCTCCAGGATAATCAAGGCTTTGAAGTAGTGGGCGGGCAGGTCATAGGTCTGGCAGAGGTCTTGGAGGTCTTCTCCGTAGTGGCGTTCGACGCGCTGGGTGAGCGCGGGGTCGATGGTGATGGGCTTACAGCTACGCATCCATCCCCAATAGGCAATCGTTCCCAGGATGATGATCCAGAGCAGACGACGCATGGGCTAGGGCGTTTGTAAGGCACGAAGGTAAAGCTGCACGGTGTTTTGTAGTCCGAGGTAGAGGGCATCGCTGATGAGAGCGTGTCCGATGGATACTTCGTCTAGGTAGGGTAGGTGTGCGCGCAGGTAGGGGAGGTTATCGAGGTTGAGGTCGTGTCCTGCATTGATACCCAGCCCGAGATCGTGGGCCAGCTGGGCGCATTGGCGGTAGGGCATGAGGGCGGCTTTGGGGTCGATGGGATAGTTTTTGGCGTAGCTTTCGGTATAAAACTCAATGCGATCGGCTCCTACGGCAGCGGCTCCTTCGATCATCTCGGGGATTGGGTCAATGAAGAGGGAGGTGCGCACACCCCAGGATTTGATCTGTGCCAGGACATCGCGGAGGTAGTCAGCGTGCTTGCGGGTATCCCAACCGGCGTTGGAGGTCAGGGCATCGGTGGCATCGGGTACAAGGGTCGCCTGGGCTGGGCGCACATCGGCGATGATTTCGAGGTAGCGTCCCTGTTGGGGGTTGCCCTCGATGTTGAACTCGGTCTGGACAACCTGGGCCAGGGCATAGACATCAGCGTAGCGGATATGCCGCTCGTCGGGGCGAGGATGTACCGTGATGCCCTGTGCGCCAAAGCGTTCACAGTTTTGGGCAGCAACTACCAGATCAGGTACGTTGCCACCGCGTGCATTGCGCAGCGTAGCAATTTTGTTGATATTGACGCTTAGTCGTGTGTTCGTTGCCATTAACGTATCGTTTGTCCAATCATAAAATGAAACTGCTGTCCACTGGCACCCAAAGCTCCCGGAATCTGATCGAAGCCATAGCCCCAATCTACGCCCAGCAGACCAAAAGCAGGCATGAAGATACGCGCTCCCACACCTGCCGAACGCTTGACATCGAAGGGGTTGAAGAGCTGACCGTCGTTCCAGGTGTTGCCGCCTTCGGCAAAAGCCAGGACGTAAATGGAGGCGGCCTGCCCGAGCGTTACGGGATGCCGCAACTCGAGGACGAATTTGTTGTAGATCGCCCCGCCTTCCTGGCGCGTTTCGTTGGGCGTAACGGAGTTGTCGTCGTAGCCACGCAGGGAGATGATGTCTGTTCCGAGCAGGAAGTTACCAAAGGTCAGTCCACTACCACCCATGATAAACCGCTCAAAAGGAACCAGTGTTGCCTTGCTGTTGTACCGCCCAACGTACCCGAAGTGCGCCCGAACGTTCAAGACCAAATCACCGATGATGGGCATAAACCAGGAGTTATCAAACATCCACTTGTGGTACTCCACCATGCTTAGCTCTTGCTCAACGGAGTTGAACTCCGTGCCGCGCCCGAGCAGGGAATAGGGCGGTGTTAGGCCCACACTAAGGGTCATCTGGGAGCCGTTGCGGGGATAAATGGGGCTATCGACATTGCTGCGAGCCAGGGTGGTATTGAAGACAAAGTTGTGGAAGTTGCCATTGGCGATGCCTCTGAAGCCGGCGTTGAAGTTGTTGAGGCGATAGTTGAGGTAGCTGATGGAGTTGGAGAGACTGAAATAGTCATCGGGCCAGTTCAGTTGTCTCCCGAGACTAAAAGTAGCCCCATAGACTTTGAGGTTGCCGATCTGCTCCCCAAACAAACCACCGCCGAATCCGCCAATACCTCCGGGTCCTACTCCCCCGCCAAAGCCCCCGCCAAAGCCTCCACCCAGACCTGCGCCCGGGAAGAACCCGCCCGAGTTGGCGAAAAGACGTTGTACTGAGTGTTGTAAGTTGAAGCTAAACGAGTTGCGTTTCTTGCCGCCCAACCAGGGTTCGGTGAAGGTAAAGGTATAGGTCTGAAAACGTCGCCCGTTGGCCTGGAAGCGCAGCTGTAGGCTTTGTCCGTCGCCTTTGGGGATGGGCCATAGCTTGAAACGCGAAAATTTATCTAAGGAGAAGTTGTTGAGCGTCAGGCCAAGCGTTCCGACAAAGCCAAAAAAGCCTCCCCAGCCGCCGGAAAGTTCGATTTGGTCGTTGGGTTTTTCAACGAGGCTGTAGCGGATGTCCACTGTGCCGTCGCTTATGTTGGGTTCGGGGGAGATGTTGATCTGCTCGGGATCGAAATACCCCATCTGGGAGAGCATCTGTTGGGTACGGATCAAGTCGGAGCGGCTAAACTTTTGCCCGGGGATGGTGCGCAGCTCGCGTTGGATGACGTGATCGCTGGTTAGGGTGTTGCCTTCAATGATGATTTTATTGATGGTAGCCTGCTCGCCCTCAAAGACGCGCATCTCCACATCAATAGAGTCGCCTTCAATTCTTACCTCGGCCGGCGTTACGTTGAAGAACAGATAGCCATCGTCCATATAAAGCGACGAAATATCCATGCCGTTGGGATTGAAGGAGAGGCGTTTGTTGAGTTCTTCGGCGTTATAGACATCGCCGCGCTTGATGTTCAGGACACGGGAAAGGACATCGTCGGTGTAGATGTAATTGCCTTTCCAGGTGATGTTACGATAAAAATACTGCCGTCCTTCCTTGATCTCGACACGAACGGCCAGGCGGGAGGGATCGAGGGCATAGATGGTATCGAAGGTAATCTCGGCATCGCGGTAGCCGTTGCGGTTGTAGAAAGCGATGAGGTCTTCTTTGTCGTTGGCGTATTCGGATTCGAGAAACTTTTTGCTACGCAGGAGGTTACGCAAACCCACGGCGTTGGTTTTCTTCATTTTGCGGTTGAGCTTGGCATCGCTGAAGTTTTCGTTGCCTTCAAAGATCAACTCCCCAACCTTGACTTTGGGCCCGCGATCGACCAGAAAAGTGAGATAGGCGTAGTTGGTCATCGTGCTGTCGTTGTGCTGGATGCTACGGACGCTGACGTTGCCGTAGCCCTTTTCGCGGTAGTACCGCTTGACGGCCATCTCGGCTCCTTTTATCATCACGTCGTTGATGATCCTTCCCCGAATGAGATCCACTGCCTGGGTGAGCTTTTTGGCTTGTCCTTTCTTTACGCCCTCAAAGACAAAACGAGAGAGCCGCGGCCGCTCGGATAGGACGTAGTTGAGGAATATTTTTTCGCCTTCGATGCGATCAATTTCGATGCTTACGTTGCCCAACAAGCCTTGTTTCCAGAGCTTACGGACGGCCTGGCTGATCTGATCGCCCGGCACACGGATTTTGTCGCCCACGCGCAAGCCCGAGATGCCAATGATGGCGATGGGATCGAGGTAGTCGATGCCCTTGATCTCGATGCCGCCAATCTCATACTCTTTGGGGTTGCTGTAATCGACCGTCAGGGTGTTGTCGGTTTTGGGTCTGCGATTATTGAAGCCCAGACCTATCTGGGCTTGTGCGTGTAGGAGGCTACATACAGCTAGGCCAATCAGGAGGATGAGCTTGATGATCGGTTTTTGAAAGGTCATACGGGTACGGTTAATGAGAAGAAATGCCATTAGAAGAGATAGGCGGGGTCTTGGTTTGTTCGGAGATTTTGCCAAAACGTCGTTCGCGTTGTTGGTAGGCTTGGAGTGCCTCCTCGAGGTGTTCGCGTCTGAAATCGGGCCACATTACGGGCGTAAAGAAGAGTTCGGCATACGCCAACTGCCAAAGCAAAAAGTTGCTCAGTCGGGTTTCGCCGCTGGTGCGGATCATCAGTTCGGGGTCGGGGTGGTTGGCCGTCGAGAGATACTGGGACAAGATGTCTTCGTTGATGGCTTCGGGTTCAAGGTGTCCTGCCTTAACTTCCTGTGCAATTCGTTTGACGGCTTGAGTGATCTCCCAACGCCCGCTATAACTCAACGCTAGCGTAAAGTAAACACCGGTGTTTTGGGATGTTTGTGCCAAAACGTAGTTCAGCTCGCGTTGGCAGACGGCCGGAAGCCGTGAAGGATCGCCGATCATGCCCAGGCGCACGTTGTTCTTCATCAAAGACGGAAGCTCACTCTGCAAAGCCCTTGTGATAACTTGCATGATGGCATCGACTTCTAGGCTGGGGCGGTTCCAGTTTTCGGTAGAAAACCCGTAAAGCGTCAAATAAGAAATGCCCCAATGCCCGCAGGCTTCTAGGGTATCGCGAATGGATTGGATCGCTTTGCGATGTCCAAAAAAACGTTGTCTGCCTTTACTTTTGGCCCACCGCCCGTTGCCATCCATGATGATGGCAACGTGCTGGGGCATTTTACTTCGATCTAATTCCATACGCATCTGTTTCTACAACAAAGCAAAGTTGCAAAACCTTTGATAGATCAAAGTGGATAACAAGGCGTTTTAACGTTTGTTAGTCTTCTTGATCGACTTTCCCTGTTTTGGCTTCCCAGGTGTTGTTGGTGGGATTGCTGTCGGGGAGGCGTTTGTCTGGATCAAGGCTTACTCGGGTGATTTTGTCTTTGGCTTCGTAGCGGAACTTCCACATGTTGCCTCGCTGCCATACCTCTACGGGAAGCTGAACCCTTCCTTTTTTGCCACCTTTTTCCTCAATTTCGACAACAGCTGGCATCAGTACACCACCCTGGTTAGCGATCGTGATGATGGCTGTTCCGTTTTTCTCTTGCTCTACGTCAAGGACGGCCTGGTCAAGGATGTCGTTGGAGTAAAACCAGGACTTCCAGAACCAATCGAGTTCTTCACCGGCCACGTTTTCTATGGTGTGGAAGAAATCGTGAGGGGTAGGGTGCTTGTATGCCCAACGGTTGATGTATGCCTTGAAGGCGCGTTCAAATCGCTCTGGTCCCAGGATGATGTCGCGTAGGAGCATCAAGCCGATGGCTGGCTTGTAATAAGCCACAATGCCGAGGTTTTGGGGTTGGGTGATGTCGGGGTAAGTGGCGATACGCTCGCGGCCAGGGGCATTGAGGAAGGCACTAAAAAACTGCATCTGTCCCAGGCGGGTGCTGTACTCGCCGTCGTTGAAGGCTTCGGTACTGAAATGGTTGATGAAGGTGTTGAAGCCCTCATCCATCCAGGGGTGGAGGCGTTCGTTACTGCCCACGATCATGGGGAACCAGTTGTGTCCAAACTCATGGTCAGTAACGCCCCAAAGTCGTTCGCCCTTAGATTGATAGCTACAAAACGATACTCCTGGGTACTCCATCCCACCTACGATGCCTGCCACATTGACGGCTGCCGGATAGGGATACTCAAACCACTTTTGGGAATAATGCTCAATGGAGGCTTTCGTGTACTCGGTCGAGCGGCTCCAGGCTTTCTTGCCGTCGCTCTCGTCGGGATAGACCGACATGGCCAGGCAAGGCGATCCGCTGGGGAGTTGGATACGTGCGGCATCCCAGATGAAGGCTTCGGAGGCTGCCCAGGCGATGTCGCGGGTGTTTTTCATCGTAAACTTCCAGGTGTAGGTCGCCTGATCGGGGTTGGGGCGGGTCTTTTTGACCTTACCAACTTCTTTGGGTTCGATGATATAGACGGTTTTATCGCTTTGTTGGGCTACAGCTAGGCGTTCTTGCTGCTCGGCGGTGAGGACTTCGGTGGGGTTGGTGAGTTGCCCCGATCCCACGACGATAAACCCTGTCGGGACAGTTACCTCATAATCAAAATCACCGTACTCCAAATAAAACTCACCTGCTCCCAGGTAAGGTTCTGTGTTCCAGCCTTTGAGATCGTCATAAACTGCCAGACGGGGATACCATTGTGCCATCTCATAGACTACACCGGCTTTGGCGGCCAGGCGGCCCATGCGGTCGGCTCCGTACTCCGGGATCGTAAAATCATAGTCCATCGAAAAACTGATCTTCCCGCCATTGGGAGCCAGGGGTTCTTTGAGCATGATTTGCATCCGGGTATCGTTGATGAAGTACTCGGGTACATAGCTTTCGGCTACCTTTACATTGCTGATGTTGTATCCACCCTGGGCATCTCCCGAAAATCGCCCGCCCTGTGGCGGTTGCGTGGCTTGCCCACGGGAGTCGTTCCGAAACCGGTTTTGATCGAGTTGAAGCCAGATGAAGTCCAGGACATCAGGGCTGTTGTTGGTGTACGTGATTGCGATGCGGGCTTTGATTTGGTGGTCTTTGGGGAGCAGACTGACCTGGATTTGGTAGTCGGCGCGGTTTTGCCAGTAGGCATGTCCGGGCATTCCACTAGCCGAGCGGTAAGGCGTAGCTCTAAAATCGCTCATTTGATTAAACAAATCCTGATTGGATTGGAGCTGTGCCATGGCTTGTCCCGACATCATCAGCAGCAACGCCAGCAGGTAGGCGCAATGTTTCTTCATCTTCTCGTTGTTTTTTTAGTGAAACTAATTTCCAAAGATCACGGAAAGCAAGGTATCTCTCCAATTCCTTAAGAAAGTTTACCATCCCATGAGGTGTTTCACACCCACACTGCAAAAGGAACCGTCTTTGAGGGCTGCGCCCGTTAAAGAGGAGGAGCTACACCCACACCGCAAAAATTTCTTTACCCTGGTGTTGGATCAGTTCTTC
>DAISIL010000047.1:0-27049 GCA_036822015.1 Bernardetiaceae bacterium | reverse complement strand
GCGGCCTGCATGTCCATCGTGCGTAGGTCCTGGTTGCCCCAACGATCAGAGGTAACCCGAAATGAGGCAACCTCATCCAGCTCGGGAAATAGCTCGGGACGAAGGGCAGACTGCCAGGACTCCAGCGTGATCTCATCCAGTACAAACTCCTGCCGTATTTCGATCACATCCTGGATGCTCCGCAAGGATAAAAAATCTTCCCAGGACAGATCACCCTCGGCGATGATGCGCCTTGAAAAATTGTAATATCGGCCCACAGTAGCCTCGGGAAAGCGTTCTTTTACCTCTCGGCAAGTGATATGCTCCAAGCCGCTATCGCAGGTGAATAGGAATTTTTTGTTCATCGGGCAAAGGAAAGCAAAAATTTCAAGCCATCAACTGGCTTACTGATTTGATTGTCTAAATCGTTCCTCCAAAAAACAAGGCATTAAAAAACAAGCGGTTTGTACCATACCAAAAGCCTCGGAAGTTCGGGTTATCGAGCATCGCGATGATTCGTCCGCGCCCCAGCTTCTCGACATAGACGGAGGGCGTACCAGCGATGCGCCCCAGGTTGGCTGGTGAGATATATCCGCTCAAATGTGGCTTGGCGGTATAGCGCAAAGGCGTTTGGTAGGGGTCTTTTGGTTTTTGAAAGGCTAAGGTGCTGTTTTTGAAGACCGGTAGCCGGTTGTGTGTATAGCCAAAGGTGAGGGGATGGCTTAGGTCTAGCTCGGCTTCCAGGATCACACCCCCGATCACGTGTGCGCCACGGTCGCGCTGCTGGGCATCGTAGGGGCGGTAGCCGAGGCTATCGGCGATGCTGACTTCTTTTTTGAGGGAAATGCCGGTCAAGAGTTTGTTTTGGATCGCCCAACGAACGGCAGTTTTGGTCAGGATCAGTTGCCCGCCCGCACTGATCCACTGCCGGATGCGATCTACTGTTGCGGCACTCCATTCGTAGCTTCCTTGCACCAAAACGAGGGTGTTGTAGTTTTCGAGGGCAAGTCCGGGCAAGTTTTCGGTCATGGTGAGGGGCATACCCAGGCGTTGATCCATCAGGTGCCAAACCTCTCCGGCTTCGTAGGGGCTGATTCCGTTCCCGACGGGCATCAGGACACGGGGCATGGAGAGCGACACAATTTGTGGGCTGCCCAGGTCGATGCCTGCCTGGCTCAATCCCGTGCTGACGGTCTGCACCCGCACGGCGTATTGCTCACAAACGGCTTTGAGGCGTGCCTGGGCAGCCGCGCGGCTTTGGTTGGGCTGTAGGGCGGGGATCAGGATGGTGCCTGGCAGAAATGTCTGGCCGTTTAGCGTAAAACTTTCTTTGGCGACCTTGAGGCGCAGTCCGGCTTTGAGCAAGGCATAGGCGGCGGCGGGTGCTTCGTGGCTTGCCCAGTCGAGGAGATAGGCGTAGGTTTCGCCGGTGCTGGTCTCGATGAGCTGCCCTTGAGGTTTTTGGATGGGGGGAAGCAGGTCTCCCAATGCGGTTTCTTTGCCCGAAAGTTCGGCAAAGTCCATCCCGAAGGCCATCGGGAGTGTCCAGGCTGAGATGTCATAAAACAAACTATCCGTGAAGCGATCCAGCCGCTGAAACATCCCCTGAATCAGCCGATAAGCGGGCTGCTCGAGGGGGATCAAGACAGCATTTTGGGGTGTAAACTGTTGGTTGCCTTTGGTGATGCTTTGTTTGAGTTGATGTACCTGGATGCCGTGTTGTTGGAGTAGCTGCACAAAGGCATAGCGGCGCATGGGGTCGTGGGGATGCCCGACGACAAAGGCTTTGGTGGGGCTAGCGGCGGCTTCTTTTTGGGCATCGGCAAAGAACTGCTTTTGGTAGGCTTGGAGCTTGGGGCGCATGGCGACAGCTGCGGCCAGGGTGGAGAAAGCTGTCCGTAGCTGGTTTCGGATCGTGAAGGGAAAGGTAAGCACACCGTTAGGGCTAGCCTGTGCGTGTCCTCGTGAGCTGGCCTGCTCAAACAGTATCCCGATACCGCCGTTGGCATCGGGGTAGGTGGAGCCTTTGCCGTAGTAGAAGTCATCAAAACTTTCTTTGGTGTAGTAGAGCGATCCGATTTGGTTGAGTGCCTGGGCGTGATAGGTGCCGATCTCTGCCGTCAGGGCCTGGTTTGCTGCTGGGGTCAGGGGATTGGTGCGGGAGGGGATGCCGGGTTGAAAGAAGAAGGTCGAGCGGGTTCCCATCTCGTGGTGGTCGGTCAGGATGTGAGGTCTCCAACGTTGATAGACGCGGATGCGGGCTTGGCTTTCGGGGTGCTGCACCGGTAGCCAGTCGCGGTTGAGATCAAACCAGTAGTGGTTCGTTCGTCCGCCGGGCCAGGCTTCGGAGAACTCTCTGTGGCTGGGGTCAATGGTGAGGATATGGCTTTTATGGGCATTGACCCAGGTAGAAAACCGCTGTAAGCCATCGGGGTTAAAGCACGGGTCCAGGATGACGACCACCGAGCTAAGGAGGCTATCTATCCCTTTGGCAGCCGCCAGATGATAAGCCAGCAGCAGGGCGGCATTAGACCCGCTGGGTTCGTTGCCATGAATGCTGAAGCCCTGCCAGACGACAGCGGGCGTTTGATCGGAAAAATTGAGATGCGCCCCCCGTATCTCTTCAAGGCGGGCGTGGTTTTGGGGCGTGGTGATGTAGAGTTGTATGAGGGGGCGGTTTTCGTGGGTATGCCCGATGGTATCCAGGGTGATGCGATCGGAGTGTTGGGCTAGGGTTTGGAGATAAAAGACGAGTTTGTCGTGGGTTGCGTGCCACTCCCCCACCGGATGCCCCAGGATGCTTTCGGGCTTCGGGATGGCGGGGTCATAAACTGCATCGTCGGGGAGATACTCGCTCGGAGATACGGGGGTTTGGGCGAAGGCTGTTGCTGAAAACACTAGCAGTAGTCCAGTTAGTAGATTGATAGGTAGTCTCATGGAAATATACAAATTTTAAGCGTGAGCGATGTTACTTTTTAGTATAGAATGGTTGTTTTCTATCAAGTCGGTTACCAGTGCTTCAATTACGGGTACAGAAACAGCATTTCCCATTTGCTTATACACTGCATTGTCATTGTCCAAAAGTTTGTAAGTGTCAGGAAAACCTTGAAGTCTAGCACATTCTCTGGGAGTAAGTCTCCTTACTTTTCCATTTTGTACAATCCCAAGTCTGTTTGTGTCGGAAGCGGTTAGCGTAATCGAAATGCTTTCAGGATCTAGGAACTTGAACACTTCAAATGACATGTTCCCGCAAACTGGATTATACTTTTCATCATAGTTGCTCAAATACCCTTTTTGAATCAACGAAGTTGTAACTATGTCAAAATTGTCTTTGGTGTAAAAAGTTTGAATTTGCTCTTTTGTCAAGGCTTTACCATCCTGATGGATGCCAAACATCTTTTTTCTTCTATTTGCGATTAAAAGATTCAAAAACTCAATTTCATCAGTTGTGCATTCTCCTTTTATCCCGAGTTCCCAAGAATGTATTGAATTCCCATTTCGAGTATCGATAAGTCTGTAGCCGTGAAGTTTTGACAAATCGCTACCAATTACCTTCTTTAGTTGATTGGTAAAAGTCTCACTACAGAAATACTTTTCATCTGGCTGGGTTTCTAAGATGTCCTTAACAACGGTAAAGTTTTTTTTTGTATCAAAAAGGCTTCTTTGACCATTTCTTTGAATGAAGTTATGAGAATCAACAGCTCCTGTATCTGATTGGATTTTAATTTTAAAATCATCTTCTAAAATCCCAAGTATGTAAATGCGAACTCTATTTTGAGCCACGTTAAAGTTGCTAGAGTTTAATAATCGATACTCTACTTTATATCCAAGAGAGTGAAGTGAATTTAATATGGTTTCAAAAGTTCTTCCTTTGTCATGTGAAGTTAATCCCCTAACATTTTCAAGTAAGAATCCTTTTGGGCGGTGTTTTTTAAGAAGTCGCTCTACGTCAAAAAACAAGGTTCCCCTTGTATCTCCAAATCCCCTTCGTTTACCTGCGTACGAAAATGATTGACAAGGAAATCCGGCAAGCATGAAATCAAACTTTGGAAGTTCATTGACTTGGGTAATGTCTGAATACGGATTATGACCAAAATTCAACTCGTATGATTCACAAGCATTTTTGTCAATTTCTGATGAATAAACACACTCTGATTTAATTCCGAATTTTTTCAGAGCTTGTTCAAATCCAAGTCTGATTCCGCCTGTGCCTGCAAATAAATCTATAAACTTTATCATGACAGTTCGGTTTTTATCCAATCAGCAAGAACCTTGAACTCGCTTACGGTATAAGCAACAGTACAATCACTGAATTGGCAAATTGTGGAAATTGCAGAAGACCGATGAAAATTACCCGCTCCGTCAAGAACATAGGCAATCTTGAAACCGTCCTTATGCATTAAATTGTATCGGTCCGCAGCTTGACCTGATTTTCGTTCAATCGTGCTATTTGTTGTTACTTGAAAACTAACTTCAATCCCAACAGCTTTGTCATTCCGTTTAACTACGATATCAAATGGCATTCCGCCAACTTTATCATAGCCTTTAAGGTTAATAGAGCCATTTCTAATAATTTGATAGTCTTCGTCTAAAACACTTGATAGAAATTCGACTATTTCTGTTTGGGCAAGCTGTCCTAAACTGTTTGCAGTAGCACCACCCGTTATTCTGCTTACAATTATGTAGCGTTGTTTTACAAAGGTTGCAAGTTCTTCTTCATTGCCAAGTAAAGTTCCAATCTCGCAAGATTCTAGTGCTGCTTGGTCTGCTGCATCAGAAGTGGATGCAAAAAGTAGAATAGCAATCATGTCTTTCATTAAACCGTTTAACTCGGTTTCAGTTGAAAGATTATCTCCGTCAATGCAAAGCTTTTTATTGTTTAGTCCTTTTACTGGAAGTTCTTCAAACGTGTATTTGAATTTTTCTCCTTTCCAAAGGAACCCCATAAAGTAATTTCCTTTTTTGTCTTTTGGAAAAATGTCTTTGAATGAGCGACCAAGTCGCTGAACTGGTTCACCGCCATAATCTGATAAAACAACCAAGTGTTTCAAAAACAGGTTGCCTGGGAATTTTGCAACGTCAATTAATTTGAAAACCTGAAACGGTTCTTTTTTACTCAAATTTAAAATGCTTAAAAAATCATCTTGGGTTTTTAACAGGAGCGGAAGAATGTTTGCTAAAGAGTTTTTCTTTTTCAATTCTTCTGGCCACCACAAAGCAGCATTTTGTTTTAGTTCATCAATGTTTCTATTATACTTTGGCATAGGATTTTCTATTTTTATACTTGACGAGATTATAGATCAATGCCGGAGACATAGAGGGCAGGCCTCCGGCATCTTTCAAGGTTCACGCTACCCATAACAAGGAACGATCATCAGATAGACGATCACGCCCGTTACGGAGACATAGAGCCAGACCGGAAAGGCAATCTTGACTACTTTTTTGTGGCGATCAAATTGGCGTGTTACCGAATAGTGCATCGCCATCAAGACAAAATAAACTACCCCAATCGAAAGTACAATGTGCGAGATCAGCAAAAAAAAGTAAACAAAACGTATATTACCTTCGCCGCAGTAAGGCGTATTTTCGTTAGATACATGGTATAGGATGTAGGTCAGCAAAAAAACAGCCCCCAGGCTAAAAGCTGCCGTCATCAAGTTTTGGTGCAAGACCACTTTTTTTTGCTTGATGGCCACTACCGCTGCCACGAGCAGTAGCGAAGTTGCGGCATTGATGGCCCCGATTAGGTGAGGAAGTTGTTTTGTCCAGTCGCCTAAGGGTACTCGTTCACGGATACCAATCAAGATCGCAACTGCAATCGGGATGACAATGGCCAGCACCTGTACCACCCGACGATGAGCCAGGGGCTTGAGCAAAAAAGAAGGATTGACGGATGAATACATATGCAATAATGTTTTTTTTTCAAACACACAAGTTTGGTTGAGGGTTTGTTTAAAGTAACTTATTTTTTTGATGAGGTATCTGAAAGAAGAATTTTATGCTTTGGTGCGTTCGGATGCGGATGTGTGGGCTTTCATTGAGGAGACAGCCCTGGATGGCTTGTGCTACCAGAGCTTAGAACAGTTGGATGCCTTTTGGGGTAATCCTAAGTTTTGGGCTACTTTGGGTTATCCGGCGGCTACCCAACTCCCCTGGGCAAGCCTTCTTGTGCCGGAGGATTTATCCGCTTTTCACGACTACTGGGAGCAATCCAGGCATGAGCACCGCGTAGCCCCACAGTCGAAGCGATGGCAGTATCGCCATCACGACGGCTATACCGTCTGGATGGAGGTCTATACCCTGGTTTTGCTCGACCAAAACCAACGCCCCTATCGCTTGCTTTCGGCACACCGCAATACCACCGAACGAGAAATGCAGGCACGGTTCCTACACAGCCAGTACGAAACCCTCCAAAGCATCCTCAACCAAAAGGCAGTCTATATCATCAAGACCGACATAGAGGGACGCTATACCTATGCCAACGATTATTTTTGTGAACGCCTAAACATCCGCCCCGCAGATATTTTGGGTGTTTATAGCCTGGAACAAATCATCCCCCAAGACCACCAGGCCTGTATAGATACCGTCGAAAAGTGCATCCAAAACCCCCATACGCCCCAATCGGTCATTTTGCGTAAGCCTCATCCAGCGGCTGGTGTGTTCATCAACCAGTGGCAATTCATTGCCCTGACCGATACCAACGGCACCCCCAATGAAATTCTTTGTATCGGTTACGACATCTCGGAGCGGGCCCGTAACAAACAAATCCTGAACCAACTCCTTAACACCGCCTATGATTTGGTGATCGTGGCAGATAAGCAGCAGCAGATACTCCCCGAACTCTCACAGTACACCAGTTTTTTGGGCGATCAGACCCTCACCCATTGGCAAGAGCTCATCGACAACAAAGACAGGACAGCCTTCGATGACCTTTGGCGGCAGTGCCTGGCACAACCCGAGCAGGAGCAGGGACACAACCAGACCTTACTCATCCGCAAGCTAGATGATGCGATTTGTTGGATCAACTGGCATTTTACTTTCGATCCCTTTTCGGAGCGGATGTACGCCATTGGACGCGATGTCAGTGTGGAGGTACAGCAAACCCAAACGCGACATCGAATCACGGACTCACTCCTGCGGCTCTCCCAGAAGAGTAGCCTGCACTACCAAAACCTTGAGACCTTTGTCGATGGGCTAGTACGGGAGGTTGTCCAGACGCTGGATGCAGATAGGGCGACGTTTTGGGAGTACGATGAGGCCGACTTGCATCTTCATTTTCGGTGTCGATACGGGCAGCGGGGGGGGCTGCCTACTCCCGAGCGCACAAAGATCGTAGAGGCGCAATGGCGGACGTACTTTCGGGCCTTGCACTATCATAAGGTCATTGCCGTCAGCAACACAGACCTCCAGGAGATGGTCAAGATGAACCCCGAAGGCGACTGCAAGGCCGTGCTGGATGTACAGATATGGCGCAGCAACCGCCCCCTGGCCCTGCTCTGTATCCGACAGAAAGAACCCAGACAATGGCAGTTTGAGGAAGAAAATTATCTCCGCACCATCAGCGAAATCCTCGGGACGGTCTATGCCAGCGAAGCCCGTAAGCAAAGCGAAGCTCAATACCGGCTCCTGGCCGAAAACAGCACCGACGGCGTGGTCTCTTTTGATGCCCAATACAAACCCACTTATGTCTCTCCTTCGTTTGCGCGTCTGCTCGGTGCTAGTCCCGGTCAATTTCTCTCGCTGGCACTCAATAGAGGGATAGAAGTGCATGTCCATCCCGATGACCAGCAGGCGGTGATAGATCGGCTTGCCAAAGCCCTCCAAGATAAAGCGCACTTCCTGAGGCATAGCTACCGCGTCCGGCACGCCGACGGGCATTACGTCTGGCTCGAAGACAATATCCACTACCTCTACGATGAGGCGGGACAACTCCTCGGAGGAGTGAGCAATAGCCGGGACATCAGCGAGCGCAAAAGAGCCGAAGCCCGCCTACGGGAAAGCGAAGAACGCTACCGCTCCGTCGTTAGTGCGCTCAATGAAGGCATCATCGTCTATGACGAACAAGCCAAGATCATCACCTGCAATGCCGCCGCCGCACGCATCCTGGATATGCCCGCCGAGCAGATGATCGGGCGCACGAGCCATGACCCGTATTGGCAAACCTTTGACGAAGACGGGCATCTGATCGCGCCCGAGGAGCAGCCCAATATTCGGGTCTTGCGCACGGGGCAGCCCGTCCGAGACTTTCTCCTGAGCGTCAATACAGGGGCAGGCAAGCGCAGTTTGCTTTCCGTGAACGCCGAACCCATCCGAGATGGACAAGGAAAGACTTACAGCGTCGTCATTTCATTTGCCGACATCACACAGGACTACCAGCGGCGCAAATCGCTCCAGCAACTCAACGAAATGCTCTCGAGCATCGCCAATAACGTTCCGGGGATGATCTTTCAGTATTTGCTGCGCCGCGATGGCAGCGATGCCGTTTTGTACGTCAGTAAGGGGGTCGAGGACTTGTACGAGGTGGGTGTGAGCGAGGCCCTGGCGGATGTGCAACTTTTGTGGGTGAAGCTCTACCCGGCGGACATCTCACGTTTGCAGGTGTCTATCAAGGAGTCGGCCGAGAGGCTCATCCCCTGGTCTTGTGATTTTCGGATACAAATGAGCGATGGCCGCATCAAATGGGTGCAAGGACGCGGGCTACCCAAACGCCTCCCCAACGGCGATACGCTATGGTACTCATTGGGTTTGGACATCACAGCCCAAAAAAACGCCGAGGCGGCACTCTCCGACAAAGAACAGCTCCTCAACTCCATCTACCAAAACATCAACGAGGGTATCTATCGCAGCACCACAAAGGGATTGCTTTATGTCAATGAGGCTTTTGTGCAGATGTTTGGCTACCAAAGCCAGGAAGAGATTTTGCAAATCGACCTTCGGCAGTTGTACGCTCGTATCCCAGATCGGGAGTTGCTGCAAGATTTGTTGCGTCAGCAAAATACCTACACCAACCAAGAGATATTGTTCTCTCGCAAAGACGGCTCTACGTTTTGGGCATCCGTGAGCGCGATCCAGTATAAGGCTCCCGAAGGAGAGATTTATTTTGATGGGGCCATCCGCGACGTAACAGAGCAGCGGGCGGCCGAGCAGGCACTCAAAGAAAGCCAAGCCTTGCTCGCCTCTATCAACCAAAACATCACCGAAGGGATTTATCGCAGCAACCGACAAAAACTCGTCTATGCCAATGAAGCCTTTGTTCTGCTCTTTGGCTTCGAGACAGTAGAAGAAATCCTGGAGGTGGACATCCGAACGCTCTACGTCTCCCCTAACCAGCGCGATCAACTCTTTGAAGAACTCCTCGAAAACGGCTACTACAACAACCGCGAAGTCGAACTCCGCCGCAAAGACGGTTCCACGTTTTGGGTCTCGGACAGTACCACCCTCGGCTTCGATGAGCAAGGGCAGGTGTACTTTGATGGAGCCTTACGCGACATCACCCAACAAAAAGCCACCAAAGCCGAACGCCAACGCCTGGCACAAGTAGCCGAGCGCACCGCCGATGTCCTGATGACCTGCAACGAACAGGGTGTCGTTACCTGGTGCAACGCCGCCATCCAGCAGAGCCTCGGCTTTACGCCCCAAGAACTCATCGGCAGACCTATTCACGCCAAAACGACGTGCAGCCAAACCGACCCCACACGCCTGGCCCAGCTACAAGAAGCCCTCCGCCAAAAGCAAGCCTTCAATGGCTTGCTTAGCCTCTGCCACAAAGATCACTCCCAGCGATGGATCAACTACCAGACGACACCCATCTACGACGAAAAAAACAACTTTCTTTACACCATCGTCGTCAAGAGAGACCTCACCGAACTCGTCGAAAAGCAGCGCGAACTCGAAGACCTCCTTCAAACCACCACCGCCCAAAACCAACGCCTTCGAGATTTTTCTTACATCACCTCTCACAATATTCGCTCCTCCGTCGCCAACCTCCTCGGACTAAGCGAACTCCTCAAGGTAGAACCCGCCAATATGACCTATATCGAGATGATCGCCCGCAGCACCCAAAAACTCGACAAGACCATCCATAACATCAACGCCCTGCTACAAGTCGAACACCAGACCCAGGCCATGGTCATCGAGACCTGTCAGCTACGCGAGTGCGTCGAGCGGGTGTTGGCCCAAAGCGATCAGTTGGCCAAAGAGCAAGGTGCACACTGGCAGCTTGATCTCCCCGAAGACCTCCACGTGCTGGCCGTGCCGGTCTATCTCGATAGCATCATCCAAAACCTAATCGTGAATGCCATCAAGTACGGCGTTACGTTTGCCTCCAAAGTCATCCAGATACGCGCCTACGATCACCCCCAGGAGGAGGAGACTGTTGCCTTTGAGGTACAAGACTTTGGATATGGCATTGACCTAGAAAAAGACGGCGAGCGCATCTTCCAGCTCGGCACACGCCTACACGACATCAGCAGCGGGCAGGGGCTGGGCTTGTACATGACCAAACGCCAGGTGGAAGCCATCGGAGGACGCATCGAGATTGAGAGCCAACGCCATCAAGGCAGTACGTTCAGGGTATTATTGAAAAAAGCCACCGATGCCGGACATTGAAGACTACTTCTCGCACTGGTCAGCCCAAGACCATCGCCCCACGCGAACGCCCGAGGAGGGTTTTTCTCAGACCTCTATTCCGGCCCGGATCACGCTCGGGCGTTTTGTGGCATTGGGGCAGCACCTGCGCCATGCCCCCGAGACCCGTTTGCAAGATTTGTATTACTTCGATCAAAAAATACAAAAAAACAAAACCTTTGATTTTAAGCGCGTAGCAGGCTTGCTCTACAACTCCTGGAACACCGAGTATTTGCTCCGCCTAAGCGAACACCAGCGCGATGATTATCTGCGGATTGCGCTCCACTGGTCGTTTCCCCAGGCGTACTACTGCGCCTACCTCAACATGCACGCTTTCTTTTTGGCAAAAGGCATCTTGTGCAAGACCCACGAGGCCGTGATTCGGCAGTTTGCTAGTTTGGTGGCTCACAAAGCCTATCCCGAAGTGATTAGTTTTCACCTGACGGGAGAACTTGATGCGCCGGGTTTTGTACATCTGCCCCACTACAACCCCCACCTCAAACACGTCGAACTCTCCCCGATCCGCAGCCTCGAAAGCGTCCAGACCTCCATCGGTAACTTCCTGCGCACCACCCGCCGCGAACGCGCCAAGCAGCTCAAAGAAGAACGCCAATCCCGCAAAAATACTGCCCTCAAAACCAAAGATGGGCATATCCGCACCCAGTTTCAGTCCGAACACTGGAAAATCATCACGGATCGGATGGGCATCACAACGGTTTTTGATCTCTTATACCGGCTCCGCATCAAGGCCAACTACCAGGAGGTTGATACCTTCATTCAGGATCAGATCGAATGCCGGCCCTTTTATGGGGCTTTGCGGGAGCTAGTGGCCTACCTCAACTTCGTTCACGAGAGCTACACGGCAAAGACGATCGGCATCCAAAGGTTCAGGGAGTTAGTCGCCGATTTCCCCGGGCGGCGGGAGCAGCAGTTTGTCGAACACCGGTTGCGCAAGCAGATTGAGCCGCTTTTTGAGCGATGACCACACTCACCTCTTTCTCTGCCGCTGGTCATGGTGGATATGGAGCTTTTTTTGGATATTTGTTGTGTTATTTCATCCATCAACCAACAGACAATCATGGCCATCTACATCACCGAAGAATGTATCAACTGCGGGGCCTGCGAACCCGAATGCCCCAACAACGCCATCTACGAAGGTGGGGCCCAGTGGCGATACGCCGATGGTACAAGCCTGAAGACGATTGACTTAGAAGACGGCACACCACTGAACGCCCAGACCCCCCAGGCACCGTTTCAGGAGGACATCTACTTTGTCGTCGCCGACAAATGCACCGAGTGCGTCGGGCATCACGACGAACCCCAGTGCGTAGCCGTCTGTCCGGTCGATTGCTGTATCGTCGATGCTGACTACCCCGAATCTAGGGACGAGTTGATGGATAAGTTTGCCTGGCTACAAGGCAGCTAGCCGCTCCTTGCCTCATTTTTTGGGCTTGTTTTTTTTCTTTGCTTTTTTTGCTTTCGTTTTTGTCTTCGTTTCAGTCGCTTTGTCTGGCACTTGCTGGGCTTTCCAGACCATAAACCCGAGCGGGGGAAGCTGGAGCGTCAAAGAATACGGCAGGGTATGAAACTCTCCCTCCACGGCTGTTTGCGTGGCGGGTTGATGCACCTGCCCAGACCCCCCAAAACGTTCCTCGTCGCTGTTCAAGACCTCCTCCCAGACCCCGGGCAGCGGCACGCCGAGGCGGTAATCGGGGCGCGGAACGGGCGTAAAGTTGAAGATAACCACCAGGGGAGAAGCCACCGTATCCGCCGAAGGTCTGCGCTGGAACGCAATCACGGACTGCTCAAAGTTGGCCAGATCAATCCAGGCAAAGCCCTGCTGGGAGAAGTTTTCTTCGTAAAGAGCGGGTTCGTGGCGGGTGAGCTGGTTGAGTGCCTTCACGAGGGCTTGTATGCCAGCATGTTCGGTTTTTTGGAGGAGTGTCCAGGGGAGTTCGGCATCGTGTTGCCACTCGTGGGGCTGCCCAAGTTCACATCCCATGAAGAGCAGGTTTGTTCCCGGGTGGGTATAGAGATAACCGAGCAGCAAGCGTAGGTTGGCAAACTTTTGCCAGGGCGTGCCGGGCATCTTGCCGAGCAGGGAGGCTTTGCCATGCACCACTTCATCGTGGGAGAGCGGCAACAAAAAGTTTTCGGAATAGACGTAGGTGATCCCGAATGTCAGCAGATGATGCCGAAATTTACGATACAGTGGATCGTTTTTGAAATACTCGAGCGTATCGTGCATCCAGCCCATCATCCATTTTTGGCTAAATCCAAGCCCGCCCAAATAGACCGGCCGCGAGACCATGGGCCACGACGTGGATTCCTCCGCAATCGTATGGGCGTTGGGAAACCGCCGAAAAACCTCCGTGTTGAGGTCTTGGAGGAGCTTTATGGCTTCTAGGTTTTCGTTGCCGCCGTATTTGTTCGGTATCCAAAAACCCTCATCGCGGGAGTAGTCCAGGTAAAGCATAGAAGCTACGGCATCGACGCGCAGACCGTCGGCGTGGTAGCGATCCATCCAAAACAAAGCACTGCTAATCAAGAAAGATTTTACTTCGCCGCGTCCGTAATTGTAAATCAAACTATCCCAATCGGGGTGATAGCCCTGGCGGGGGTCGGCGTGTTCGTAGAGATACGTACCGTCAAACTTACGCAAGCTAAACTCATCCTTAGGGAAATGCGATGGCACCCAATCTAGGATCACGCCGATCTCTGCCTGGTGGAGGGCATCAATGAGGGACATCAAATCCTGGGGCAGTCCATAGCGTGAGCTAGGCGCGAAATGCTGACTGACCTGGTAGCCCCACGAGCCATAAAAAGGATGCTCCATGACGGGCATCAACTCCACATGCGTAAAAGCCATTTCTTTCAAATAATTGACTAGCTCCGTAGCCAACTCTTGGTAGCTCAACGAATCGAAGGTCTCGGTATGGCGTTTCCAGGAACCGATGTGCATTTCGTAGATACTCATGGGGCGTTTGAGGGGATCGCCGATTTCTCGTTTTTCTAGCCAGGCTTGATCTGTCCAGGTGTGGACGGTATCCCAGATGATGGAGGCAGACTTAGGCGGTGTTTCGGTGAAGAAAGCAAAGGGATCGCTTTTGGTGCGTTCGAGGCCCTCGGCATCCAGGAGGCGGTATTTGTATAGGTCTCCGCGCTTGGCTTGGGGGATGAAGGCTTCCCATATCCCGCTTTTATCGCTGCGGGCTTGCATGGGATGGGCTTTGGGCTGCCAGTCGTTGAAGCTACCAATGACGCTGACCTGTTGGGCATTGGGGGCCCAGAGGGCAAACTGTACGCCGCTTCCATCCGGGAAGGGATGACTGCCCATTTTTTCGTAGAGGCGATAGTGGGTTCCGCTACGAAAGAGATAAACATCGTAATCGGTGAGCAGGGAGGTCTCCATAAGCAAGCACAAGAAGATGATAGGCCCAACAAGATACAAAAAATAGCCAAACGCACGACATGCTTAGTCTTCGCCGAGAAGCCAGGCTTCGGCTTTGGCTTCTAGCTCGGCTTGGATGGTTTCGTATTTTTGGTTGAAGGTCTGGTAGCTTTCGGGGGAAAGCCTTTGGCGGAGTTGGCGGCGAGCCTCGTCGGCATAGCGTTCAAAGCCCGATTGGAGGGCTTGCAAGGCGTAGTTTTGGTACAGATCCATATCCTGGGGGAGGTACTGATGTCCGGCTAGGGCGACGCGATAAGCGGCGTTGGGTTGTTGGGTCTGGGCGTAGTATTGGGTGGCCAGGTGATAGACCTCCGGCTCGAGGGGAAGCTCTTGCAGGGCGCGTTCAACCAGATGCGCCGCCTGGGTGCTATCGCGGCGATGTATGGCCAGCTGGGCTTTGTAGAGGGTTTGGCGGCCGCGTAGGGTTGGCTGAAAGTCCGGCAGGCGTTCGGCTACCTTGTCCCATTGCTGGGTTTTGGTCAGAACACGCAGGAGCGCGTCTTGCTGGATCGGTAAGGACTCGGGCAGGACGGGCAGGATGTTCTCCAAAGTCTCAAACGTCTTTTGGGCGGCAGCTACCTTACCCGCATCGAGTTGGGCATGGATGCGCTTGGCTAAGGCACGGATGAGCAAATCGGGGTTATCGGAGAGGCGATCCAGGACGGCATCAAAGACGGCATCGGTGAGCGTATCGGCGAAGTAGTACAAGAGCCGATATTGGTTGTTGGTTGTCCAGTCCTGGGGCGGGACTTGGGTTTTGTCCCAATCCCATACCTGGAGCATCTCCTGTGCCAGCCCCTGGTAGGGGTTTTGGTCTTGGAGGCTCCACACTTGCCAAACCAGACGAGCCGCGCTTTGGTAGGGTTCTTCGGAGAGTGCCAGGGCCCGTGCCAGATGTCCCGTGCTATGCCCTTGCTGGATGGCTTGCGCAAAATACTCGGCGGCGCGTCTGTACTGCCCGTGTGCCAGCATCCAGTAACCCAGTACATTGGCAAAAACCGAACTCATCTGCCCTTCGCGGTAGTGGAGATTTTCCATGTAAGTCAGGGCGGACTGGGTCTGGCCGTTGGCGTAATAACGAAGGGCGGCGGCGGTCTCCAAAAACAAGCGTTGCTCGCTGTTTTGGGGGATATTGGCATAGGCGATGAGCCGATCTGCCCAGGCGGAATCTTCGATTGCGTTTAGCCCCCCGATCACGTGATGGTAGAGGTAGCACAACTCGGGCGTTTGGAGGACGGAGTCGGTCAGGAGTTGTGGCTGAAACGGCACAGGGCTGGCTTCATTCCTGCGGATGTTGCCTACGTGGGCATTGCTCAGGACAAGGGCGGAGGTTGTGCGCTCGGGCGTAGGGAAGGGATCGGGTATGTTCTCGGCACCCGAGAGCAGAGCAAAGTAGTTGGCCTCCACCACATCGGCGGCGGCAGTATGAGGCAAGGCGGCTTGGAGGAACGTCAGCGCATCTTCGCTGCGGCCGCTTTGCTGGTAGAGCAAGGCGAGGTTGTTGCGTAGCTCGCCACTCAAAGGAAACCGCTCCAGACCAGCCTCGAGGCTCCAAACGGCATCCTGAAACTGATCGAGGCGCAGATGCGCTTGTGCTTTCTGAAAGTAGGTCTGGGGGAGCGGCGTTTTGAGGAGGGCTTGCTCAAAGTAAAACAAGGCTTTTTCGTAGTTCTCGTCTGCCATGTATTGCTGGGCAAGGGCGTAGTTGGCGTGATGGCTTTGATAATCGTAGCCCAGGGAGGTCTCGTAGTATTTTTGGGACAAAAAAGGCAGCCCCTCCTGCGCAAAGACCGCCGCCACGGCGTTGTTTTGGCCCGCCACGGCTTGGTAGCGCGGAAAGAAATCTGTGCGCAAACCAAAGATGCCCATAATCAGCAGACCCAGACCCACAAAAAACACGTAGTCGAGTTGGCGCGGGTTCCAGATCACCCGATAAATCGGGAGGGAAGATTGTAACTGATTTCCGAAGTTGATGAAGACATAACCCAAAAAGGCAATACCCATGCCGATATGCGCAAACAAAATCACATCCTCAAAGACCTCCAAGATGGGGTTGTTGTCGGTCAGGAGGGCATAGGCTAAGGTCGCATTGCTTATCACGGCCAGGGCCAGGTACAACACAGCCCCGAAGGGATCGAAGTTGAGGATATGCCCAACGCGGTCGCGGCGTTTGCTAAACCCCCAGATACCCAAACAAGTGCTAAGCAGATAGATCAAGTAGGGCGAGAGGTACAAAATATCCGCACTAGCCGCCCGAATGCTGACGGCGAAGCCATAGCCCAGGTTGAACAAATAAAAGGCGATCGCGATCACGAAGTGGCGCAAGTTGTTGCCCTGCCTGCCGGTGTTGGTGATGAAGTAGGTGAGCGTATGCGGGATTTCGTGGGCATTGAAGACCACAAAAACCAGGGACAAGATCAACGGCCCCAGAAGCATGAAGTTGCCCAGGGCAAAAATCGGATCATCCACGCGGGCATAATCCATAACGAAATAATAACCCAAAGCTGCCGTAAGCCCACCAAAAGCCAACAAGCGAGCGATGAGCGAGCTACGGGTCAGGAAACCCTGAAAAACATAGCTTAACCCCAGGATCAGCACCAGGGACACCATCAAAAAATACTGATCCGGATCGCCGCCCTGCACCGCGTCCAGGGGCGCACTCATCTCCGAAAACTGCGCCATCAACAAAAAACTCAAGCCGCCCACCATCGAGAAAGCAAACCAAAGGATCTTGCGGATATACGTAATGGCACTCAACAAAAACACCCAGGCGACCCACCAAAGCCCCGTCGCCAGGTAGGCTCCCCAACGGGTATCGGGCCAATCAGGAACTTGAAAAATGTGCTGGATCAGGTAGGCATCTACGTCCACCCGAAACGTAAAAAAATCCTTCGTAAACGTATCCACGACGACGGGGCGCACCTGTGTTGTCCCTTCGGGTAGCCACCCAAGACGGCTCTCCGGACTGATAAGCCAGGCCATCCCCAAAAAGACCACAGACCCACCAAAAAGCAAACCCAACACGTAATAACTCCATCGGTGCGGCTTACGCCACAACCGCCAAAAAGCCCAATCGTCCATGCGAAAGATTTACGATAAACAAAAGATAAGAAATTTTGAAAAGATCAAACGGTTTCTCCGAGGCGGGTGGGCATCAGCTGGGGTAGCTCCTCGTCCGTAAAAAGCCTCGACTTCGTAACAAAACGCACCCCCAGCGGAATTTCAATCGAAAAACTAGACCCGCGCCCAGGGGCTACGTCGATGGTCAGTTGGGTGTGTTGCCAGTATTCAAACTGATCGCGGGACATGAAGAAGTCGCAGTCGGCGATGCTGCCCATCCAGACATCTTCGCTACCCACCAGAAACTCACCCTTGGGGTAGCACATCGGAGAGGAGCCATCGCAACAGCCGCCGCTCTGATGAAACATCAGCGAGCCGTGGGTGGCTTTGAGCTGGTGGATGATTTGGGTGGCTGCCTCCGTAACGGTAACTCTGGAAATTGTCATAAAGCCTTTGTTGTTTGTTGTTTTCTTTTGTCAAACGCAACGCACACAAAAAAGTTTGTTACTTGTTGTCGAGGAGTCCGCGCCCACTTTTTTTGATTTTTCCTTCCTCGGCAAAAGCCTGCGCCAGCCGATCCAGGAGTCCATTGACGAACTCTTTGCTTTTGGGAGGGCTGTATTTTTTGGTCATCTCCACGTACTCGTTGATGCTTACCTTGATGGGAATACTCTGAAAGTGAAGGAGTTCGGTTAAGGCCATCTGCAAGATAATGCGATCGGTGAGGGCGATGCGCTCGAGTTCCCAGTTGTTGAGCCGTTCGGCGATGCGTTGGGTGTTTTCGGCTTGGTGGGCTAGGGTCTGATCGAAGAGGTCTTCAAAGAAATCTTTGTCTTCCTCCCAGCTTTTGGCCAGGGGCTGCAAGAGGATGGGGTCGTCTTGGGTAGGGGTGTTTTTGAGGGTACGCAAGAGCATATTGCGGAGGATGCTTTGGTTTTGCTCCCACTGGAGTTCGCGTTCTTCAAAGAAGACCAGCACGACTTCATCTCGGAAGATAAACTCACGGATGATTTGGTCGAGGATCGCGTAATCGTCGGCGAAGCTGGCCTGGGGTAGGGCTTGGTAGGTCTGGTACCAGTCTTGTTCTTCTAGTCGGCGATACCAGGTACGGATCGTTTGGGCATCCCATTGGAGGCGATGGCTTTGTTGGAGGGTTTGGAAGTGGTCGTCCTGTTGGAGTTTGGCAAGCCACTGGTTGTGGTAGAGTTTGTATTCGTTTTCGTAGATGGGTTCGGGGCTGTAGGCTCGGTTGCGTCGGGCTTGGGCTTCGTTGTAGGCATCTTGGGCTAGCTCAATGAGGAGTTGCCAGATCAGGAGATAGGTTTGGTACAAGCCTTCTGCTTCTGCCGTCATTTGTTGGCGGATATGGAGGCGGTCTTTTTGGGTTTGTTCGCGATAAAAATGAAGTGCTGTTTGGATTGCCTGGGCAGCTCGCCTGGATGCGGGTGCTTGCGGGGCTTCTGGTCGGTCGGGGTCTTGTCGGACGATCTGATAAAAGATTTCCCTGGCTTGCTCATACTCGGCTTCGAGGGCTTTGAGATTGGGCGGGTCTAGGGCAAGCCAGTTGGGTTCAAAGACGATCTTCATGCGCTCGGCCGCCCATAGTTGGTTGGCATCGCGCACTTTGTGGTAGGAATAGAGGGCATGAAAGGTCTTGAAACGAAGGATTCGGCGATTGAGCATAAGGCATTAAAACTGAAACGATAAAGTGGTATAAAAAGCGCGTCCGGCTCGGCCCGGATAGGTGTTCATGATGCCATAGACAAACTCGGGATAATACACCCGAGCATCGAGTAGGTTGGTGGCATAGATGCCCCACATCATGCGCATACGGCTGTTGTTCTTGCCATTGAGACGCACGCGCAGGCGGGCATTCAGCCCATGAAAAGCTTCCGCAGGCGGGTTGAGTGCCAGGGCATCTGGCGGGCTGCCCGCCTGACTAAAAAACGTGTGAAAGACACCCAGCGAAATACCGGCGGGCGACTGATAAAAGCCACCCAGCTTGGCCATATGCTGGGGCAGAAGCGGCGGACGATCCTTATCGCCGTCGCGTTCGCTGGTCTGGTAGGCATAAGAACCCGTGATGTAAAAATTATCCAACGGAATCAGCTTAAACTCTGCTTCAAAGCCCTGGGCATCCAGGCGGCTTTCATTGACATAAGAAAGGGCGCGGTTGCCATCGCCCAGGTCGATGACCCCGCGCTGAACGATCAAGTCCCGTTGCTCATTCCTGAATACGGTGAGCATGAGCCGTAGGCGGTCTCGGTTCAGGAATATTTGTCCCTCGTAGGAGGTAACTGTTTCGGGGTTTAGGCGGGGGTTGCCAAACAAGATGGGGGCATCTCGGAGACCGCTCTCAAAGGCAAAAGGCGCACGAAAGGCACTGCCATAGAGTGCCTTAATGCCCAGATAGTCGGTGAAGTTGGCGATCAGCCCAAGACGGGGGACAATGCTTAGGTCAATATCATCGGGTTTGTTGGCTTGCGCCCCCGCAATGAGTTTAATCATGCGGTGGGGGCTATACTCCACCTGGGCATATCCGCTGTACCAAACCTCGGCGTACTCGCTCACCCCCCTGTCGGGATCATCGCCGATCTCGGCACGTCCGCCTTGCAGATAAGCCGTCGCCCCAAAGAGCATCTTGACCTTAGCAGAGGGACGCAAAAACTGGGTGGCCTCTAGAAGAACATCGCCCGTATTGCCCACAAATGCCCCGCTCGGGTTATCGAAGCGCGTCTGCATGGCGTTGTAGGTGGCATTGAGGGAGAGGTCTGCTTTCTCCGAAAAGTTAAAGGTATAGCCTACATCAATGAAGGAGCGCAGCGTCGTGATGGAGCGGTTGCGGGACGGAACGAAGGGCGATAGCGTATCGAGAGGGAGTACGCCGGTGTTATCGAGGCGGCTGTACGTCAGGAGGGCATTGATGGTCAGTTTTTTGTATTCGGCAAAGACCGAAGTGCCGAAGTTTTGCTGGCCAGATTCGTAGCTGATCGGTCGTCCGTTTTGTCCGGTGGTGTTGAGTTCCCAGCCGTTTTGTTGGAAATATTTTACGCCTGTACTTAGGCGGAAGTCTTCTCTGATTTTGGTGGAGGAATAATCCACCCCAATACTTCCGAAGGAACCGTACTGGAGCGTGATGTCGTTCTCTTCGGTGATGAAGGTTTTGGTGATGATATT
The DNA here is from genome assembly GCA_036822015.1 of Bernardetiaceae bacterium. Lineage (GTDB taxonomy): Bacteria > Bacteroidota > Bacteroidia > Cytophagales > Bernardetiaceae > DAISIL01. The sequence continues at coordinate 6,756 of DAISIL010000047.1, read as the reverse complement.
GACCACACCCGCAAAGGCGTTGGTACCATAAAGCACCGATCCAGGCCCACGGATGACCTCAATTTTTTGGATGCTTTGTACGGGAAAAGCCAGCAAGATGGGATGGTCGATGCCGCCAAAGAGGTTTTCCCGCACGGGCCGCCCGTTGAGCAGAATGAGGACGTGGTTGTTGTAGGGCGTAGCCACATCACCTCGGATGGAGATGATATTGTGGGGAATAAAAAAAGAACCGATGGCATAGACACTCACGACGCGCTCAAGGATTTCGGGTAAATTTTGCGCACCCATCAGGGCGATTTCTGTATCCGTGATGACCGAAATAATGGCCGGGGCATCCGTGATGCGCTCATCGCTTTTGGAGGCCGTCGATACTTTTCCACCAAAAAGATTATCCACCTGCTGGGGCATCAAAAAATCCGAAGACAACAGGCTACCCGCTGGCTCCTGCCCCCAAACGCAATGCCCCAACAAAACTCCCCAACACACAAAAAAATAAAAAGCCTTCATTGGACTGTTATTTGCCTCAAAGGTATCGCATCTGCCTCCAAAAGCAAAATTACAGCCGCATTAAGATCGCTGGACAGGCCCAGGAATGGGTCATATCTTGCTTCGGTGCTGCTCAATCATCACCCGAGCTTGGTTTTTATCGACAAAACCAATGATTCGCCGAATGATTTTTCCTTCGGGGTCGATGAAATAATTGGTGGGCAAGACCTCCACCTCATAGGTCTTCGTCAGGCTGGAGGTGCTATCGGTGAGCATCGGAAAGGTAGCCTGGTAAGCCTGGCGAAACTTTCGGGAGGCTTCGGCGGGTTGCCCCACATTGACGGCCAGGATTTCAAAGTCCTCCCCGCCTAGCTCTTGATAGAACGCCTGGGTTTGGGGAAATTCCTTTTTGCAGGTCGGACACCAGTCCGCCCAAAAATACAACATGACCACCTTGCCCCGATGTGCTGCCAGGGATTGCTCCACCCCGTCGAGGTCGCTCATGGAGAAGTCCGGAGCTGGATTTCCTTTCTCGAGCGGGCCGGCATCCCCACAAGCCGCCATCCCCACGAGTATCCCCAAAAACAAGGAAATCTGTCGAATAATTTTCACTTTTGAACGATCAATCATACGCTTTGATAAATTTATGGAACATCACTTAGCAATCAAGTACAGCCAGATCAAAGACTTACACACGGCTCGCTACGGAGCCGGAATGGGTGTGCGCTGGCTAGGCATCTGCTTAAATCCGTCTTCGGATCATTTTGTTTCTCCCGAAACGCTTGCCCAAATTCAGCAGTGGGTCGTGGGACCGCTTTGGGTGGGGGAGGTCAGTGCAGGGATTACGCCCGAGCAGCAAGCAGCTTATACCCTCGATGCCCTCCAAACCGATGACCCTGCCGCCTTGCCTGCCTTACATGCGACGGGGCTGCCCCTCTGGCTTCGGATCACTTCTCCTAACCCCGACGACTGGAAAAAAGTTATGGAACGCTCAAGTCCCCGTCCGGACTATTTCCTCCTCGAACCCCTCCTACCACACGCACTCACACAGGCGCACCTACAAAGCCTGGACGAACTCTCGGCAGTCTATCCCCTGGTGCTGGGCTTCGGCTGGACGGCCCAAAATGCCTTGTCTTTGCAGGAGGGCGGTCTGGCCGGTCTGGCCGTTTCGGGGGACTTAGATGCTTGTGCCGAGCTGCTGGAAGCGATCCTGGATTAGAGCATCACGTAGTCCTGGAGCAGACGATCCTTGACCAGTTCCATGCCCTTGCTGGCCTTCTCGGCAAAAAAAATCATGTTGTGATACATCGCAATCTCGGGCATCTTCAAGTCCACGACAAACTTGAGCGCACTGGCAGAGACATAATCAATCAAACCCGCTGCCGGATAAACGACCATCGACGTACCGACGACGATAAAAATATCGGCCGAGAGACACTCCACGGCTGCCTTTTCGATCATCGGTACGGCCTCCCCAAACCAGACAATGTGCGGGCGTAATTGCGAACCCCTGGGGCATTTGTCGCCGGGCTGTATCGTCTTGCCCTCGGGGATGTCCACGATGATGCTTTCATCGAAGGTGCTGCGTGCCTGGTTCAGTTGCCCGTGTAGGTGCATCACCCGTGAGGAGCCGGCCCGCTCGTGCAGGTCATCGACATTTTGCGTAATGACCACCACCTCAAAGTATTCTTCGAGGCTAGCAATGATGTGATGTGCCTGGTTGGGCTTAGCCGAACGCGCATTTTTGAGCCGCTCCCCATAAAACTTCAACACGAGCTTGTAGTCTTTGCGCCAGCCCTCGGGCGTAGCCACCGACTCGATGTCGTAACCTTCCCATAATCCGCCCGAATCCCGAAAAGTAGCAATTCCACTTTCGGCACTTACTCCTGCCCCCGACAGGACAACGATCTTTGGCATAATCCCTTTTGTTTAATTTGAACGAACAAAAAAATAAATGTAACGTGAACAGACAATGACCAAAATTAGTCGATTTATTAAAATTCTTTAATCGGCTTTAGCTTCCATGCAAAACCAGCTCCTGGGCATCGTTTGGGGATGTTTTTGGCGAATATGTGCTACTTTTGCGCAAACAAACAAGCGATGCAAAAATTTAGGCAGTGGTTTTTCTATTACGTGGGGCATTTGGTCTTGAAGTTGGCGGGTTGGCGATGCTCTAACGTGATGCCGCCCGATCTACAAAAATGCGTGATGATTGCGGCCCCGCATACCTCCAACTGGGATCTGCTCTTTACCCTATCTACCTTTGGGGTGTTTAAGATTCCGTTGCGCTTCACGATCAAGCGGGAGTGGATGTTCCCTCCGATGGGTTGGTTTTTTGCTTTTTTGGGCGCCATCGGAATAGACCGCCGTCCCAAAGAAGAAAGCGGGCGCAAGATCAGTTTTACGCAGGCGATGATCCGCCTCTTCGATCAGCACGAACACCTCACCGTACTCGTAACACCCGAAGGTACAAGGGCTTACAGCCAGGAGTGGAAAACGGGTTTTTATCACGTAGCGAAGGCAGCCGGCGTACCGGTAGCTCTCGGTTTTTTGGATTACAAAGAAAAGCACGCTGGCGTAGGGGCAGTCGTGTATCCTTCGGATGACATGGCGGCGGATATGCGCCAGATCATGGCTTTTTATCAGACGATTCACGGCAAATACCCCGAAAAGTTCAGCATCGACACGCGCTACCGCCCCGAGTAACCATTCGGATTATCCCCGTGTTGTACCAAGCATGATGTACGATGTTTTGATAGTAGGTGCAGGGCCGGCTGGTATTAGTGCGGGCATAGCGGCTCGGCGGGCGGGTCTCTCGCACCTGATCCTCGAAAAAGGGATGCTGGTACATTCCCTGTACCGCTTCCCGACGCAGATGCACTTTTTTTCTTCGTCCCGAAAGCTCGAAATTGGTGGTGTTCCTTTTGTTTCTCATCAGGACAAGCCGACGCGCCTAGAAGCCTTAGAGTACTACCGGCGCGTGGCCGAGTATTGGCAGCTACGGATCAAGACCTACGAACCCGTATTGCGCCGCAGCACCACTCCGGCAGGCGAGCATTGCCTCCATACCCCTAAGGGCAGCTATACGTCCAGAGCTGTCGTCGTCGCGACGGGATTTTACGATGTGCCGCGTCATCTGGGCATCTCCGGCGAAGACCTCCCGCACGTGAAGCACTACTATGACGATCCGCACCCCTATCACGGGCAGCGCGTCGTTGTCGTGGGAGCCGCCAACTCGGCCGTTGATGCGGCCCTCGAGACCTGGCGTGCCGGTGCGGCATCCGTAACGATGATCGTGCGGGGGGAGGAGATCAGCCCACGGGTAAAGTATTGGGTGCGCCCGGACATCCAAAACCGCATCGCCGAAGGCAGCATCACCGCGCTCTTTGGGCATAGGCCCATAGCCATCACGCCCGAGCAAGTTGTGGTGCGGGGCAAGTCTGGTGAGCGTTCGATTCCCTGTGATTTTGTGTTGGCCCTGACGGGCTACCAACCCAACTACCCGCTCCTGGATGCCCTCGGCGTGCCTATCGACGATGATCCTGCGCGGACTCCCCTACACGATCCAGCGACGATGGAAACACCCGTAGCGGGGCTGTTTTTGTGTGGGGTGGTGGCTGGCGGACTAGCAACAAACAAACTCTACATCGAAAATACCCGCGATCAAGCCCTGCGCATCATGGCGCGTTTAGTGCCTGCCAGCGCGTCTCGAGGGTCTGGAGTTCTTCCAGGAGTGCCTGCTGAACTTCGAGGAGCTGGGCGGGGGTGAGCTTGGGGTCGGCGTGGTGGTGATGGTGGTGTCCTTCGGCGTGATCGTGATCGTGATGATGTGCATCTTCGAGACCCGGAACGCTGACCAGGCGTTTTTCCCAATCATCAAAAGCTGTCTTCCATTGGGTCATTGCCCCGGGGATTGTATCGGTAGCGACGGCTTGATAGGCTTTGAGCAGGGCGGCCTCTTTGTCAAGGATTTGGCGATGAATCTCTTGGGCTGCCTTGAGGTCAGCTTCTTCTTCGGGGCTTTGCTGGGTGCAGGCAATCCCGAGGAAAGTTGCGGCTAGATACAGCAAAAAAAGGGTTGTTTTTTTCATGGGACAATCCGAGCTTGGACGAGTTGAAAGTTGAGTTTTTCTACGTCGGTGGCATTGAGTTGGAGCTTACCCGAAACCGTGATGACCTCATCGGGGACAAATTCCCGGGGCTTCTTATCGAAAAAAATCTGGGCCACCGACTCGGGCCCCGCCGCCCCACAAAAGAAGCACTGACTAAACGGGAACTTGGATAAGACAATCGTGGGTTCGTCGCCAAAGTCAAAGGGCATCACGTAGCCGCGTAGTTGTACCGTCTGCCCTTGCAGGGAAAGCATACGGGCATCAAACTTAGGCGCCAAAAAATACGTGTCCTCGGCTTCAAAGTACGTTCGCACAAATTCCACCCCAGCAAAGAGTTTCCAACCGTCCTTGTGCGCCTGCCCGTAGGTGAGCGCGGAAAAGCCCAGGTAGCAGGTCAAGCCCAAAAATATCCATCGACATACACGCATGGTCATCAAAACTTTTTTTGGTAAAAACAAAGATACAAATAAAACCAGGCCAAACCGCCTCCGATCAGATAAAACACACTCTGAAACCCATGAATAACGACGGCCAGGCTTTGCCCCACCAGCAAGGGGGCCCCCAGCTCTGCTGCCGTCCTGGAAAACAACCAATGATACGCGCCCATGCCCCCTCCTTGAATCGGCAGCGAGCGCGCTACCCCTCCCACAAAAACCAACAGCAAGCCCTCCAACACCCCCAGATCTTGGCTCTCCGTAAAGGCAAAAAACCATAAGTACGTCATCCCAAAGTACCCCATCCAGATCAGGATACTATACCCGACAAACAACCACGGACGTTCAAGCTGCCAGAAAGCCAACAGCCCCTCCCGAAAGCGCAAGCCATACACCCGCCAGTATCGCCGCAAGAAGTAAAGCAGCCCTGCCAGACCAACCACTGCCATCGGCCACCAAAAACCCAACAGCGGTTCTACCTTAGCCCAACCACCCGCCCGAAGCGTAGCCCAAAGCGTATCAGAGACCCGAGAGGCGGCCAGCAAACCCACCACAAACAGACAAAGCACGTCCGTAGCCCGCTCCACCACCACCGTCCCGAATAGCCCCGCCAGACGCGCCGAATCCCGCCCACCCACCAGCACACAACGCAGCCCCTCGCCCACACGTGGTACGGCATAGCTGGCCAGATAACTCACCAAAATCGCCGAAAAGGTACGTCCCAGGTGCGTCGGCTGACCGATCCTGTGCAGCAGCAGTTCCCAGCGCAAGGCCCGTAATACATGCGTAACCACCGTAACCAGCAGCACCGGAAACGCCCACACATAATGCCCACCCCGAAGCTGCTCAAGTAAGTCATCTGCATCCAGACCCGCAAAAGCGACGTACAACGCCCAAAAACCGGCACCCATGAAAAACAAGGAGAAAACATATTTTCTTATTTTTCCAAATTTTATTTGGTTCATGGCGCTTTTTTGAATGAAAAATTTTATTAACAGAAAAATTTTGGCAAAAAAAAAGGTTTTTTTTTGCTTTCAATCTTACGCTTTGTTAATTGTAAGTTAATTAACCATTATCAAACCAATCTCTTCATTTATCTTAACTTAACAACCAACATGAGACAGCGATTACGCCACAAAGAAATCATGCGTGCATTTCTTTGGTTATTTTATCTGATAATCCCCGTCGGGATGACCTACGGACAAGGCGGCGGTGAAGACTGCGCCAGTGCCGATGCCGTAACTCCGGGTACTTATACGTACACCAACATTACAGGAACGGGCATTAACAACACTTGCCTTACGGGCGGATCAGGCGCCCGTTGGTATAGCTTTACGCCCACCGAAGGGGGGACGATCAATGTAAAAGCCTGCGGCGGTGTGGATACACGCTTGAGTGTATTTGGTGGTACTTGTGCTGCCCTGACTTGCCTGGCAAACAATGACGATGACAATGACACCGCCTGCCAAGTCAATGGCTATGCTTCTAGCGTTTCTAATGTCCCCGTAACAGCCGGACAGACCGTTTATATCCAGTGGGATAATCGGTGGAATAATACGGGATCACAATGGACGCTTACTTTTGTCCCGACACCCGCCTGCCCTGCCCCCACAGGGGCAGCCACTACGAACGTAGCCGTTACTACGGCTTCCTTTAGTTGGAATGCTGTTGCGAGTGCTACTGGGGGTTACGCCTGGGTAGTCGTCCCGGCGGGTAATTCTCCA
>DAISIL010000046.1:18974-27096 GCA_036822015.1 Bernardetiaceae bacterium | reverse complement strand
GCGCAAAGTCGCTGATCGCTTTGGGCTTAAACTGATCTCTATCAAGGACTTGATTTCTTATCGGCTCAAAAAAGAGAGTCTCATTTCGAGGGAGGTTACCGTGCAGATGCCCACCGTGTTTGGTGATTTTACGCTGGTGGCCTATCTCCAAAAAGGACACACCGAACCCCATCTGGCCCTGATGAAGGGGCAGTGGCAAGAGGGCGATCCGGTACTGGTGCGCGTACATTCCTCCTGCATGACAGGCGATATTTTGGGATCGCTGCGCTGCGATTGTGGCAACCAGCTACACGAAGCCTTAAAGCGCGTCCAAGCCGAAGGGCAGGGGCTTGTCTTGTACATGAACCAGGAGGGGCGTGGCATCGGGCTACTCAATAAGCTACGGGCTTACTCCCTCCAGGAGCAGGGACGAGATACAGTTGAGGCCAACCTCGAGCTAGGGTTCCAGATGGACGAGCGCGACTACGGCGTAGGGGCCCAAATCCTCCGCGACTTGAACATTACCAAAATGCGCCTGATGAGCAACAACCCTAAGAAACGCGCCGGACTGATCGGGTACGGATTAGAGGTCGTTGAGGTTGTCCCGATTGAAGCCTGCCCCAACCCCCACAACGAAAAATACCTCCTCACGAAGCGCGACAAAATGGGACACAAAATCCTTAAAGAACACTAGCCATGCCGCTTTCGCTCCAATGCCCCATGCCACAGGTTGATTTTGAGCTTATCACGCTCGGACACGGGAGCGGCGGCTTGCTCACCCAAAAGCTCCTCGAAAGTGGCGTTTTTGATCTCTTCAAGAACGAACACCTAGACCAACGACACGATGGGGCCATCCTCAACCTGACGGGCAAGATGGCTTTCTCTACCGATACCTTTTTGGTTTCCCCGATTCGCTTCCCAGGCGGCGACATCGGCGACCTGGCCATCAACGGAACAGCCAACGACCTGGCCATGTGTGGAGCCATGCCCCGGTATTTCTCCCTCAGTTTTATCCTCGAAGAGGGGCTTCCTTTTGCCGAGTTTTGGGAAGTTTTGCTTTCCTTGCAGCGGGCAGCAAAAGCAGCAGGCATTCAAATTGTAACAGGAGATACCAAAGTAGTAGAAAAAGGTAAGGGCGATAAAATTTTTATCAACACCTCGGGTATCGGTCAGGTACACCCCCGAGCGCACATTGCGCGGGAGCGCGTGCAGGTAGGCGATGTGCTGGTATTGAGCGGCCCCATCGCTGCCCACGGCATGGCTATTATGTCGGTACGGGAGGGACTGGAGTTTGAGTCGGAGATTCGCAGCGATACAGCGGCGGTACATCATACGGTGAGCCGGCTGCTGGATCGCTTTGGCGAGCATATCCACCTGCTCCACGATCCTACACGCGGGGGACTGGCTACTGTCCTGAAAGAAACCGCCGAAGCCACCCGGCTCGGTATCCGGCTCTTGCAAAGCAGCATCCCGATAGATGAGCAGGTGTCGAGTGCTTGTGAGATTTTGGGCTTAGACCCGCTTTACGTCGCCAACGAAGGGATATTTTTGAGCATCGTAGCTGCCCAGGTTGCCGAAGATTATGTAACGACCTTACGCACAGACCCACACGGCACACGAGCGGCGATCATTGGAGAGATGGTAGCCGAACACCCGCGCCAGGTCATCTTGCGCGGTGGCATTGGTGGAGAGCGCGTGATTACGATGCTGCCCGGGGAGCAACTGCCAAGGATTTGTTGAGTTAGCCGCCTTGTTGTTTCTGGCTTTGGTACTTCGGTGCATCGCTCAACCGAAAGACAATCATGCCATTATAGGCTTCCGTGAGCGGTTCCGTGATGAGTTCGCTCCCAGGGGTTAGCCCAGCGATAACGACCGAGTTGGCGTTGGTTTTCTTGATCTCAACCTCCTTGACCCGCAGGATGCTATCTTGCTCGATCACAAAAACGCGATTGCCTTCACTGACAATACTGCGGGGAACCTCCAGGGCATCTTTGATCGTATTGCCCGGAATCACGGCCCGCAGGTACATTCCTTCATAAAGCTGATCGTTTCCGGTAAGTTTTACGTACACATCCAGCGATTGGGTGCTTTCATTGACCAGCTCCCCGATACGGCTCACCATTCCGACCCAGCGTTGGCGATTGTCCTCCGTACTCACCACTACCCTTGTACCACGTCTGACCCATTGAATGTCAGATACTTCAACAGGCACACGCAACTCCAGATCTCTTGTTTCCAGAACCTTCGCTACCCGGCTACCCGCACTGACAAAGGAACCATCCTGGAGCATCACCTCCACGATAGTACCGCTAAAAGGTGCGCGAAAGGTGTGTTTTTTGAGGCTTTCCTCCCGCTGGCGGATGTTGTAATAACTGGTCAGGATATTTTTGACGGCCAGAAAGGTCTTTTCTTTGCCCGAATAGCTGGGTAGCTCGGGCAGGGGTTTGTCCGCATCCAGGGCTTGAAAATACTGCTCCCATCGGGGGTAGCTTTCAGGAAAATCAACTTTAACATCGGGTAGGATCGTGGCAATATCACGTAAGAAGGTGCTTTTTTGGGCTTGAAGCAACAAGCGCGCCTCTGTATCATCGACTTTAAACAAAATATCGCCTTTGTTAAATCGCTGTCCTTCTTTGAGGGGTACAGTAGCCGTGATGCGCCCGGCTACCTCCGTAATCAGCTCGAGAGGCTGGGAGGAACGCACCCTGCCAAAAGTTACAATATCAGTGGAAACTTCCCCGTAGGCGACCTTTTGGGTCTGGACAAACTTACGGATAGCTAGCGGCTTGCGCTTGGGTGGGTCTTGTTTTTGGGCTGCCAAATATTCTAAGGCTAAATAACCGCTGGCTATCAAAGCCAAAAAAACAACACTACTGATAATAATTTTTTTCATCTCCGAGTAAAAAAGTGGGCATTAAACTCATTAAACCTGTTCCAAACAAAAGAAGTTGGAACGCCCGAAAATTTTAGCGAAAGATTAACAATTCACCCGTCCGAGTTGGGTTTTTGGCGCAGTTATCGTATCTTGTCTAAGGATCATCAAACACCGATATTTTTTATGGAAGATCAAGTGATAGAGCTTCAAAGTCTCTTTTCCTCGGGCGGTGGAATCGCCGGAGGCATAGGGGCTTTGATTGTATTTTTTCTGACCCTTTCTTTTCTCAAATCCCTACTCAAGGTTGCTCCGCCCAACAAATTATTGGTCGTTACGGGGCGTAAAACACGCTACGGCGACAAAGAAGTTGGGTTTAGTGTCGAGCGCGGGAGTACCTTCGTGATCCCGTACCTCCAGACGGTGGATTATTTAGGATTGGATGTCTTGCCGATCAATGTTCGGGTGGAGGGCGTAAACTCCGCTAATGGCATCACGTTGGGTGCTGACGCGACGGCTTGTGTCTGTATCGACGATGACAACCAGGGGATGCTCTTCTCGGCCGTCGAACGCACGATGGGCAAAGACCTAGCCCAGGTACGCGATCAAGTCCAACAAACCCTGGTCGGTAACTTCCGGGGTGCGCTCAATAAGGCCACGCCACTAGAAGCCATCGGGATGCAAGACAACCTCAACGAACACGGCGAAAACCTGCCCGTAGAGGCAGGCACAGGTGATCGGGCCCTCTTTCGGCAGTCGCTCCTGGCAGATATTGATAGCGATATTTCTAGTTTTGGGATGCGTGTGGTCTCTGTATCGCTCCAAAAAATATGGGATACCTCCAACTACATCGCCAACCTGGCCCAAAAAACCATCGCTGACAAACGCCAAGAAGTTGAGGTAGAAGAAGCCCGCCTCAAAGCCGAAGCCGAACGGGCCGAGTCCGATGCCCGAAGGCGTATCGAACTCTCCAAAAACGAAGCCGATGAAAAGATCGTAGAAGCCACCGAACGCCTGGAGGTCTATCGAAAAGAAAGCGAATCGGCCATCAATCAGGTACTCCTCGAAGCCCAAAGCAATATCTCCGAAGCCCAAAGCCGAGGACTGAAGGAAGTGGAGATGCTCAAAAATGAACTCAAAATCCTTCAAAACCGAGCCGATATTTTGCTCAAAGAAGAGATGCGCCAGCACGCCGCCGAAATCCTAGCGGCAGGGGAGGAATCAGCTACCCAGATCACGGAACAAGCCAAGAACAGCATCCTGCGCCAAAAAGCCGAGATGCTCACCCAGGCAGGCGAAGTCGGTGAGATTGTCTTGTTTATCAAACAACAACTCCCCCAACTTTATGCCGTCTATAAGCAGCACGCCGAGCAGATGCACGTCGATACCTATATCGAGATGAGCAACGAACGTGGCTTCGATACGGTCGTCAATCGCGGCCCCGAAGCCTTTGTTCAATTCCTCAAACACTTTGAGGAAGCCACCGGCATCAATATCAAGCATTTTCTCACCATCCAAAACCCCGCACAGGCATGAGTTCTTTTGTCATTACATTGATCGTTCTGATTCTGATAACGGTCTTTATCCAGCTTGCCAAAAACATGAAGATCGTTGGCGGTAACGAACTGGGGATCAAGTCCGGAGTGGGTGGCGAAAAGGGCTTCACCATGATTACGGGGGGGCGGTTATTCATCATCCCGCTCATTCATAAGTTTTCAAAAATTGACTTAACGCCTACGACCATTGAAGTCATCGTCGATTCGGCCATCGCCGAAGGCATCGTACCGCTCAACGTAAAGGCTACCGTCAGTTTTGCCGTCGCCTCCAACATGGCCGGACGCAGACGCGCCGCTACGCGCATCATGGAAATGACCCGACACTGGGATCAACTCCGAAAGGTAGCCAGCGACATCATCGAAGGACACCTCCGAGATGCCATCGCCACCATGACCCCCGAGCAGGTCATGCAAGACAAGGATACCCTCGTCTCACGGATGATTAACGTCTGCAAAAGCGACCTGGAAAACATCGGCTTAGAGATCACGACCATGAACATCGCCGACGTGGACGACCACCGCCTGGCCGGCGTGGATGAACCCGATCTATACATCGCGCTCCTCAAACGCATCCAGACCACCAACGCCGAAACCAAAGCCCGAAAGGCACGCGCCGAAGCCAACGCTAAATCGCAGGAAGCCACTAATAAGCGAAGAGCCGAGGTAAAAGTACGCCAGCTCGAAAACGAATACGAAGAACTCGTTGCCCAAACTCGTCTGCACATACGCGAGGAGCAGCAAAAACAAAAAATAGGCATCGAAGAAGCCACCCGAACCGCTGCCGCCGAAGCCGCCGGCTTACGCGCCCAGATCAACGCCGAAAAAGAGCGGATTGAGATGCTCAAGAAACGCTACGCCGCCGAGATCATCACCCCCGCCGAAACCGAGCGCGACCGCATGATCTTACAAGCCAGACAAGAAGCCGCACGCATCGTAGGTAAAGCCCAGGGAGAGATCGACGAACTGCAACAAACCATCCAAATCCTCCAACAAGGCGGAGAAAATGGTATCAAGGCTTACTTGATCGAAAACTTCCACGAGATCATGGCTCCCTTTGCCCAGACGCTCAACAACTTTCCGGTCAAGCATTTGTCCGTTATTTCGGGGGCCAATCACTCCTCCGGCCCCATTTCGGCCATACACCCCAACGCCGTTGATGAAGCCCGTAACAAGGCCATCGCCGGTGCTTTTCTCGAACAGGCTTCAAAGACGGTCAATGATTGAGGACATGTAGGGACATTCGATAGAACGTCTCTACAGGCATTGCTCGGCTTCAAAACCGGCATCCGACAAGAGGGAGATCACTGCTTCGGGTGTGATCTCTCCCGTCAAGGTGAGGGTTTTGTCGGGGTGATCGGTATCTACTTGCCAATCGTCGATGGAAAAGTTGGCGTTGAGGTGCGGCGTAACACTGCGGATGCAGTTTTGGCAGTTGATGTTGGTTTTGAAGGTCAGGGTAGGCATAGAAGCAATCTAAGTTAGAGGAATTGGATCAAGGATAAGCCCCAGGACGGTAATGTCGTCGATTTGTTTTTCGTTGCCGGCCAGGCGATACGCTTTGATGGTTTGGGCAAGGATACGCTCCTGCGTTTGCATGGGCTTATCGGCGTGCTGCAAAAGCAACTGCCGAAGATTTTTGCTCAGAAACTTTTTCTTTAAAGGCCCACCAAATTGATCGGCATAGCCATCGGTGGAGAGATAAACCTGCGTACGCCTCGTGATCGTGTAAGTTTGCATCGTAAAGGTGATCTGCTCGGGGCTGCGATACCCACCAATCGACTGGCGGGTAGCTTTCAATCTTGTAAGTTGCCCATCTGAAATGAGATAAATTGGTTGATGAGCTCCGGCAAAATATAAGGTGTTGCCCTGATGGACAAGCAACGCTATATCCAGTCCGTCTTTGCCTGCGTGCTGCTCTTGCCGAAGGCTACGCCGAATCTCTGTGTGCAGTTGTTGCAAGACTTGATTTGGTTGAACGACTCCATCTTTGATGATAATTTCGTAGAGTAACTGATTGGCAATCATGGACATAAAAGCACCAGGAACGCCGTGTCCGGTACAGTCAGCGACGGCGACGATCTGTATAGGCAGATGCTGGCCACCTACCATACCCAAAGCAGAGGGAGGCGATTGAATCTGCTCGAAAAAGAAAAAATCTCCCGAAACAATATCCTTAGGTTGGTAGAGAACAAAAAAGTTATCGACACCAAAGGCTGCTGCCATCTGTTGGCGATCAGGCAAGATGGCATTTTGAATCCTTTGGGCGTAGCTGATTGAATCAGTGATCTGTTTGTGCTGCTGGGAGATTTCCTGGTTGGCGATCTGGAGTTCCTGGGAACGGGTCTGGAGGAGTTGATTGGATTTTTTGAGGGTATGGCGGGCATAAACCAGCCCGACAATGAAGGTGAGCAATATGCCCAGCCCGGCAAAGGCGATTTGATTTCGCTGCTGTTGAGTTGTGATTTGTTGCGCCTTTAAGGTATTCTCGAGTTGGAGGGCTTCGTTTTCTTGTTGCTTTTGTTTGATGGTAAAGTTTGCTTCTAAACGCTGTATGGCTGCTGTTTGGTCTTGGTTGAACATGCTATCACGCAGGATGACTACCTGCTCGAGGTAGGGAATCGCCTGTGTAAAGTTACCCTCTGCCTTATACACTTGATACAGCAAATAGTTACTCTCCACTGCACCGCGCACAGATCCTGTTTGCTGAGACAGTTCTTGAGCTTTTTCGGCGTAGCCTTTGGCGATGCCGTAGTTGTTTTTGTAGAAAAAGTTGGCAGCCAGGTTGGCATATCCTGAAGCCAGATACTCGTACTGCCGGTATCGTTCTCCTATCTGGCTGGCTTTTTGGAGAAGTGCAATGGAGGAGTCGTACATTTCCATTTGCTGGTAGGCCGAGGCAGCATCGTTGTAGGAAAACATCAACGAGAGCGTATCTCCCATTTGCTCTTGCAGCGCTATGGTTTTCAAGTTCATTTCTATCTGCTGACGCAGGTTTCCTTGTATGCCATAGACATTACCCATCTGCCCGAGTAAAGCAACATAAAGTCGCTGATCTCCCCTAAGCGATGCCATTTCCGCAGCTCGTTGATAATAGTCTAAGGCTTTGGAGAAATACTTACGCAACTCGTGGATTTTTCCGATGTAAAACATTGCTCTTGGGGCAAGGGTGGGATTGGTCGTCTCGAGTTGGTCTAAGTCCAGGAACCGCTGGTAATCTGTCAAGGCCAGATCATAGCTACCAAAAGTAAAATAAATCTCTGCTCGAATATAATACCCAAAAGCTGCTCCCCTCCTAAAAGAAAGTCGCAGCGAGGAGGTGATGACCTGCTCCGCCTGGGTGAGTTTTTGGTCGTTAAGTGAGTCTGATAGTTGGGCTGTCTTACGTACCAAAGCCATAATCTGGAGGGTATCTTCGAGTAGGTCTTCGGTGTAGGGTCGTTGTTCCCTTTCCTCTTGGGCCAGTACCCCAAAAGACAGCCAAACCATCCATAAAAAGTAAAGATATTTCATCGTGTCATTTACGTAAGATCACACGGAAAGTTTCCATACCTCATAAGCTGCCCGCTCCAGAGCCTCGCGGTGGTCTGGGTGAGCGATATTGATGAGGCGGCGGGCGCGGGTGCGGATGTTCTGTCCGTAGAGTTCGGCGATGCCATACTCTGTGATGATGTAGTGAGCGTGGGCGCGGGTCGTAACTACGCCTCCGCCTGGGTGG
>DAISIL010000046.1:0-18964 GCA_036822015.1 Bernardetiaceae bacterium | reverse complement strand
GGGTGGAGCGTAGCCACAATGCGGCTGATGCCTTTGCTTGTCGTGGAAGGCAGGGCGATGATGGGCTTGCCACCTTCGGAGAGGGCCGCCCCTCGGATAAAGTCCATCTGTCCACCTACGCCGGAGTAGATGCGGGAGCCAATCGAATCGGAAACAACTTGTCCTGTCAGATCAACTTCAATGGCACTGTTGATGGCTGTTACTTTGGGGTTTTGGCGGATAACCTGGGTATCGTTCACGTAGGCGATGTCGAGCATACGGACGTAAGGGTTGTCGTCGATAAAATCGTACAGCCTTCGGGAACCAACGACGAAGCCAGCCACGATATGGTTGCGGTGCTTGACTTTGTGTTCGTTCGTGATCGCGCCGCGTTCCACCAAATCAATAACCCCATCGGAGAACATCTCCGTATGGATGCCGAGGGCGCGGTGGTGGGTCATGGCTTTGAGTGCTGCATCAGGGATGGAGCCAATGCCCATTTGGAGGGTAGCTCCGTCTTCTACAAGTCCGGCGATGTAATGCCCAATTTTCTCTTCGACGGGTGTGGGCGGCTTGGGATTGTGGGCAGGCAAGGGTGTATTGGTCTCGATGACCTTAGCAAAGCGACTGATATGTATGGCACTATCTCCGTGGGTGCGGGGCATGTGAGGATTGATCTCGGCAATGACCAGTTTGGCCGACTGGGCAGCGGCCAGGGAGGTATCGACCGATGTCCCGAGGGTGCAATAACCATTTCGATCTGGTGGCGAAACCGTCAGCATGGCTACATCCAGGTCAATGATACGCCGCCGAAAGAGCAGCGGCACTTCGCTCAAAAAGATCGGCACATAATCAGCCCACCCCTCCTGTACCCCCTGGCGCGTGTTGGCGCCCACAAAGAGGTTATTCACCCGAAAGCTATCCGATAGCTCGGCTTTGCAGTAGGGGGCTTCTCCTTCAACGTGGATATGATTCAGTTGGACATTGGTCAGCGCGGGAGCGCGGGCCGTTAAGGCACGGATAAGCGTCTGGGGGGTTCCCGTGATGCTATGCACAAAAACTTTGTCATGGGAGCGGATCACGGATACCGCCTCCTCGGGCGTAACAGCAGTATAGGTAGGCAAGGGTGTAAGGGTTTGGGCGTAAGGTAAAGAAGTGATAAAACGTGGTTTGTGTGCTGTTGGACAAAGATCATAAAAAAGTATCATTTTTTCAACAGCCCATTCTACAAATGTTGTTGGATTTATCTTTTTTTGTTTTATCTTTGTGGGCATGAGCCGTGTATTTTTTCATCTCGCCCTTGTCATGCAGGTTGCTGCTTTGTGGTTTCTGCTGGCACATGACCTTACGGCACACGATCACGAAAAGCCCGCGACACCGCTGCCCAGCAACGTACTCGAGCTTGATCTTGGGTCGGGCCATTTGGCTTATTTTCGACCCTCCTCCCCTGTTAGCTTTCAAGGAACACAGGCAGCCGTAGAGCAGCTTCCCGTTTTGCCTGTTGCCTTTTATTTTTTGTGTGTTCCTGCCCTTGATCTAGCCATAGCTCCGTATGCTTTGTCTGTACATACATACACGAGTAGCGATCACCTCCGGCGCGTCCCCTGGCACGCCCCACCGCTTGCCTAACGAACAACATTTACAGGCTTTCTGAATGCTATCGGATAGCTGTATGTTTTTTTGTGTTTTTTGTTAGGTAAAATCAAGCCGTGCTCCATACGATCATTCAGTTTTCGATACGCAATAAGTTGCTGATCGGTGTATTTATCTTGCTTTGGGTGGGTATTGGCCTCTATTCGGCCGCTAACTTACCCCTTGATGCCGTCCCCGACATCACCAACAACCAGGTACAAGTCGTTACGGTAGCCCCTTCGCTTACACCCCAGGAAATAGAGCGTTTTGTTACGCTACCCATCGAACTCAATATGGCTTATATCCCTGATGTAGAGGATATTCGATCTGTCTCCAAATTTGGGCTTTCCATCGTTACGGTGATCTTCAAAGATCATATCCCGACGCTACAAGCCCGACAATTTGTTACCGAACAGCTCTCCATTGCCCAGGCAGATATACCCGATTATATCCCACGTCCGCAACTCATGCCCATCACCACAGGACTGGGCGAGGTGTATCAATATACCCTACGAGTTAAGGAAAATTCACCAAAAAAATATTCCTTAACAGAATTGAGAGAAATACAAGATTGGATCATCAAGCGACAGCTTACAGGGATTGAGGGTATCGTAGAGGTCAGTAGTTTTGGTGGTTTTTTGAAACAATACGAAGTCAGTGTATCTCCCGAGAAGCTTCGCAGGTTTGATCTCACAATCCAAGATTTATACCTGGCACTCTCCCGCGACAACCAAAACGCAGGTGGTGGATACATCGAAAAAAATCGCCGTCGGTATTATATCCGTGCCGAAGCCCGCTACCAAAGCCTAGATGAAATACGCCAAACGCTCGTCAAAAAAATCGAACAAAAGCCTATCCTTATCGGAGACATCGCCGAAGTCAAGTTTGGAAAAGCCCCACGCCTCGGCGCCATGACCCAGGACGGGAAAGGCGAAGCCGTGGGTGGTATTGTGCTGATGCTCAAAGGAGCTAATGCTTTTCAAGTCGTGGCGCGTATCGAGGAGCGCGTAGCACGTATCCAAAAACACCTCCCAGAAGGCATCGAAATTTATCCCTACCTGGTGCGTACCGATCTGATCGGGCGTGCCATCAAGACGGTGAGTAAAAACCTGATAGAAGGCGGACTGATCGTAGTTTTTGTGCTGGTCTTGCTGCTCGGCAACCTAAGGGCAGGGCTGGTGGTGGCTTCCGTTATTCCGCTTTCGCTGCTCTTTGCCCTGACGATGATGCACATCTTTGGTGTCTCGGCCAACTTGATGAGCCTAGGGGCGATTGATTTTGGGCTAATCGTTGATGGATCGGTTATTATTGTGGAACATACCATTCATTTTTTGCATAAAAATTATTTAGGAAAAAAATTGAATCAATCCGAGATGGATCAAGCGGTATCCACGGCTTCGGGAGAGATCCGAACAACGGCAGCTTTTGGAGAAATCATCATTCTGATCGTTTACTTACCCATCCTGAGTTTGGTTGGCGTGGAAGGCAAGATGTTTCAGCCCATGGCACAGACGGTTATCTTCGCCATTTTGGGTGCCTTTATCCTTTCGCTCACCTACGTACCAACGGTCTCGACGCTACTCCTCCAAAAACACATACAAGCTAAAGTTACGTTAGCGGATAAAATCATTCAATTTTTACAAAAAAGATATGCCTTTCTGCTTCGTCAAGCACTACGCTTCGATTATGTACTCTTTTTTGGTGTACTGTTACTTTTCATTGGTTCTCTGGCTGTCTTTCTTCGCATGGGGGGAGAATTTATTCCGACCCTCGAAGAAGGTGATCTGGCGATGCAAGTTGTACTCCCCTCGGGGGCCGCTCTGGACGAGTCTGTACGTACCTCCGATCAAGCAGCCCGTCTCTTACTCGATCATTTTCCAGAAGTGAAACACGTAGTTGCCAAGATCGGAACCGCTGAAATACCGACAGATCCGATGTCTATTGAGGATGCCGATGTGATGATCTTGTTGCATCCCAAAGCGCATTGGGTATCTGCACCCAATCGTGAGGCGTTGGTAGAACAAATGAAAGCCAAATTAGCCCTCATTCCATACGCAGCTTTTGAATTTTCTCAACCCATCGAACTACGCTTCAACGAACTTATCACGGGTGCAAAGTCAGATGTTGCGATCAAGATTTATGGTGAAGATTTGAATATTTTACTATCAAAAGCAAAAGAAGTAGAAAAAATTATTCAAAACATAAAAGGTATTGGTGATTTAAGAGTAGAACAAGTCAGCGGCCTGCCCCAAATTATCGTGCGCCCACGCCGAGATCGTCTGCTCGAATACGGTATGTCGGTCGAAGAACTCAACCAGGTTTTAGAAACTGCCTTTGCCGGTGCCACCCTGGGGAAGGTCTATGAAGGCGAACGCTCTTTTGATTTGGTTTTGCGCCTAAACGAGAGAGACAGAGAAGACATCGAAGACATCCGTAATCTGTTCATCAAAATACCCCAAACAGATTTTCAAGTTCCGCTATCTGAATTGGCAGTAATCGAAATTGAAGAAAATGCCTCCCAGATTTCTCGTGAAAATACCCGAAGACGTATCAATATTGGCATCAATGTCCGAAACAGAGACATTGAAGGGCTAGTAAACGAAATTTCGCAAACCCTAGACCAACAACTCCAACTACCCGCAGGCTATGATCTTCAATACGGAGGACAGTTTGCGCATCTCAAAACCGCAAAAAAACGTCTGTCCGTAGCCGTACCAGTGGCTTTATGTCTGATTTTATTGCTCTTATACCTCACTTTCGATTCAGCTTGGCAGGCACTCTTAATTTTTACGGCTGTCCCGTTCTCCTCCATCGGCGGTATATGGTCTTTGTGGCTACGCGATATGCCATTTAGCATATCGGCTGGCATTGGTTTTATTGCACTTTTTGGTGTCGCTGTCTTGAATGGTATCGTACTGATTGGTCGTTTTAATGACTTACAAAAAATGATACCTGACATCAACTCACGAATTATGGAGGGCTGTACTGACCGCCTACGCCCTGTTCTGATGACAGCAGCCACAGCTACCCTCGGTTTTCTACCCATGGCCCTCTCTACCGAAGCCGGCGCGGAGGTACAAAAACCCTTAGCTACAGTGGTCATCGGTGGGCTACTCACAGCTACTGTCTTAACACTCTTTATTTTACCTATCATTTATCGCAAATTCAATCGCTGATGAAGCCCTATCTGTGTATCCAACTCATCTGTCTGCTCTTCCTACATGTACACGTTGGGCAGGCACAACCCCAAACGCAACTGGACTTAGCTGGCTGGATTGATGAAGCCTTAAAAAATAGCCGTTGGATAAAAAATGATAACTTGTTAGTCGAAATTGCAAAAAAACAAGAAAAATATGCTTTTGATTTGCCAAAAACAGAAATCAACATACAATATGGACGCATCAATAGCCCCTATCCCAATGACCGGATATACGAAATCAGTCAGCGTTTTTCATTCCCGGCACTTTGGGCAGCCCGAAAACAGTGGTATCAATCCCGAACCCAGGCACAGACCTATTCCCGCAATCTGCACATGGCTCAGGTAAAGCGGCAAATTCGGCTAGCTTATTACGAGTGGTATAACAACCTACAAAAAATTACCCTTTTGGCTAAACAAGATAGTTTACTACAAAGCATAGAAAAAATCACTATTTTGCGTAAAGATGTCGGCGAAACAGATGCCCTATCTGCTCAACTGCTTGCCCTAGAACGGCAGCAAATCTTTCAAGAACGTACCTCGCTTGAACTTATCCAGGAAGATATTATTCATACCCTAAGGATATTGGCCACCAACGGAAATGATGATTTTTACCCGCGTATGGGTAAATTAGATAGTCTGCCTATACAAAGTTTCATTTTAGATAATCATCCTGAACAGAAATATCTTCAAGCAAGCCTTGATGTAAGTAATGCCCAAATCGGGGTCGCGCGGCAACTTCGATTACCCGAATTTCGCATAAGGTACGCCAATATGAGTTTTGAGGGCGATCAAAGTTTTTCGTATGGCATTTGGCAGGTGGGCATCGCTTTACCGCTCTTCTCGGCAGGGTATAAAGCAGATATTGTATCAGCTAAAATCACTAATGATGTGATGATGAATAAAAAACAAATGAGTATTGATAGTTTGCAATCTAGCTATTATACTCTTCTGCAAAAACAAGAGTTACTTCAAAATTATCTCCGTAGCTACACCGAAGAACAACGCCCAACCCTAGAAAAGATACGCCATCTGGCACAGCAACAGTACCAATCCGGCCAGGCAGACTATCTAAGCGTAGCTCAGGCGAACCGTCAGATTATTGCGATGGAGTATCGCTATCTGGCATTTTTTAAACAATTTTATCAACAACTGACTGAAATTTTATTTCTTATCGAACCATGAATACTTTTCGTCTATTTCTTTACGCCTGCCTACTGTGGCATTTCTCTTGTAGCTCTGAGGCAGATCATCAGCACCCCGAGGCTAGCACCTTCGATCCTGTCTATGAAAACTTGTATCTATCGTTCGATCAAGTAGAACAAACAAAAATAAAGACCGGTAAAATTGAAAAACGTCTGTTTAGGCAATATGTAGAAGCAACAGGAACCTTACATTTACCCCCACAAAATCATGCTCTAATTGGCCCACAAGTAAATGGAAAAATAAAAAAAATTCATGTTCACGAAGGAGATTTTGTCAAGAAAGGAGAAATATTAGCTGAAATTAGCGATCCTTATCTGATTGATTTACAGATGAACTACCTGGTAGCCAAAGAGGATTTTCAAATCAAAAAATCTCAATGGGAACGAGAACAACAGCTCAAAGGAGGTGAAGCTACCTCGGAAAAAAAATATCAACATGCGTTAAGTGATCTTCGGAAATCTTTGGCAGTATTTGAAACATTCAAAGCACAATTAGAGCTACTTCACATTCAAACTCAAGAACTTAGTGCGGAAAACATTCAATCTACGATGCCCATTCTTGCACCTATCAGCGGATCCGTTTATCGCATCAATGCCAGTATTGGTGAGTATGTGGGCAAGGAAAAGATTTTGTTGGAAATCCTTAATCAAGAACATCTACACCTTGAAATCCTGGTTTACGAAAAAGACATGGCACGTATTGCCGTGGGGCAAAGTGTTCAGTTTATGCCGAGTCATCAAGCTCTGGCCAAAGAAGGGATACTCCCGGAGGCAAAAATATATTCAATAGCAGATATAGTTGATACAGAAACAAAGACGGTTAGTGTTCATGCAGAAATAAGTGAAAATACATTCAAAAAATACAATTTAAAGTCAGGAATGCTTACCCAAGTGCTTATCCAGTCTGAGGAGGTCATGGCCTATGCTGTTCCTGTATCTGCCGTCGTGGAAACGGACGAAGGAAAGGTCATCTATTGCATCAGGAAAAGAACAAAGGAGGGTATTTACTTTGAAAAAGCAATAATTCATCCCCGACATAAAGACAAAGATTGGTTTTGGCTAGAAGATATTCAAAAATTAGATGAAATTGTCTTAGATGCTGCCTTCTATCTGTACCATATGAGCGAAGAAAAAAGCGAAATAGAGCATAGCCATTAAAAAACAAAAAAATAAAAAAGGGTTGCAAAATTTCACTTTTACAACCCCTGCAAAGAAGCCAGCTAGTTGTGATTAGCCAACCGTGATGGTACGACGCTTTTTGACTTCTTCCTGGTTCAGTTTTGGCAAGCGCAAATACAGCACACCATCTTCATAACGCGCCTGGATGTTCTCCTGATCCACAATTTCGGGAAGAGTAAATGAACGCGCAAAAGACTGATAACTGAACTCACGACGAGAGTAATGCGCTTTTTCGTCTTGCTGTATCTGCTGCCGTTCGGAGGAGATCGTCAGGACATTCTCATCTAACGAAATTTGAAAGTTTTCTTTTTTCAAGCCAGGAGCAGCCAGCTCTACTTCAAAATCTGTATCCGTTTCTTTTACATTGACTGCCGGGACAGCGGTAGTAGATGCGTTGGGCATAAACTCCTCAAAAATACGAGAGAGGCTCGGAAAAAAGTCATCTTGGGTGCGATTAAATCTTGTAAGTGTCATAGCGTTGTTGTTTTTGGTGATTTAAAGGTTCGCTTACAAAATATCAACCGGAGTGCCAATTAGAAATTAGAGAAAAACAGATGACGTTTTGTCGCTTTTCGATTGTTTTTTCATCATAATTCAGCCATATTGTCATGTTAAAGTGATTTTTTCATCTATTATCGCTTTATTTTTTATCTTTGATTGCTATTCACTAACCAGCGACCAATCCATGAGCCGTAGCGTAAACATCACCACCAAAGAAGGAAAAACCACTTCGCAGGTTGCTTCACCCACTGCCCAACAATTACAGCAAATTACTGCACATCAGCGAGCTACGCTACATGTAAGCAGCAAAGATGGCAAAACCGAACTCGCCGGTGGCATCAGTGCATCCGTGGGGCAAGGAGGTGCCAACAAAGCCGATGATGTATCTAAAATATATGCACGCCTCAAAGCGTTGGGTCTGGTTTCTGGTAACTCGGCTGCGGAAATTACGGCGGGTATCGGAAAGTTTCAGCAACAAGTAGATACTGCCTGGTGGGCTAGTGCTGTGGGAAAAGGCTCGGGAAAACCCATGTTGGGAGGCGCAAAAATGACCCCTAATGCTGTTCATCCCAACGACGTAACTTTTTTGATGCTCCGTGATCGGGCCGAGCATACGATACAATTCAAAGATTATCGCAACCAAACCCAAAAGGTCGTCGTCAAAAACTTTGTCAAGAGTAGCTTTGCTGATAACCCCTTAGGTATTGCTTATGCGGGTACGCAGCTGTTTCCAATTCCGGCATCGTATTACCAAAGTATTGGGGTTGATCCGGGACTTTCAGAAGTGTTGGCTTTTGTTTCACAAAATGAAGGAAAATTTGATGCGATCAATAGTTGGGATCGCGCTTTTTTCTCTTTTGGTTTTGTGCAGTTTGCGGGAGGCAATCGTTCGCTACACACCCTGCTTGCACTTATCAAATACCGCAATCTTTTTTTATTTAATGACTGTTTTCAACGTTTTGGTATAGATGTAGAATACACTTTCCAAAATAACAAGTTTTCTAATCAGCGTGTGGTTACGATTTCCCCCGGTGAGAATGGCAAATTACGCCATGGAGATGAGGCAGAGCAGCATCTAGGACGTGATCTGATCCTAACGGCGGCTTTTATTCGAGCGGGTTATGATATAGAAATTGCCAAATTGCAGGTACTTTTGGCGGCTTATGAGTACGCCAACCCTGCTTTGGAGCGACGATTGACCATCTCTGCCGCCGGTGGTGCCAGCATACAGGGCGCGACTGGTAGCTTTATTCGCTCACCAGCAGGCGTAACAGCATTAGTAGATATGGCTGTGAATCAAGGAGTTGGTGGTGCGTCGAGGCTTTTCACGTCGGCAATTTCGGCAGTAGCCCAGCGCGACGGATTGCGCACAGAAGCACAAATACAAGCCATCGACGAGCGCAAGGTCTTGACCGAAATGATGCAAGCCAATGCAAAAGATAGCCGCATTACGAGCCGAGTCGGAAAAGCCTTGCAACAGCTAAGTACGTCTAAATAGAAAGTAATTTCTTCGTTTAGGAGTTTGCTACTCAGGGTATATGTTTTACTTCATACCATAATCTCTCATGTTATCCAGCTTGAAAAAGCATTGGCTCCGACAAGTCTTGTTCTTTTGCTTAGGTTTAGTTGCTTTGCTGAGCATTGCTCCTATTGTCTTATACAATAATCAGCATCTGATCGCTGACCGAATTACGACAAAACTCAATGCCCTTCAAGAAGGACATACTACGGTAAAAGAAATACATATTTCACCTTTTAAAACTTTTCCTTACATTTCTATTGATCTAAGCGATCTAAATTTTTATACTGATAAAGATCAAAGGGAAAAAATTTATAATTTTCATCATGTTTATGTAGGCTTTAATGCCTGGGAACTACTACGAGGTAATTATCAAGTCAAAAAAATCATTGTGCAAGATGGGAATCTACACATCAAGCGGGATCAAGATGGTAACATTAACCTTTTGATAGCAAAAGGCTTAAAAGAAGAAAATGAAACAGACAGCCTTGATGAGCGCCTGATAGCAGTAGATTTGCAATCTATTGAAATAAAAAATGTAACCCTAGAAAAAACAGATGCCGTTACGGAGCAGCACGTCAAAATAAATATTGAACAGTTGAGCGGTAGCTTCACGCAAAATGCTCAACAACTAACTACACACGTAGCCCTGGATTTGCAAATAATAGATATTGGTTTACATGATCTTCACTTTTTTACAGAAAAGCATATTCGCGTTTTTTCCGATCTCGTATATGCCGATGACCATCTGAGCATCCAAAAGGCACAACTCGAAATTGAAGGAGGAGTATTTTCGGCCTACGGTGGGCTTACCCTCAAAGATGACTTTGAACTTAATCTTGACATAAGTGGTCAAAAACCTGATTTTAAATTACTTACATCCTTTGCACCAGCAGAAGTTTATCAAAAGTTAGAGCGTTACCGCAATGAAGGCGAGGTATATTTTCGGGGCAAAATTCAGGGCGGCATTTTGGATACTGTCCCAAAAATTGAAATTGAGTTTGGTTGCAAGAATGCAAGCTTTATCAATCCTGATGCTAATAAATCCATTCGTGATTTAAGTTTTTCTGGTTTCTTTACCAATGGAGAAGCGCGTAGTCTGCGTACCTCCGAGCTATACCTTGAAAATCTTAGCGGTAAACCAGAGGATAGTTGGATCAAGGGCGGTTTCCACATCCAAAACTTTGATGATCCTCATTTTTCCATTGATCTACACGCTGATCTTGATCTAGTATCGCTTCGCGAACTTATTGATCTTTCATTATTTGAAGAAATTGGAGGACGAATAAAAATAGATATGACCATTGATGAGCTTTTGGAGTATAACGATACAGAAGGGTTGATCGGAAAGCTCAAGGATGGTACAGATAGTCGAATTTTGCTGGAAAATGTACACTTCTTTGCGCCCACCTACTATCCACATCCAATACACGAATTTAATGCTACATTGAGCTTAGTAGATGGTGCTTTTAAAATTGATAAATTTGATTTGCGTGTAGAAGATTCTGATCTAAGTATAAAAGGTCTGCTATCCAATGTTGGTGATTTATTGCATGGCAATGATGCAGATGTTACCGCCGTCCTCCAAATAAAGGCTCATAAACTGAACTTACCTTTGTTGCTCTCCTTTGATAGCACATGGAGCAACCAAGCGAACGAAGTAATAAGTGATCTGACACTGCATACTCGCTTCTTGACCAATACCCAATACATACGTCAGTCAGGTACGATCCCACAAGGGGAGTTTCTGATTGATAGCCTTGAATTTCGACTTCGTCATTACGCCCATCTATTTCGTGATTTTCATGCAGATTTTGTTATTGATAACAAAAACTTAATAATAAAGCGTTTCTTTGGCAATATTGATAAAAGTGATATTGATTTAAAGGGTAGCCTGAATAATTACCCAGCTCTTCTCGGGACAGGCAAACCCGAAATAGTACGTATGCACATGGATGTTACAGCCCAAAAGCTCATCCCCAAAGACCTCTTCACCTACAAGGGGATCAATTATCTGCCCGAGGAGTACAAAGATGAACAGGTAGAAGGTTTTGAAGTAATTTTTCAAGTCGAATCCACAGGAACACACTTCTTACAGGGTAACTTACTGACTGATACATATATTAAAGTTGAAGACTTACATGGAAAATTTCGCTATCATCAACTAAAATTTGAAAATATTCATGGTGAACTATCCATCAAAGATAGTGTCTTACACCTGCGCCACGCAAAAGCACGGCTAGGCAAATCGGATATAGCATTTGATGCTACCTTATACAACTTCTTCGATAGCATGAAAGAAGACAAGGGAACATTACAGATACGATCTCGATACCTTGACATGGATCAACTACTAAGTTATGAAGAATCTACATCAGATACAGCCGTTAGAGTAAATCACGATAGCATTTTCAATATTTTTACAATTCCTTTTCCGAATGCAAAGTTGAAGGCTACTATTGGAGAATTGGTTTACCACAAATACCATCTCAAGAATATTCAAGCTGATATGCACACGACCACCAACCACTACTTATACATAGACCAACTAGACTTTGATGCAGCCGACGGACATATACAAATGAAAGGTTATTTTGATGGATCAAATCCTGAAAATATTTATTTGTCTAGTGATATGCGTTTAGAAAATACAGATATTGACCAGTTGTTTTTTAAATTTGATAATTTTGGACAAGACTATCTACTTCAAGAAAACATACACGGGCGTTTGAGTGGACAAGTGCGCGCTAAGGTGCGCGTACATACCGATCTGACCCCTTACCTAAACCAAATCGAAGCACACGCAGAGCTAACCATCAAAGATGGTAGTTTGGTGCATTTCCCACCTTTTGAGTTGTTAGCTAACTACATGGGAGACAAAGACTTAAAAAATGTTCGATTTGGAAAACTGACCAATGTCTTCGACATCAAAAATGGAAGGGTTGATATTCCACGCATGGAAATTGCCTCTACCTTAGGCTATCTGTTCATTTCAGGCAAACAAGACTTTGCTCGTGATCTGCAAATGGATTATTTGGTTGAAGTGCCTTTTCGCTTAGTTAAACGGGCGGCCTGGAATGCGTTATTTAAAAAGAAAAACAGTGGACAAGGAAGTTCAGGTGAGGAGCTTATTGAGCAAGCAGACAAAAACGAAATGCTCTTGCGTATTCAGGTCTTCGGTACACCGGATGATTTTGACTTTAAGATAGGAAAAGGAGAAAAAGGCAAATAAAATATGGTTATTTTAGTAACTTGCCAAACTTTTACATACACTACCTGACGCTATACCTATTTTTCTACTTCTTTCTTCAAACCCAATTCTTCTCATGCTCGAGGGCAAAACGTTTTTGATTACAGGTATTGCCGATCAACATTCACTGGCCATGTACACGGCCCAAGGTATCCAAGCCTATGGCGGCCAGGTCGTCTGTACGGGACTAGGCGTAAGTTCACACCACAAAAATTTAGCATCCAAATCGAGAGACTTTTTGCAAAAAAATTTTTTAGATTTTGAAACCAATGTGCATCAAGTCTTGGGAAAATCAACACCTACTGCCGTCCTGGACGTAACCTTACCCGCGACCATCCAGGACTTTTGTATGCAGATGCAGGCAGCGGGGATATGTTTTGATGGATTCTTACACGCAATCGCCATGGATAAAACCATACGGCAGAAGCAAGTAAAGCCGCTCCTGGAGGTCAGCCGCGAGGATTTTTGGGAAACCATGCAAGTTTCGGCTTTCTCACTGATCGAAATCATTCAAGCCCTCGAAAAAAAACAACTGCTCAATGCAGGGGCATCCATCTGCTCTCTAAGCTACATAGCTGCTGAGCGGGTGAGTTTTCATCCTTATCGCAACATCAGCATCGCCAAAGCAGCCCTCGAACGCATAACCGTAGAACTAGCCGATGAGATGGGACGAAAGAACGGCACGCGCGTAAATTGTATTCGATTTTCGCCATACATGGGCAGCAAGGCAGGCAATGCTACCTTACGCATAGAAGATTTTGAAAGGTCTGAACAGGTAAGCCCTCTCGGCAATGCCACCCCGGAGGACTTAGCCGAAGAAATTATTCATCTGTTCAGACCCAACAGCCGCATCACGGGAGAAATTCGGCACGTCGATGGGGGCTACCACATCATGGGCTAACTGCCACAAATCCACCGCCCCCCAAGCATATACGCACATAAAACTGCCGAATGCTCGAGGTAGGCAGATCGGCAACGCCTTGCCAGTTTTCCCGGGAAAGCCCAAGCATATAGCCAGCCGTTAGCCCCAACGAAAAACCTCCTAAGCCCTCACCGATGGGCAACAAGCGATGGATGTTAAAGTTGAAATCAAGATAGGTAGCAGGCAATTCAAAATCTCGCTTCATGCCTCTGGCAACTATCTGATCGCCAAAAGATAAAGGAATGCTTCCTTCATTCTTCATCGTCAGGATAGCTGCGCTTCCTCCCAGTCCTACGCTCGGGAATGCCAGCCAATGTTTGGCATTGTAGAGTGCATAACCTAAGTTGAAGCCACCACCGCCATAAGTATAGCTGATCTCCTGATTTGCTGTACGTTTGGTGCTTGGAAGTGTACCGTGTCCCTGCCCCATGAGTATCCATCGCTGACCAAGCAACAGAAAACCACCCCCACCAAAAGAAAATCCATTGGCCGACGTAGATACAGCTAGATCCGAAAATTGGGTATAACCCAGACCGGCGTAGGTGTAACCCAGACCTCCCCAACGAAAACGCGGCGCGTCCTGGGCCTGGGCAGCACAAAACGCCCAAAGAAAAAGGCAAAGTAGCAAATATCGCATCTCAAAAAAACATCTGTTGATCCGACAAAGATCGCCCTAAGTTCTCCTCTTGTCTTGTAAAAAAGTGTCATCTTACCAAATCACATTTCCCTGCTTGATCCTCTGATAGTCGGCTTTGATCTCCGTAGGGGTACGCCCCAGGAGCTGTCCCAATTCGTGGATCAAGTGCGCCTGATCGTAATAACCCAGGTCGTGTACAATATCCAGCGTTTTGGTTTGCGATAAAAGTTGTCGGAGAGCCTTACGGGCGCGTAGGATGCGGATATAGGATTTCATAGTAAGTCCTGTTTCTTTCAAAAATCGCCTTTGTAGCTGTCGTTTTCCAATATGAACGACATTCAATAGCTCATCCAATCGCGGGCCGTCTGGCTGCTCCATAAGATAGCCCACAACTTTTTGTACTTGCTCATCGGGCTTCCGGCGAACGCGCTGACGGAGCCAGCTTTCGATAGATTGAATATTGACCGTATCCTGATCTGAAAATTGAAAGAAATCATCAGGCGATAAAGGTATATTTCCTGCCTCAACGACTGCCTTACAAGAAATATCCCAAAAACAAGCAAAAGCTCCCGGATAAAAACGCACTCCCCAATACCGCATTCCTCCCCAAATATCAACTTCGTGAAGTCCAAGTCTGGGTGCATACAACTCCACGTGTACCACCTGCCCAGGGGACTGCTCTACCACCAAAAGGCTCAAACAGCCCTCCGGTGGTACAACAAAGCGATGATTTCCCGATACGCCCGAGAGATCAAAGACCCAGTAAGCGGCAATGCCAAAGCAAAGATCAGATGAAGGCGTAAACTCATTGTAAAACAAGTCTTTACCGGCTATAATTTGGTGCTTCGCGGGTAATCAACACATCGTGGGGATGGCTTTCGCGGACACCCGCAGAGGTGATCTGGATGAATTTTGCCTGCTGCAAAGCCGCAATATCCGCCGCCCCACAGTAGCCCATACCCGCCTTGAGACCGCCCACCATCTGGTACAAGACCTCGGCTGCCTTGCCTTTGTAGGGAACGCGACCCGTGATCCCTTCGGGAACAAGTTTTTTGATGTCATCCTCGGCATCCTGAAAATAGCGATCCTTAGATCCATCCTCCATGGCCTCCAATGATCCCATACCGCGATAATATTTGAACTTTCGCCCTTCATAAATAATCATCTCGCCAGGTGCCTCATCCGTGCCGGCCAGCAACGAACCGATCATCACCGAGCTTGCCCCAGCCGCAATCGCTTTGGTTACATCTCCCGAAAAACGAATGCCACCATCGGCAATAATCGGAACATCATAGCCCTTCAGTCCCTTAGCTGCCTCATAAACGGCAGAGAGCTGGGGCATCCCGATACCAGCAATAATCCTTGTGGTACAGATACTTCCAGGGCCCACACCCACTTTGACGGCATCCGCGCCGGCTTTGGCCAAGGCACGTGCGCCCTCCGCCGTAGCCACGTTCCCGACCACCAAAGCCACCCCAGGAAAGTGATCCTTGACCCGCTGCAAAGCCGCAATCACTCCCTTAGAATGCCCATGCGCCGTGTCTATCCCGATGGCATCTACGCCAGCCTGGCAGAGTGCCTCCACACGCTCCAAAATGTCAGGCGTAATCCCGACGGCAGCGCCCACCCGTAGGCGGCCAAAGCTATCTTTGCAGGCATTGGGGCGATCTCGTTTTTTGAGAATATCCTTGTAAGTAATCAAACCCACCAACTGGTAGTGGTCATTGACAATGGGTAGCTTTTCAATTTTGAACTCTTGCAGGATGTCCTCGGCTTTGCTCAAATCGACTCCCTCGGGTGCGGTTACGAGCTTTTCTTTGGTCATCACCTCCTGCACGGCCACGGTCATATCCTTTTGGAAACGCAAATCGCGGTTGGTGATGATCCCGATGAGGGTCTGCTGCTCATCCACGATGGGGATACCACCGATTTTGAGTTCTTGCATCAGGCGGTTGGCTTCGGCTAGGGTGTTGTGGGCGTGCAGCGTGATCGGGTCGAGGATCATGCCACTCTCCGAACGCTTGACCCTACGCACCTGCTCGGCCTGCTGTCGGATGGTCATGTTCTTGTGAATGAAGCCTATGCCGCCCTCTCGGGCCATCGCTATAGCCATCTCGGATTCGGTAACGGTATCCATGGCCGCCGCCGTGATGGGGATGTTGAGTGCGATGTCGCGGGTTAAGAAACTGCGGGTACTGGTATCTCGGGGCAAAACCTCGGAATAACTCGGCACCAATAGCACGTCATCGTAGGTGAGTGCTTGAAAAAGGAATTTTTCGTCCATGGCAAATAAGTGGGTTTCACGATTTGCCAGACAAAATTACACAAAAAAAACAATACCAACGAAACGCCGCCCTTTCAGGGCAACAAACCCGCTAACTCGTCGATGACCTGGTTCATTTTCTTTTCGTAATCGCGGGTATCTGAAGTCCCCTTCTCCTTGATAAGCAAGTGATAACGCGCCGATAAGCTGGTAAGTGTTTTGCTGTCCTCCGCATCGGTGATTAGCTTCTCGAGGGCTTCGATGGTTTCCTTGATCCTGCCTGCATTGAGGAGATCACGAGGGGTGGGGGTATCTGGTCTAAAACTCACCTGCGTCTCACGGTTCAGGAAAATATTCAGTTTGGCTTTCGGGACAAAAGTACCATCTTCGGCTTGTACCTGTGCGTTTTCGGCGGGGCATTTTTGTAAGACATCCAATGGCACGAAGTGCCGCCCATCCGCAGAGACGCTGATGCTATCCCAGTCGGGGGCTTCTTCGGAGTTGATGCTGTTCCAAAATTTGTTGAGGAGGGCTTTTTCTGTGGCGGCTAGCTCGAGGGTATGCCGTTCGGGGAAGGCTTGCAAAACGGCTCTTTCCTCCCGGGAGGCTTTCAGATATACGCCTTGCTGCCACATCGTCGCCCGCTCGTAGTCCTCCGAGTTGCCGATCTCGATCAAGACGCTTTGCAGGATGCCCGCATGGAGGTAGCTATGCCGAAAGCGAAGGTGGTACAAATCTTTCCTCTCCAAAAAGTCCTCCACGACCTCGGGCTGCTCCCGAGGGAGCAAAGCCGGCGCAACAAAATATCCGTCTTTCTCGAAACAAATCTTGCAACTTTTCATAAAGTCCAAAAACAACGCCTGCTCTTGCGCCTCGTAGGCTCCCCAAACCGGTTGCAAATCCGACGGCCTAAACTTGCCTCCCTGGTGGGACGAAAGTTTGTAGTAAAGGTTGCTTTGACGATTCAGCACAGCATAGACGGCATCAATGGCCCACTGCTGATCCAGGATGATTTTGTTTTGCATCAAGCCTTTGCGATAAAAGACCACCCCCGAAGCGTGCAACAACTCCAACAGCGTCAGCGACTCGGGCTTGGCTGCACTCACCGTAGGTACGCCCTCCTCTTCGCAGATGGACGCATAAGCAGACAGGCTAAGTGACTTCTCACCCTTTTCGATGCGCCGCAAGATTTCGTCCCTGACCGCTACCCAGCTCTTGCTGATCTCTTGCTTGATCTCGGGAATCTCCTCGAGGGCCTCCTGGAGGGCATCTACCAGGCGCAAAAAGCCGTTTTTCCTCCGCTGCCGATTCACTTGTAGCGACCAATCATCAAAAGCAGCGTCCAGATGGAGGTCATCGTAGAAGACCTGCGGGAAATCCTCCAACACAAACGACTGATGACGTGGCACTTCCTGGATGTTCTTTTTGCCATGCAGGCCAGCCTTCGTTTGGGCGATCAAGATGGGGCTGCGCTCCCCGAGTTCGTGGGCATAGCTCAACCAATAGCGCAAAGAAAAAGGCTGATACACAAACTCGGGGTGGTCGGGGTCAGGTTTGGGCAGCAGGTCTTTTTCGGTGTCGTAGTCCCAGACCAGGACAAAGACCGCCTTTGTGCGCATGAACAGCCGATGCGTGGCATGGTAGATGTCCTGCCCCCCAAAATCCCAAAAACTCAACTGCAACTTTTGGAGAAAGGCATAGCTCGAGCCACGTTCGGTGAGCAACTGCCGAAGGTACGCAAAGCTATCGCTTTTCTCTTCCCCCAGGCGGGCGCGGGCGATCTGTATGCCGTCGGTGGATTTTTCGTTGGGATCGAAGCGGTTGTTTACCAGGCGATTAAAGAGGCAGGTTTTGCCTACCCGTCCGTTCCCGATCAGGATGACCTTAGCAAAGTGGTTGGGCTGGCTCCCCGAGCGATGGATGGCCGCCTGGTAGTTTTGGAAGTCGGGGAAGCAGTTGTCTTTTCCCGCATAGATGGACTCCTCTAGCTGCTGGCTCAGCTCGGGGTTGTCTTTGAGCCGCAGATAGCCCAGCTTGGGCAGCTTACGGAGGTCGATCTCGAAGCGTTGCAGTTCGTTCTCGGCCAGGCTGATCTCCCGTAGCTCGGGGAGGCTGCCAGCGGCAAAGGCTTTGAGGTGGCTCTTATACGCATAGACATAACGGAGCTGGGGCAGGTCGCCGATCTCGAGGCGTAGGGCGGTTTGGTTGTAGCCCAGGTCAAGCATCACGAGTTCCCTTAGGTCGTCGGGGACGATGACCTCGGAAAAGCGGTTCTTGGTCAAGTCCAAGACCTGTGCGCCTGCCTGGCGGGCCTCGGCCCATATACGCGGGAGGTCGGCATCACCGAGACCCCGATCGTGGTAAGAAAGCGTGCGGTAGGCTTGGGCTATGGACATGGAACGGAAGATGTCGTTTTTTTTCGCAAAATAAAAATAAAATCGCAAAACCCGTAGCGATGTTCGAGCTACCTATCGTAGGATTTACAATCTGACTGAGCCAAAAGGTGATAACGCTTCGAGGAGCGGGGAGCGGGACCAGCCCCGTCGTGGAGGGAAAAAAAACGGTTTTAGCCTAAAAATAGCCTACTCCATTGCGCTCCGCTCCATTCCGTTTGGCTATTTTTCGGCTAAAACCTTTCCCTATAGCTCAAATGACGTAACGAAGTGAAACAGGCAGAACGA
>DAISIL010000045.1:0-27112 GCA_036822015.1 Bernardetiaceae bacterium | reverse complement strand
CGTGAGGTCAAAGGACTCTTGCTTCTGGATGCTGCCCTGGATCGCCTCCCGAATGCGTGGCTGATCGTCGGGGTGATAAAAAGCAATGCCATTTTCTTTGTTATGGTCAAAGTCCAGATCAACTTCATGGATACGATACACTTCATCTGTCCAGAAGGTGCGTCCAGTACTTGAGTCAAGTTCCCAGGCACCCATACGGGCAATGCGCTGGGCATCGTTGAGGAGCAGGGTATTGCGTTCTAGATTTTTTTGGGCGGCTAGTTCCTGCGTATAGTCAATGCCAATGCCTTGAATTTCGGGGGTATCTTTTTGTATCCACCGAAACTCCCACAAAGTCGCGGCTACAAAGCCCTCTCGGTGTCGTTTACGTAGCGTTTTTCGGACAATCGCTTGGGGATTTTCTTGCAAAGCCACCAGAACCTCCTTGAGCTTCAAGATTTCTTCGGGCAAGACCGAGTCTTTGGCTGGCTTACCAATAGGACTTTGCCCTTGCCGGGCATAAAAAAACTCAAAGTCCTCCTCCATCTTACGATTGACGTAGTTGTAGTTGCCATCCAGCCCGATACGACAGATGTACGTATGTTGGGCATCGAGGATGGAATGAAGAAAATCACGTTCTTTCTGGTGCAACAGCTCACGTTCTTTGGCTTCACTGACATCGACATGCGCCCCGAGCATACGAGCAGGTCTTCCCTCGGCATCATACCAGACACAACCACGACAGCGTATCCATACCGTATGTCCTTTGCGGTGGCGATAACGTAAAATTTGATCGTAAGGATACTTGTCGGGGTCTTGGAGGTGGCGTTGGACGGCTTCTTTGGCAATGGCCAAATCCTCGGGAAAGATGATCGACTGCCAGGCCTCTGCCAGGTGGGGCATCTGATTGGGGTCGTAGCCAAGACACGTCCAAAACCTGGGGTTCATCCATTCGTGTTCGGGGGCAGTTAAGTCCCAGTACCACAAGCCATCCAGGGCCGCCATCTGGATGAAGTCAAACACTTGACGATCAGCCTGAATGCGTGCGTAAAGTTCCTCTTCTAAGTAGTGCATATTGAGTCCGTGTAATGAAATCACACAAAAGTAATTATTTTTTTTGTTTTCATAAGATACCCTCCCAAAGCAACCAATAGACCACCGGCACAACAAAACTCACGCTAAGGGCAAACAAGGCCAAATAACGAAGGCGTTTTTCTCGTACCCAGGTGTTTTGTTGAAGGATAGGGCGAAAGAAGCGAATCAAAACCAAAAATAACAAACTGCCAATCAGGACAAAATAGCTACCAAAAATCAAGAAGCCAACACCGTAATACTTCACAAAAAAGAGATCGAACAAACACGTATGGGAGGGCAGCCCATAGATATATTTCACAAAAAAATATTTGAGGCTGTAGGCTGCCATGCCTACATACACCAGCCCGATCAGGAGATGCCAAAAATATCGCCGCCCTGAAAAATACAACAGATACCCCAACACAAAAGCCAGATTGACAAAACCCATCAAGGCATGATAGGTATAAGCACCCGTCGATAAAAAGCTGGATGTATCTGTATCTGTTGCCAAAATATCCGAAACGCTACAACAAGTAGCGATTACGTCTGGATCAATGCCCGCAAAATACTGGGTCATCAGGACACCCTCCCAGGTCATCAGGAGTAAGGCCGGAAAAACAAAAATGTACTTGATAGGGGTCAGGGGCGACTCGGGTTCGGACTCATCGAGCGATTGCGTAAAAAGAAAAAGTAAATAGATAAAAATTGCAAATATTTTGATGAATAGCGTTTTGTATCCGTGTTCGTTGAGGGCAAGCGTTCCCGTCCCACACATGGCTCCCTCAATCAAGGGTGGTAGATGGTAATTGATCGTGAACAAAAAAAGCACTAAGGAAAGTACCTGAAAGCTCAAAACGACACGTAATAAAACATCGACAAGGTAGCTTTTTCGCTCGAGCCAGAGCTGGGTCTCATCGTAGGTGTGCTTGCGCCATGTGCGTAGGATATGTCCCGCATGAAAGACAGCACTAGCCATCAGGACGAAGGCGCAGGTTTGCCCCACGAGTAAAGCCACAATCCAATAGTCAGTCAGCATCAGACGGGGCGTTTGAGGTAATCACGGGTACGGGCGTTGTCGCGGGAGAGTCCCTGGGCGTAGCCCCTCAAAAAACCCATCCCGTAACCAAAGAGTTGGGTGTAGCTGGTCAGGATAGCCAAAGCCGCCACCGCCAAGGATTTGTTTTGTCCGTAGGCATCCACAAAAACCAGGCTGGCATACAAAAGCGGGATAGCCAGCAGTAGCGGCACAAAAGAAGCCGCCGCCAGTAGCCCCAGATGCCCGAGCAGAAACACACTCGGAGCAGCATAAAACCACTTGAACGTCTGCGGGTAAAGTGCGCTGATAATCACGCGAACAAAACCGAACTTATAAACCTGCTGGTAGAACTTTTTGAGGGAGGTGCGCCGTTTGTGATATACCACCGCGTCGGGTAGGAGGCGCGTCTTGAAACCTGCTTCCAAAATTTGTATGCTAAAAATCATGTCTTCGCCTGGATGCAAACGCACTACTGGAAAGCCTCCTAGCCGCTCCACAACAGCCTTAGAAATACCCATATTGAAACTTCGGGGATAAAAGCGATCGACGCGCTTCTTCTTGCCACGAATGCCACCCGTGGTTAAAGTGGCCGTCATGGCGTAGCTGATGGCTTTTTGGAGGTCAGAAAAGTCTTCTCGGGCAGCATCGGGGCCACCAAAAGCATCCACAAAGTCCGATTCCAGGGCTGCCTTCACTTGCTCAATGTAAGCCGGAGGTAGGATACAATCCGAATCGACAAAAATAAAGTAGTTTCCCGTCGCTCGTTCGATGCCATAATTGCGCCCAATGGATGGCCCCTGGTTATCCTTGTAAAAGTATTTCAGGTGGAGTTGATCCTGGTACTGATTCACGATAGGCTCCGAAGAAACCGTAGAGCCATCTTCTACGATCACGATCTCAAAATCATTGTTGGTTTGATGAACCAAGCTTTCCAGTAACTCTTTGATCTCTTCGGGGCGGTTATAGACTGGCACAATCAGGGATAGCCGTATCGGTAGTTTTTTGCTCATGTAGCAAAATTAACAAAAACCACTTAGACATTGCGCATTCGTTGATAGAGCTGTTTTTGTTCTTCGGCAAAAGTAACCAGGTCTTGTACCTTAGCGAGCGGCACGATGTTGTCGGCTGGCTGGATATATTGCCCAACAATCTGATAGCCACTGACAAGCGTAGTAGCTTCGGGGAACTTCTCCGAGAGTTGATCCAGATAACTTTGCACCCCTGCCCCTGGCACAGAGGTAATCAGAGTCAAGATGAAATCAGGACGGTGGATTTTGTAAGCCTCCTCGAGGTCGTCGAGCGGCAGACTTTGCCCGAGATAAACGACATGGTTGCCTCTTGATTTGAGCAGATAATACGAAAAAAGCAAGGATATTTCGTGTAACTCACCGCTGGGCAAGTACAGCATATATTTGGGCATCCGATCATCAGAGCGGGTAACTTGCCCATCAATGGCAACGATGATTTTCTGCCGGATCAGATTGGTGATGAAATGTTCCTGGGAGGGATTGATGGCGTCGGTTGTCCAGAGTGTTCCTACACGCATCAGGAAGGGATACACGATCTCAATCATGGTTTTTTCAAAGCCAATCTGCAAGATGTTCGTGGACATAACTTTTTCAAACTGCTCCTCGTCAAGTTCGATCATGGCCACGGTTAAGGCTTTGATCTGGGACTGGTAGTCGCCCGAAGCCTTCGCAATGGTCTCACGTACTTTGTGGTGCAATTCTGCACTTTTCATTTTGGCAATACGCGATATTTTGAACCCGTTTTGATTCAGGAGCGAGATGTTTAGCATCCGCTTCAAATCCTCGGGATCATAATAGCGTATGTTGGTCTCCGTGCGCTTAGGCTCAACGATATTATATCGCTGTTCCCACATACGAATCGTATGCGCCTTGATACCTGTCAAGTTCTCCAAATCCTTAATCGAATATCTTATCGCCCTCACAATCGCTCTCTTTTGTTCTTACCTTAATAACTCAAACGGGTGTTTAATGTTTTAGCAAAAAGAATTAACAAATGAGATTACTAAAAAAAAATGTGCGCCCATGCTGCATACTAAATTTTGTATCTTTGTGTGCCAGATCAAACAAAGCATGTAAACGATGGAGCAGTTGGGTAAATATTTCATTTTTTTGGGTAAGATGTTTCGACGGCGGGAGTCGTTTAAAGTGTATTGGCGGCTATTGATGGATGAGTGTATCCTGATCGGCATTGATTCTGTCTATATTGTTGCTTTGGTTTCTTCGTTTATTGGTGCCGTTACGACGGTACAAACGGCTTACAAATTCAGTATTCCCTACCTGCCTTTGGCTTTGATCGGCAATATTGTCCGCGATATGACCTTACTCGAACTAGCTCCTACGATTACGGCGATTGTTTTTGCGGGCAAAGTAGGATCAAGCATTTCGGGTGGGCTAGGAACGATGCGCATCACGGAGCAAATTGATGCCATTGAAGTCATGGGCATCAACTCGGTCTCTTATTTGGTTTTACCCAAAGTGCTGGCTGGCGTGCTGATGTATCCGATGCTTGTGGTGCTGGCGGGTTTTTTGAGCATTTTGGGGGGCTTCCTGGCCGGTACGCTGACGGGTGCTTTGAGTGCCGAGGATTATATTTACGGCATCCGCTGGGATTTTGTGCCCTTCAACGCTACGTTTGCCTTGATTAAGTCTTTTGTTTTTGGTTTTCTCGTAACCTCTATTTCAGCTTTTGAAGGTTTTTATACCCGTGGAGGGGCATTAGAGGTAGGACGTGCCAGCACCACCGCCGTAACGAAGAGTTGTATCGGTATTTTGATTGCCGATTATTTATTGGCGCAACTCTTGCTATAAAAAAAGTAAACAAAGTTTACTTTCTCAAGGAAAAAGCATAATTTTAGCCTTGACTTAACCCTACCGCCCCGCTATGCGTTTAGCTGCCATACGACACTTCCTGTTGGCTCCATCTGTAGGGCTATTGCATCGCCGAGCTTTCCAGGCTTTTCTCATAACCACCCTTTCGTTTGTCCTTTATTTACATACGTTTACACATGATTACGCCCTCGGCGATCAGATGGTGTTCACGGAGAACGAGTATGCCCTACGCGGCTTGAATGGCATCAGCGATATTTTGATTCACGATTCGTTCAAAGGGTTCCTTAGGCAGCATCAGGAGATTCGGGCAGGAGGACAATACCGCCCGTTTTCGATCATTACCTTCGCGATTGAATACGAGTTTTTTGGCGTAAACCCGATGGTCAGTCATGCCATCAATACGATCATTTATAGCCTTACTTGTTTGTTGCTGTTGTTTACGTTGCACCAAATGTTTGGCAATCACCGCCTTCCTGATTTTCTGCGGAGTATTATGCCCTTCATGGCTACGGTGCTTTTTGTGGTGCATCCGATCCATACCGATATTGTCGCCAATGTCCAACAACGGGATGACCTGCTCGCCTTCTTTTTCTTGCTCATCACGACCTACCTGGTCTTGCTCGGCACACAACGCTCCTTTACGTTCAAACTCCTCCTCCTGCCTCCGATCCTGCTTAGCTTTGGTTGCGCCTTGATTTCCAACGAAATATCTGTTTCTTTCCTGGTTATCATTCCCCTGATCCTGTACTGCTTCTCCGACTTAAAAAAGCGAGAACTACTCGTGCTGGCGGTTCCCTTCTGGATCACGGCACTTGTTTTTGTCAAAGCCCAGGAGTTCTTTGCGTTGGAAGCCGTACAACTCAACGACTTACTCAATAATCCCTTTCTGCACGCCACCAATGCCGAAAAATACGCCACCCTGATTTATGTAGCCGGGCGCTACCTCAAAATCTTGATTTTCCCTTTCCAGCTCTCCCATGACTACTCCTACAACGAAATCCCACTCCGTCAATTTTCTGATCCGGCCGTATGGGGAATCTTATTGTTTTATGGACTGGGCTTGATTGCCGCTACAATTTCGATGCTACGCCGCCGCAATGTCGTCAGCTTTGCCTTTCTATATTTTGTGCTTTCCCTGGGAACGATCTCAACGGTCAGCAATCTGATTTTTCCCACCGGTGTTGTCATGGACGAAAACCTCTTGTACATTCCATCGCTGGGCATTTGCATTGGCTTTGTGTATTTTGTCTATTATGTAGCTACCTATTTTTCGCGACTTTATTACGCCCAACGATACAGTATCTACACCTTGATTTGGGCAATATCCCTGATCGTGATGACGTTTTTTGCCATCAAAACGGTACAGCGAAGCAAGGTCTGGGAAAATAATTTTACCCTACTCCTGGAGGATGTCAAATACGCGCCCAATAGTGCCAAAATACGCAATATGCTTGCTGAGGAGTACCTCCACAGGGCCGCTAACATCAAAAATACCGAAGAACGCCTACATCTCATCAACGAAGGGGTATCTCACCTCAAGCGGGGTATCGAAATATATCCAGACAATGCCGCTGCCTGGGTGTTATTGGGCAATACCGAAATGGCACTTTACGATCATTACAAAGCCGATGCCTGCTACAAAAAAGCCATAGAAATAGACCCCACCACAGCAGAGGCTTACCGTAACCTGGCCTTGATTGCTCTCAAGAGAGGAAATTATGTGGAAAGCATCGACTATACCCAACAGTGGATCGTCAATCAGAAAAAGTACCGCACCGTTACTAAACGAGAACGTTCCGTCGCTTTTCAGCAATTAGGAGATCTATATGCAAAAATTGATAGCCTTGATTTTTCTATTCTAGCCTATAACACAGCTATTGATTTTGATAAAACCAATGTGAGTGCCTATGTTGGGCTAGGGCTAGTCAGTGAACGCAAAAGTGGGAGTATGTCCATGGCGATTGAAAATTTTAGGACAGCACTTTCCTTTGATCCAGAAAATACTTACATCCTTGAACATCTCTCCATGGCACTTGCCCGCAAGGGAGACTATGAAGGTGGTATCAAAAATCTTAAAAAAGCCATCCGTATGGATGCACAAAACCCAACCTTATACGAAAGCCTGGCGATGATCTATGAAGAGATGGGAGAAATCGAACTTGCCCAATCCTACTACCGCAAGGCCGGCACGCTTAACAAAGGCTCTTGATGAAATACATTTTTTCTACTTTTTTGATACTTTGCTTACATCTCCACGTAATCGCGCAAAATCTTCCCTCACTCCCTGACCGAGTAAGCCAAAACCAAACCTTAACCTACCAGGAAGGTATTACATTTTTGGAACAACTCGCTGCTAACTCTCCCTACCTACATCTGGAAGCCGTCGGGGACACCGATGCCGGACTGCCACTACACACAGCCATCTTCTCGGCACGACAAACCAAAAGTCCAGACTCCCTGACAACCAATCAATTTGTTTGTCTGATAAACAATGCCATTCACCCAGGCGAACCGGATGGGGTAGATGCCAGCCTTCGCCTTTTGTATGAGCTATGTAGTAATAAAAAGTTACGCACTGATTTTGAGAACCTTGTATTGGTGGTCATTCCTTTTTACAACATCGGTGGCGCACTTAATCGGCGGCATTTTACACGCCCCAATCAGGCGGGGCCGCACCAAATGGGCTTTCGTGGCAATGCCCGCAACTATGATCTCAACCGCGACTTTATCAAAGCGGACACCCGAAATGCCCGTACTTTTTTTCAAATATTCCAGCGATGGCAGCCCATTGCGTTGGTGGATACACACGTCTCCAATGGGGCAGATTATCCCTACACGCTTACCCTCCTACATACGGCCTCCGATAAGTTGTCTCCGCCCTTGGCTGATTATTTTCGGGAGGTTTTTCAGCCAAAACTTTCCGATCATTTGCTAAAAAAGTACAATGAACCCAGTATTCCTTACGTCAATGCCTGGAGGCATCCCCCCGACAGCGGTTTTGCTCAATTCCTAGATTTACCTCGCTATTCGAGTGGTTATGCAGCCATGTTTGATGTCCTGGCTACGGTTCCTGAACTCCACATGCTTAAGCCCTATGAACGCAGGGTAAATGCGATGTATCATTTTTTGAAGGGCTACCTAGAAATCCTCTATCAAGAGGCATCCCAAATTCGAGAAAAGAAGAGCCAGTCCCAAAGCCATTCGGATACTACCTTTTATTTCGGCTGGCAACTGGATAGCACAAAAGTAGAAAAGATTGATTTTCAAGGGTATCAGGCCGTCTATCAAAAAAGCCCCGTTACAGGACTTCCACAGCGGTATTATGATCGGGAAAAACCCTTCCAAAAAAAGATTCCGTTTTATGCCCGCTACCGTCCCACCCGAAGGGTAGCCATGCCACAGGCTTTTTGGATCCCACAATCGGACTATCAAGTGTTAGAACGCCTGCACTTGAACGGCATCCAACTCGATACCCTTTCCCGAGATACGACACTTCAAGTTGAAGTATATTATATCAAAGATTTTAAAACTTATACCAACCCCTATGAAGGGCATTATTTGCACTACGATACCTACATACGCACAAGTACGGCAGAGGTGCGCCTGCGCAAAGGTGATGTTCGGGTATCCTTGCGCCAGCCTAAAGCGCGTTACCTCATGGAAACCCTTTGGCCCGAAGCTGAAGATTCGTTTTTTAATTGGAATTTCTTTGATGCGATCTTGCAACGCAAAGAAGGAATTTCAGATTATGCTTTTGATGCCCTGGCAGCCGACTTACTCGCCCGTGATCCCGATTTGCAACAAAAACTTAACGAAAAACGAAAGATAGATAAAAATTTTGCAAACAATGCCTATGCCCAGCTTTTGTTTATCTATCATCATTCTCCTTATTCAGAACCGGAGTATCTTCGCTATCCGATCTTTGGGGAGCGGTAATATGTCCATATTTTTTTCTGCGCCACCAAAACAGCAACACAGCCAAAGCCGCCAAAAACGCTAAGGGTAAGATCAAATTAAAGGACTGCCAGTAAATTTTTTCGTTAGTCAGGCGTTGCGTATCGAGTGGACGCATCTTGATTTGTTGGTTACGAGAGAGGATAACCCCCTCTGGATCAAGTAGATAAGCTAGCGCATTTTCCACAAATGCCAGATTGGAAAACATCCCCCCCGAAGCTGGATCATAGCCCAGCGGCATAGGCTTTTTGGTTTTGGGGTGCAACTCGTTCCGAATCAAATCCCCATCGGCACAGACAAGCAGGCGCGTAGGCAGCCCCTGTGGGCGGTATTGGCTGCGATCCACTTCACGGGGCGGAAAACGTCCCTCATAAACGGATCGAAAGGCTCCCTCGAGCAGATAGGCTACGGGAATATTTTTTTGTTTGAACAGATCGGGGTTTTGCCCTAACTGCTTGATTTCGTTGATGTCCACCATCGTAGGACAGCGGCGCGTTCGGCTGTAATCGGACGTAAAAAGCAAAGGAGTCTTTGTGATACCCGGCGATTTGACGGTATCCATGCTGCTCACAAAACGGGCATAAATCGCATCAAGATTGCGGGTAACGGGATGTTGCGCAAAGCGATTTAAAATCACGTGATATACCCAGGGGAGGTTTTGAAGATTGCTTTGATTACCAAAATTACCTGTATTGACGGTGATAAAGCCATGCAGCAGTTGATCTTGCACCAAATCCAGATTAAGCCTAACGCCATAGCGAAAGAGCATATCCTCCAGGTTGAGGTCATAACCAAAAGCATAGGTCCCCCCCTGGGCGATGCTATCAAGGTTCATCTGAATGGGATCAATAAAAAATAGCACTTTTCCGCCTCGCATGATATACTGATCGAGGCGATAGCGTTCAATTTCTGAAAGGCGTGCTTTGGGCTGGGCCAGGATAAGAGCATCATAGGTGTAGGGATCTTCTTTGGATAGCTTAATCTGCTCAACGATATAAGACTGACTCAAAGCCTGTCGCAGGGCGTAGGTATCTTCGGGGCGTAGCGTTTGGAGGTCTTGCACAAAAGCTACGCTTTTACGCGCACTGCGGGAGAGCTTCTGGATAGCCGTTATGAGTTCATACTCAATGTTTTCGATGGACTGCTGAAGTTGTTGCTCGGGGGTATCGGCTTTATTGCCTTTTAGGAGCAGTACACCCAGTTCTTTATTGCCTTGCCGAATGGCTGCCCCCGGAAATACCAGTGCCTGAACCACTTTTCCTTCCTCTTGTCGGGTAACCTGTGTGGGGGTGATACCCATACGGGCGAGTTCCTGAAAAAATTGTTGCTTGCGTTCGGGGTCATCGACAAGTTGCTGGGGGTCGGTGAGGGTATAGGTGATGCGCTTGT
Organism: Bernardetiaceae bacterium; assembly: GCA_036822015.1. Taxonomy (GTDB): domain Bacteria; phylum Bacteroidota; class Bacteroidia; order Cytophagales; family Bernardetiaceae; genus DAISIL01. The sequence goes on along the minus strand of DAISIL010000045.1, from coordinate 16,822 downwards.
TGGCATAAAGTCCAAACTCTTCTATTTTTTCTTGGATGCTTTTCTGCAATCTTTTAAAATCTGCATTGAGATCACCGGCTAGATAAATTTCGATATGCAGACTTTGATCTAGTGTGGCTAGGGTATTTTTTGTTGCCTGGTTGAGGGTATAACGCTTTTCTTCGGTTAGGTCTAAGCGAAGAAAATACTTTTGTCCGACGAGATACAGGAACACCAATCCCAAAAAAATCGCCAACAATTCGAGCGCAGTTTCCGTAGGACGTACATAAGGCTTCAACATGGCTACAAACTTACAATAAAAATGAACGTTATCATCACATTGATTCGCTTGCCTTTTGGTATTTTTGGCGTGCTTGTGTGCCTGATCTTCTGGCTGTCCCTCTTTCCTTTTGAGTTTTTGCTGATGATTTTGTTGCTGCCTTTTGGGGCAGTTTTCATGTCTCGACAAGAGTTGCGACGGTCGTGGGTTACCCTACGGATGTTGTCTAACTCTCTGACGAGTGTATGGCACTGGACAACAAGAGATTAGGTCTGGCTATCTTAGCTTGACAAGTTTGCGGCTTAGGCTTTGACCTTGATAGCTCATCTGCACCAAATACGTCCCACTACTCCAGGATATGCCATCGAGGGTCAGTGTTTGGATACCTGGGGTCTGGAAGACCTCTTCTTTTGCCAATATGCGCCCGAGGACATCCGTAATTTGTATTTGTACAAGTCCTGTCTGGGGGATTTGATATTTAATCCTCACTTGATCGTGGAAAGGGTTCGGCATCAAAGACAAAATATCAAAAGTTGTCGTTTCAAAATACACCTGACGCACGGGCGCGTAGCTATACGCTCCATCAAGGTCTATCTGCTGTAAGCGATAATAGAGCACCCCTTGCTCGGCAGCATGAACGGCATTTTCATCCAGATAAGTATATCGTCCACCTGTGGGGAGATTATAGGCAGGTACGCTGGCAAGATATGTGAAGGTTTTGCCATCGGCAGAGCGTTCGAGGACAAAATGTGAATTGTTATCCTCCTGCGCCGTTGCCCACTCCAAAAGAGCGTCGGTGTTATGCGCTGGCTCTGCCGTGAAGCTAAGCCAGGTAACGGGGAGCGGGTTGATGAGTTCACTGACCTGACTGCCAAGCGTAAAGGGACTAAAGTTATTGATCGCCGCCGCACTCACTAGCCCGACATAAGGCGTACCAAAGTTGCCGCCGTTGAAATGATCTATCCATTTTGAGCCATCCCATCGACAAACCTTGAGAGCAGCCGGATCTCCGATACCACAACTACGCACATTGTCATAGCTCAAACGCACGGAGACGGCGGCATTGCCTACCAGGCGGTTGAGATACCAAAACTCACAGTTGCTTACGTGGTTGATGGAGGCTTCTTTGAGTGCGCGGCTGTAATATGGATCAGGGCTTATGCGCTTATAGAGTGCCTCAAACTCATCTGTGGCATTGTTGGGGGCAGTGATACCAATAGCAGCGGCATAGTTGTTTGCCCCCACAGGAAAATCAAAACTTTGATTGCCCACTTTATTGACCCACACGCTGGCGTAGCTGTCGTTGTTGGGTGGCCCCGAAGTAGCCCCATTGATGAAGCGCATCCGGTGGTTGTTGTCGGCATAGAAAATACCATTTGTCCAGGTAGTATTACCGGCAATATAAACATCCGTGTTTTGGCTACGCACGCCTCCCGCTCCGGTATTCTCAAAGAAGAGATTGTAAAAATAGAGATTTGGACTAGCCGGTAAGGCAACAGATGGTGATGCGGTGGTGATACGCAAGACAGCACTACGCAGAATGCCAACATCTTGAGCTACACCATCTATCAAACGAATGCGCCAGTTCCCTTGTGGGTTTTGTCCATTGAATGCCGTAAATGTTTGATCGGGTCTATATGTGCCATTGATGGTGGCAGCGCATTGTGGTTGGATGCTAGTGGCGGCATCGCTATCAAAAATGACCGTCATGCGGCTGCTAACGTTACAGCTTGAGGTGTTGTTTGCTAACCGACTAAAAACCCGCTGGTTGTTTGTTGCTCCGGGATTCCGTAAGTTCACCTGAAGGTCGGCGATATATTCGTGTTCAAGGTCAAGCTCCAGCGTAATTTTTTGTATCGTTTCTGTGGTAGGGACATTGATAAAATGATTGACGGCATCATTATCGGGAATTGCCAAAGCCAGGGCTGCGTTATTATCGTAAGCCGTGGTAGTGGTCGTGCTTTTGGTTTGTGCCGAACCTGTTCCGGTGTGGTTGATGAGCTGGAGTCCGTTACCGTCAAAGTGAAAGTTGCCGGTCTGGGCGTTGTAGAATCCCTGGTTGAGAAAGTTTCCGCGTAGGCGTAAGGTGCCAGTGCCGTTGTTGAGTATCCCATTGTTGGAAAGATTGCCATTAACGATGAGCGTACCGCCATTGAGATTGATTGTGCCGTTATTGAACACCGTACCGCTGACGGTGAGTGTCTGCCCAGGATTAAAGTTCAGCACACTCCCAGCCTCCACTGTAAGGTTATTACAAACTCCATTGGCATTTACGGCAACCGTATGAGGGGCAATGCAGCCAATGATTACGTCCTGAGTAACAAGAGGAATGGCTGCCGATGTCCAGGTGAGTATGTTAGACCAGTTACTGGAAATGATCGACTGTACCACGAGTGCAGCAGGGGTGGTGGCGGAAGCCTGGTTGGTGGCCGTCAAGGGCGAGAGCCGTCCTTCGGTTACCGTGAAAACACGATAATAGTAAGTAGTGCCTGGTGTGAGTCCAACATCAAGGTAGCTGGTGGTATTGGCGGGAAGCTGCCGCTGAAAGGTATAATTGACCCCATCGGTAGAGCGATACATGACTATACCGACTTCATTACTGGCCGCCTCTGTCCAGGTGAGTTGCAGGGCATTACTCGAAACACAAGAAAGGCTAAGATTAGCCACATTGCCGTTGGGGGCAGGAGAATCAAAATTATAGAAACGACGAGAAGTATTGTTGGTGCTGTTGAGGGGCGTAACATTGCCTGTGGTGTAGCTGTATGCGGTCGCAGCACCGTAGTTGCGGTTGGCTGCTGTTACGCTGGGGTGGTTGGTGCTGTTGAGGGTTACATATCGAGTATTTACGGCTAACGGGGTGATTTGGTAGCCAATCCCGACGCGGGTCTCCACGGTGGCCGAGTTTACGAGCATTCGTCCGTAGATGATACGTCCTACGCCGCCGTTGGTGTTACCTGGGGCAGTTTCGTAAACGTGTATTTGAAAGTTACTGATTCCGGTATTATTGCCAGCACTTTCGTTCATGCGGATATTGTTCCAATCCAAGACCAAACGGCGATTTGGTGCCGTGCCTTCTACCCGATAACGTACTGACCCGTTGTTTTCGGTACGCCATTGATTACCGTTGAGGGCTGTACTACAAAAAGCTACGATACGGGCTATTTTCGATGGCCACCGTATTGGCTCCATTGGGAATGAGATTAGTGCCGAAACGAATAATACCGTTTGGGTTCACGGAAAAATCTGTAAATCGCTCGCCCATAAACCAGACCTCAAAGCCAATCGGTGTGATGGCAGAGGCAATTTCTGTTTGGTTGCTGCCAATGAGTTGTGTCCAGGTTCCGCCCGTGGATAGCGACTCGTTTGTACCTGCTGTAATGACGTAGTTTTGAACATTTTGTGCGGATACGACAACGGCAGTCAGATAGATAAACCCATACAAGAGTAGTTGTCTTTTCATCATTGAGTCTTTTTTGTAGAATGCCAACAAGGAACAATTTAGGTAATCGGGCTAAAAAATCACAAATTTACGCCAATTTTCTGATTTTTTTTTCTCAAAAAAGGTTAATACGTATGCGACTTTCCAGGGCCTCTTCCAAAAAATGATGGATACGGAAGGTCTGTTCTGATCCTAACTTTTGCCCAAACTGCGCCAGCGCATACAAGCCCATGCCCGCCAAAACAAAAAATGGCAACAGCCAAACAAAAGGAGAATCACTACCCAAACTAATCGCTGAAAAGCTAATAATTGAAATAAACATCGTCATCACCCCAATCGTGGCATAGCCAAAGGCAAACAAAGCCCAAATGCTGGGATTGGGGCCGTATAGCCCCCGAATGAGCGTCCCTTTTTCGTGTTCCTCAAACTCTATACTCAGCTGGGGCGACCAAAAATGCTGCTCCGAAGGTGGAATCATTATCACTAAAAAACCAGGCGAATGATTCCCACGGACACAAGGAGCGTTCTCGCGATCTAAGCAAGCCAACAGATAATCTTGTACCTCCGCTGGTTGCTCGCCAGGGATGATCTGCCGAAAGCGGGGACGGATACGAATACTGGTCATGGGACAAAAAATGCAATGTAAACAATCGCTCCGGCGGTGTAGCCCACCAGTGCTTTCCAGGCAATGTTTTTTAGATACCAACCGAAACGGATATGCTCCATACCCATCGCTGCCACACCTGCCGCCGAACCGATAATCAGCGTACTACCTCCCGTACCGGCACAATAGGCGATGAACTCCCAAAACGGGTGATCCATAGGGTATTGGCTCAAATCGTACATCCCGATAGAGGCCGCCACCAGCGGTACGTTGTCCACGATAGCAGAAAGCAAACCCAACAAATACCCAATCAAGTAGATATTCGATACCGTACCGTCCAAGAACTCCGCCAGCCCGCGCAACAAACCAATCGACTGCAAGGCAGCTACAGCCATCAAGATACCAAAAAAGAAAAGTACACTCGGAACATCCACTTTTTGCAAGACACCCATCACGGAAAGGTAGCCTTTTTCGTGATCGGGCTTGCCCTTGTGAAGAACCTCCGTCAGGAGCCAGACCACGCCGAGTCCCAACGTAATGCCCATGAAAGGAGGTAAATGTACTAAGGTTTTCAAGAACGGAACCGCGATCAAGGCCAGCAAACCTACGATGAATATCAATCGCCGCTCAAAAGCAGCAATCTCCACCGTATCAGCCATTAGGTGATCTGAATAAATATGCCTTTTGCCTGTATCTAGGCTACCCTTCAAATAAAACGAAGCAATGGAAAGCGGGACTAACAGGGCTACAATACTCGGAATTATCAGGGTTTTGATGACGTTTGTTGTCGAAAGATGCCCGCCGATCCAGAGCATCGTCGTCGTAACATCCCCGATCGGAGACCATGCCCCACCAGCATTGGCAGAAATAACAATCATGCTCACAAACAACATCCGGTCTTTTTCTTCGGGGATCAGTTTGCGCAGTACCGAAACCATCACGATTGTACTGGCCAGGTTATCCAGGGCCGCCGAAAGAAAAAACGTAATGATGCACACGAGCCAGAGCAAGACCCGTTTGCTTTTGGTTTCGATGCGCTTGGTGATGACGGTAAAGCCATCGTGGGCATCAATCAACTCAACGATGGTCATTGCGGAAAGCAAGAAAAATAGAATGCCCGAAATCTCCGACAAATGCTCATGTAACTGTTTCTCTACCAACTCTGTATCGGGGCTATGTAGCATATAGATCGCCCAGCAGAGACCTCCGATCATCAAGGCCGGAGAGGCCTTATCAATGCGCAGGTTGTGTTCAAGGGTAATGAGCAGGTATCCAAAAATGAATACACCCAACATCAAGAGTTCCGCAAATTCCATACAGGATCGTTTAGGATGGCTAAGACGTAGCTAAGTTCTTGATTTTTTTTGGAGCGTACAAATTCAAAATAGATAATTTATCAAAATCGAATGCCCATCACCAACACATCGTCGGTTTGCTCCGTGTCGCCGCGCCACTCATCGAAGGTCTGTTCGAGAAGAATTTGCTGCTCCTCTGCTGTCAAGGACTGGCAGGTATCCAAAAGCTGCCGAAAGCGTTTACGCAAAAACTTACGATTGCTGCTCCCCCCAAACTGATCCTGATAACCATCAGAGGCGAGATAAATCATATCGCCCTTCTGAAACGAAAAAGTTTCTTCGGTGAACGTCTTTTCAGACTTAAAGTCATGTCCACCGATAGGAAAAATGCTAGGTTTAAATATCCGTTGCTTACCCGCGCTGTTGTAGTGAATCAAAGGCATCTTGGCCCCTACATAAGTGATCTGATTTTGGTCGGGAAATATCTTGCAAAGCGCGATCTCCATGCCGTCGTTGATATGAGATACGCGCTGGTGTAGGATGGCTTTCAAGCGGCTATCTAGCTCATAGAGTATGTCTTGTGGAGAAAGTTCAACCCGATCTCGGACAATATCACTCAACAACGAATTACAGAGAATGGTCATCAATGCCCCAGGGATACCATGCCCGGTACAGTCGGCGGCAGCCACAAGGTAGTAGTCTTCGGTTTGAAAAAACCAATAGACATCCCCACTGACAATATCACGCGGTCGATAAAAAATGAAATATTCTGTATAGCGTTCAAAAATATTTGTTTCATTGATTTGCACGGCCGATTGGATGCGTTTGGCATAGACAACGCTCGAACGAATGGCGTTATTTTTTTCTTCGATGAGCCTCGATTGCAAGCCAATTTTGGCGTTCTTTTCCTGGATTTCCCTGTTTTGCTCCTGCAAGGCATCATTAGCCGCAATCTTTTCTTGGTAACGTTTCCAGATAATCAAGCCCAACAAGACACTAAGGATCGTAAAAGTAGCCATCAGGTAGCTCTGATAGTTTTGTATTTTGTTTTGCTCACGCAGGATTTGGTTTTCGCTTTCTTTCTCCTGGATATGGTACTGGGCTTTGAGTTGCTCAACGGTACGCCGGCTTTCGGCGGTCAATAGGCTATCTTTGAGTGCCTGGTATTTGTCCAAAAACTGAAAGGCTCTTTCAAAATCTCCCTTTTCTTTATAGGCCTCCATCAGATATTTGTAACCATTCCTGACCACAGAGGTCGCCTTGATGTCCTGTGCCAGTGCCAGCCCGTCTTCGAGATAGCCAATAGCCTGTACGAAGTCTTTTTTTGCGGTGTGGGCTTGTCCAATTTTGAGTTGCACGATCGACTTCCCGAAGTAGTCGCCGTTGCGTTGCGTAATCTCGAGGCTGCGCTCCATCCATTCCAGGGCTTGGGCATAATCGCCTTTTTTGAGGTAGGTGTCGCCGATATTGAGCGTTGTTTTGTACAGCAGGTCCTCATGCTGGATAGCTTGGGCAATGGACTGGGCTTCATGGAGTTGCAGAAACGCCGAGTCGTATTGTCCCAGGTTGGCTAGCACTAGCCCGCTTAGATTGAGTCCGGCTGCTAATCCTTTTTTGTCGCCTAGCTCTCGCCAAATGGGGATTTCTTTTTGGGCATAAACGTAGGCTTCGTTGTACTCAAAAAGCCAAAGATGCGAGGAGGCTAACTTGTGTGCTGCGTCGGCTTGTAGTTGCTTTTCTCCGCTGCGCTCGGCGTAGTGCAGGGCATCCAAAAAGCGCGTCATGCCCTCCTGGTAGTTGCCCTGGTTGCGGTTGAGTAACCCGAGGCTCATGCTGACCTTAGCTTTGAGTAAGTCGTTTTGGGTGGCTTGTGCCTCCTGAAACGCCCGCTCATACAACAAAGCCGCCTCCAGGGGGTACACGTCCTTGTACTGCCTCCCCAGATCAAGTAAAAGCTGTACGCGCTCCTCTCCTTTGGTGGCATCCAGCACGTTACGTAGGCTATCAGAGAACACGCCCTGCCCTTGCAAAGCAGGAATACTCCCCATCCAAACCAACAACCCAACAAAGAATAAACAAAAGGTTTTCATGCAGTGAAATGGGAATCACATATAACTCTTTTTGCTTTTGATGATGTCATAAAGCAACTCTCGGGCCCGATGGAGCTGTGCCTTCACAGTACCCAGAGGAGCATCAAGCTCTTTGGCGATCTCATCGTAAGAATACTCTTTGAAATAACGCAACTCCACCAACTTACGGTACTTAGGCGGCAACATTTCGACAAAAGAGCGCACCAGGGCTACTTTTTGTTCTTTTATGGCCTGCTCCTGGGGATTGAGATCGCGGTCTTGGAGGTCTATCGGAATGGCATCCCCATCGTCGTTGGTGTAGGAGGAGTGGATGCTCAGTGTGTCGAGGCGTTTTTTTCGGATAAAGTCGATGCAGTTGTTGGTCGCAATCCGAAAGAGCCAGGTACTGAACGTATAGTCTTTTTTGAAATTGTGTAGATTTTTGAATGCCTTCATGAAGGCTTCGATAGTCAAATCTTCGGCGTCGTCGTTGTTCTTGACCATCTTCAAGAGCATGAAATAGACCGAGTTGCGGTATCGGTCCATCAGCTGGGCATAGGCTTGCTCGTCGCCTTTTTCGATGGCGGCATCAATTAATTCAAAATCCTTGAGTGCCTTTTCAGAAAAAGACTTTTTTGGTTTTACGTCCATGACGTGCGTTTGCCTGTTAGTGTCCAGAATCCAACACCGATGTAGTAAAGTAAGTAAATAACCTCAAAGATAAAGACAAAGAATGGTGTAATTGCCTTGTTTAACCTTTTTTGTAGCCCGTACCATAAGCATCCCCAATAAACGTACCGAAAGCCAATCAAGGCCAGCAGCAAATTTTTTTGGCTTTCAGGGCTTAGCCCAAACGTCAGCGGTATCAGGAGCAGTGTCCCGAGATAGCTCCCCTGCCAAAGTACTACCCAGATTTTGTGCCGCATCGCGTAGCCCTTACCCGCTCCCAGATGGCGGTGTTTTTGGCGGAGCCAATGCCTCCAATGTGTATGTGGTGTGGAGTAGGTATGGGCTTCGAGGGATAGCACAATGGCAGTATTTTGGGCGGTGGACTGGCTTCCTACCCACAAGTCGTCGTCGCCGCCGGTGCTTTGGTGCCAGGGCGCAAAACCACCTTTTTCCAGAAAAAAAGACTTGCGGTACGCCAGATTACGACCTACACCCATGTAGGGGTGTCCGAGAGCCGCCGAAGCCAGGTAATGAAAAGCCGTGAGCTGGGTCTCGAATTGGATCAAGGCATTGAGCCAGCCTGGACGAGGCAGATAAGCACCATAGCCCAGGACAAACTGTACCTGCGAGCTGTTGAGGGGAGCGGTCATGGTGCGGAGCCAGTGCGGGCTAGCGGGGAGGCAGTCGGCATCGGTGAAGAGCAAACAGTCGTGGCGGGCAGCGATGATACCCTGTGTGAGTGCGTATTTTTTGCCGTCCCAGCGGTCGGGCTTTTGCGTGATAGAGATGACGCGCAAACGGGGGATAGTTTTGGATAGCTCTTGAAGCCAGGCTGTTGTCCCGTCGTTGGAGCGATCATCGACGAGGATAATCTCAAAATCGGGATGTATTTGGGTCTGCAAAGCCGGTAACAAACGGGATAAATTATCGCGTTCGTTGCGGGCTGCCACCACCACAGAAACAGGCTGTGCCGCCTTTGAGGGGGCAGAAATGACCTTAGGCAAAGAAAAAAACAGGACTCCCGATAAGAAAATCCAGAAAAATAAAGTTAATGCAAAAAATAATACGATTTCCATGAACTTTTTGGGCTGTAAATCCTTTTTTTGCGATAAAATCTCTTTTACTCCACTTTGATTAACCATAGCCTCATGAACGTGATCAGCAAACAACGACGTATCGTCGATTACCGCAACCTCACCCCAGCCCTCATCGAAGCCTTAGAGCAACGCTATAACGGAGAATATGAATCCTCCATGATCCGGTTCAGGAACGCTCAGGGCGATCTGATCTCTGCCGTGCCTATCGAGACCGAAGATACCATTTATTTGGTTAAGATGAGCGTACAACTTCGTCAAAAACTCGAAGAGCTGGCCGCCCAAGAATCCGACGACGACAGCAGCGACGACGACGAAGACAGCGAAGACAACCTCAAATGGGACGGAGACTCCTTCGATCAAGCAGACGATGACCAGGATTAACCTAAGCTGACCGATCGGGCGGGAAAACCAGCGAAAGCAACACATAAGCCACCACCAAAGGCGGTATCCAAGCGATACCGCCTAAGGCCAACGTGCCTACCAGCAGCAGCAGAAAAACCCAGCGTATCTCGTTATCTTGCCACGAAAAACGCTTGAACTTCAAAGAAAAAAGTGGAAAGCGCAACACAAGCAAAACCGGCATTACCAGACTAGCCCCAAACACCAAGCCTACCGGCACCAAGCCCTCTGCAAGCCACGGCAAAGGCACCCAAAATGCCGCATGAGCAGGTGTAGGCAAGCCCAAAAAATGTTCGCTTTGTGCGGTGTCGATGTTGAACTGTGCCAAACGATACGCCGAAAGCAGCGGAATCAACCAAGCTACCTGCGCCCACATCGCGCCCAGCCGAGCATCCAGATAAACAAAGACCAACAAACCAGGCATCACCCCGAAGCTCACCATATCAGCCAGCGAGTCCAGCTCTTTGCCCAAAGGCGAAGAAACCCGCAAAGCCCTAGCCACAGCACCATCCAGAAAGTCGAAAACCAAAGATGCCCCCAAAGCATATAGCGCATAACGTGAATTGCCCGTGTGAATTTGCCAAATACCCAGACAGCCACAGAGTAGATTGGATAAGGTCAGCAGATTGGGGATTTCTTTTTTCATCGTTTGTCCGCCAAAGATACAATCCTTTGAAGAAAACCAAAGAGGCATAACAAAAAAGGAACGCGCTGCGTTAAAAATCCATGCCGCGTAGCATCCAGGACTACTTATCGTTGGGTTACTTATACCTGCTCCTTTTGGGGATCATTCGAGATACCTTGTATTATGGCTTTGTGGGCATCAACATCATGCAATACACGGGTATCCTGGATGTCCTGTTGAGTCCGTTGGTGTTTCTGGCCAGCAAGCCTATCGTGCCGATTCTGATCGTTGGGGTGATTGTCCTGATGCTACAATTTTCTAAACTTTTGCATCGAAAGGCGATTGAACAGGGAAAAGCCCCCCTGTTTTTAGGATTAGCGGGTACAAACGCCTCCCTGGCCGTAGTGGCACTCATCGTTTTTTCGATGTACCTGGGGGCAGGGCTGGGCGGCGGGGCATCGCTGAAAAACCGGATAACAGATGATGATTTTACACCTAACTATGTGGTGTATTTTGCGAATGCCTCCGATAGCGTACCGGTGTATCTGATCGGACAAAACAGCCAGTACATTTTTTATGTCTCCGAAGGCCGAGGCAAGATCAACATTGCTCCCGTTTCGGGTAATATCCGTAAGCTGGTCAAATCACATTAGATAATGAATTGCAAGCCAAGCCCGAGGTAATCGCCCTTGGCTACCTGTCGTCCGTTTTGTTGGGTGTAGAGGTTGTTGCCCTTGCCGGCCTGCCAGACGTAGTGGATATTGGTTTTGAAGCGGGTTTTTTGCCAATAGAAGTTCAATCCGACATCCCAGGTCTGGTCGCGTCCCGTGAAGGCATTGCCCGTGGCTACCTGATTGGATCGAAAGAAAGACCACATGAAGGCGGGTTCCAACAAAAATTTAGGAGAAAGGTCGATGTTGATGCCACCGCGAATATGCCCGGCGTAGGCCTGCCTTCGTCCGTGGGTGTATCGGCGGTAAAGTCGGTTGATTTCGGCATCTAGGTTGAGGTTATCAAAATTAAATAGCAGGTCTGTTCCGATGATTTGTGAGCGCATAAACAAATCCGTAGCTCCCTGGTGTGCCGCATACCATGACCAGGTCAGTCCTCGCCTTTGGTTGTAATAATTGATCTCATGCGCCACCGAGTACTGGGTCATCTCGGGGTCTCCATAACTGAACGAGATGCGCCCAGCCCAAAGGGGACTCCAACGGATGCCGCTGCTATTGCCAATCGTGGCTGGATCGGTGCTGGTGTTGGTGGTATTAAAAACGCCGAGGTTGTAATACCAACTGCTGTTGGTGCCAAGCCTTAGCCCTCCTAAATTGATGCCGCTGGCTCGTCCGTGGTTGCGTTCCACCAGATGCCTACGCACGTAGAGCTGCGAAACGGCTTTTTCAAACGAATTGACCTCCCAGGCAGAGGTCAAGTTTTCGCGGCTTACCTGCGGACGAAAATAGCCCGCCGTCAAGTTGAGATAGTCCTGGTTAGCAAAGACTTTCCATTGTACGAAAGCATCCCAGATACCAAAAATGGCTTCGTTGTTGCCCGTACCGCGCACGCCCGTTAGTTCATCTTTTCCCAGGTTATCATAAAAAAGCACCAACGTATAACGTATCCGATATTGCGGCTCTCCTTTGAAGCCCAAACGCGCCCGCCGAAAGAAAAAATTAGCCCGATCATCCACCGGCATCAGCACAGCAGGCGTTCCGCTGGCAATCTGCTCATTGCGCGTATAAACGCCCCAGCTTTGCAGCATCAAAAAGGGACGAATCGTTTTGATGACCGAATCAATGGCTGGCGGTCTTTGGCATTTTCCCCAGGTTGGGAGCAGAAAAAAAAGAACAAGAAGTACGTAAAAAATGTTACTTTTGTGGAGATTACATGAAGTACACATATTTGGGAGCCTCTTTTATCTCTACTAAGCCATTTTTTTTACTTTTGTTGCAACCAAAAATACGTTTTTGTTGTACATAGCCTAAACTTCTCCTATCCCATGAAAAAATACTTGCTTGTTTTCTTGTGCGTAGCGCACTTCAGCACGATGGCTTTTTCACAAGAGCCACCCCAACAGGTTTCCGATGCTTTCAAGGCAAAATTCAGCGGCGCCCAACTGCTCAACTACATCGCTAGCGGCGGGCAGCACATCCTGATGTTTAAGTTGGGCAATCAAGCGGCCAAGGCTACCTTCGATGCAAGCGGCACTTGCCTAACGACGATGTTCGTCGTAGCGGCCACTGATGCCCCCGAGTCCATTCGCGACTACTTAAAAGTAAAATATGCCGGTGAGGACTTCAAAGACTTTTGGCGCGTAGAAGCGGGCGGAACAACGCTCTTCAAAGCCAATTCGGGGAGCAAAAGCATCACCTTTGATGGAGATGGTGGCTTTCGATCCGAGGAATCCCTTGATGCTGATGCGCTAAACGGCTTTCGTTAAACGTTTAGTAAGCAGACCAATAACAAACAACAGATGCGCTTGATAATTGTATTATTTTTGACTTTTTTTACACATGTAGCACAGGCACAAATTGCTGATTGCAGCCCAGAAAACATCGCCAAAGCCGATGCAGCCATCCTAAGTGCCTGTGCTAACTGGATACAAACCTATACCCAGGACACTTACAAGACGCTCATAAACAAGGCATACGCTACACAGGCAGAACAGCAGGATGATTTTGGGCAACTTCTCGGGATAGCCAGCAAACATCCTGATCCTAATTTGTTACACCTAACGTATTTGGTGGGCATTGCTCAACGGGCAGGGGAATGGATGAGCGCGGATCGGTACGGGCAGGCAGCCAAGAAAGAACTAGATGCTCGCTTTGCTTCGCCACTCCCCGACCTAAGCCTGGTTCGCTTCTTTCAAGATTGGGTCTATGCCCGCATGCTGATGAAACAGAGCGACGCATTCAACATTGCGCCTAACCTACAAGAAGAAATCATCCTCCTCGAGAAAGCCCAGGCATACCTCCAGAAGCCCTCCCATGATCTCGAACAACTGCGACTAGACTTAATGAACCGCACGCCAGGCTACGAAACGGAGGTATTGGATTTTTTTGAAAAACGCCTCCATACGCAGCCCAACAACCTTTCCTTGCAGATGCAGTATGCGCATGTCTTGACCCAACAAAAGAAATACACCCAGGCAAGGGAGGTGTATGAACGCCTAACGCAATCGGAAAACGCGCCCTACATCGTTTATTTTCGCTATGGGCTGCTCCACTGGCAACAAGCCCAGGAGGCACAACAAGCAGGGGCGGACGCTGACCAGGTCCGTCGGCATTACACCAAAGCCCTGCCGCTTTTTGAGGCAGCTTTCGCCAAAACAAAGACACCTGACGCAGTTCGTCCTTACTTACTCACGATTTGTGAACAAATAAACGATACAGCCAAAAAGAAAAAATATGCCGCTACATTTTGAAACCCAAGCCATCCGTACCCAAACGCCGCGCTCGGAACAACAAGAACACTCTAGCCCGATCTTTGCCACTTCTAGCTTTGTCTTTTCGTCGGCAGAGGAGGCCCGCGCACGCTTTACGGGTGAGCAGCAAGGCAATATCTACTCACGCTACTCCAACCCCAACACCGATGAGTTTATCCAAAAGCTCTGCCTGTTGGAGGGAACCGAAGATGGTATCGCGACAGCCTCCGGTATGGCGGCGATGTTTATGAGTATCGCTGCTTTTGTTCGATCAGGCGATCATATCCTGGCCTCTCGTGCGCTCTTTGGTTCTACACATCAGATACTTACCCAACTCCTCCCGCGCTGGGGCATCACGCACACCTACGCCGACTGGCAAGACCTCCACAACTGGGAACACCTCATACAGCCCAATACCCGAATGATTTTTGTGGAAAGCCCCTCCAATCCAGGCTTAGATATTTTGGATTTGGGTTTCCTGGGCAGGCTCGCTCAAGCACATAACCTGATCCTGAATGTGGATAATTGCTTCGCTACGCCTTATCTCCAAAACCCCAAGCAATGGGGGGCGCATATCATCACCCACTCGGCAACCAAGTTCATCGACGGGCAGGGACGAGTACTCGGCGGAGCAGTTTTGGGTAGTCAGGAACATATTGAGGAAGTGCGATTTTTGGCACGACATACTGGTCCAGCCATGTCGCCTTTCAATGCCTGGATACTTTCTAAAAGCCTTGAAACATTAGCCGTTCGCATGGATCGGCATTGTACCAACGCCCTTACCCTAGCCCAGCGGTTTGCGGATCATCCGGCCATCGCAGCGGTCAAGTATCCACATCTGCCTAATCATCCGCAGTACGCCCTTGCCCAAGAGCAAATGCGCCAAGGGGGTGGACTGCTGACCCTTACGCTCAAAAGCGGTCTGACCGGAGCCATACAGTTTTTGGATGCCTTGCAGGTCATCTCCCGTAGCTCGAATTTGGGCGACACACGCAGCATCATCACGCATCCGGCCACCACAACGCACGCCAAGCTCACCCCCGAAGAGCGGCAGCAGGTCGGCATCACGGATGGTTTATTGCGCCTATCGGTAGGTTTGGAGTATATCGAGGACATCGCCCAGGACATCGAGCAAGCCTTAGCCAAAATCAAAGGATAAAAAGACGCGATCCTCTTGCTTGGCCGTATAGAGGCTTGTGGTAGCCACAGATTTGTGGCGTAAAAAACGTTGTACCATCTCCTTAGGGATGCCCTGATCGAGCATGAGCTGGGCGGTCGTATGGCGTAGGCTATGGGCAGAAAGTTTATCGCGTTTGAGACCAGAGAGGGTAAGCCAGTGGTTGGTGATTCTTCGGATCATGGCCGTAGTCTGAAAATCAAAGAGTTGCCCTTTTCGGCGTTCGGACACCTCTCGGTACTGCTTCAGGAGTTCTTCGGTATGGACAAGCAGGGGGATAAACTCTTTTTCGTTGCGTCCTTTGCCCAGGACGGCGATGTATTTTTTCCCGCTAAATTTCTTAAAATCATCCCAATCCAGGCGGATTACCTCCACCGATCGCAAGCCCTGGTAAGCCATCAGTCCAATAATCAGTCGATCTCGGGGATTGTCGATCACCGAAAGCAGGAAATCGCGCTCTTCGGCCGTCAGGCTATCTTTGGTGTAAGTGCGTACCGTTCCGCCGAGTTGGAGGCTTCGGATACTGACAATATCTCGCAGGTGGTTGGCGATGTCTTCGGAGATGTTGAGTTGTTCGCGCCTAACGATACAAAAACCCACATATCGCCGTATCGCGGCCAGGTAAGTATTGATGGTGTAGGGGCTATGCTGCTGGGCTTGGTGATATTCGATAAATTTTAAAACGCTTATGCGGTTAAAAGGTAATTGCTGGCTTTCCAAAAATTTGTATAGCTCATCGAGTGCCTTGGCGTAGGTGTCTTTGCTGTTGGGGCGGAGCTGGCTCTCGGCTAGGAAGCGCAGCACGGTAGGATGCCCGCTGTATTTGGGGCGTTCGTCGGGATAAACCCGCTTGATTTCTGATTGTGCTGCAAATTGTAAAAACTTTTTGATGGCGGAGTGATAAGAAAGGGAGCGTTGGGCCACAAAACGCTCGGCACTAAGGGCGTTGATCGAGAAGTCTTTTTCGATCAAGAACTCGAGATATTGTCGGGCAATTCGAACGTAGTTGTTGGGTCGAGGGAGCCAGTTTTCGTAGTGTGCCAGGACTTCATGGAGACCCATGGCTTGCCCTTCGGTATAGGTAACGGGTTTCATGCCAGAAAGTTAGTCATAATTTTAACAGTTCGCAAATATACATTTGCGTAAATTGTTAAAATTGGATTTCAATTAAATTACACCTAACAAAAACGCTTTTGCATTTGCATAATTCCTTTTTTCCCGTGAACTTTACATGCTAAATTAAAATCAAATTTTTATTTGCGACTCTACTTCTCCATATCAAAATTTAACATAATTTTCGGTGGTTTTATTACCGCTATACTTATTGGGGAAATGACCTTATCTATGGTCGTTTCCTTGCAATCCGTTCGGATGATCCAAATTATGTTAGCCGTAAATATTTTCAATTACGCTTACCGCCGAAAAGGTTTTGCACCTATACGTTATGCGTATTTAATTTACGCTACAATTCTCATACACGTACTTCATGCACTGCGTCATCTGGATATAGAAATGGTCAGAGGTGAATTATTTAATATACTTTGGTGGACTCTTTTTTCTTTTATTTTAAATGACGCGATCAAAAACAGAGGTGATTTTAGTAAATACTTAGGAATTGTAATTAAAACATCATTTGTTATTGGTTTAGTCAGTGCTGTTTTGGGTTTGTACAAACTATATCTATTTTCTATTGGCCAACCCCCGTCATGGTCTGCTGTTGGCTCGCAAGATCAATGGGGATACTATCAATACGTTCTTGGCTCTTCGC
>DAISIL010000044.1:0-27747 GCA_036822015.1 Bernardetiaceae bacterium | reverse complement strand
CGGCTTCGGGTTGTGTGGGCCGCGATACGATCAGGATTACGTTCCGAGCTAACCCGCCCGTCAATATCGGGCCTGATCTTACGCTCTGCGATACGGAGGCTCCCGTGAACCTTTCGGCCTACAATGCGGCTTATGCTGCTGTTACCAACGTGGGTTATCAGTGGTTTTTGGTGGATACAGTAGCTAGCACAACAACGCTTATCGGCACGGATTCGGTCTTGACGGCAAACGTTCAGTCCCAAAATAACCGTACAACGCGCTACTCCATCATCGCCGTCGTAACGGATATGGCGGCTGGTTGTGTGAGCCGTGATACGATGAATGCTACGCTACTGGTTAGTCCTGCCGTGAACTTACCCGATACGGTGCGCTTCTGCGAAGGCGACGGGACGGCACTCAATGCCCTCCAACCGACACACGGGGCGGGTATTGTCTATAACTGGTTTATCAATGGCGGAGTGGTAGCCTTGCCCCTCGGGGCCCAACCCCAACTTACCCTGACGCTCTTGCCCGGCGATCAAGCACCACAAACGTACAACTACCAGGTGCAGGTAACGGACATAAACAACGGTTGTTTTGTGCGGGATACCACGATTGCTATATTTAACCGCGTTCCGGTAGTCAATTTGCCCGACACCCTACGCCGATGCGACCTCGAGCAGCCGCCCCTGGTACTCAATGCCACCGATGCCGGAGGAAGCAACCTGCGCTACCAGTGGTTCCGAAATGGCGCACCGACCGCCATCACAACGCCGACTTATACGGTCAGGGATACGGCTACGAATCTAATGACCACCAACTTTACGTATCGCGTCCAGATCACGGACACAACCACCAACTGTACCCGAGCGGATTCTACCGTAGTCATCCTGGACCCAAGCCCGAGGGTGAACCTTCCCGATACGATCCGTCGTTGTGATTCGGAGGGAAATATCGTCTTGAATGGAACAGCCCAAACACAAGGCACGGTTTCGTACCAGTGGTTCTTGAATGGCATCGACATCGGGACAGGGGGGGCGTCGCCTACTTATACCGTAGCGGTGCGCTCCCAAAATAACCAACCGACCACTTACGTTTATACGCTTGCCGTTGTGGATAACCAGACACTTTGTAGCACCTTTGATACAACGGTGGTCATCTATTCGCCCAACCCGACAGCCAACCTACCCACGGGACCGCTCCAACGCTGCGACAGCGAAGGCAACCTGCGTTTGAGCGCTTATGCGCCCACCAACCTCCCAACGACGGTCTATAACTGGTTTGTCAATGGTGCTTTGCAGCCCGTCTTTGATTCGGTCTTTACGTTCACGCAACGTTCTGTTGGGGGTGTACCGACTACCTACGACATCCGCCTGCGGATGCGCTATCCTTCTACGGGTTGTGCTTTTGAGGACACCTTGCGCGTTGTTCAAAACCCTGACCCAATCGTTGCCCTCCCTGATTCGATCATCTTGTGTGATGTACAAGGCGATACGACGCTCAATGCCGCGCATCCCTCTCATAGTGCTTCCTTCACTTACCAGTGGCTCCGCAATGGTGTAGTCATCGCCAATCAGACCAGCGCAACGCTCACGATACAGGCACTCAATACCTCCGATACGGCCGTATATCAGGTCATCGTCCGCGATACGACGGGTTGCCAAACCCGCGACACAACGACGGTGATCTATAATGCCCTGCCCGTCAATCAATCCATAGATACCATTTTGCGCTGCGATTCCGAGGGCGACTTGACGCTAAGCGTATTCAATCCCATTTATCCGCCTAGCGTGGTGTATAGCTGGACGCGGGATGGCGTACCTTTCTCGACCAGTGCCACGATCACGGTAACGGATCGTTCCCAGTTCGTTGTTCCAAATACGTACCGGATGTACACCTACGTAGCCACAATTCGGGATACGATCACGGGTTGCCAAACGACGGCCACCCGTCGCGTGCGTTACTTCCCCGATCCTTTGGCACGCGCCAACCCCGACACCACGCGGGTTTGTCAGGGTACGGTGGATTCGGTGGCCTTCGACTCGAACCCCAACGGGCTGTTTAACAGTACATCGGTGGTCTATCAGTGGTTCGTGAACGGCAACCTGGTCAAGCAGGGAGCTGATAGCTCGCGTTATGTGTTGCGGGGCTTCAATGGAGCTACCCCAGATACGACGATCATCCGCGTAACGGCAAGAGATACGACGGGCTGTACAAGTGCCGACACGGCGGTGGTTATCTATACGCCCATTCCGGTACAGACGCTGGCCGATACGGTCTTCCAGTGCGATGCCAGTGGTGATTTGATCTTGAATGCGACCAGCCCGCAACATACGCCCGCAACGGCTTACACCTGGTTCCGCAATGGCGTTCAGGTAGGCACGGGCGCGACGCTCACGGTAAGCGATCGCTCACAGTTCTTTGATTCGACGCGCTACGTCTATACGGTCTTGATGCGGGATACACTGGCCGGCTGCCAAAACCGAGATACGACACAGGTGATCTACTTCCCCTCGCCCTTTATCCCGATTCAGGATACGACTTTTGTTTGTGGAAGTGGATCGACGACACTCAATGCCCTGCATTTCTCCCACGATGTAGCCTACACAAGCTACGAGTGGTACGTAAACGGTGTCCTGACGATCCCGCAATCGGCGACTGCTTCGAGTTTTACGACGGGGCCGTTAGCTACCACGCCCCCAGATACGACGTACTATCAGTACCGGCTCATCATCCGAGATAGCCGACGGGGCTGTTTGAGCGATGATACGCTTTTTGTGGGGGCAGCCCCTGGGCCGCTGGTTAGTATGCCGGATACGATCACGCGCTGTGATGCCGAAGGCGATACGACGATCCTGGCCAATGTGGCTAATTACACCGCCGGAACGACTTTCCGTTGGTTCCGAAACGGCGTACAGCAAGCCGACACGGATTCTTTGATCGCCGTAACGGATCGCTCCGTAGGAGGTGTACCGACGACTTATACCTACGTCGTCGCCGTAACGGATGCCAATAACTGCACCGTTCGTGATACCACACGGGTCATCTACCTGCCTACGCCAGTGGTGAGTTTGCCAGATACGCTTCGCCTCTGCGATGCCGATGGCAACACCCAGCTCAATGCCGCACATCCCAGCCACAGCCCGCAGGCAACTTATCAGTGGCTCCGCAATGGGGCAGCCATACCAGGCGGAACAAATGCACTGCTACCCATCGTGGGCGTGCGCTCCAATGGCATCGCCCCGGATACTTCGGTATATCGCGTACAGGTAACCGACAACACCTCTTGCCCAAGCGCAACGGCCCAGACGGTAGTGATCTACTACCCCAACCCAACCGTAAGTTTGTCCCCCAACGTTACGGCTTGTGATGCCACAGGCAACGTAACCCTAAACGCCTTTGATGCCAACTTCGGTAACTTTGCCCAGTACCAGTGGTTCCGCAACGGTATCTTGCAGGCCGTTACGAGTGCGACCTACACGGTTACGGATCGCTCCGATGGCATCAACCCGATAACCTATCAGTTTGTCGTTGTCGTAACGGATACCCGCAACAACTGCCAGACCCGCGATACCTCCAACGTAACCTACCATCCGCAGCCCGTCGTTAGTTTGCCGGATACGCTTTTGCGTTGCGATGCTGAGGGTGATACCTTGCTTAGTGCATCGCATCCGAGCCACACAGCCAGCACGACTTATACCTGGACACTTAACGGGAATCCCTTGCCAGCCACGGCATCTACGCTAAGCGTCGATGTGCGTTCGCAGGGCGGACAGCCGACGACCTACACCTACGCCGTGCTTGTTACCAGTGGTGCTGGCTGCACAAACCGCGATACGACGACGGTCATTTATACCCCTCCCGCCACCGTAACGCTGCCCGATACGATTCGGGTCTGTGATGCCGAGGGTGATACCATCCTGCGGGCTGCCAATGCCACCCACGGTAGCTTTACGCGCTACGCCTGGCAGCGCAATGGCGTAGCCTTAGCTGGACAAACGAGCAGTACCCTCACGGTTACGGAGCGATCCAGTAATGCCCAGCCCGATACGACAACTTTTGTTGTAACAGTCTCTGACCCGACGGGATGCCCCGACGTGCGGGATACCAGCGTTGTGATCTATTTCCCCAATCCCATCGTAACGCTGGGTAGGGATACAGCCTTATGCGTCTCGGCTGGAAGCCTGACCATCAGCGGGACTTCTTCGGTGAGCGGCACAACGGTAGCTTACCAATGGAGCGAACTCACCGGCGGGACACTCAACCCGATCGTGGGCGCAACCGGAACGAGCTATACCATCGCACCTTTTGTGGTGCAACCGACCCAGCCCGTCTCGCGCACTTACGTCCTACAAGCCACCGATACCCGCAACGCCTGTGCAGGGCGAGACACCATCACGGTTACTTACTTTGCCCTCCCGCCCGTGAATCTGGGCCCTGACCGCACCGTCTGCGAAAACCAAAATCCCATCGTAGTTTCGGCATTCGATCCTATCCATACCCAGATGGGCGCGGTGAGCTACCAATGGACGCTCATCGACGTAGCGGCCAGCACCACAAGCATCGTCGGGACAAGTGCTACGCTCACCACGACACTCACCACCCAAAACACCCAGACGACGAACTATATTCTCATCGCCAGGGTAGAGGAGCCTTCGGCCAACTGCACCAACAGCGATACGCTACGCCTGGACATTGAGCCTTCTCCCATCGTGAGCCTGCCCGATACGGTGGCTTTCTGTGAAGGCGACGGTACGACGCTCAACGCCTTGCATCCTTCGCATAGCCCGAGTATCACCTACAACTGGTTTGTCAATGGTGGCGTGGTGGCTTTGCCACAAGGAGCGCAACCGCAGTTGCTCTTGACGCTCTTGCCGGGCGATCAGGCCCCGCGCACCTACACTTACGTCGTGCAGGTAACCGATCCGGCCAACGGATGCTTTGCCCGAGATACGACCATTGCCCGATTCAATCGCGTACCGCGACCGAATCTGCCCGATACCATCCGGCGTTGCGACCAGACCCTCCCCGCGTTGGTCTTGAATGCCACCGATGCCGGCGGAAGCAATCTGCGCTATCAGTGGTTCAGGAACGGATCACCGACCCCGATCACGACCCCGACTTACACCGTCAGTGATACGGCTATCAACCTGACCACAACGACGTTTACCTACCGAGTACAGGTAACCGATACACTCACTAACTGCACCACTACGGATTCTACCGTAGTCATCCTGGATCCAAGCCCACGGGTGAGCTTGCCGGATACTTTGCGTCTCTGCGATGCCGACGGCGATACGACTCTCAATGCAACAGCACAAGCCCAGGGGGCGGTTTCGTACCAGTGGTTCCTCAATGGTATCGACATCGGGACAGGGGGCGTTTCGCCGACCTACCGCGTACAGGTGCGCTCCCAAAACAACCAACCGACGACTTACGTCTATACCGTCGCTGTCCGTGATGCAGCGACACTCTGCACGACCTTTGATACAACGGTGGTCATCTACTCACCCACGCCGGCGGCCAACCTACCCGATGGCATCGTGCGCCGTTGTGATGCCGAAGGCGACTTCCGTTTGAGTGCCTACGCCCCCACCAACAGTGCCAGCACGACCTACGCCTGGTTCGTGAACGACGTGTTGCAAGCCACAGCTACCGATTCGGTGTTTGTCTTCACGGGACGTTCCCAGGGCAATGCCCCGACGAGCTATCGCGTGCGGGTGCTGCTCAGCAATGGCGGCTGTACGTTCACGGATTCCACGACGCTCATCTACTCCCCCAATCCAGCGGTTAATTTGCCGGATTCTATTGTAGTCTGTGAAGTCGCGGGAGCGCAGGTTTTGGATGCCTTTGCGCCTACGCATGGGGCTTCGGTTACGTACCAGTGGTTCCGTAACGATACTTTGTTGGTTGGGCAAAGCTCGGCTTCTATCACGATTCAGCCCCAGATCGGAACAAATGTTTACCGTGTTGTGGTGCGCGATACGACGGGTTGCCAGACCGCCGATACCACCCGGGTAAGCTATCGTCCGCAGCCGCTGGTTGCTGTCCCTACGCAAACGATCTTCCGCTGTGATGCCGACGGCGACCTGACGTTGAGTATCGCTGATCCCTCGCATCCGGGCAGCGTTGTTTATGAGTGGCGACGCAACGGCGTGCTGTTCGCGACCAGTCCCACGATCACGGTCACGGATCGCTCCGAGTTTGTGATCCCGAACGACTACCGCACCAATGTTTATACCGTCCTGCTCCGCGATACGCTCACGGGCTGCACGGCTTCGGCAACGCGCTCGGTGAAGTATTTCCCGGCACCTTATGCCCAACTTAGCCCCGACACGACGCGGATTTGTGAGGGTGCTACCAGTACGGTGTCCTTCAACACCAACCCCAATGGCTTGTTCAATAGCCCAGCGGTTGTCTATCGCTGGTTTGTGGACAATGCGCTGGTCAGACAAGGGGCGGATAGCTCTACTTATACGCTTTCGGGTGTTTTTGTGGGGGCTGTCCCGAGGACGTTTGTGGTGCGGGTAGAAGTACAGGATACCTCGGGTTGTGTGAATGCAGATACGGCGCTGGTGATCTATACACCTAACCCGCTGCCGGTTTTGTCGGATACGGTGAATCAATGCGATGCCGCTGGTGATCTGGTGCTTAATGCGGCCAGCCCACAGCATACACCAACGACGGCTTACACCTGGTTCCGAAACGGCGTACAGGTAGGCACGGGCGCGACGCTCACAGTAACAGACCGTTCGCAGTTCCTGGACTCGACGCGCTACGTTTATACCGTCTTGATGCGTGATACGCTGTCCGGCTGTGAGTCCCGCGATACAACGAACGTGATCTATTACCCGACACCATTTAACCCCGTGCCGGATACGACGATTGTTTGTGGTAGTGGCTCGGCGGTATTCAATGCCTTGCATTTCTCCCACGATGTTGCTTACACGACTTACGAGTGGTACGCCAACAACGTCTTGGTAGTTGCGGCCTCCCCGACGGCCTCTACTTTCAGCACGGGATCACTGACGACGACCCCGCCCGATACGACGTACTTTACCTATCGGGTCATCATTCGGGATAGCCGCAGTGGCTGTTTCTCCGATAACACACTCATTGTGGGAGTTTCTCCTGGGCCTTTTGTCCGTATGCCCGATACGCTGGTGCGTTGCGATGCCGCCGGGGATACCACCCTAACGGCGAGGGTTTCTAACTTTGCACCCGGGACAACTTTCCGCTGGTTCCGTAACGGCGCGTTGCAGGCCAGTACAGATTCCACCATCGCGATCACGGATCGCTCCGTAGGCAATGTGCCTACAAGTTACCGTTATGTCGTCGAGGTAACGGATGCCAATGCTTGTACCGTCCGTGATACAACACTGGTGATCTATACGCCTTCGCCTGTCGTGAGTTTGCCGGATACCTTGCGCCTCTGCGATGCCGAAGGCAACACCCAGATCAACGCCGGACACCCCACGCATAGCCCCTTCACGACGTACACCTGGCGCGGCACTAACGGACAGATCATCGCCGGAGAAACCGGTGCTATCCTGCCCATCGTGGGGGTGCGCTCCAATGGCATCACGCCCGATACCTCCCGCTACCAGGTAGAGATTGGCAGTACGGGAACTTGTCCAAGTGTAACGGCTCAAACCGTCGTGATTTATTACCCCAACCCAACGGTAACACTTCCATCCACAATCAGTACCTGTGATGCTGATGGGGATCTTACGCTCAATGCCTTCAATGCCAACACCGGTAACTTTGCCCAGTACCAGTGGTTCAAAGATGGTGTTTTACAGCCTGTTACGGGTGCTACTTATACGATCACGGATCGCTCCAACGGCAATAGCCCTGCCACGTATCAGGTGATCGTCGCCGTAACGGATACCCGCAACAACTGCCAGACCCGCGATACGACCAGCATCACGTATCATCCCCAGCCCCTTGTGGCGGCCCTGCCAGATACAATTATCCGTTGTGATGATTCGGGTGATCTGCTCTTGAATGCTGCTCATCCAAGCCATACAGCCAGCACGACCTATGCCTGGACGCTCGACGGCAATCCCTTGCCGGCCACTACGCCCACGCTTACCGTTACTGTGCGTTCCCAGAATGGACAGCCGACCAATTACCTCTACGAAGTGCGCGTAACCAGTGCAGCCTCTTGCACAACGAGCAGCAGCGTCTTGGTGATCTATACACCTCCCGTAGCCGTGAGCTTGCCCGACACGGTACGGCTCTGTAACTCCGAGGGCGATACGCTCCTCAACGCCGCCCATCCTTCGCAGGGCTTCTTCACGAGCTATGCCTGGTTCCGCAACGGTGTTTTGGTGGCCGGACAGGTGAGCCGGACGCTCCGCGTTACTGAACGTGCCTTAACTAATCTCCCCGATACGACGATCTTTGTCGTGCAGGCCAGCGATACGACGGCCTGCCCGGCTGCCCGCGATACAACGGTAGTCATTTACTATCCCGTCCCGACGGCTAACCTGGGTAACGATACCACGCTTTGTATCTCCAGTGGCCCTTTGACCTTGACCGCTCTCACCAACGGGCAAGGCACAGGTGTAAGCTATCAATGGACGGAACTCATCGGCGGGGCAATTAGCCCCATCATGGGGGAAACCTCCCTGACCTATACCGTTCCTGTGCCGCTGAATGTTCCGGCGGGCGGTGCGGTATCCCGAGATTTTGTCTTCCTGGCCATGGATGCCACCCGTAGCTGCTCAGGACGCGATACGGTACGGGTTACTTACATCGGGGATCCTTTGGTGCGCCTGGGCAAGGATACAACGCTTTGTGTCTCTGCGGGTAGCCTGACGATCAATGCCACTGCTACGGCTGCCCCGACGATCAGCTACCAGTGGGCGACGCTTACGGGCGGTGCCTTGTCTCCCATTGCAGGAGCGACGGCGACGAGCTATACCGTGAGTCCGTTTGTGGTGCCGGCGGGCAGTTCGGTTTCCCAGACCTACGTCTTGACGGCAACAGACTCGAGAGGCACTTGTACAGGACAAGATACCCTGACGGTTACCTACATTGGCAGTCCGTCTGTGGCTCTGGGCCGTGATACAACGCTTTGCGTTTCGGATGGTAACCTGACGATCAGTGCCACTGCAACCGCTGCTCCAACAATCAGCTACCAGTGGGCGACGCTCACGGGCGGTGTGCTATCTCCCATTGCAGGAGCGACGGCGACGAGCTATACCGTGATCCCGTTTGTAGTGGGTGCAGGCGCGGCCGCGTCCCAAACCTATGTCCTGACGGCAACCGATAGCCGTAGCGATTGCCTCACCCGCGACACCATACAGGTTACCTACGTGGGCAACCCCGTAGCCAACCTCGGCCCCGATGTAACGATCTGCGACATCGAAGCCCCCGTTACTTTCTCTGCCTTCGATGCCAACTTTGCGGCAGCGACAACCCCGACCTACACCTGGACGCTCCTTGATCCGGTCGCCAATACCGCTACCGTCATTGGTAATGCAGCCACGATCTCGGTCTTTGTACAATCTCAAAACGGACAAACGACTACCTATCCCCTCATTGTAGAGGTAGGCGATGTCCAATCAAACTGCATCGCTCGCGATACGGTCAATATCCGTGTATTGGTCAGTCCCCGCGTCAGTCTGCCGGATACGGTGGCTTTCTGCGCCGGCGACGGAACAATACTCAATGCTGGTGATGCCTCCCACGGAGCAAATATTGCCTACAACTGGTTCATCAACGGCGCACCTGTGGCCTTGCCGCAAGGCGGTCAACCCGTCCTGCCGCTGACGCTGCTCCCCGGCGATCAGGCACCGCAAACGTACCAGTACGTCGTTCGGGTAGTGGACACAAACAACGGCTGTGTGGTCAATGATACCAGTATTGCCATTTTCAATCGCGTACCGCAATTCAACTTGCCCGATACCTTGCAGCAGTGCGACTTAGCTACACCTTTGGTACTCGATGCCACCGATGCTGGCGGCAATAACCTGCGCTATGAGTGGTTCCGTGATGGTGTAGCCGAGGCAGTCAACACGCCTACCTACACGGTTCGGGATACCGCCCTGAACCTCAACACAACCGTTCGCACGTATAGCGTCCGCGTAACCGACACGCTCACGAATTGCAGCCGCTCCGCTACGACGGTTGTCCTGATTGCGCCTACGCCACGGGTCAGCATACCGGATACGATCCGCGTCTGTGATAGCCAGGGTGATACGCTCATCTATGCGGGTGCGCCTTCGCATCGGCCCACGGTGGTTTATCAGTGGTTCCGCGATGGCATCGACATCGGCACAGGTGGAAACCTGGATACGATACCCGTAACGGTGCGTTCTCAATCGAACCAAACGACGAGCTACGTTTATGTCGTCGCCGTCCGAGATACGGCAACGCTTTGTACGGGCTTTGATACAACGGTGGTCATCTACTCCCCCAACCCGAGTGTGAACCTGCCCGAGACCCTAATCCGCCGCTGTGATACCGAAGGCGATGTGGTCTTGAATGCTTTCAACCCGTCCAACGAAGCCAACGTGAGCTACCAATGGACGATCAATGGTGCTTTGCAACCCACTACGGCGGCGAGCTTTACCTTTGGTTTGCGCTCCCAGGGCGGTGTTCCGACGACCTACGTGGTAGGAGTACGGGCCTTCAATCCGCTGACAGGCTGTGATGACCGCGATTCGGTAACGATCATCTACGATCCGGTGCCAGTGGTGAGCCTCCAAAATTCAATCACACTTTGTGATGCCCAGGGAGATACGCTGCTCAATGCTTACGACCCCAGCCACTCGCCTTCGTTTACCTATGAGTGGTATCAAAACGGCGTTTTGATTGTAGGAGCCACCGATTCGGTACTCAACATTTCAGGTCTGAACTCGGGTGGGACCTCCGATACGACGGGCTTCCGAGTCATTGTCCGCGACACGACGGGCTGTTTTGCCTCCGATACGGCTACGATCATCTACAACACCGACCCGCTAGTAAACAACAGCATAGATACCATCTTCCGCTGTGATACCGAAGGTGATCTGGTGCTGGATGTCTCCGATCCTGCCCACTCGGCCAGCGTTACGTATGCCTGGACGCGCAACGGTGTAAACTTCTCCTCCAACGCCAGCATCACGGTAACGGATCGCTCCGAGTTTGTGCCTGCCCCGACGAACGATTACCGCATCTACACCTATTCGGTCTTGATTCAGGATGCCCTCACGGGATGCAGCACCTCGGCTACGCGCCTGGTCAAATACTTCCCTGCACCACTAGCACGGGCGATCCCCGACACTACCCGTCTCTGTCAGGGCGATTTGGATAGCCTGGTTTTTGATTCTAACCCGAATGGCTTAGCCAACAGCGCGTCGGTTACTTATGCCTGGTTTGTGGATGGTGTATTGGCACAAGCGGGTGAAAATGCGTCGCGCTTTACGCTTCGAGACCGCTTCGTGGGCAACGCACGGGATACGATTGTGGTGCGCGTTGAGGTACAGGATACCTCGACCTGTGTGAGCGCGGATACGGCCGTGGTGATTTACAGCCCGCTCCCCGAGCAGACACTCGTAGATGTGGTTTCGCAGTGTGATGATGCTGGTGATGTGATCTTGAATGCCCTTAGCCCGCAGCATTCGCCCTCAACGACTTACACCTGGTTCCGCAATGGCGCACAAGTAGGCACGGGCGCAAGCCTGACGGTAACGGATCGTTCGGTAGCCTTCGATTCTACGCGATACACCTACGTCGTCTTGATGGAAGATACCCAGACGGGTTGCCAAAACAGCGATACGGTATCGGTGATTTTCTACCCACGTCCGTTCCAGCCCATTGCGGATACGGTCTTTACCTGCGGCAGCGGATCGGCTCTGCTTGATGCCTCTCACTTCTCCCACGATACACTTTACACCCGCTACGAGTGGTATCAAGATGGTGCGTTGGTGGTGGCAGAGTCCGCGACGGCATCGACTTACAGCACGGGTACACTTACGACGACCGACCCCGATACGACCTACTACGCTTTTGGTATCTTGATTCGGGACATCCGCAACGGCTGTACCGCACAAGCGGACTTCTTGGTAGGCGTAGCTCCCGGCCCGCTGGTCAGTATGCCGGATACGATTTTGCGTTGCGATGCCGAAGGCGATACCAGCATCGTGGCTACGATAGCCAACTTTGATCCAGGGATGACCCTCCGCTGGACAAAAGACGGCGTACTCCAAGCCAGCACTAGCACAACCATCGCGGTAACGGATCGCTCCGTAGGAAATGTTCCGACGAGCTACCGATACATCCTGGAGGTAACGGATGCCAACGGCTGTACCGTCAATGATACAACGCTGGTCATCTATACGCCTGCCCCTGCCGTAAGCCTGCCGGATACGATTCGGGTGTGCGACTCGGAGGGTGATACACTCCTGAACGCCAACGACCCGACGCACAACCCCTTCACGACCTACACCTGGCTGGCCAATGGCGTACAAGTTGCTGGACAAACCGGCGCAATCTTGCCCATCACGACGCGCTCCAACGGTCTGACCCCCGATACGACGCGCTACCAGGTCATCGTAGGGGATCCGACGACTTGCCCCACAGCGACAGCCGCCGTTACGGTGATCTACTTCCCCAGCCCGTCGTTTAGCCTCACGCCTACGATAGCCGCCTGTGATTCTGATCCCAACGTTGTCTTGAATGCTTACGACCCCAACGTGGGTACGTTTGCCCAGTACCAGTGGTTCCAGGATGGCATCTTGCAAGCCACCACCGACTCGGTATTTGTCGTAACGGATCGCTCCAATGGCGCAACGCCAGTTACGTATCAGATTGATGTCATCGTAACCGACACCCGCAACGGCTGCCAGACCCTGGATACGACCAACGTTACCTACGCGCCTGCCCCCGTGGTGGCCTTGCCCGATACGCTCCTGCGTTGCGATCTCGAAGGCGATACGCTCCTGAATGCCTTCCAGCCGACGCACTCGGCCAGCGTTACGTACACCTGGACGCTCAACGGCGTTACGCTACCAACGACAACACCGACGCTTACCGTCGATGTACGTTCCCAGGGCGGCGCACCAGCCAACTACACCTACATCGTAACTGTCGCCGATACTTTTGCTTGTACGACTGCCGATACGACGGTGGTCATCTTTACGCCGCCGCCAGCCGTTACGCTACCGGATACGATTCGGGTCTGTGATGCCGAGGGCAATCTGACACTCAATGCCAGCCATCCAACGCATAACTTACTCACGCAATACACCTGGAGCCGCAATGGAGTTGTCCTGGCCGGGCAGACATCCGCAACGCTGACCGTAACAGACCGCTCCCTAGCCGGACGACCCGACACAACGGTTTATGCCGTTCGGGTATCTGATGCCACTACCTGCCCCGATGCCTCGGCGACAAGCGTGGTGATCTACTACCCAAGTCCGGTCGTGGCTTTGCCCGCTGACCTGACGCGCTGCATCTCCGAAGGCAACCTGGCTTTGAGTGCGACGGCAACGGCTGCCCCCACGATCAGCTACCAGTGGGCTACGCTTGAAAGCGGTGCGCTTGTCCCGATTGTAGGAGCAACAACGACGAGTTTTACTGTCGTGCCACCAAGCCTGGCTTTGGGAGCTACCCAAACGACCACCTACGTTTTCACGGCCACGGATTCGCGCAACGTCTGTACAGCCCGAGATACGATAGCGGTTACGCACATCGGAAGCCCGGCCGTTGATCCGATACCGGATCAAGTCTTGTGCGTCTCGAGTGGAAGCACAACGGTAAGTGCCAGCGTAACGGCCGCCCCGACGGTGAGCTATCAGTGGTTCAATCTGGACGGCAGCAACACGCTTAGCCCGATGGCAGGCGCGACAGGCACGACCCTTGCCGTAACACCTACGACCCTGGCCGCCGGAGAGGCTGCTACACAAACCTTTGTCTTCGTGGCAACGGATGCCCAAACCAACTGCGCCGCCCGAGATACGGTACAGATCACCTACATCGGTGATCCGGTGGCTGTCGTGGGACCAGATGTTACGATCTGCTTCTCGGAGTTTGCCAACGGCCCGCTGGTACTCAACGGTACGGCCTCTACTTCGGGGACAACGATCAGCTACCAGTGGTTTACGGTAGGCTTCTTCGGAAACACACCGATTGCGGGAGCAACTTCGCCGACCCTTTCGATTACACCGACAGCCTTCCCGCTCCCAGGAACAAGCCTCACGACAACTTACGTCTTGCAAGTAACCGACTCCCGTGGTGGCTGCTCAAGCCAAGCCACAATACGAACCGTGTATTTGGGTAATGCTCTGGCTACAATCCGCGGCAACGAAACCCGCTGCAACGGCGAACCCATCACGTACAACGCCAACAGCCTCAACCTCAACCCCGCCACGACGGTATATGACTGGTTTGTGGACGGTGTTCAGGTAGTTACGGGATCATCGAGTAGCACCTTTACCTTCACGGGAGCCGCTACGGGTGGCGTATCGCGCACCTACCAGATCATCGCCCGAGCAACGGATGCCAACACCAACTGCGGCACACAAGATACAGCTACGGTTACGTATCTGCCTGGCCCGTTGGCACAAATCCTGACACCGCCCCAGACGATCTGCGGCCCGCAGGATGTCCCCGTTCTGGCCAACACCACGGGCAACGACCCAGCGGCCACCTATACATGGACAGGATATTTTGGTACGCTCACCGGTCCAAGCGTAACGCTACCCCCGCCGAACCCGCTGACCACCAACGCCACCTTCACCGTTACGCTCACCGTAACGGATCCGGCTAGTGGCTGCGCTAACGTAACGGAGTTGCCGCTCATCTTTGGCCCCATCCCGACGACGGTGCTACCCACCAACCCGAACGAATGCCTCGGCAGCACGCTCACGCTCAACGCTGATCCCAACGCCGTAAACCTTGCCTCGGTGCAGTACCAGTGGACGCGCAATGGTGTCGTTGTACAGACGGGAGCCAGCAGCACCTACCAAATCCAGATACCCAACGCCCCGACAACGATCAGCGTTGTGGCTACGGATCAGATCACGGGATGCTCCAGCAGCCGCACGACCCAAATCAACCCTATCGCCTTGCCACTGACGGTAAACCTGCCGGACTTCGGGCGTTGCGACTCTGACGGCGATACGACGCTCAATGCCTTGCATCCTTCGCACACAGCAGCTACACGATACCAATGGTTCCTCAATGGCACGCCGCTGGGTGGAGAGACGCGCCCGACGCTCAACGTGGTGGGTATTCGTTCGCTCAATGCTGCTCCGACCACTTACACTTTCGTTGTAGCCGTAACCGACCCGAATACAACCTGTACCGCCTTCGATACGGCACAGATCACGTATTACCCTGTTCCGGTACTCAACTTTGAGGAAGGCAGCCGTATCTTTACTTGTGCCGTCGATGGCGACGTAACGCTAGATGCCTCACACCCCACGCATTGGGGCGCGTTGAGCTACGTTTGGTGGAGCAATGCACTGTTGGGTAACAACACACCGGCTTTGGGGCCCGTCCTGACGATCCCCGTCGAGACCTTCACTTCGGGATCACCCGTAGCCGACATCACCCTCGAGATCAGTGATGGACAGTTTGGCTGTAACACCAGCGTGTACTTTGAGCTTGCCTTTGAACCCAACCCAGCCGTTAGGGGACTGCCCGAGGATACGACACTCTGCCTCAACCAGGGCGACCTGACCCTCACCGGAACGGTCAATTTTGAAGTGAACCCCGACGTAACCTACACCTGGTACGATGCGGCGGGTATCGTCGTGGGTAGCTCGCCGAGCCTTGTCGTAACGGCGCCCACAAGTCTGGCGACCGGTGCTGTTGATGTGCAGAATTTTGTCCTGGAGATCGAAAGCCTCCAGACGGGTTGCGTCGGTACGGCCAATACGACGGTGCGCTACTTGCCCGAGCCGGTGGCCGGCATTACGGCTTCGGCTACCCGAGCCTGCGTGAGTGGTACGGCACCAACCCTGGATGCCCGAGATGCCACCCACGACGCTAACGTAACCTATCGTTGGGAGATCAGAGACCAAAACAACAGCGTCGTTGATGTCTTGACGACACCCACGATTACGGCGACCATCCCGACCTTCACCCAGGACTCGGTACGTTATACCTACCTCCTGCAAGTGGGACGGCAAGGGATCAACGGCTGTGTAACCTCTAGCTCGGCTACCGTTACGTTCTACCAAAACCCGACACTCAACCTGGGTAACGATACGACGATTTGCGTGGGCGATGTACTGGTACTTGATGCCAGCAATGCCCCCCTGGCGACGCAATTTGTGTGGAGTTTCAACGGCACGCCGATCAGCGGAGCTACCAGCCCGACACTTTCGGTAACGCAAACGGGTACGTACCGTCTCCAGGTAACCGACAACAGCGGAGCCTGCTCTGCCGTCGATGAGATTGCGGTGCGCGTTGAGCCAATACCCGCCTTCGAGGTACGGGGCCACAACCCACAAACAGGCACTTGCCAGACCACCGATACGCTCGAGTTGCAGGTAACCAACATCACCAACTTTGAGGTCATCTGGACGGGGCCAGGCGTAGTTTCGGTCGCTGAAAATCGCCTGCGTGCCATCGTCAATCAGACGGGAACCTACCAGATCACGGTGCGTAATCCCCTGACAGGTTGTGCCAGTACGACGACCCAGCAAGTGGTCTTCAATACCGTTCCGGTCATCGACCTGGGGCAAGACCGCAGCACCTGTGCCGGAGCAGACGGCATTACGCTTGCGGGAGCGCACCCAAGCCACGAAGCCGGTGCTACCTATGCCTGGACAGAAAACGGCACCGCAATCGCTGGCGCAACTTCGTCCACGATTACGGTCAATACTCTCGGGACGAACACCTACGGACTCACCGTTACGAATCCTTCGGGATGTGCCTCTTCTGCGGCCGTTGTGGTTACGATCAATCCAAATCCGGATATTGCCATTAGTGGTTCGGGATCACCGACTTGTGAGACCGAGCAGCTCCTACAAGCGACGGGACAACTGAACGGACTTGATCTAGCCTGGATACTCTCCGGCGATACTGTGGCGCGCCAAGCCGAGTATGTGGCAACCGTTTCGGGTGAGTACACGCTCTTTGGGCGCAATCCGCAAACGGGCTGTACAGCTTCGGCTACGATCAGTGTGATCTTCAACCCTGGCGTAGTAGCCAACCTGCCGGCAGCACAGACACTCTGCGAAAGCAGTTCACTTACCCTGGATGCAGCCGACCCAAGCCATCTGGCCAGCAACACGACATACACCTGGAGGTTCCTTGCCCCCGACGGGGCAACCGAACTTGCCTCGGGCGAGTCGAGTACGCTCACCTTGACGCAAGACATCTTCAACAACTACCAGGAAAACCTCGTTGAGGTCATCGTAACCAACACGCTCACCGGATGCACGGGCCGCGACACAACGTCGGTTACCTTCAATCGTCAGGCGGCCGCCGTGGCCATCGACGATGCCGTGATCTGTACGGGCGCAACGGCGACACTCAACGCCACAGGAGCCGTAGGGGCTAGCTTTGCCTGGTATCCCGAAGGACAAAGCGGTGATACACTTTCCACGACACCGATTCTGGAGGTTAGTCCTTTGTCCACGACGCGCTACGTCCTGGCCATCGACCCGGGCAATGCCTGCGAGACGATCACGACAGGGGCAACCGTTACGGTCAATGTGCCGCCGTCCTTCGCCCTCACGCAGTCGCCGAATGTGTCTGCTGTTTGTGCTGGCACGACGGTAACGCTCAATATCACGGCTTCGGGTTCGCCGACCTTCCTCTGGTCCACGGGTTCGACCTCGGGCAGCATCGAAGTTGTCCCGACGCAAGACCAGACGACGTACT
Source organism: Bernardetiaceae bacterium (assembly GCA_036822015.1). Taxonomy (GTDB): domain Bacteria; phylum Bacteroidota; class Bacteroidia; order Cytophagales; family Bernardetiaceae; genus DAISIL01. Next base: position 9,939 of record DAISIL010000044.1, on the reverse strand, counting down.
TTGTGGAGGTAACCAGTGCCGAGGGCTGTGCTACCCAGGGATCAATCACGGTGCGCACCGTAGGACAGGAGCCGCTCACGCGCACGGATGTCCTTTGCGAAGGCACGCCAGTAGCGATCGGGCAGGTATCGCGTTATGCGGAGGCTACTTACCTTTGGGAGGATGGTTTTACGGGAGCTACCCGCACCGTCGAGACCTCGGGAACCTACATCTTGACAACTACCGTCGGCAACTGTGCTTCTACGCAAAGCTACACAACGGACTATCGCCCGATACCCAAAGATTCAGTCTTGCTAGAGAAGTACAACTTCTGCTTTGATCGGGAAGCCTTCCCGGATACGGCTTACGTCCTGACGGCCCAGGTCTCGAACGCCAACGCCAACGATGTCTATTTCTTTGAATGGACAAACGAAAATGGTAGCCTCGAAAGCCGCTTCCCCGACTTTGAGCCGCAGGAAGCCGGCACGTACTACCTCCGCATCCGTTCACAGGTGGGCTGTGAAAGCCTAGATACCGTAACGATCACGGGTAACTGCCCGCCGCGTATCTTTGTGCCAGATGCCTTTACGCCCAACAACGACGGCAACAACGATGTCTTTGAACTCTTCGGGGATCACATCCGCAACTTGCGTTTGGAGATTTACAACCGTTGGGGTGAGGTCATTTACATCCTCGAAAAAGACGACTTGAACAAAGTCAGTCAGGACGAGTGGTGGAACGGTCGCCACCGTAACTTTGGAGAAATGTATCCGCCGGGTGTTTATCAGTGGACGCTCGAGTACGGCACAACGGCGGCCCCGCGTCGTCCGATTCGCCAAAGCGGGCGGGTGGTGCTGGTGCGCTAAGGAGAGAGGTAAGGGGAAAATCATTCCCCTTACTGACAACGGTTAGTTTTTTTGCCCAAAAAAAATGGCAATATGCGGGTATTATTCAAACCCAAGCCATTTTTAGTATGTCGAAGCCCTCGCCTTTGATTGCGGGTAGTGTAGCCTCTTTTCTGCACAGTTTTCCACCGTTCAGTTTTTTGTCCATCGAAACCCTTCATGCCCTTGCCGATCAGGCGAAGGTGCGCTATATGGAAGAGGGACAGTGGGTCTTTGAGGATGGTCAGGCACCATCGGCGTATTTTTATGTGGTCAATAAGGGATCGGTAGAGATCGTTCAGCAAGTGGAGGGGGTCGAGGTGCTAGCCGATACCTGCGATGAGGGGGATGTGTTTGGTTTGCGGGCCCTGCTTGCCGAGGGCAACTACGTTTCGGGGGCGCGTGTGGTGGAGGAGTCGTTGCTGTATATGTTGCCCATTGCGCCTTTTCGGGAGATATTGGAGGCCAACCCTCGGGTTTCCTTGTTTTTTGCGGCGGGTTTTGCGGCGCGTCTGCCGAACAGGGCCGAACAGGTACGGCAGGCCCAGCCCCGTTTTCCTGGGGCGGTACTGGATACCCCGCAAGCCAACGAACGAGATTTTAGGATCGTTGATGGGGTCAAGCAAGTGATGACCTGCACCGATGGTTTGTCGGTTTGGGAGGCTGCCCGCCGTATGACCGAAAAAAAAATAGGCTCGCTCATCGTTACTTCCACCGAAAAGCTACCCATAGGCATCCTGACCGACTCGGACTTGCGCCGTCGTGTGATTGCCCAGGGCCTTGACCCTACCCAAGCCCCTGTGCGGGATGTGATGAGTAGTCCCGTCTTGACGGTCAAGCGAGGCATGAACGTCTCCGAACTGATTATCCTGATGATCCGACGGAATATCCGGCACTTCGTCGTTACCGAAGATGGCACACCTCAAACGCCCGTCATCGGGATCATCTCGGAGCGAGATGTGTTGAGTACGCAAGGCAGCAACCCGGGAGTTTTGTATCGGGAAATACGCCGCGCCAACGCCACAGCACAGATGGCCGACCTGCGCAGCAAAGCCGAGCAACTGATGGGGCAATACCTGGAGCAGGAGGTCTCGATGAACTTTGTGGCCGGAGTGATGAAAGAAATCAACGACGCGATCATTACGCGGGTCATTGCGCTTGCGCAAGCCCAACACGGGGAAGCACCCGTGGATTTTTGCTGGTTATCGCTCGGGAGCGAAGGCCGCAAAGAGCAGTTGCTGCGCACAGATCAGGACAACGCCCTGGTTTATTTCGACCCTCCCGAAACGGAGGGGCGTGCCGTGAACGAATACTTTTTGGCGTTTGCTCAGACGGTCAATACTTTGCTAGAAGAATGCGGTTTTGAGCGTTGCCCAGCCGACATGATGGCCAGTAATCCGAATTGGTGCATGTCGCTCTCGGGCTGGAAAAAACAGTTTCATGCCTGGGTAGCGACCCCCGAGCCGAAGGCAGTGCTGCATTCCAACATATTTTTTGATTTTAGGGCTGTTTATGGGGAGGCAACACTCGCCCAGTCGCTGCGGCAGTATATCTTTTCACTCATGCAAAAAGACCGCTTGTTTGTCAGTCTTTTAGCTAAGGGCGCACTCAACAACCCGCCGCCTTTGAGCTTTTTTCGGAAGTTTATGGTAGAAAAAAGCGGCGAACATGCGGATCGCTTTGACATCAAGGCCAGGGCTATGATGCCGCTCACCGATGCGGCGCGGGTGCTGGCCTATGAAGCACACCTGCTGGAGGAGGTCGGGACGGTAGAACGCTTTCGGGCTTTGGCGACCAAATACGAGCGAGATCGCCCGGTGTTGGAAGAAGCCACGATGGCTTACGAGATACTGATGCGCTTTCGGGCCCTCAATGGTTTGGCACATCAGGACACGGGACGCTACATTGAAGTAGAAGACCTGAATAAGCTCCACCGCCAAACCCTACGCAACATCTTTGTTACGATCACCAAAGTACAAAAACTACTTCGGGTACGCTTTCAAACGGATGTGATTCGATAGCGAATCCAAAAAAAAACATATCTTTGCTATCAATGGCTCCACCTACAACAATTTGATTTAAGGTATCAAGATGGCAAAACGACAAATTTTGATTGCGGATGATGAACCAGAAAGCATACAGGTGTGCATTTGGTATTTCCGCGAATCCGGGCATGATTACGATTTTTTGCAGGCACCCAACGGAGAGATAGCCCTTCGGTTGGCACAAAAATACAAGCCCAACTTGATTATCATGGATTGGGACATGCCCGTGATGAGTGGATTAGAAGCCGTAGGTGCTTTGCAAAAAGACGAAAATACCAAAGACATCCCCATCATCATTGCCACAGGTACGATGCTCCACGATAAGCACTTAGCCGAGGCGTTCAAGCGAGGAGCCATCGACTATGTGCGCAAGCCCCTCAATAGTGTCGAACTCCTGGCCCGAGCCAAATCGGCGATGGCACTAGCAGAAGCCCACCAGCGCGAGCGCGAGTTATTGCAATCGTTCCTGGATCAAAAAACTAGACAACTCTCCTCCCTGGCCCTCCAACTCGTACAAAAAAATAAGTTTTTGAACGAACTCCTTAGAGAACTCCAAGACTGGACACGTCCAAGCCCAGGGCAGGTCAAGAACGCCATCAAGCTCATCCGGCAAAACATCGAACTGGACGACGACTGGGGACGATTTCAGCGACACTTCGAGGAGGTACACCCAGATTTCTTTGAGCGCTTACAACAACAGTTCCCCCAACTAACGGCAAGCGATATTAAATTGTGCGCTTATTTGCGTATGCGATTAGAGAATAAAGAAATCGCCCAACTCCTCAATATCTCCCCCAAAGGCATCGAAACGGCGCGGTATCGCCTGCGCAAGCGACTGGCCCTGCCCAAAGAAGAGCGGCTGAGCGAGTTTATTCAGCATTTCTAGCCCTTCAATTCCACTTTTTTTTGGAGATGTCTCCCCCAGGTAGGGGCTTGAAGGGTTTTTACATTTGTTTAGAGAGTTAATTTTGCTTTTCTTTGCATGTATAATTGAATCATTACACAGTACAAAAAACTAGATTTTAGACCCAACTACCTTATGCAACGGCTCCTCTTAGTTACGAAGCGACTGACTTATCTCTGTTTTTTTCTTGGCATTTCATGGGTGGGAGTAGCCCAGGAAATCTGTAACAACGGCATTGACGACGACGGCGATGGCCTGATTGATTGTTTGGATGGCGACTGTGCCGGTAGTGCCGCTTGTCCGGCCTTTTCCATCAGCAGCACCTGTAGCCCTGGCGGCGGTACGCGGGCCGACATCCTCTCGACACAAGCCGCCTACCGAGCCAAAGGTAGTGCAGTTCATCCGACCTTTACCATTCCGGTAGGAGCCAATAGAGCCTTGATCTATATCTCTTCCGTGGATGGACAGACAAGTTCAGGCGTGAATCCTGCACAGTCTGATGAGGACTTTATCGTTGTGGGAGCTGTGCTGGATTTAACATTGGGGCGATCTTCGGGCTATCTCAACTATGCCCTAGATACGGATCCCTCCGGCAATGGTACGCAAATTTTTGGTTGGGAAAATGTTGCTTTGGGCAATAACGTACTCACGGGAGCCAAGCCTGGACATGATATTACCCCGGCACTCAATGACATTACCTTCTCCGTGGCAGGTAACGTACTCACGATCACGGAGGCGAACACCAATATTCACAGTTCTTATGTCGTAGAGTTTACCTCTCCCACAACAAACTCACTGGTCAGTAATGGTTTTTCGGGGGTATTTGTACAAAATGGTAGCTCGCCCTCCAATACCACAGTTACCATTCCCATTCCCGCGAACACGAACATTATCAACATCACAGGCAAAGGCACAGCCGAAATAGGCTTTATCCCTATTCCTACGGGTGGCGTGGATGAGCCTTTTTCCAATATCTACTGGACCATAGACCTCGATCAGGGAACCGTAGGTTTGATGGACGGATATGTTTCGGTGGGTAATGGCGGTATCGACCAGCATCATTCTACCTATGTGGTCAATGACCATGATTTATCTAACACCACGACATCACTCACCCAAACGGCTGTCGTTACGGGTTTTTTTACGGGCAAAGAAACCGTTAATCCGCAAAGTATTGGTGTATATTCTCCACGGGTATATGTGGCGGGTGGAAATCTGGTCATCGAGCGTGATCCGGGCTATGCCTCTACCTTCGAGGATTCTTATGTGGTTGAGTTTTTTCGCCGTACAGGACAGCCCATGTCAGCCGAGTTTATTGCTTCGGAATCTTTGTTTATCCCCCCAGGAGACGGCGATGATGGTGATGTTACGGCGGGCATTCTGACGGTAAGTGCCTCGAGTAGCCGTACGTTTACGGTACCTGCCGGATCACAGTTTGCATTTTTTAACCTTGCAGGGAATGCCAACAACTCAGTGAATGCCGATAACGAAAATGCGGCACAGGCGTATGCCGTCATTGACTTCAATGCCGAGACGGCCAACGGGTATTACTACCAACAGGTGGGTTTTTCGGACGGTCGTCGGGACGATAACGTGAGTTTTGTTGCCCTACCGCTCAACGGAACGAGTGCTGTCAAGTTTGGCACAGGACAAGATGCCGGAGGGACAAACGAACACTACGACATAGCTTTTCGGCTTTCGCCGGATAAGCGAACGATCAATGTTGCGGTAAGTTCGGGTTTGGTCAATGACCAGTACCAATATCTACTCTCGATGGATTTCTTTGGCGCCCAGCCCGATGTGGGGTCAGAGAGTGCCAAGATTGTCAATGCTACTTCGGATTGCCGAACGCTCAACATGGGACTCGAGTTGTGTAATCCTGGTTCAGGGAATAACCCAGCCGGGATGCCCGTCTCGTTCTACAAAGGCGATCCTACCACGAGTGCGACGGCTACGCTTTTGGCTACGGAGATATTCAATCAGCCGATTCCGGTGGGGCAATGCGCCAGCCAAAATATCACCATTGACCTTACGCCCTACAACGAAAGTTTTACGATCTATATCGTCCTGAACGATGACGGAAGTTTTGCCAATGGTGTCGGCAATGCCATCACTAGTACCTTCGCCCTGACGCAGTTAGCCAGCCAGACCAATAACCTCAAAGAGTGTGATTACACCAATAACCTACTGACTAAGCCCGTTGTCCTGGATCAGGCGCCATCGGTTACCGTTTCGCCTACAAGCGCGATCATTTGTACCGGACAAACTGTAACTCTAGCCGCAAATGCTCCCAGTGCGACTTCCTTTGTCTGGAATACCGGCGCAACTTCTACGACGATTGTTGTCAGTCCTACAGGAACGACGACCTATAGCGTAACCGTGGCCAGCTCGGGTGGCTGTAGCACTACGGCCAACGCTACCGTTACTGTCCAGGCTTTTGCGCCACCTACGGTGAGCATTACGGCCAGCCCAACGACGGTCTGCCAGGGCGATAATGTGAGCCTTTCCGCTACCGGTGCAACGACCTACGTCTGGAGTACCGGGGCAACCACCACCACAATCATCGAAACGCCTACCAGCACGACGACCTACACCGTAACGGGTACGGATGTCAATGGCTGTCAAAACTCGGCTACCCAGACCATCAATTTTATTGCCAACCCACCACCAGACCCACTCACCGGTACGAACGCCATTTGTGTTGGGGCGACGACGACTTTTAGTAGCACCACGGCCGGCGGTACGTTTACGACGAGCAGCACGGGTACGGCGACCGTCGATGGGGCTTCCGGGCTGATAACGGGTGTCTCCGCCGGTACGGCCACGATCACATACACGACTTCGGCTAGCGGTTGTACACGTTCGGTTACTCGGGCAGTAACGGTGAACCCTCCCCCGAGCGTATCTGCTACAACCTCCGCCACAGCGATCTGCGCTGGAGCCAGTGCCACGCTCACGGCTAGCGGCGCAACGAGCTACGTCTGGAACACCGGCGCGACGGGATCGACCCTGATCGTTAGCCCGACGGCGACGACGACCTACACCGTAACGGGAACCGACGGCAGCGACTGTACGTCACAGGCGAGTGTATCGGTAACAGTGAACCCCTTGCCAACCGTTTCAGCGACTACTTCCGCCACGGCGATCTGTGCTGGAGCCAGCGCGACCCTGACCGTCTCCGGCGCAATGAGCTACGTCTGGAACACGGGCGCGACGGGATCGACCCTGGTGGTTAGCCCGACCAATACAACCACTTACACCGTAACTGGCACGGACGGCAGCGGCTGTACTTCACAAGCGAGCGTATCGGTAACGGTGAATCCAGGGGGAACCCTGACCAGCGTCAGCGCGAGTGATGTCTGTCAGGGAACGAGCCAGACGATAAACGTCGGCGGGATGCCCACTTCGGGAACCTATACCTTGACCTACTCCGTCTCGGGAGCCAACACGATCACGAATGCTACCGTAGTCGTTAGCCCCAATGGCAGCGGCAACGGCAGTTTTGTTATCGCTGGTGCTGCCTTGCCCAACAACGGCAACAACACGATCACGATTACTTCCATTCAAGACAACGCTACCACTTGTACCACTTCCCTGACGGGCGTAAACGCTACTTTCACCACTTTGAATCAAGTTCAAACTTCTGATATTATCATTACGCATTAAGCAGCTCCATTATGATAACTGACTACAAACACATCGGACTCTCTTTACGGCAGATAGGCTTAACCGCTCTCTTGTGCTTACTTTCTCTTGGCTTGCTTGCCCAGCCCGGTAAAGATGGCGCACGGACGGTAGCCGCCCCCAATACCATCCTAAACCAATATGCTGCTTTGGCGACTAACGCTAATGCGGGCAATCTGGTTGTTGAGGTATCGGATATTACCTTACTCAACGCACCCGGGTCCATTGGGGTAGGTGATCTGGTGATGATTATTCAGATGCAAGGGGCATCGGTGAATACGACAAACACCGTAGCCTTTGGGGAGATCACCAGCTACAACAGTGCGGGCTTGTATGAGTTTGCGTATGTGTTAAGTACGGCAGGTAATACGATTACCTTGAACTGTCCCCTCCAAAACAGCTACACGAGCGCGGGGCGTACTCAGGTGGTGCGTGTGCCGCAATATACCACGCTAGCTATCAATGGTGGTGCCTCTGTTGTTGCGCCTGACTGGAACGGTAGCACGGGCGGTATCGTAGCCATACACGCAACGGGAGCGATTACGGTAGATGGGCAGATCAACGTGAGTGAGCGCGGCTTTCGTGGTGGAGTGCGCGAAAACCTTACCTCACCTGCAGGGGCAGGCGTAGTAACGGTCTTCGTCAGCAACAGTGCCAACGACGGTGCCGAGAAAGGAGAGAGTATTGCTGGCTACCAAGCCGACTATGACGCTTTGGGAGGGCGTTATTCACGTGGGGCCATCGCCAACGGTGGTGGTGGTGGAAACGGACACAATGCCGGTGGTGGTGGTGGTGCCAATGCCTCCAACGGAAATACCTGGGATGGAAACGGCATTATGTGTAACAGCTGTACGGGTAATGCAGCCTGGCAGCTTGACCCAGCTTATATCGCCAACGGGAATGCCCTCACCAACTCCTCAGGGGGAGGACGTGGCGGATATACTTATGGTAGTTCCAATCAAGATGCCCTTACCGTTCCGCCAGGTGATCCCTCCTGGGGAGGAGATTACCGTGATCCTGTGGGCGGGCTGGGTGGTCGTCCGCTCCTGGCAATCAATCCCGAAAGCCGTATCTTCTTTGGTGGTGGTGGTGGTGCAGGTGATGGCAACAACAACGCTAATCAAGATGGTGGAGATGGTGGTGGGATTGTCTTTTTGGTCGCTAACAACATAGCAGGCTCAGGAAGCATTCTGGCCAATGGACAAACAGCACCCAATACGACACTGGCACACAACGACGCACCCGGGGGGGGCGGTGGTGGTGGTACGATTGTCGTTAAATCCACGCTAGCCAATACACTCACACTCTCTGCCAATGGCGGAAATGGCGGTAATCAGCTCATCACGGATAACGAGAGCGAAGGCCCTGGCGGTGGCGGTGGTGGTGGCTATATTGCCATTGCCGCAGGTGCGCCCACTCAACAAGTAAATGGTGGACAAAATGGCACAACTACTTCGGCTGCCGTTACAGAGTTTCCCGCCAATGGAGCAACCATCGGGGCGGGCGGTGCTACGGCTGCCGTAACGACAACCTTTACGTCTTACTTCAACATTGCTACCCTTGCTGGCGGCGGCACGATATGCCCAGGCGGTAGTGCAACCATGAGCGTTACCGTAACCGGCGGCACGCCACCCTTTACGGTAGTTTATACTGATGGAGCAAGCAATTTTACGGTAACGGGATATAATAGCGGTAATCCAATCACGGTTAGCCCACTCACGACTACTACCTATGGGCTGGTAAGCGTTACGGATGCAGCTGGTTGTACTTGTGCTAGCCCTACGGGAACGGCTTTGGTTAATGTGCAGCCTGCACCTTCGGTTACGGCTACTTCTAATAGTCCCCTTGCCCTCAATGCTACACTAAATCTCAGTGCTACTTCTGCCTCGGCTACGGGATACACCTGGACGGGACCCAATAGTTTTACCAGCAATGCCCAAAGTCCTACGCGATCCAGCATGACGCTTGCCGATGCGGGTAACTACATCGTTACGGTTACGGATGCCAATGGTTGTTCGGCTTCGGCGACAACACAGGTTGTTGTGGGAGACATTGTTTGTGTAACGGCTACTTCGGATAACTTTTCGGTAGCACCGATTGCAGGCGCAACATCCTACCAGTGGGTTATCAAGAGTGCTTCAGGGACAACTGTTACGGCGACGATTGCCAACAGCACTTCTACCTCGGCTCAGGTAGATTGGTCTTCGGTATCCCCTACCAACGTATCCTATCAGGTATGTGTCCGAGTAACGGATGCTTGTGGGACGGCAGAAAACTGTTATCCCGTCTTTCTCTCTGATCCTAACCCTGGAACGAGTGCCACCCGCACTTTTTGTCAGTCGGGTTTGAGTGCCGTCAATCTTCCGGCATCCTTAGGAGGCAGCCCTGATCCAGGAGGTACCTGGACGGATGTTAATGCTTCTGGGCTGGATATATCCAATGT
>DAISIL010000043.1:0-27943 GCA_036822015.1 Bernardetiaceae bacterium | reverse complement strand
ATGGCAGCTCCACAATACGGTTTTTTGACGGCTTTGGATGCACAAAACGATCTTGTAGGCGTGGCAGATCAGCGGTATATCGGAGATACGACCCTAGGTGGACAGATCGCACGTGGACGCATCCAAGAACTCGGAGAAATCACCCAAAGTAGCCCTGAAAGCCTCCTGGCTCTACGTGCCGACGGCATCTTTTTGAATAGCGTTACCGAAATCCAAGACCAACAAACATCCCTGCCACTGATCTATACCTCGGAGTGGCTCGAGATGCACCCGTTGGGGCGTGCCGAATGGTTGTTGTTTTTTGGTGTCCTGACAGGAAAACTAAGCGAAGCTCAAGAAGTATTTCAAAAAATAGAAAGCAACTATTTCAACTTAGCCTCCCAAGCCCAAACCCGTCCACCTGTCAGTTGTTTTACTGGTACGCCCTTCAAAGGCACCTGGTACATGGCCCGAGGCGAAAGCTACCTAACCAAATTACTGAGCGATGCAGGGGCTAAACACCTTTGGGCAGATACCCCCGGAACAGGCAGCCTCGCCCTAGACGTAGAGGCAGTCTATGCCCGTGCGCAGGATGCCGATTTTTGGGTAGATGCCCAGGCTAGCTCGCGCAAAGAACTTGAAGCGATTCATCCGCTTTTTGTGCAATTTGATGCCTTCCGCTCGGGGCAAATCCTAACCTACGCTCACCAACTCAACGCCTACTGGACACACAGTGCCACCGAACCCGACCAGTTATTAGCCGATCTGGTGTCTTTTTTTCATCCCGATCTCTTGCCCGACCACGAAAGTAAATATTACAAGAAATGCAATGATTAAGTAGCACTCATGGTAGTAGCTGTATTTGGCAGCCCTGTAGTTGCTCTACTAATTTGGCACCAAAAACACCCGCTGGCGTAGCATAGCCCCGATCCTGCACCCGCCCAGCGAGTACCTCCCGCACGATGTGTAAGGACATTTTGGCTGTAAACGTATAACCCTCTATGCCTTCGTAAAATGCCTCTCGAGCTTCCCCCTTAGCATTCGAGACCCTCCCCCAGGCCAGGCTTCGCCCCCGTATGCGTGCCTCAGCATCTGGTCCTGTGATGCGTTGGCTCACCCAGGCTTGTAAGCCTTTACGGACGGGAGCGAATCGCAAAATGGGATTGTAAAGCGATTGAAAGCGATTTATTTTGGCAAAAGAAGGGGGTACAGCCATATAAACCACAATGTTAGGAATTTTTGTTGTGTGATAGGCCGTCGAAACATCTCCCCAGGGAATAGACATAGCAAAGCGTCTTTTGCTTCCAAACTGTACCCATCGCGTTTGTACTCCAATCGGTACTCGGACAATTTCACCCCCGCTTCGGATCGCGCCTGGGCTGCCCAGGTTAGCGAGCATCGTCTGGGCTGTGCCATGAGAGATACCACCACCACTAGCTCCGATCGCTAACTCGAGGTGATCGGCATCGGGGAGGGCCTGGTGGAGCAGTGCCGCCAAACAATCCGTCGGGACGACATCAAAGCCTGTCCCGGACATCAGCAAAATACCCGCTTCCCGTGCAGCCTGATCGTAGCGCTTCGCCTTTTCAAAAACTTCAAGTTCACCCGTAATATCGAAATAATGGGTTCGTCCGCGTAGGCAGGCCTCCATCATCGCTCGGGCCGTTTGGCTAAACGGCCCCGCCGCGTGCAAGACGGCATCAAAACCAGCGACGAGTTCCGTGAGTGCATCCACGTCGTCTAAGCCAATGCAGTGGTAAGGGTATCCCGTCTGGTCGTGTAGGGCTTGAAGGGGCTGAAGGGAACGCCCAGCCAGGGTTGGGGTAAGTCCGTACTCAGACGAAAAATCGGCCATGAGCTTACCCGTAAATCCGTATGCACCGTAGAGAAGGTATTTCATTGATTATCAAAATTTTAAATGTGCTGTGATGCAGATTATTCTGCCCGTGGTAATATTCATTTTTAATTAACTCTCTGGTAACCTTGATCGCTTAACTTTCTCAAAACAACGTCATCAACAAGATCATCGCATACGCAAAAGTAAGAGAAGACTTTCGCTGTGGGTGTTTTTTCTTTGCGTAATTCACAATTTGCTAACAAAGCCTAAATGAACATTCGTTAAGGAATAGATGTTTTAACGACAATTATTTACTTGCGTTATTCTTTCCAAAACATCATTTGCTCTATTTTTTATGTTCCAATCAAGCGTGCTTACCCTGTTATTTTTTCTATTTTTTCATGCGATGGCATTGGCTCAACCAGGTGGCGGGCGAGAGCGTCCCATCATCCAGTTGAAAGGGCGTGTTTTGGATGACCAGAATGACAAACCTCTCGAATACGCTACCGTTCAGGTATTTAGCCGACTGGATAGCAGCTTGATCGGTGGAGGTATCACAGATCCAACAGGTGTTTTTTTGGTAGATGTACCGATAGGACGCATGTACGTACAGGTGTCTTTTATCGGCTATCGTCCCCAGACCATTGCGCAAGTTCCTCTGGAGCGCGGCATCCGTGAAGTGGACCTGGGGGTCATTCGGTTGGCGCCCGACATGGCCATCACGGAGGATGTCGAGATTGTGGCCGAGCGGATGGAGATGGAGTTGAGCCTGGATAAGCGCGTCTTTAATGTGGGGCAAAACAGCACGCTCAAAGGCGGTAATGCGCTGGATGTCCTGGAAACGCTGCCCTCCGTGGAGGTGGACGTGGAAGGAAATGTGGCCTTGCGGGGTAGCGGTAACGTGCGCATCCTGATCGACGGCCGGCCCTCGGGCTTGGCTGGCGTGGGTAGTTCGGAGGCCCTGCGGCTCCTGCAAAGCGATTTGGTGGAGCGTGTGGAGGTCATCACCAACCCCTCGGCACGTTACGAAGCCGAAGGCGAAGCGGGCATCATCAATATCATCTTGCGCAAAGACCGCGACCGAGGGTTGAACGGCTCGGTGGATATTTCGGGGGGATACTTCCTCAATGGTGGCATTGCTGCCAACCTCAATTATCGTGGAAAAAAAGCCAATTATTTTGGTAGCCTCGGATCACAATACCGCAAAAGCCCCGGCAGTGGTTATTTTTTGCAACGTAACTTAGGCGCAAACGGAGAACCAACAGCTATCTTTGAGCGCGACCGCGAGCAGATGCGCGGCGGCTTGAACAACACCCTACGGGCAGGTATGGATATTTTTCTGGACAAGCGAAGTACCCTCACCATTTCGGGACTCGTCCGTCTGGGCGATCGCAACAACGAAGTCGATATTATTTATCGAGATTTTGACCTGAATCAAAACCCCATACAGACCACCACGAGAAGCGAAGACGAAAGCGAAGATGCCCAAACGTATGAGCTTTCCATCAATTATGAAAAAGATTTTGAGCAACGCGGACGAAAATGGACGGCCGATATGCGATGGATCAAAGCCGATGAACGCGAACTGGCCGACTTCACAGAGCAAATACAAGATGGCAATTCTCCGCTTATCGTGCAACGCTCCTCCAATGCCGAAAACGAAGAAAACCTGCTTTTTCAGACCGACTACATCCATCCCTTCGGGCAGGGATACAAGTTTGAGACCGGCAGCCGGATCAACTTTCGCACCATCGACAATGACTATTTGGTAGAGCAACAAAACGAAAACAATGTCTTTGAAATCTTTGAAGACTTCAACGACCGCCTCGTTTATCAAGAAAACATTTACGCCGCTTACGGTATCGTGAGCCATAAAGGACAGCCGTTTTCCTGGCAATTAGGCTTGCGGGCAGAGTTTACGGATATTAGTGTAACATCCAGAGAATCAGCGGCAAATATCCAAAAATCATACCTTAATTTGTTCCCTTCCGTCAATGCCTCCTATGCCCTCGACAAGAGCAACACCGTACAGTTGAGCTACAGCCGGCGGCTCTCGCGGCCGCGCTTTCGCTTGCTTTTGCCTTTCTCCAACTTCACCGATTCCCGTAACCTCTATGAAGGCAATCCCGATCTGGATCCCGAATATACGGACTCGTTTGAGGGCAGCTACCTGACCTACTGGGAATCTGGATCGTTTTTGGGGAGTGTTTATTATCGTTACCGCACCAATGTCATCGAACGGGTCTTGATAACCAACGAACAGGGCGTGTCGCTGGTGTTTCCCATTAACTTAGCCACACAAGATGCCTACGGCTTAGAGTTTTCATTTTCTCAAAACATTACTAAGTGGTGGCGCATCGGCACGAACTTTAATTTCTTTCGGGCGATCACGAAGGGATCCTATCAAGAGCGCAACCTGGATAACGATACCTATGCCTGGACAAACAATCTCAATACCAAAATCAATCTGCCCAACGGCATCAATCTGCAAGCCAACTTCATTTATAGTTCTCCGCGCCGCACCTCCCAGGGCGAGCAAGAAGGTATTGGTTTTCTCAACCTTGGTGCGTCCAAAGACGTACTAAACAAACGCGGTACACTGACCTTGAGCATCCGTGATGCCTTCAGCTCACGCAAGCGGATCGTGGATATTGTCCAACAGGACTTTACGCGCTACGATGAGTTTCAGTGGAGTATCGGAACGGGTGTCTTGACGTTCAATTACCGCTTTGGCAAGCAAGAAAGCAACCAAAAGCGTCGCCGCCAAATCCGTGATGAAGATCGCAGTGGTGGAGGAGATGGCGTATAAAAGCGAAGTTATTTATGAGCATCTTTCAGTTTTTGAAGTGGGAATTTTGGCCCTTTTGGTTGTTTTATTTACCTCTCCTGCCTTATTATTTGTGGCTGGCTTTTCGGGCGCGTTCGTGGGTGTTTTTTGCGGCCGCCAATCCGCTCATGGTGCTTGGCGGGATGGTAAACTACTCCAAATATCGGGTACTCGAGCAGATTGATCCGGCTTTGCGCCCGATGATGGAGTTGCGTCGCCCACCCTTCGCCTCCCGACAAAAACCTATGATGGGCTTCCCCCTTGTAGCCAAGCCTGACAAAGGCGAACGCGGGCGCGGCGTAAGCTTCGTGCATTCCCAAGCCGAGCTAGACGACTACCTACGGGCAGCCACCGGCGATGTAATCCTACAAGCGGCCGTGGAGTGGCCGCTCGAGTTTGGGTTGATGTATTACCGCCTACCCTCTGCCAAAAACGGAGAAGTTACCTCTCTGATGCAACGTGATTTTTTGTCTGTCGTTGGCGATGGAAAGCGTACAGTATCAGCACTTTTGCAGGCCTCCGAGCGCAATCGACGCTATGCTGCCGCCATCGCGGAGCGATACCCGCAAAGTGCGCAGCGCGTTCCTGAGATGGGCGAAGTAGTTTTGGTGGAACCCATCGGCAACCACTGCCGAGGGACGACGTTTAGGGACGCTTGCCACCTCATTACGCCTCAACTCACCCAGGTCTTTGACCGCATCAGCCTTCCGATTGAGGGGTATTTTTTTGGACGATATGACCTCAAAGCACAGAGCCTGGAAGACCTCTACGCAGGCCGCGTCCAGATACTCGAACTCAATGGTGCCAACTCCGAACCCGCTCACATTTACGATCCTCAAAATAGCCTCTGGCGAGCATACCGAGACTTGTATGCCCACTGGAAAAATTTATTTCTAGTCAGTCGTGCCAATCACCAAAACGGCGTACCTTACCCAAGCCTTAGCCAGGTATGGCAACAGTGGCACGGGTAATTTTTATCGTTATCGCTCTTGCTTGTACTTTTTATCAGATCCTTTTTCAAACTTATCTTCCTTCCAATCTCCACGCACGATCAATGTGCCATCTTTGGTGTATAAGGCACCGTGTCCATGCCGCAAGTCATCTTTCCATCCTCCAATGTACTTTTCGCCCGTATCGAAGGTATATGTACCTGTTCCGTTTCGTTTTCCATGCGCGAAGTCGCCCACATATACGTGTCCGTTATGCCAGCGATACTTCCCGCTCCCGTGCCTAAGGTTGTCTTTCCAGGTACCGACGTAAGTGCCTTTGTTGGCGATGATGGCAATACCATAGCCGTTGGCTTGTCCGTTTTGGGTCTCTCCAAAATACGTGATTTCGATGCCTTCGCTGTTGGAGAAAGTAAGCCTTCCAGTGCTATTTCGGACTTCTTGTATTTGTTTTTCAAGGTCTTTATTGCATTTCTTTTGCTCCTCTAATACAGTTTCAACTTGCGATAAATAGCTTTTCATTTTTTTGAGGCTATCCATCAACTCTGCCCGCTCCTGGGTCGTCTCCTCTACACTTGAGCGCAAGGATAGATTTTCTCGTACCCATAGCTGGTTGCGCTGTGCTGTGGCAGCGTATGCAGAATCCATATTCTGTAAGTTTTTGAGATACTGCTGTATAAGTGGCTGCCAACGCGGATTTTCGAGGGCTTGATCGAGGAGTTGGATTTGTGCTTGTGCCGTTTGGTGGTCTTGCGTCAGGATGGCCACCTGCAAGGCATCAAACTGTTTGTAATATCCCAAACTGTCTCGTAGATCATCGAGTACCCGCGATAAGGATGCCTGGGTAGCTTCGATATGGCGACGCTGCTGGTCAGCAAAAAAGAGCGAGATTCCCAACAACAGAACAATAGCAAATAAAATAACCAGAAATATATTTTTCGTTGTACTTTGCATAAAAAGATAGGAAATTTAGTATCCAAGGTTGATATTTGGCAAGCGTTGGTCAATGGGACGGGCATCTAAACCGATAAGTAGGTTGATACGGATAATGTGTGAGGTAGCATACTCAAAACCTGTGGTACGCTGACCATAAGTCCACATGTGTCCTCCGAATAAAGTCAGTTTTTGGTTTAACACATAGCCTATACCTGTATAAACCCTAAAATCTTCAAAAGGATCATAGACAATCGACGCGCCCGAATGCATGAATATTTCAGCACTTGGCGAAATAAATAAGGTTTTTTCTTCGATTTTTGGCTTATTGATGGGTATATATGCAAACAACTTATAGCGATAGCGATTAGTATAATTAACATCTGCATCTTTAGCATTGGATCGCTTCCAGCGATGCTCAAAGCGAAACTGGTGGTATATCTTAACTCGCCCCATAGGAGGCATCAGAAACAGCCACTGATGCCATATACGAGGTTCTAAGGTTACTTTTTCAAAGCCTTCATTTTCGGGCTGGGGTGTATAGTTAAACACCAGGGTAGGTCCGATGACGGCTTCAAAATACTTATTAAAAAAAATATTCAATCCTGCCCGGTTGTATATCTGTCGCATGCGACCTACAAAATCATACAAGTTATTCTCGCTATTTCGCCGCCTGTAATGATGCTCACCATAATAACCAAACTTATCCGAAAACTTAACTTTGATATAGGCTCCATTCCAGACCCCTGTCTCGCGAAGAAACGTCCTGGACTGGCTTGCTTGCCCATGTGTATCTGTAAGGGACATGCAGAAAATCAAGAAGATCAATGAAATTATGCACGAAAAAGATAGGTTCCTCATCCACCATACGCGAGATTGACAGCACAAAGATAACCATAAATCGAAGAGCAAAACAAATCCTTGGTCTAGTCGTTAGAAGATAAGAAAAATCCAGTCGATTGGATGAGTGAACACCCCTCTTTTTGGAAACGTCTTCAGGTACGCTGGTCGTTGCGCAGTGGTTGGCAACTCTTTCGGGTGCTGTTGGCTTTCGCACTTACAGGTACAACGATACTGGTTATCAAGCCTATTTTACTGAATTTCACGGGATTGACTACCCGCAGTGGTTGGCTTGACACCGTTCTGTACCTCTTGTTGATTCTGCCCGTTTATCAAGTGCTTCTGCTGTGTTATGGCTGGTTATTGGGTGAATTTTCCTTCTTTTGGAACTTTGAAAAAAAAATGTTCCAACGCTGGTTTGGTAAACGCCCTAATCAATGATCGGCATTCGCTCAAAGGGCTGCTCGGGATCGAATAGTTTGCGGTAGGTGTGATGTACCTTGGCTACCTCACCCCCGATCCACTCTACGGTACGGATCATTTTGGGGTTAAAATCTCCGATCCAGTTCATCTCAAACTCGGTGTAGCGGTAGTTTGGATTGCTTTGGCACACACGGCGATAGCCCTCTACCAAACCCAGATGCACCCCGCGTCCCTGGTACTCCGGCACGACCCCAAAAATCACCCCAAACATTTTTTTGATCTTACCCGTACGGCGCATCCACAAAAGTTGTAATTTTTGTAAGATACCAAACTTGCCGTTCAGGTGCTTGACTGCCTGGTTCAGTTCGGGGATCATCAAATAAAAGCCCACCGGCACGCCTTTGTGGTAGGCAAACCACATGATCTCGGGATCGAGGATGGGCTTCATGCGCTGTAGGAGTGCCTGCGCTTGCTTTTCGGACATCTTGCCTACGCCACTGTGCGAACTCCACGCGCCGTTATAGATCGTCCTAAAATCTTCGGCGTATTGAGATAGCTTGTTTTTTTCGAGGTGTCGGAAATTGTATTCGGGATTTTGGAGCAGGGCATCTCCGACTTTTTGGAGGCGCGGATGCAAGCGTGCCTGCACCTCACGCTTGTAGGTCAGTTGTTTAAAGTACATCTGAAAACCGTAGTTTTCAAAGAGTTCCCGATAATAGGGCGGGTTGTAAGGCATACAATAGTTGGGTGGAGTAAAGCCCTCTACGAGCAAGCCCCACCAGCGATCACGATGCCCGAAATTGATGGGGCCGTCCATGGCTTGCATACCGCGTTCGGTGAGCCAGTCTTGGCAGGTTTGGAAAAGCGCGTTAGCCGCCATCTGGTCATTGATGCATTCAAAAAAACCCATCCCGCCCGTGGGTTGTTTGTTATCTTTGTGGACGGTATCGGGATCAATGAAAGCCGCCACCCGTCCGATGGGCTTTTGTTGGGCATCCAGGAGGAGCCAACGCTCACAATCAGCTTGTGGTTTTTGAAAGAATCGGTTTTTTTTAGGATCAAACACCTCTTCAATGTCTTTGTTTAGGGGGCGTATCCAATTTGGATCATCCCCGTATAAGTGAAGAGGGAGTTCCAAAAAAGCACGTACTTGCTGCGCGTTACGGACGGGTATAGTTTTCATAGACGACAAATTTACAAAGCCATGAGCATTTTTTTTGGATTGATGACCTACTTATTTTTGCATCCCATTCATATCGGCTTGATGCAGATCGACTTCAACAAGAAGGCGGCCTCCCTCGAGATCACCCAAAAGGTGTTCATTGATGACCTAGAAGCAGCCCTGGAAGACCTCCACCAAACGCGCCTCCACTTAGGTACAGCCCGCGAAAACCCCAATGCCGATGCCCTGATTGAGGCGTACATCCGCCGTCATCTTCGCCTCAATACCCCTGATGGGCGGTCGTTAAGTTATGCTTTTTTGGGAAAAGAGACGGATATGGAATACGTCTGGATATATCTTGAGGTAAGCCAAATTGGTCGATTTACGGGGCTAACCGTCCAAAACACCATCTTGATGGACTGGTTTGATGACCAAAGTCATATCATTCGGCTGCACTACCTCGACCAAAAAAACGCCATTCGCGTAACTCCCGCCAAACAACGCGCGCTCTTTGAGGTACAACCCTAAGGCCGCTCCTGTTTTTTCCAGGTTCTACCCTGATTATAGGCATCCTTTTTTCGGAAAGCCGTCTCTAAATCTATGTTAAAATAATTTGCTAAGTCCATCAGATAACTCAACACATCAGCAAACTCTTCTTCCAGGTTTTCATCGGATGTGATTTTGCCGGACTCTGCATAGAGGCCGCGTTGGTTTCGGATGGCTTTGGCCAACTCACCTACTTCCTCTGAAAAAAGTAAAAAAAGTTCAAGGTCGTTATTCTTGTCCCAGCCCCGTTCGGCGCAAACTGCCTTCAGGTAAGCCTGTAACTCAGGCAAAGTAGGTTTTTCGTGAAGGGTCATTGGCGGTGAACTTCTTGTAAACGCAGTTTGAAATTGAGTGTAGCAAAAGGTGGAACACGTAAATTTGGGTTACCTGCTGCTCCAAAAGCATAGCGAAAAGGCACAATCATATCCAACTGATCACCAGCTACCATGAGTTCAGAAAGTGCAAGCTCCCAAGCCGGAATCACTCGTAACTCCCCCAAACGAAAGCGAATAGGATTGCTTTTGGTAGGGTCTTTGGGATCATCCGTGCGGTCAAAACTCATACCGTTCATAAAACTACCGATATGATCCAGGACAACCTCATCCCCTACACGTGGCGGACTAAGCTGTTCCCAACCCTCGACATGTGCTTCGATGCGGTAGTAAATTCCGCTTGGATGTTGCTGATAAACAAGACCTAACTCATCTTTTTTGCGCTGGAGAACTTCTTCGATCACGCGCTCCTCCTCAGCTAAACGGAATTGCGTATATTCAGACTCGGTGTAGTGTTTTCGTACTTTGATCTGGTACTCTACCCTGGAGCCTTCTGGGATTTCTACATAATGTGGTTTTTCTTCATACTGATATTTTTTATCAGCTTCCACAAAAAAATGAATACTATCTCCTTCCCGTAACAAGGCCAATCCCTCTTCGGGTGCGCCTGGATAGGGAGGCATCTCAATAGGGCGGTAAATGGGTTCAGTCGCGTAGCGGTACGTATCAATGATCGTATCTCTGTTGGCGGTCAGGAGACGCAGGTCTATGGCTAGGTAGTCGTTTAGATTCACGGGGCGAGCTTCGGGGTGATGCTCATAATGAATAAATTGCAAACCGGATGGTAATTGTTGCAAAATAGGAGTTGCCTCCTTGGCTTCCTCCTGGGGTGTTTTTTGACAAGCCACCAGTCCCAACAAAACGGATAAACAAAGTAAATAGCTATTCATACCCGCAAAGCTAAAAAATCTTTGTTCCATGCGGGAATACATCCTTGGATTTTCAAATATTTTTATCATTTTTGATGAATGAAGAAGTATTTTCCCGCAGCTGTGATCTTGATAGCCTTAGCGACGTTTGGCTTTTGGCTCTATCAGCAATGGCATCATGAACATCTCAACGACTGGCGGGACACCTTCGCACCGACGGATAAAATACCCTTCGGGACTTACGTCTTGAGCCAACTGCTCCAAAAAGAGTTCCCAGGCGAGCGGTTTACGAGCAGCCGACGGCGTATCTATAAGTCCCTCCCAACACAAGTCCAGGGTCAGCTATACGTCTATGTGGGAGATCGCTATTTTCTGACAACAGCCGATCGTGATTCCTTGTTGGCCTTTGTCTCCAACGGCAATACGGCTTTCATTGCAAGCCCAGATATATTTCGTTTATTGAAAGATACCTTAGAAATAAAAGAAAATTTATTGTATCACTTTGATAGTCTTGTGCGGGTATCGGTAGGGCGAAAATCATATAATTTCCCCATGATTGATTACTTTGACACTGTTTCTCACCATTGGAGATACCTCGAGAATGCTGCACCCGGCAAAGCTATCGGTTTTCTAAATGAATATCCCAATTTTGTGCGTTATGCTTTTGGTGATGGCTTTTTTTATCTCCATGCCGAGGCTTTTCTGTTCACCAACTACTTTATTTTGCAAGAACAGGGGTATCAGTATGCCCGCCGGGTATTTGCCGCTTTGCCCCCGACAGATCGCGTTCATTGGGACAATGCCGCCCGTATTCCTATCCGCAATCCTGAAAGCGACATCCAAACACCCAAAGAAAGCCCTCTGCGTTTTATATTATCGCAGTCTTCTTTGCGATGGGCGTACTACGTCTTGCTCACATTGATATTTTTGTTGTTGATTTTTAAAAGCAAGCGTATCCAGCGTACTATTCCCGTTCTCCAAAAGCCTGAAAACACCTCACTTTTGTTTATCGAAACCCTAAGCAGTCTATATCGACATGATTTTTATGCGCTCGCAATCCTAGAACGCGACTTGTTTTTTGCTTTTGTTCGCGACCATTTTCATTATGCTCCTACACAGAGTGCCGAAGACCTTCATAAAATTTTGCAACAAAGATCATCCTTCGATGAAGATAAACTGCAAACTATATTCCATTATCTAAAAGAAATGGACAGCTATCCTGAAAAGATAGATGCCCATTTCTTAAATCAATTTCACGGATTGTTAGAAGATTTCTACGCGGCAATCAAAATAAGCCCTTCGTCGTCGTAACGGCCAAAAACTTATCTTGCCAAAACTTACCTTTGTCTTTAATCTCGATGTAAAGCACACCTCCTTCTTCTTTGAGATTGTAGCTACTGGTAGGGCGCGCAGGAAGGAGTGTAACCTTATTGGGTTTGATGTCTTTCCCAACGGTGATGCGCTCCATCTCACGAATGTCAATTTTTGTGAATTTCTTCAAATCTCTACTTGACTCAAAGCCTTTTCCCCTACTCACAATGACATCTTTATCCTTGAGTTCTTTGGTAGTTCCGATGACGTAATAGGCCGTATTGAGGTCTGTCTGGCTTTGGTCAAGCTCGGTTCCTAAGGAATCAACTGCTTGTTCCTTTTGTGCCAAATCTACTTTTAAGCCAGCCACTTGCTGCTCGAGCATCCCAATTTGTCCTTGTAAATCGGTAATCGTTTGATCTTTATCGTTGATCGTCTGCTTGAGTTGTACGATGATGACCTCCAGTTTTTTAACAGTTTCAGAAAGCCCCGTTGCCTCTTTTGTTTTCTGGCTCAAACGCGCTTCCAGTTCTCGGATACGGGCTTTTCCCTCATTGAGCTTCTTGTTAATTTCCTGCATGTTTTCGGAAAGTGATAGACCACCTTCTTTACCCGAAATTCCACCAGAACGAACATCGGCAGCCGTCCGCCGTATCTGCTCTTCGATGGCTCGCATAGAATCTAGTTTTGTATAAACGACGCTTAGCTCTGCCGTCAAATCCGTAATATAGAGGCTGTCCTGCCGCTGCTTTTCGCGCATGATAGCATTTTCAGACTCTAAGGATTCAATTTTATCCGCATTACAGCCTGCCAACACTGCCCAAAGTGAGATGCCGATTAAAAAAAATAGTGTTTTTTTCATGGTTGTTGAAGAGATGTTTCAATTTGTTGGGTAAGATACAAAAAATCTTCTACGTTGAGTTGCTCGGCGCGTTTATCAAAGATGGCTTGACTTGTAAGATTTTCTGATAATTGCCAACTTTTTAGAGCATTTCGTAGCGTCTTCCGCCGAGTATGAAAGGCTTGCTTAACCACACGCCGAAACATTTTCTCGGAACAAGGCAGGACTTTCCGCTCATTTCGTAGAAGACGAACTACGCCCGATTGCACCTTAGGCGGCGGATCAAACACCTCCGGAGGTACTGTAAAACAGTAACTTACTTCATAAAAAGTTTGTAAAAAAACACTCAATATCCCCGAAGCACGACTGCCCGCAGGAGCCGCTATCCGTTCGGCAACTTCTTTTTGAAGCATACCGACAACTTCCGGTATCTGATCTCGAAGCTCCAAAACGCGAAAGAAAATCGGTGAGGAGATGTTGTAAGGAAAATTTCCGATTAGCGCAAAAGCTTGATCTCCTAGGAGACTCGGCCAGTCGGCCGTCAGAAAATCCTTATGCCAGATACGCTCTTGCAGGTCAGGGAAATGTCGCTGCAAATATGCCACAGATTCTACATCAATTTCTACAACGTTTGTTGCAATTTTAGGAATCAAGTACTTGGTCAAGACCCCCATACCCGGTCCAACCTCCAACACTTGATCGTAAGGGGCATCCTTCCCGATAGCTAACAAACCTACAATCTGCTCGGCGATATACTCATCTTTCAAAAAATGCTGTCCAAGGTGTTTTTTGGCGCGAACATCACCCGATAGGCTATTTTTTTTCATATTCTTGTCCCTGAAAAAGTTCCTCAAAAGACAAGCCCGTAATGCGCTGGATGCCTTTAATCATTTGCCAAAGCGCGAAAAACAATACCAGTGTTGAAGGAATCGCGATCACGGGAAAGCTCAATGCCATCATTTGCCCGATCTCTTCGTTGAAGGCCGCCGTATCCGGCGGGCTTTTCACGATTACCTTAGCCAGCACATAATTAAGCACAGAGGATAAGAGAAAAGAAGCCGCGACCCAGTACGTTGCCTGAACAAAGTTACGGGAAAAATCCTGTTGTTGATCTGCTGTATGTAGCTGGTTTTCAATTTTTTGTGTGTCAAAAATGGCTTCGTTATACAGCAGTTTACGCACTACCGGAAAGGGCGTACGCAACGAAAACAGCACAAAAGCACCTATCACGAGTGGCACAGCCGCCTCCTTGATAGCCACCCACTCGGGCGGTAGCTTAAACAAACCGATCGCTCCCGTAAGCAGGACACTGATTAACCCAATCACCGAAATTGTATTCCATTTCTTTTCCCTTACGCGCTCATAAGCCCCGTAACCCAAAGGAAAAAGTAACGCAAGGACTAGCCCCCAGACCGGGCCGAGGGACTCCGGTTTACTAAATTTTGTCAGAATAATGACAGGAACAACAATGTTTAGCAATAAGTTCAGTAAAGATGGCCTTGCGTTATTTTTCATCAATTTAGCTTTTAGGTATCAAGGTAATATCCAGTTTTACCGTTACCTGAATGGGAATCGGAATATCCGGAAGAGAAAAGATAAAGTTGTTTTGATTGGACAAGACAAAATTACGCGGCGTAATTTCGACGATGGTAAAGGTTTGCAGATTTTCCAGTTGTGCCTGCGTGAACTCAATACTTCCGGTATCCGTGCCTACAAAATCTTCATCAATCAAGCCCTGAAAGCGTATCGTATTATCATCCAATAGGTTCCAGGTTCCGGCAATTTCGCTGCGTCCACTTTCAATTTCGGTAACTTCGAGTCTTCCATCCGGTAGAAGTTGCAAGGAATTTCGCCGCAAGTCCTCGAACAGATCCAGGCTATCCCCAAAGCTCTGCCCGAGCGCACCGATGTCAATTTTTGCATCTTCGACTACCCATGCCGTGCCTGTGATTAACTCCGTGGTTGTGGGCGGCTCACTGTCGTCGTCTTTACCACAGCCCCAGCAAAAAATTACCAACAGCAAAATAAAAAGTCGTGATCTCATGGTTGTTTTATGTTTTGACAAGCAAGTTAAGCATTTTTCTTTTTCCAATAGCGCAACAAACCGGCTACACTCATCCAGGCTGGATTAGCTTTTTCGTATTTGTCTTGATTTTCAAGACTTACGCCTGCCTCCTCAAGCTGTTTTCGAGCAAAATCCTGGAAGAGTGGCGTAAGTTGGTCGGGCGGCGTGCCTTGTTCAAAGTGTGGCTTGATCCAGTTTGCCCAAGTCAAGAGGTTTTCCTCTAAGGCACGCAAATGCGCCTCCGGATTAGGAATACGATCAAAGTGCGTTAAATAAAGTGAAGCAGGTTTTAAGTCTATCAATTTTTGAATAGATTTTTGCCAATCTTCGATGCTAATATCCGGCGGTGGGCATGGCGGAACTACCGGCCCCGTCCCGATCTTTACGCCGGCCACATCCCCAGCAAAAACGACATCATTTACCTGCCAAGCAATATGATGAGAGGCATGTCCGGGCGTATGGTGTGCCTTAAATACCGTATTTCCTACCAAAATCTCCTCTCCATCCTCAACGGCGATCAGTTGCTGGGGAGCAATGGCTTCCATTTTTCCCCACAAACGATCCATATCATCACCATAAATACGTCGGGCGGATTCGTAAAGGCGATCCGGTTGTATAATATGCTTATATCCAAAGGGATGCACCAGTATCGTAGCTCCGGCTTGCGCCAAAGCCCAAGCGGCTCCTGCATGATCGAAATGGATATGGGTCAGGAAAACATGCGAAATATCCGCTGGGCTTAACCCTTTGTTTTTGAGTGCCTCCAGCAAATGTGGATACGTACTGTACGGCCCGCTCTCCACCAAAACCGCGCCCGCGCTAGTTTCTACCAAAAAGGAACCGATAGCCTCCTGAACATCCAAAAAGTGCAAGTCTAGTGTGTGAATCATAAGGACAGTGATGGGTTTGTGATGAACGAAGATATGAAAAAATACCTTTTTGTGCGGATAAAATGTCCAAAAGTTGGTATTCCGCTTAGCTTTAGTTACATTTATCCCGCCTAAGTAAGTTCTCTTAGACATTCGTCGATCAGTTTTCTTTTCCATTGTTTGACCTTCATCTTTTTATGTCCCAGACAATTCGTTTCCAAAATCACAATCAATCTCGTTTTTTTGCTACGGTGCGCAAGCGTGTAGATGCGTATTTCAAAGAAAATGGCATTTCCAAGCACGCCAACGGAGAGATGTTTTTTAAAACATTTTTCTTTTTGGGCGGTACAGTTGCCATCTACCTTACGCTCTTACTTACTGACCTAACCAAATGGCAAATGTTGGGTTTGGCACTGCTACTCGGGGCTTTTCAAGCCTTCATTGGTTTTAATGTATCCCATGATGCCATTCATGGCTCCTACTCCTCCAAAAAATGGCTCAACAAGATTTTGGGGCTGACGCTCAATATATTTGGCGGTAACGCTTACGTTTGGAGCATCACCCACAACGTCGTACACCATACGTACACCAACATTCCTGGCCACGACGAAGACCTTGAAGTGGCCCCTGGTCTGGTGCGCCTCTCGCCCGAAGACAAACTCACCAAGTTCATGCGTTACCAGCACCTTTATGCCTTCGCACTCTACGGACTGGCTTCAATTTCTTGGGTTTTTCGTAAGGATTATATCAAGTTCTTCAAGGAAAAAATTGGGCAAACCGATAACACCAATCACCCGCCGATTGAATATTTTAATTTGTTCTTTTTTAAGTTTTTGAACTACACTATCTTTTTAATCATTCCTTTATTGGTTTTGCCCGTAACCTGGTGGGAATTTTTGATAGGATTTGTGCTGATGCACATGAGTTTCGGCTTAGTTCTTGGGCTGGTATTCCAGTTGGCGCACGTAGTAGAAGATGTTTCTTTCCCCGAACCCGAAGGCAATCCGCAAAGCATACAAGATGCCTGGGCAGACCATCAAATGCGCACAACGGCCAACTTTGCCCGCAAAAGTCGTATTGCTAACTTCCTTTGTGGTGGGCTTAATTTCCAAATCGAACACCACCTGTTCCCCAATATTTGTCATGTGCATTATTACAAAATTTCAGACATCGTCCGTGAAACAGCTCTGGAGTTCGATTTACCATATATCGAAAATGAAACCTTTACAGGTGCTTTGCAATCGCATTACCGAATGCTCAAAAAGTTTGGCGTAGATGCCTGGGATGAGATCGAAAAAGGCACAGCCGCACCCCAAAAACAAGGATTGGCACAGGTTTAAGCAGGTGTTTTTTGATGATTACTTGCTATCTTTGTAAGCAATCACCAAGAAAACATCACCCATGCTCACACGAATGCCTACCTATGCTGCCTTAAAGACCCATTGGGAAGAGATACAAGGTATTCATCTAAACGAGTTTTTTGCTACCGAAGGCCGGCAGCGCGTCGAGAGATTTTCTCTGACCGCTGCCGGTATTTTTTTGGACTATTCCAAGAATCGGATCAATACCCAAACCCTTGAACTACTCCTTCGCTTAGCTGAACAAGATTGCCAACTCAAGCAGGAAACTCAAGCGATGTTGGAAGGAAAAGCCATCAATCGTACCGAAAAACGCGCTGTCCTTCATACGGCCCTACGGAATAGCGGAACGCATTCTGTTTTTGTGGATGGGCAAGATATTGTGCCAGAAGTCCAAAAAGTGTTGGCACAAATGAAAATATTTAGCGATAGGCTTCATAATGGGGATTGGAAAGGTTTTGATGGACAAGCAATTACGGATGTAGTCAATATAGGTATTGGTGGATCAGATTTGGGTCCGCACATGGTTACGGAGGCACTGCGTCCCTATCACAAGCATCTTCGGGTGCATTTTGTCTCCAACGTAGATGCTACACACCTGCTACAGGTTCTCGATCAGTGCCAGGCCGCCACTACGCTTTTCCTGGTTGCCTCCAAAAGTTTTACGACACAGGAGACGATGACTAACGCCCATACGGCGCGTCAATGGCTCTTGGACAAAACCGCTAACGATACTACGGCTATTGCCAAACATTTTGTAGCCATTTCCACCAACACCGCCGCTGTGGAGGCTTTCGGGATCGCTCCCCAAAATATGTTTCGGTTTTGGGATTGGGTAGGGGGTCGTTTTTCGCTCTGGTCAGCAATAGGACTTTCTATTTGTTGTGCCATCGGCTACGAAGGGTTTCAAGAATTGTTAGCTGGGGCGGAAGCCATGGATCAGCACTTCAAAACCGCGCCCCTGTCCGAAAATATGCCCGTAATTCTTGCGCTGCTGGGTGTCTGGTACAACAACTTTTTTGGTGCGCATACACACGCTGTTCTCCCTTACGATCAACGGCTGCATCTTTTTCCAGCCTATCTCCAACAGACCGATATGGAGAGCAACGGTAAGCGCACCACCCGAGATGGTCGAACCGTAGATTATCCTACGGGGCCCGTAGTTTGGGGACAAGCTGGCACAAACGGGCAACATGCTTTCTATCAGCTTATTCACCAAGGCACACAACTGATTCCCTGTGATTTTATCCTCACCTTCCGCCCCTGGCACGGCCATACGGTGCATCATCAGATTTTGCTTTCGCATGGACTTGCACAAAGCGAAGCCTTGATGAATGGCAAGGCCGCAGAGGAGGTAGGGCTGGATGACCCCAACGTAGTTCACCGCGTTTTCCCGGGCAATATCCCCAGCAACACATTGCTGCTCCCCGAGCTTAGTCCACGTTATTTGGGTAGCTTGGTTGCACTTTATGAACATAAAATTTTTGTTCAAGGTATTCTTTGGAATATTTTCAGTTTCGATCAGTGGGGGGTTGAATTAGGCAAAGAACTCGCCCAAAAACTCTTGCAGGAAATGCAACAGGATACTTTACCCAGCCACGGACACGATGCCTCTACACTGGAGTTGCTTCGGCGGGTTCGGGAGGGGATGGGCGGATAAAACGCTGGCACTTCTACCGCTTCCTCCCCGATTGCGCTGCCCTTACCCGAAAGAGCTTTAACAAAGCACCGGCGTAGTCTTCATCGGTACGCAGGTGCAAATAGCTGATGTTGTTGCGCTTGCAGAGGGTGGACAAACCCTGTGCCGTGCCTTCAAAACGCTGCTCCATCTGCCGCCGAAACTCGGAGGAGGAGGTGTTGCGCCAGACGGTCTTACCGGACTCTTTATCCAACAGCGGAACAATACCCAGAGCAGGAAATCGCGCCTCGCGAGGGTCTTGGATATGAATCACAACGGTATCATGCCTACGCCCCAATGCGCGTAAATTCTTTTCATAATCTTCATCAATGAAGTCAGAAATTAAAATGACGACACTTCGCCTCTTGAGCATGGATAGCGTCAGTGCCAATGCTTGGGAGAGATCGGTGCGCTTAGATTTTGTTTCCAGATAAAACATCCGCTCAATGATCCGATAGCCATGCTTGAGACCTTTGTTGGGGCGAATGTAGCGTTCTTTGGTATCACTGAACGCCAAAAAACCTACCGAGCTATCCTCACGAAGGGCCGAAAGCATGAGTATCCCACAGATTTTTTTGGCTACATCGAGCTTCTGCGCACCCGTTTTACCGATCTCCTGGGAGGCACTCACGTCGAGTAAAAAGAACACATTTTGCTCTTTTTCTTCTTTGTAGGTATTGAGGTAAGTCCCTTCACCTTTGGCAGTTACGTTCCAGTTGATCGCCCGCACATCGTCGCCATACTGGTACTGGCGCACGTCGTCGAACTCCAAACCTGATCCCTTAAAGACGGAATGAAAATCGCCGTGCATTTGTGTATTGACCGCCTGCCGGATTTTGATTTCGTAGCGGCGCAACTCACGGATAATATCTTTGAGAGCCATACCACAAAAGTAAGCAAAAAAGCGGATACCAAGGCCTGTTTTGGGCTTTGGCACTTTTTGCGTAGTTTTGTGGTTCAATATTTTCAACGACGCTTTATGCCCAAAAACTTAGTCATCGTAGAATCACCCGCCAAAGCCAAAACAATCAATAAATATCTGGGGAGTGATTACGTGGTGTTGTCGAGTTATGGACACGTGCGCGATCTGCCAAAAAAAGATGCCATCGACATCAAAAATGGTTTTCGCCCCAACTACGTCATTACCCCCGACAAAAAAAAGGTCATCCAGGAACTTCAAGCCCAGGTAGCCAAGTCCGAGATTGTCTGGTTAGCCACCGACGACGACCGCGAGGGTGAAGCCATCTCTTGGCACCTGAAAGAATCCCTCAACCTGGATGATGCACGTACACACCGTATTGTCTTTCGAGAGATCACTAAGTCGGCTATTCAGAAAGCCATCCAACAACCCCGAAAAATAGACCAAGACCTTGTCAATGCCCAACAAGCCCGGCGCATACTCGATCGTCTGGTAGGCTTTGAACTCTCCCCCGTTCTCTGGAAAAAAATCAAAACAGGACTATCAGCCGGACGTGTACAGTCAGCGGCTGTTAGAATTATCGTAGAAAGAGAAAGAGAAATTGTGGCTTTTGAAGCAAAGCCTTTTTTTAAAGTAAATGCTCTCTTTGATTTAGAAAAAAGCAAGCGACTTTTTGCCGATTTACCCCAAAAGCTCAAGGATGAAGCCGAAGCTCAAGCATTGCTGCAACGCTGCCTGGGCGCACAGTTTTCGATCAAGGCGCTCGAAACCAAGCCCGGTAAGAAGTCTCCCTCCCCGCCCTTCACGACCTCAACTTTGCAGCAAGAAGCCAGCCGGAAGTTGTCATTTTCGGTAGCCAAGACGATGAGCGTTGCCCAGAAGCTCTACGAAGCCGGACATATTACGTATATGCGTACTGACTCAACGAATCTTTCGGAGGAAGCCATGCAAAAGGCAGCCCAAGAAATCGTCTCTGCTTATGGTAAAAATTATCATAAAGCCAGGGTTTACAAAACCAAATCCGACTCGGCACAGGAAGCCCACGAAGCCATCCGGCCTACGGAGTTCTCCCGTCGTCAGGCAGGCGGCAACAGCGACGAAAAACGCCTCTACGAACTGATCTGGAAGCGCGCCATCGCCTCCCAGATGTCAGATGCCCAACTCGAAAAAACAACCGCTACCATTGCCATTTCTACTACCCCCGAGGAACTGCTAGCCAAAGGAGAAGTGATCGTTTTTGATGGCTTCTTGCGGGTCTATTTGGCCAGCGAAGACGATGAGGAAGAGGAAGATAAGGAATCCTCTACGATGTTGCCTCCACTTGCTGTTGGGCAGGTACTGGACCTCAATCACATCCTAGCCCGGGAGCGATTCACTCGCCCGCGTCCACGCTACACCGAAGCTAGCCTGGTCAAGATTTTGGAAGAACTCGGCATCGGACGGCCTTCTACCTATGCCCCGATCATTTCCACGATCCAAAAGCGTAACTATGTCGTCAAGGAGTCCCGCGATGGCACCGAACGCCCCTATAAGGAACTCATCCTTAGCCAGGGCAACATCCAGGTAGCTACCAAAAATGAAATCATAGGTGCGGAAAAAATGAAACTTTTTCCAACAGATGTGGCCATGGTAGTCAATGATTTTTTGGTAGAGCATTTTCCAGATATTGTTGATCTCAACTTTACGGCAAAAGTTGAAAAAGAGTTTGATATAATTGCATCTGGCAAACTCTCCTGGTCAAAAATGCTGGCTGAGTTTTACGGTGATTTTCATCCCCGAGTAACAGATACCGATGAGCTAGACCGCTCGGAGGTTAAGAGTGGACGCGACTTAGGCCATGATCCCAAGACGGGACGGCTGGTTGTTGCTCGCCTGGCCCGCTACGGCCCCGTGGTAGAGTTGGTGAGCGAAAACGAAGACGAAAAGTCGCAGTTTGCGAGCCTTCGGCAAGGGCAGTTCATCGAAACCCTCACCCTAGAAGAAGCACTGGATTTGTTCAAGTTGCCGCGCACCGTCGGAAATTTGGAGGGCAAAGACATCGTAGCCAACATTGGGCGTTTTGGCCCTTACCTCCGGCACGATAGCAAGTTCACCTCTATCCCCAAAGAACACGATCCCTACACGATCGAGGAAGGACTAGCCATCGAACTCATCCTGGCTAAGCGCGAAGCCGACGCCAAGAAGCACATCAAGAGCTTCCCCGAAAATCCCGACATACAGATACTCAACGGGCGATGGGGGCCGTATATCAAAGCAGGCAAGAAAAATGTCAAAATCCCCAAAGATGTTGAGCCTGAATCGCTTACGCTGGAGCAGTGCCTCGAGCTAGCCGAAAAAGCACCCGAAAAGAAACGCCCTGCCAAAAAGCAAAAAAAGTAAAACACCGGTAACGATCCGTTCATACGTCCACTGTACCTTGCAGGTAAAATTGAGTATGACTTATGAAGTGGATTTCAATTCTTGTATTTATTTGCTTTATTTTTGGAAATTTGAGTATGGCTCAACAGGAAACAGTAGATGAGCAGATCATTCGCTCCATCTATGAGCAGGCCCAAACCTGTATCCAAGCCCTACCCGAGACAGCTATGCCCTACGAAGTACAAGCCTGCTACGATGAAGCCTTGACCAACGTACTATCCTCGGCAAGTCCCGAAGACAAAGCCCGCTATCAGGATAAAACCGCACGTAAGCAACTGCTTATCAAGTCAATGCTTTACGGAGATAAGCTAGACAAAAATCAAGGTTCGTAAATCAACACGGCTGATCTACCTTTGGCATCTCGGAAGGCGCGAAACATCCCAGGTGAGTTGAAGGTCATCGACACATTACCCCGCCGATCCAGAGCAATAACACCACCACTTCCACCAGCTTTTTTGAGCTTGTCCATCACGACGGTCTGGCAGGCTTTTTCAAGTTTGTAATTTTTGTAAGCCATCAAGGCAGCAATATCGTAGGCCACCAGATAACGCATAAAAAACTCTCCATGTCCGGTAGAAGATACGCCACAGGTGCGGTTATCGGCATAGGTTCCGGCCCCGATGATGGGCGAATCACCGACGCGCCCGTAGCGTTTGTTGGTCATGCCACCGGTGGAGGTAGCAGCTGTGATGTTGCCAAAACGATCCAGAGCAACGGCCCCGACTGTGCCAAACTTTTCCTGTCCGTTCGCCGCGCGTCCTTCGGCATTGGCTTTTTGGATGCGCTCGAGCTGCGCTCGTCGTTCTTGCGTAGCAAAGTATTCAGGATCAACAACTTCAATACCTTGACTTTGAGCAAAATCCTCTGCTCCCCTGCCCGTCAGGAGGACGTGCGGCGACTGCTCCAGCACCGCCTGGGCCGCTAAAATGGGGTTTTTGATCGTCTGTACACCCGCAATGGCTCCCGCCTCGAGGGTAGCTCCATCCATGATAGAGGCATCCATCTCGTTGGTGGCGGCATGGGTAAAGACTGATCCTTTGCCTGCGTTAAAGAGCGGCGAATCTTCGAGTTGGGTAATAACCCTCACCACAGCTTGACGGCTCGTACCGCCGCGTTCAAGGATGGCATAACCGCTATCCAAAGCCGATTGGAGGGCAGACATGTAAGCAGCCTCCTTCTCGGGAGTCATGTTTTGTTTCAGGATCACGCCCGCCCCGCCATGCAAGACCAGTGCGATAGGCGATTCCTTTTGGGCAAACACATAGCCTCCCATCCCCCAAAATAAACTTACAAAAAATACAAGCGCTTTCATCAATGAACGATAAATTTTCGCGTTATCAATTTTTCTTGTTCCATCATCCACAACACATACACACCTGCGGGCAAGTGCCGTGTGGGCAATCTAAAATGGTTTTGACCCGCCTGCTGCTCTAGCCGATAGCTGTCCAAGGCTTGTCCTAAGGCATTAAAGACTTTGATCTCTATGCCAGCGGGCTGCTCAGCCGACCAGACCACCTCTAGCGGTGTTCCTTGCTGTACCGGATTGGGGAAAAACGCTAGCCCCGTCTCTGGTGTATCCACAAAGACAGCACGCACAGGACTGTAATAGCTGGTTCCATCTACATCCGTGCTGCGCAAACGGTAGTAGATCACGGATACCCAAAAGGGTGGCTGCTCATCGGTGAAGGTGTATGCCTGCATTGCCGTTGTGTATCCGGTAGCAGATAAACGCCCAAGATGGACGAAGTGTTTTCCGTCTGTGCTACGCTCTAGCGTAAAGTGATCCAGATCGCGCTCCTGGGTCGTGATCCATTGGATCTGGACGCGGCGGCGATCGTTTGTCCATTGCGCACTAAAATCTAAGAGATTGAGGGGCAGCAAGATAACATCCGATCCAATCGTGATCTCCGAAAAACTGCTATACCCCGTCCGGCTGAAATTACTGACCCAGGTGGAAGCATCTAGCCCCCAGTTGCCACCCGAGGTGGGGCGTTTGAGCAAGGAGACATTAGACCCAGGACAAACAAAACCGACAGGCGTAGCCGCCAAGGTATAGCTCCCGCCGGTAGGTGTAGCATTCGGGACAATACCCCACTGCCCGCCAGTACAAAACTCCTTGTACGCAACATTGGGCGTGCGGCCCGTGTCCGTAAGGGGCAGGCCACCACCACTAGCCCGAGTGGTATCGAAGTGCGTATCCAGATAAGCTACTCCCGTGAGTGGGTTATCAACGTCGAGCCGAATCAGTTGGTAGTTATCAGGGCTTCCCACCGGAAAATCATAGGCTTGCGTTCCTGTGATGTAGCGACGGAGCCGCAGCCGGTTGTTGCCCGACCGGCGGGTAGTGATGACGTAGCTATCGGCGTTTTGTCCGACGATGGCGTTGGGGGCAGTGTTTTCTACGATCACCCGTAGGTTATTGCCATTTTCCTGGATCTTGCCACGGGTAAGCCGTAACTCGTTCATCACAAAGGCACTGCTTCGCAAGGTTACCGTACTGACAGCAGTTTGATTGATGTGCAGGTTATGGAACTTATTATCTGATCCAACGATACCGGCACTGTTGAGAAACTCCTGGTCGGCTGCCCCCACGAAGGCAATCGTACCGTTGTTGGCTCGGTGTGTACCGCCGCCATTTCTGATATTGAACGCTCCCCCGATGCTAGCCGTGCGACTGTTGCCATCAAATATCCCGTAGTCGATGAGCAGGGTTTGTTTGACTTCGATGTCTGTTTCTAGTCGGACAACATCGGTGGTCGTTCCGGCTGGGTACAGTGTGCCGTTGGTGTTCGAGCTACGGTCTTTTTCGATGATGAGGTTAGCAAAAGCGTTGGTTCCGGTGAAATTCCCGCTGATCGTTTGGCTGGAAGCATTGCTGATGAAAATGACGTTTGCGTTGAGCTGTGTCGTGAAAGTACCATTACCCGTGAGGTTGCCGCAAACTTGTAAGGTTCTTCCGCTGTTGATTTGGATGTTGGCATTCGGAGCGATGTCGATGTTTCGGGCAACGGCGTTGTTGATGTTAATGATAGGGAAGTTTCCACCAATGGGTGCCGTGGGGATCGTTACGTCATCGCCGCAGGTAGGCAGAAAGCAGCTTCCCCAGTTGTCGGGGTTATCCCATCGGTTGTTGTAGCCTTTCCAAACAAAACTCTCGGGTGTCGGGAAGGTAGGCGCACCCGCACAGGTATAAAACTCGATGTTATCAATGACCATGTCATTTCCACCGGCATTGGTGGTGATGTTACGCAGCGAGATGGTTACATCGCCGCTCAATACGCCGCTGTTCCAGAGGATCAGATAACGCCCCCACCCACAACGGGTATTGGCTGGGTTTCGGATGATGTTTCCGGCTTGCACACAATCGAAGAACAAACCAAAACCGAGATCACTAGCAGTATTGAGGTTGGCGGCATAAAAAGAGAACACGTAATCCGTATTGGTAGTGATTCCGGATACGGTTTGTCGCCAGATGTCCAGCGATCCGTTGGTAGCACCGTTGGCAATCAGGAATTTGCCTCCTACACCGGGCGGATAGCTCGCCGGATCCATACACAGATTGGTACAGCCAGTAGCCGAGTTACAGAAGTTGTTGTGGTAGTCGTATGGGTTATCCCCAACCGCAAAGGTACGCTCGGGATACATCCCCGTACCATCAGGGCCGCCTGCCCGGGTGAGCTTTGTGGCTTCCTGTCCGAGGGTGGCTGCATTTCCATTGCGGGTATAGTCCGTGTAAAAGGTCGTATCATTGCCCGCCCGGATGTATCCATCTTCAAAGTCTCCGTTATCTACAAGGTTAGTGGAGCCACTGGCCGCACAGGCAATGCTCATCTGGAGTTCGTTGCTATAAAATGTCCCGCAGTTGGTGGCCGCTGGTGCCGTGATCTGTGCCACGACAAAATACACCCCCTTCGTGGGAAAATCAGGTCCATCAGGGGTATAGATCGTACCTGTTTCACCTGGGATGTCGGTAACGCCTCCCCCCGAAACAAGCCGGTATCCCCACTGTACGCTCACGGGAGCTTGCCCAGCCTGGTGGATGACCTCGTAGGTATAACCCGCCGTTTCGTTGATGAACAAGCCATCCGATCCCGGAAAAGGATTGTTGGAGACAATAAAATATGAATACAAATCCAATGTCTGGGTAGAAGTCTCACCGATGATGCGGGCATTAGAACTAACGACCCGCAAGCGGTAGTTGGTGCTGGGTGGCGTTCCGGTGGGTATCGTGCAGGCGATGGTCCCGCTGGGGGCTGTCGTGTTGGCTGTGCCTATGACAGTGGACGCACCAAAGTTGCCGTTGGGGTCAGAGAGTTGTACATCTATGCGGTTGCCGTTATTGAAATGCGTTTTGTCTGTGCCGTTCGTTACGGCATAACTGACGTTAAAGGTCTGGGCAGATGTAGCCAGACAAAAAACAGTATCTGAGACATCCGTGATGGTCATATCCCGAATCGGATTGATGACCAGGTTATCAAATTGAGACCGAGCAATCACGCCACCCATTTCAAGTTTGAGGTCGGATAGTGATGTGGGCGGCGTTTGGATGACTTCGTTGGCGATGCGTCGGTTGTTATTGACCCATGCGGTCATGTGGTTGTGGGGAAGGGTTTGGCGGGTGTTGTTGGGGGCCGTGTAGGTGATCGTTGCACCCGAGACATTGACATACCAACGAACCGTCCGGTTACCGCCATCGTTGCCGCCCGTGCTTCCGCCTGGGTTGGTGAGCGAGTAGGCATTGGTTTGGCTGAGGTTGATTTGTAACTCGGCGACATTACCGGAGAGGTTATTTCCTACCTTCAAGCGGGCAATGTTGTTGGCCGTAGCCGGACCAGTAGCCGTCAAGACAAAACTCACCTCCCATGCCCCATCCAGAACAAGATCACTACTTCGGGTGAGTTCGATTCCATGTTGGGGGTCGTTGATGTCAATGATAAACCGACGCTGGGCGTTGTTCTGAAAACGCACCACATCTCCGGGAATATCGTTGATGTAGATGCGATCAAACTGCTGGGTGGCATTGCGTGCCTGGTTGAAGACAGGGTAGCTATCCGATAGCGTGAAGGTATTTTGCCAAACGCCATCCTCCTTGTCCAGGATAATTTCCCCAAAAGAGACATCGGCATTTTGGTTCGTAACCGTCAGACCATCAGAGGCATAGCGTACCTCCCCCGAGAAATTTACGTTGGCTCCAGGTGCAATG
The DNA here is from genome assembly GCA_036822015.1 of Bernardetiaceae bacterium. Taxonomy (GTDB): domain Bacteria; phylum Bacteroidota; class Bacteroidia; order Cytophagales; family Bernardetiaceae; genus DAISIL01. The sequence continues at coordinate 586 of DAISIL010000043.1, read as the reverse complement.
ATAATGTCATCGTGAACGATGACGTAGCGGCGCAACTGCATCGGTGCCTGCGGCGTAATCGTGAGGGCAGTCATCAAATTGATGGTGGCGTTTCCGGTCATCTGAAAAGTACCCGCATTGGTCAAGTCGCCATGAAAAAAATATTCCGAAGCTCTGTTTGTTGTAAAAACACCATCGGCGGCTACCTGCACAGTTCCCAGGAAGGTATTGGTTCCTGCGTCGTTGTTGTCCTCGATTCGCGTGTTGGCATTGACTTGCGTGTTTCCTCGGACAATAAAAACATCGTCCAGGATGCGCAGGGTAGTCGTTCCGTTGAGCGTCAGGTTTTCATCTACTTCAAAGCGGTCTGGAAAATCACGACGACCACCGCCCGAAGCTACAACGTTATTGGGCATATTGGTTGGCGCAATCACGGGCAAGTTGTAGGTGCTATTCCCCCCAAGCTCGAGGGTACTGCCAGGCGTATTAAAAAATGCAATGGGCTGCTCGGCTACGGTAGGAAGCTGCGCCGTCCCTCCGTTAGGCGCGATGTACAAAGTGCCGTTGCCTTGCAGGGCGTAAAAGTTATGCCCCACATAACGCCCCA
>DAISIL010000042.1:0-29263 GCA_036822015.1 Bernardetiaceae bacterium | reverse complement strand
CCCATCAGCAAGATCGGCGTATCGGGGATGCGCTCCCGCAAGGGGCGCAACTGCTCAAAAAGAACGGGGATGTTCATGCCATTTTGGATGGCTTGCAGGCTGCTTTGCTGGATCGTGGGGCCATCGGCAAGGGGATCAGAAAAAGGCATCCCGATCTCGATCAGGTCCACACCGGCAGCCACCAACTCCTCCAAGACGGGGAGTGTGTCATTGAGCTTGGGAAAGCCCGCCGTAAAATAAATGGTCAGGATGTTGCTTTTTTTGCGAGCAAAGAGCGCGTCAATACGGTTTTGGTTCATGTTCATTGAAGGAAATATCTATTTCAATTTTTCAACTTTTAAGAGACAAAAACACCTTCAATTTTTCCTGTCAGGGTATGCCCCAAAAAAGGGCTATTTTGGGCGTAGGAGTGGTTGTTGGTGGCGTTGAATGTCCAGTCAGCTTCGGGATCAAAGAGCGTAAAATCTAGGGGTTCTCCAACGTCGAGTTGAGGTAAAGGCAGCCCCAGGAGTTGGCGCGGGGCGGTTGTCCACTTATGGATAAACTGCTGAATGCCTATGGTTTGTCCCCATGCTTGCCAGGCGGTGGCGGCAGCTGTTTGGAGGGAAAGTATCCCGAAGGCAGCCAGGTCAAATTCTAATTTTTTGGATTCTTCGTCCCAGGGCATGTGGTGAGAGGCAATCAAGTCGATGGTTCCATCGAGTAAGCCATCAGCGATGGCTGCCCGGGCAGTCTGATCGCGAAAGGGCGGGTTTACTTTTTTGTGGGTATCAAAATCTATCAGGTCTTCATCCAAAAAAGCAGCCTGATAGGCAGCCACATCGCAAGAGACCGCCAGTCCTTCGGCTTTTGCCGCCCGAATGGCAGCAATGCTTCCCGCCGTCGAGATGCCCGAAAAGTGCAGGCGGCCGCCGGCATAAGCCAGCAGTTGTAGATCACGTCGAACGATCCAGTCCTGGGCTACTTCGGCGAAGGCAGGCAGCCCAAGCTGGGTAGCCGTGGGGCCTTCGTGCATCTGGGCTTGTGCGCTCAGGAGGGGGTCTTGGGGGAACTGCACCAGCAGCCCTCCACAGGTTTGGAGGTATTGCAACGCCTTGATAACCAAAGAGGATTGAGCCAAACAATGATTGCCATTTCCGAAGGCACGCACGCCTGCCTCGTGGAGTTCGAGGAGGTTATTGAGGTTTTGTCCCGTCATGGCTTCGGTGAGGGCGGCCATGGGCAGCAGGCGCGGGGCGGGCGTTTGTTGTTGGAGCCAGCGGGCGGTGGTGGCTTGTGTCAGGGGCGGATCAGCATCGGGCAGTACCTGTACATGAGTGAACCCACCGGCGGTGGCGGCGGCGCAGAGGGTTTGGAGGGTTTCGCGTTGCTCCTGTCCGGGCAACCCACCAGCGGCTCTAAAGTCCACCCATCCGGGGGTTAAGCAAAGGCTTTTTCCGTTGATCTGCTGCTCGTTGTCTCTGAGGGGAAGGCTGCTCGGAGCGGCTATTTGGGCTACCTGCCCTGCCCGTAGGTCTAGGCGTACATCGCAATAGGCGGGGGCCTTCCCGAAGCCCACCGCTTTGACATGACTCAACAAAACCGTATCCATACCCTCAAAAGTAGTTATTTTTCGCCGATCTCAAAGATCTTTCCCTCCTCGGCCAGATAGGTTTGTTCAAAGACCGTTCGGGCTTCATCCAGGAGCGGTTGTAAGTCGCGGAGGCGTGCCGAGAAATGCCCAATCAGGAGTTTACCTACGTGGGCTTTTTGGGCCAACAAGGCAGCCTCTTTGGCGGTGCTGTGAAAGGTTTGGTGGGCTTTTTCGTGTTCGGATTCAAGAAAGGTTGCTTCGTGATACAGCAAATCTACTCCCTCAATGATCGGGACGATCTCCTCATTGTAGCGGGTATCGGAGCAAAAAGCATAGCTGCGCGAGGGCGGATCGGGGTAAGTAAAATCGGTGTAGGAGTAGCTACGCCCATCGGCATCTGTCCAGTCCTGCCCGAGTTGAAACTGCTGACGTGCCTGCGGGGGAATATCCTGAATCTTTTCGACGATTAGTTTTTTGGTGGGATGCTTTTCTCGAAAAACAAAACCCTGACACGGCACGCGATGAATATGCGGGATCGTCTGAACGGACAACTGGGGAGTATCCAGGAGCAGGTAAGATTTACCCATTTCCAAAGGACAAAAATCCAGCGCAAAGTTGAGCTTGGTCGCACTGACTTCAAAGTGCAGTTGGAGAATATCCCAGAGCTTGGGCGGCCCAAAGAGCGGCAGGGCATCGCTTCGCCCGTGCATACTCATCGTGTTGAGTAGCCCCATCAATCCCAGGTAATGATCGCCGTGAAGATGACTAATAAAAATGCCCTTGATGTTGCGCCAACGGATCTTGTGCTGAAGCAGCCCGCGCTGTACCTCTTCGCCGCAGTCGATCAAGAAGAGGGTATCCTGGCATTGGAGAACTTGGGCCGTTTGATGTCGGCCAGGAACAGGAGTAGCCGATGCTGACCCCAAAATATGTACTTGAAAAGTTTGCATAAACCGTTTTTATTCCTCCTCCGAAGCTTTGATGTCTTTTTCTAGCTCACTCAAGAAGATGGTATCTATCCCCTCGGCTACGGTAGGTAGGATTTCAAAGACAGCATCGAGTTTGGAGATGCGTATAAGTTTGTTTACGTGCGGATTAAGTGCCGCCAACACCAGCAGCCCCGAAGTGTTTTGGGCCATGCGCTGGGCCATCAATAAGGCACTTAGACCAGAGGAATCGACGTACTTGACGTGTTCCATGTTGAGGAGCAGATTGACCGTCCCGGACTGAAAAAGCGTGATGAACTCCGCTTTGAGCGATGGGGCAACCGTGCTGTCGATTTTTTCTTCTTCGGGCTGAAAGAGCGTATATTTTTCCTGTTTATCTACCAAAAACTTCATGGGACATCGTGGGTCGTGGTGATGAGATCAAACAAAACTACAAAAAAAATCACAAAAAGGATACATGCCCACCGCTAAGGTTGTCTTCGATCCCATCAAAGAAAGCCTCCCTTAGCTACACATCGTCGTTTTTTCAGAACATTTTGTATTTTTGCACAAAAACCAAAACGCTTACTAGCCGTTAGCATTATTGACTTTACCGTATTGATCTGCCCTGCCATGCCCAAAGAACTCATCGCCGATATTGACCTGCTCACCGATACACCCGCCTGTGAGACTACCCCCAAGACCACCACTAATACCGCCGCGCCCGGGCAGCGCAAGTTGTACATCGAGAGCTATGGCTGCCAGATGAACTTTTCGGATGCCGAGATCGTCGCCGCCGTCATGGAGCAAGAAGGCTTCGGGACAACGGCCCAGGCCGATGATGCCGACTTGATTTTTCTGAATACCTGCGCCATCCGCGACAAAGCCGAGCAGACCATCCGCAAACGCCTCCAACACCTCAACGCCCTCAAAAAACAACGGCCAGGTCTGCTCATCGGCGTACTGGGCTGCATGGCTGAACGCCTCAAACACAAGTTTCTCGAACAAGAAAAAATTGTCGATCTGGTGGCCGGCCCCGATGCCTACCGCGATTTGCCTCGGCTCGTGGGGCGTGTCGATCAGGGCCACAAGGCAGTCAATGTGCTGCTCTCTCGGGAGGAAACCTACGCCGATATTTCGCCCGTACGCCTGAACTCCAACGGACTATCGGCTTTTATTTCTATCATGCGTGGCTGCGATAACGTGTGCAGTTTTTGTGTCGTACCTTTCACCCGTGGGCGAGAGCGTAGCCGCAATCCTTTTTCTATCGTCGGAGAAGCCGAAGACCTCTTTGCCAGAGGCTACCGCGAGGTAACGCTCCTGGGCCAAAACGTGGACTCCTACAAGTGGAGCAACCTCCCCCGCAAAGCCAAACCCGAAGCGATCGCGGGGCCCATCAAGCACCTCAACTTTGCCGAGCTGCTTGCCCAGGTGGCCGAAGTTGATCCAGATTTGCGGGTGCGCTTCACGACCTCACACCCCAAGGACATGACCGACGAGGTCTTGCGCGTGATGGCCAAATACGACAACGTCTGTAATTTTATTCATCTGCCCGTCCAGAGTGGCAGCAATGCCGTCCTGGAACGGATGCACCGAGGCTACACCCGAGAGTGGTATCTCGAGCGGATGGCAGCCATCAAAAGCATCGTCGGCCCCGATTGCGGGCTATCTTCGGATATGATCGCGGGTTTTTGCGGCGAAACCGAAGACGACCACACCCAGACGCTTTCCCTGATGGAAGCCGTCCAGTATGATTATGCTTACATGTTTTATTACTCCGAACGCCCAGGTACACTAGCCGCCAAAAAATACACAGACGATGTTCCGCTCGAGGTCAAAAAACGCCGCCTCCAGGAGATCATCCATTTGCAAAGCCAACACTCGGCCCAGCGCAACCAAGCCGATGTGGGTAAGGTCTTCCGTGTACTCGTCGAGGGGCGTTCTAAGCGTTCGGCCGACGACTTACAAGGCCGTAACTCGGCCAACAAAAAAGTAGTTTTTCCTAAGGCCGATGCCCAAAAGGGGCAGTACGTCGATGTTTTAATTACGCATTGTACCTCCGCTACACTGCTCGGACATATTGTCGCATGAGAATCACCTACAACGCTCCCGTCATCTTGACTTTTACGCTGGTTTGTGTCGGTGTTCGCCTGCTCGGCGACTTACCTACACAACACTTTTTTGCCCTCGACGGACAAACCAACCTCGGCGATCCGCTGGACTATCTACGGCTCTTTTCGCATATCATCGGGCATGGCAACTGGCCCCACCTGATCGGTAACTTTTCGTTTATCCTCCTGATCGGGCCCATGGTCGAAGAAAAATACAGCTCGGCTACACTCCTGCTCATGATGGCCATGACGGCTTTGGTTACGGGGCTGCTCAACAATTTTATGTTCGATACCGGGCTGCTCGGGGCCAGTGGCATTGTGTTTATGCTCATCTTGCTGGGGTCTTTTACCAACATTCGCGCCGGAGAAATCCCCCTGACTTTTGTCCTGGTGGTGGCCTTGTATCTGGGGCAGGAGGTGCTTAGTATTTTCAAAAACGATAATGTATCGCAGTTCGCGCATATCCTTGGTGGGATATGTGGAGCCGTATTTGGTTTTTTGTTGGGGGGAAAACCCAGCACAAATATCACATGAAGATGATCTCAACAACAACGCTTGACTTCTTAGAGACCGACGTACCGGCCCTACTCTCCCAACTCACCGCCGAGACGCGCCCGTGTTGGGGGCTAATGACCGCCCAGCACGTCCTCGAACACCTCGGCGGCGTACTCAAACTTTCGGCCAGCTACCGCGAGGTGCCGCTCCTGCTCTCGCCCGAGCAGTCCCAATCCATCCGGCTGATGGCTCTCTCGGGGAAGTTCCCGCCCAACTTTCAGAACCCTGCTTTCCCGTCCACGCCGCCGCCCTTGCGCTTTGCTTCTTTCGAGGATGCCCAGTCCAGGTTTCTCGATGCCCTCCAGGAAGCCCTCCAATACCTCAAAAGCAAGCCCGAACGCTGTACACAACACCCGCTGGCTGGCCCCTTTTCGGCACAGGACTGGATCGACTTTCATGCCGGACACATCCAGCATCACTTCCGACAGTTTGGACTAATACCCCTTGATTTCCCTTAAAACCAATCTTTTATGGCTTTATCTGCCCCCTTTCACCTCCAGCAATGGATCAACGAACATCGCCACCTACTCCGCCCACCCGTCGGTAACCAACAAATCTACACCGACAACAGCGATTATATCGTCATGATCGTGGGTGGTCCCAATGCCCGCAAAGATTATCACTACAACGAGGGCGAAGAACTCTTCTACCAAATCGAAGGCACGATCACGCTCAAGATCATGGACGAGGGCAAAGCCCGAGACATCGAAATCAAAGCAGGCGAGATGTTTTTGCTTCCCCCGCGCATACCCCACTCGCCCCAGCGCGGCCCCCATACCATCGGGCTAGTCATCGAACGCTACCGAAAACCCAACGAAAAAGATGGATTTATCTGGTACTGTGAATCTTGTGGCCATCAACTCCACCAAACGTACTTCGCGATGACCGACATCGTAGCACAGCTCCCCCGCATGATGGAGGAGTTTTATGGCAGCCAGGAGCTACGCACCTGTACGGCTTGTGGGACAATCATGGAGCCACCCCAAAAAAACAACCCATAATTTGCAATACAGTTGCAGGTTAGCTACTTTTGTTGCGCTATGCAAAAGTACTTTTTATCCTTATCCGATTACGAGTACTGGGCCAACGCCCAGGTCCTGACCGCATGGCAAAACGAAAAACCATCCGAGCGCGTCGTGAGCTTGTGCGCCCATCTGCTGGCGGCCCAGGCCATCTGGTTACATCGCCTGGAAAGCCGTCAAATACCGGTACCGGAGGTCTGGCCTCGGTATGAACCAAACGATTGGATGGCTATTTTGAGAAGTCAGTGCCAAGAATTACAGTACTACATCCAATCTATCAAAGATTGGCAGCAAGAGATCAGGTATCAAAATACAGCAGGGCACTCCTTTGCACAAACGCCAGCAGAGATACTTACGCATCTGTTCTTGCATGGCAGCTATCACCGAGGGCAACTGGTGCAACAACTTACCGCCCAAGGTGTATCACCACCCATAACGGATTATATTTTCTATCTTCGCGCTCATATTCCTACATCTTTTACTCATGCCGGATCATAACGACGACGTTTTCTATCATGCCGAAGGCCCCGATGGCGGCCCCATTTACGTAGAGACCAACCTCGAACATCTCATTGCGGAGCCTTTCAATGCCGTATCGGCGGCTTTGTTTTTGGGAATTGTCGCGTATTGGTTTTATCGCATTCGGGGGCAGTATAGCCGCCACTTGTTTCTCACGATCACGCTACCTGTTCTGTTGATGGGCGGCGTAGGCGGGACGCTGTATCATGCCTTTAGGGTATCACAGGTGTTTTTGGTGATGGACTGGCTGCCGATATTCTTGATTACCATTGCGGCTAGTGCCTATTATCTTTTTCGGGTGCTTTACAAATGGCGTTATGTTTTTATGGTCATTGGCGGAACACTGCTCTTGGAACTTATCAATTTTAGCATCTTCGAGAACCGCGTGTACAGCCCCCATACGGCCACCAATGTTTCTTATGCCATCGTGGGCGTGGTCATCCTGGCATCCGTGGGTTTGCTCTTGCACCGTATGCGTTACCAACACGGGCGGTATGTCTTGTATGCCCTGGTGAGTTTTGCGATGGCACTGCTGTTCCGCACCATCGACCCGCTGGCCATCACGCCTGTCGGGACGCACTTCCTTTGGCATGTCTTTGGGGCAGTGGCTTGTCATTTTATGCTGTACTATACTTTTTGCCTCAACGAAGGCGCGCATACGTTGGAAGTACATCGAAGCCAAAACCCTGATCTTGAAAGTGTTCCAGGTAGCGCGGCAGCACATACGACAAACGCGGCCAGGCCTTCAGGCTATCGTGAAACACAACAATAGTTCCTCGTTGCGTACCCGCAATGCTCGCCCGCAGGCAATCCTGGGGGCGGAGGCGTACATCAAAATCTCCTGATAAGAGGCTCCACATCACGATTCGATAACCCCGCTTGCGCAGATAATCCGCTTGCCCCCAACGGATGGCCCCGTAAGGCGGGCGAAAAATCGCATCGCTGGCTGGCGGGAGCAACGCCTGGCATTGCTGTACATCATCCAGGTAGGTGGGCGTAGGCGTGCGCCAGCCGTTGTAGTGGTGGAAAGTATGATTGCCTACCCTGTGTCCGTCTGCTAGCACCTGTTCAAAAATAGATGGGTGCTTCTGAATATTATCCCCTACACAAAAAAATGTGGCTTTTGCCGCATAACTTTTTAGAACTGACAAAACTTCGGGCGTAACTTCGGGTATCGGGCCGTCATCAAAACTGAGGTAGATGACTTTCTGCTCCGTCGGGATACGCCACTGATAGCCACCAAAGAGCCACGAAAAAGAACCGGGAATACGATGGGTGTAAAACAAGCGTTTTTTAGATGGCTAAACGCAAAACCAGACCCGAGGTTACTTTTTGGTAAAATGATTTTTTTTGGATAAGTTTACAACTATGCCCGATGCCATCCCACCAGACGATATACTACGTCGGCTTGACGAACTAGCATGTAAACAAAACCTCTTGGCAGCCGAGATTGCGGACTTGCGCCGTCGCATCGTCCCCGAGCCACGTTTGTTGCGCCCCGATGCACCCTCGGGTACGCCTCCCCCTCCTCGGCCGCGTACCCGCTGGAAACTCCCCAAGGATGTAGAGAAGTTTGTGGGTGAAAACCTGATTAGCAAAATCGGCATCCTGATTTTGGTCATCGGCGTAGGCATTGGGGTCAATTATGCCATCGACAACGCGCTGCTTAGTCCCCTGACGCGCATCCTGCTCGGCTACCTAACAGGAGCCGTCCTGCTGGGCTTAGCCCTCCGCCTCAAGACCAACTACCTCACTTTTAGTGCGGTGCTGCTGAGTGGCGCCGTGGCCATGTTGTATTTTATCACCTTTGCGGCTTACAATTTTTACAACCTTGTTCCCCAGCGCGTTGCCTTCGCGCTCATGCTGGGGCTAACGCTCTTTACCGTTGCGGCGGCTTGGCACTACGACAAAGCGATTATTGCCCACCTAGGGCTGCTGGGAGCCTATGCCGTCCCGATTTTGTTGAGCGATGGCTCGGGGCAGGTCGTGGTACTCTTTGCTTATGTGGCCTTAATCAATCTAGGCATCCTGGCCGTTTCGGTGAAGAAGTACTGGCGGTCGTTGTTTTATCAGGCCTTCTTCCTGACCTGGCTCATCTACGGTGTCTGGCTACAAGGACGTTATACGGTCGAGGATGACTTCTGGATAGGTGGTTTGTTTGCCTTGATCTATTTCTTGACATTTTATGGCATCTTCTTGATCTACAAGGCGATACAATCAGAGCAACTCTCTTTTCGGGATGTTCTTTCGATGCTCCTCAACAGCTTCTTTTTCTATGGTGCGGGCTTGTATCTGCTGGATAGCCACCCTTCGGGGGAGCAGTTTTGGGGCTTGTTTACGTTTGCTGTGGCGGGGGTGCATTTTGGGGTGAGCCTGCTGGTGTATGCCCGTCGGATGTCGGATCGGTCGCTGTTTTATCTGGTTTCGGGGCTGGTGCTGGTTTTCTTGACGCTGGCGATGCCGGTGCAGTTGGATGGTTTTTGGGTAACCCTGCTCTGGGCGGGTGAGGCGGCGGCACTCTTTGCGGTGGGGCGTATGCTGGGTGTCGCCGTGTACGAGAAGCTATCCTATGTCTTGATGGTCTTGGCGGCAGGTAGCCTTATCCAGGATTGGGGAAGCTCCCGCAACCTGACCTGGGACGATTTTACACCACTCCTAAACGTTCAATTTTTGAACACTTTACTTTTCGCGCTTATCTTTGGGGGCATGACTTTTGTCTGGCTGCGTCATCCAAGCCAACTCAAACACCGTTTTTTTGTGCTGCTGGCCTGGCTCGTGCCGTCTTTGTTTGTGTTGTCCTTGTATATGAGCGGGCGCAACGAAATCGAGACTTACTGGCGGCTGCGTTATCTGGCTTCGAGCATTGAGCAAACCGATCTCTTTCAGATTTTCTACAACACAGATTTCATGTCCTTTTCTATCATCTGGCAACAAATCTATACCTTACTCTTTTTGAGTGCTTGGGTATGGCGCAAAGAAAAACTGCTTTTACAGATTCAATTTTGGGTATTTTTTCCCCTGCTCCTCTGGGTTTGGGTCGTCGGAACGAGTGAACTCTACGCGCTACAAGCCAGTTATCTCCGCCCCGATGATGGCTCCCCATACAGCATTGGGCTTTGGCACGTCGGGATACGCTATCTCTGGATCGTCAGCTTGGGCGTTTTGGTGGGAAGTTGGTGGTACATTCGCCGAGAGGTTTTGGGTGAGCGATGGCGCATATGGGCAGATAGTTTTCTGTACGTCAGTGGCTTAGTTGTTTTGAGTTCGGAGTTGTTGCTTTGGCTCGATGTGGCGGGTGTCCGCGAGTCGGATAAGTTGGGGCTAAGTATCCTTTGGGGAAGCTACGCGCTTTTTGTGATCGGGCTGGGCATCTGGAAAGATACCAAGCACCTCCGCGTTGGAGGCATTGCTTTCTTTGGCATCACCTTAGTTAAGTTGTTTTTCTACGACTTGAGCCGTCTGGATACACTCGCTAAGACGATTGTCTTTGTGGTATTGGGTAGTTTGCTTCTAGTGATTTCATTTTTGTACAACAAATACAAAAACAAAATTGACGCTTGATAGTCTTTAATTATCGCAAGCACTAATCCATCTCTGTTCCCCATAGGCCGCCAAACTTACGGATGTGTAAGTCGCCCCATACTCGGCACTGGCAGGCTAGCCGCAACCCACGCTCGGGGCGATGGGGAGGAAAACCGAGCCGCCAGCGTTCGACGGGTGTCGCCTCCGATACCTTGCCCACAATCTGGATGGCACAAGTACCACAGGTGCCGAGTCCTCGGCAGTGAATCCATTGGGCGGGGCTGTTGTAGAGCGGCCAGCGGTGGCGCATCAAAACGCGCCGCAGGTTTTCTCCCATGCGGCAGGTGATCGTCTGACCATCGGGGGTGTGAATGTAGGGCATAAAAAGAAAACGCTTTTGTCGGAGCTAATGTTTGATCGCCGTAATCGGGAGGGTGCAGCCTCCGAGTGGGATCATGGCGTTGATGAGCGAGACGGCCTCAAAATCGCGGAGCAGGCTTTGTACCGTGATCGGGAGGGCTTCGATTTGCCGTGCCTCGAGGAGGTAAGCCCGCTGCACGCCAGGGAGCAGGGGTAGATGTGGGGTGAAGCCCTTGCCATTGCGCCAGCAAACGACATTAGCATAGCTACTGTCAGTCAGATAGTTATCTCGAATCATCAAAATATCATCGGCTGTACCGCGCTCCTGAAAAAGGGACTGGATGGCTCTTCGGTCTTCGGATTTGAAGGCATAGCTGATGCTGTCGGCTTTCACCAAACGCAAGCTGGTGATGGGCCGCAACTGATAAGGGAGCAGTTCCCAACGGACGGCCTGCTCGGCATAGATGATCCGTAACTTGTGCGTACCCGTGGGCGGGATCGGGATGTGGGACAGCAGATGGGAGAGGACTAGCGGTGGGTGTTCGGGGAAAAAAGCCGCAAAAGTAGCCCGCACCCGCGCCTGGTGGTAGGGGAGCAGCTGGGCTTGTCCGTCTCGGCAGGCGATGCTTTCAATAAATGGGGGCATAAATTTTTTGGTTCATTTCCTGGTACTCCATTTGGGCTTGGCTTTGCGCCGTGATGCCGCCGCCACTCCGAAAGTACAAGCGTCCGTTGGGGTCTCTTTCGATGAAGCGAATCAAGACCGCGCTCTCTAGCTTTTCTCCGTCGTAATAACCAAAAACGCCCGTAAAATAGCCCCGCTCTTGTCCTTCGGCCGCTCGGATGATCTGGCAGGTTTTGGTTTTTGGGGCCCCGCTGATCGACCCTGCCGGCAGCAGGCGCAAAAAGTTCTCCCCCAGCTTGTCCCAAAAATCCTTACCCACGCGCCCGACGATCTCCGAACTCACCTGCAAGAGTTGCCCTCGGTGTGTGGTCAGGCAGTCCAGGTAACGATAGCGGGCCACGCGCACCTGTTCGGCTACCTGGCTGAGGTCGTTGCGGAGCAGATCGACGATGGTGGCATGTTCGGCGGCCTCCTTGGGGTCGTTGAGGATGCACTCGGCCGCCCGGGGCAGATGCGCATCAATGGTGCCTTTCATCGGAAAAGTGGCGATGCGCTCACCGCGTATGCAAACAAAAGCCTCGGGCGAAAAAGACACCAACCGATCCTGCATCAGGAGTTTGAACCTTGCCTTGGCCTGCCCAAAGAGCTGCTCGAGGGTGTAGTTGGTGTGTAGGGGCGTTCGGCAGGTGAGGTTGGTCAGGAAGGAATCGCCGCGCTGAAGTCCGGTCTGTACCACAGCAAAAGATTGGGCATAGCAGGGCCACGGTACGGGGTCGAAGCCCCATTGGAGCGGCTCGGAGACAGCAACAACAGCGGGGGCATTGCTGATGCCGTCCATCCAAAAAAAGATACCCTGCCGAGCGGCCTCCTCCCAGGAGCAGACCACGGGCTGCCGTCCTTCAAAATCCCACAGAAAAAAAAAGGCTTCTCTCTGTGCAGCCATACGGGTCATGGCCCGGGCGGCTTCTTTAGGTGTCTGGTTTACCATCCCCAGCTACCCGGTATGCCCTTGAAGGGGCCAGCCAGATCAGAGGTAATCCAGCCGCCATAAAAGCCACCTTCCTGGGGTCTTACAAGTTCGTCGTTTACGTAGCAAGCATCCATCAAGTGGGCATAAAATGCGATATGCCCTTGCAGATGCGGGTAGCGCGGGGCAGGATCGGCGTAGTACCAGGCTGTCTGCGGGGCGATGCGCTCACCCACACAAACATCGAAATACTGGGCTTGTCCCTTGAACTCACAAAAACTGGTGCGTCCGCTGGGGCGCAGATACTGCTTCCCTACATCGGCGATGGGCAAGTAGTAGGTAGGGGGGTGGCTGGTCTCGAGCATACGCAAGGCCTTGTTGGTCAGGGCAATTTCTTGCCCATCAAAGACAACACGAATCGTCTTGGGGGTGGGTTCGAGGTGAGGGGGGCGGGGATAATCCCAGACGGACTCCTGCCCGGGGAGCGGTTGTTGCGGTATGGGTTTCATGCGCTAAATAACGAAGCGTAGCACATTTCGTTTAACCAAACACAAAAACACCCCGACCGCAAAGCAGCCGGGGTGTCGGGTAATGACTCAAACTAGATAACTTTTAAGGATTTTCCACCGTGAGGGTGAGCGTTTCGTCGGGTTCTACGTCGGCATCGGCGCGTACCTGCAAGACGACACTAGCCGAGGTCTGCCCAGCGGGAATCTTGACCGTCCCTGCACTGCCGTTGAAGGTCTCGGCACCTCGGAGATATACATAGTCGTCGTTGAAGGTAGCCGTACCCGAGACGGAGAAGTTTATGGCGATATCCGTACAGGGAGCCACCGAAGCCGTAAAGGTGAAAGTAAGCTCGGCTGCGTCGTCTTCGGCTGTGGCGGCGGGTACTACGGCTACGCTCACGCTAGGCAGGGGCAGGGATGTCCCCGAGACACCAAAGCTAAGCGTAGGGTTGCTCGGGTCGTTGCTCGAGATCGTGATCGTGGCTGACTGGGCAGCACAGCTAGCCGCCATCGGGGCAAAGACGACCTGAAAACTCGCCGAAGCCCCTGCCGCAAGGCTAGTAGGCGCATTCTGGACGCTGAAAGTAGGCGCGTTGCTGCTGCTGATGCCCGCAATGGTGAGCGTAGCCGAGCCGGTGTTTTGGAGCGTATAGGCGATGCTGCTGCTGGAGCCTGCCGTTACGTTCCCGAAGTTGGTAGGCGTAGCGGAAAGGCTGATGACGGGAGCGGGAATGGGGTCTTCAAAGACATACACCGCGCCAGTGCCTTCTCTAAAATTGTTCATGTTGGGATCAAAGTCATGTCCATTGGCACCGACGATGGCACGATTTCCCGAAATAGACACCGCGAAGCCAAAAGAATCATTGGATATACGATCGGCGGCAACGATCTTTTGTGCTTGTCCCCAGCTGTTATTGCCTCCGGTATCTTTTTGGAAGATGTACGCACTACCGGCATTAAGTCGCGTATTTCCGCCTGCGGCATCTTCATCTTCCAGGTTAGCTCCTACGATGGCATAGTCCCCTGAAATGGAGACCGATGTACCGAACCGGTCGGCGGCTGCTCGGTCAGCGGCGATGATTTTACGTATCTGCCCCCAGTTATCCGTACCACCAGCGTCTTTGCGGAAGATATAGGCTGAACCAGCATCGGTCTGCGGATTCCCGCCGTTGGCATCCTGATCGTCAAGCAATGCGCCCACGATGGCATATTCGCCCGAAATCGACACTGAATAACCGAAATGAGCTTCAACGGATCGGTCATTGGCGACAAGTTTGCGCACCTGTCCCCAGTTATCTGCCCCACCGGCATCCTTGCGGAAGATATAGGCTGCCCCTGCGTCTGTAACGGCATTACTCCCCGAAGCATCTGTATCCGATAGATAAGCTCCCACGATAGCGTAATCGCCCGAGATAGCCACCGACTGACCAAAAACATCTACCTGGGCGCGATCGGAGGCAGTAAGTTTGCGAATTTCTCCCCAATTATCTGCCCCACCCGCATCTTTACGAAAAACATAAGCCGCCCCTGCCAGGCCTGTCGTGTTATCGCCTTCGTAATAGGCACCTACGATGGCGTAATCGCCCGAGATGGCCACCGATTGACCAAAGGAGTCGTCTGGTGCGCGGTCGGAGGCAACGAGTTTGCGCACCTGCCCCCAGTTATTGGGCCCACCTTCGTCTTTGCGAAAGATATACGCCGAGCCAGCGTTGTTTAGCGTAACGGTACCGCTAGCGTTCTCGTCCTCAAGGCGCGCCCCAACGATAACGTAATCGCCCGAGATCGCAACAGCATTACCGAAAACATCACCAGCAGCTATATCATTTGACTGAAGTTTTTTTATCTCTACCCATGTGTTGGCGGCATTGCGCTCTAAGATGTAAGCCGCCCCTGCTTGCCCACGTGCATTGAGGGTAGCCCCCACGATGGCATAATCCCCCGAGATGGCAACAGAATAGCCAAACTGGTCATTGGCCGCCCGATCCGAGGCCACGGCTTTGATGACCTGGTTCCAACTTTGGGCTGAGGCGGTGAGAGAAAACCAAAAAAAGCCGATCAGAAGTAGCGCCAGTCGCATGGTGTTTTTTGTCAAAAATAAAAAGGAGTGAGGCATAACGATTTTTGGTTGATGAAAATAAAAAGAAAGTACCCCAGCCGCACAGCAGCTGAGGCACTACATAACCTTTAAGGATTTTCCACCGTGAGGGTGAGCGTTTCGTCGGGTTCTACGTCGGCATCGGCGCGTACCTGCAAGACGACACTAGCCGAGGTCTGCCCAGCGGGAATCTTGACCGTCCCTGCACTGCCGTTGAAGGTCTCGGCACCGCGCAAATACAAGTAGTCGTCGTTGAAGGTAGCCGTACCCGAGACGGAGAAGTTCACGATAATATCCGAGCTTGGGGCAGCAGAAGCCGTGAAGGTGAAGACCAGCTCCGCTGCGTCGTCTTCGGCTGTGGTGGCGGGTGCTACGGCTACGCTGATACTCGGGGGAGGAGCAGGAAGCGCAAAAACATAAGCCGCGCCGGCATTGATGGCACTGTTATTTGCTTGGTCGCCATCTATGCCCGTTGCGTTGCTGCCTTCATTTATAGCCCCTATGAGGATGCGCTCTCCCGAAATGGCAACAGACCGTCCAAAATTGTGCCCTTCTCCCGTATTGGAGGCTTTCAGGTAGGCTTCTTGTGTCCAGGTGGGGTCAATGAGCAAGGGATAGGTAGCATTGGCATCGGTGATGTAAAAATCAAGATTTCCGGCAGCGTAGTGCATCGTGGCTTCGAGTTCCTTGCCGGTGGCATCCCATACCTTGAGTTTGTCGTAGTGGAGTGTGGTCTTGCCTTTGGTTAGGGTAAGACGGTTGCTTTGTTGGGCTACTTGCATGTCCGTTTCCAGGGTCATGCGCAAGTGCAAAGGTGCATCAGGGATGCGGCCTGCCGGGGCTTCTTGCAAAGCAAACCACTGCTCTAATCCGGCTTCTTCGTTTACCCACCATTCGCGGAGGTTCTGGCTCCATTGGTAGCTCACCTGGCTGCCTCGGGTACTACCTAAGTCTTCTTGTTCGAGGGACTGGGGTACATCCAGTGGCGTAAGTTCATGGTAGCCGATGCCTGCTAAGCGCATCGCTATCTGGTAGCTGGTTTACTCGCGGTTGCGGGGTGTGAGTACGGTGCTGCCGTCCTGGGCATAGGTGATCTGTAAGCCATGTGCGGGGTTAGCCGAAGCGTAGCCGCCTTCTGTGCGTGGGTAGGCTTTGTACTTGCGCATCTGGATTTGCTGCTGGATGGAGGCCCAGTCATCAGCACTAACTCCGTCCGGCACTTCTCCGGGTTGGAGTGACTGGTTTTGGGTCTTGTGGCTGGCCAGCAAGGCGGGTTCTTGGCCCTGCACAGCAGCCATCGAAATACTTAGCCCCAAAAGCAGGAGCCAGATCTTGAGCGCGGAGGAGCGAGAGATGTGAAGGTGTTTCATTTCGAGCGAGAGATGTGAAGGTGTTTCATTTCGGTTGAGATAAAGTGGTTTTTAAAGAGAAAACTCCTGTGTACAATCCGTATTCATAACCTTGAGCCGAAGCGATAAACGACACGCCCAACAGAAAACATGAAAAGACAAATGATTTGAACACAGAATTTTTTGGTTGATGAATAAGGACAAAACAAAAAAAATTATCTTACCGAAAACCCCGTTTCTCTTGAGTGTAGGTGCTGGATGTCTAAGCGTCGGGTTTGCGTGTGTAAGCGTCGAGGAATCTTGCTAAGACATTGTTAAAGCGTAGCTCAAATTTGCTTGCTTGATCGGTTTGTTGTTTCTTAGTTTGGATGAATAAGTTGCGTTCCTATATCGCTTTATTGCTGGCGTTCCTGATGATGGTCTCCTCGTGGGGCTATGCCGAGGAGATACCGCCGTTTTGCTGCGAAGGTGGAGCGAAGGCTTGTTGTCCCGTTGAGCAGGACGGTAAGCTACCCGACTGCTGCGCCATCAAGGTTGATTATCACCAGATGCCCGTCGAGGCGGTTTTTTTCGCACTGCCTAGCCTAGAAATACCGGCTTTTGTATCCGATCCGATGCCGCTTTTGCGGGTCTGGCTTAGGGTGCGCCCCTGGCTTTTTGGTGATGCGGCACCTCTTGATGCGCCCTTTTTTCCTCCCCCCAAAGATTTTCTGGCCCGATCGGTAAGCCAGGTCTTGGCTCGGGTGCAGTGTTGGCGTTTGTGATCCTCGGAAAGAAATTCAAGGTTATTTCTTTCACTTTTTTTGGAATCACAAACACTAAGAAAATCATGCTTTTAAGAATTTCACTTTCAGCACTTTTGCTGTGGGCTACTATGCCTGTACTTTGGGTCCAACATCAGATTTCGGGACAGGTATTTGACCAGGACGGCCGCACGCCGCTTACCTTTGCTAGCGTCAGTTGGTTGCGCACACCTATCGGGACGGTAACCAACGATCAGGGCAAGTTTAGTTTGGCGCACAGCGCATCCCTGGGGACAGACACCCTGCTGGTTAGTTTTGTGGGCTATCAGGATCAAGTCCTGCGTGCCTCCATGGGTGGGGAACCGCTCCGTATCGTGATGCAGCCCCTGGCACTGGAGGAGGTCGTTATCCGAGGCGAGAATGCCATGAACACCGAAGTCATGCACGGGGAGTACATCAGCCTGGGCGACTTGCGCAAGGCCGCCTGCTGTAACCTCTCGGAGAGCTTTGAGACCAATGCCTCCGTTGATGTCGCCTACACGGATGCCATCTCGGGCAGCAAAAAAATCCAGATGCTAGGCTTAGATGGCATTTATAGCCAGATCATGACCGAAAGTATGCCCGCCGTGCGTGGGCTGGCCGTCAGGACGGGGCTAAGTTTTGTGCCGGGTACCTGGATTACGTCCATCGACGTAAACAAAGGTGCGGGGTCTGTTGTGAATGGCTACGAATCCATGACCGGACAAATCAACGTCGAACTCATCAAACCCGAGGGCAAAGCGCGTTTTGTGAACCTCTACACCAATGCCGCCGGCCGCCTCGAACTCAACGCCCATGCCACGCAAGAGGTCTCCGACCGATGGGCTACGGCACTGCTCCTACACGCCAGCGCACTCGAAAACGCCGTCGATAACAACGGCGATGGCTTCCGAGATATTCCCGAAGGGCGACAACTCAACCTCTTGCACCGTTGGAGATACCAACACAACAACCTCCGTTTTCAGATCGGCATCAAGGCACTCTACGACGACCGCCTCGGCGGAGAAAATCGCTTTGCCCGCCATCAGGTAAGGCACGCAGAGGCTCCCTTTGGCTTTCGGAGCCAAAACACCCGCACGGAGGTCTTTGGTAAGCTCGGTTTTCTTTCCGCACAAAACGACGATCAGAGCCTCGGGATTCAGTTTGCGGCCGCCCGACACGATCAGGAAACGTACTGGGGTCTCCGCGACTTCACGGCGACACAAAATTTTGTTTCACTCAACGCCATCTTCCAAACCAAACAAGGTTACGTTACACGCCTGGACGGACACCGACACGGCATCCGTGCCGGAGCTAGTTTTCTCTTCGATGACTACACCCAGGAGCTATCCAACGACCGCCGAACGCGCCAAGAAATCGTGCCGGGCATCTTCGCCGAACACACCCTCAAGCTCAACTCTAAGTTCACCGCCGTTAGTGGCCTGCGCCTGGATGCCCACAACCTACACGGGCTTTTCCTGACCCCCCGCCTGCACCTGATGTACCAGGCCACCACCAACCAAATCTGGCGCGCCTCTGCCGGACGTGGCTTGCGTTATGCCAACCCCATTCCGGAGCAGCTTTCGTTCCTCCAAAATAGCCGAACAATCCTTTGGGACAAGGACTTACAACCCGAGATCGCCTGGAATATGGGCGGGAGTTTTGCGCAGCGGTTTTTTGTGGGAGATATTGCCCCGCGTGCCGGACAAATCACCCTGGACTACTACTACACCCGATTTGAGAACCAAATCATCACCGACCTCGATAGCAGCCCCGATCTGGTGCGCTTCCAAAACCTCGACGGGCAGTCCTATGCCCACAGCCTACAGGTACAAGCCGAGTACGAAGTCCTGCCCCGCCTAGACCTCACGGCCGCTTACAAGTACTACGACCTTCGGGCGCAGATTGCGGGGGCTTTGCGGGCCGTGCCTTTTACGGCTAAGCACCGCTGGTTTGCTAACCTAGCCTATCAGACCGCCAACGAAAACTGGAAATTCGACCTGACCTGGCAATGGATCGGACAGCAGCGCATCCCCGATACCTACGGGCGGCTCCCGGCCTGGTCTCCAGCCTACTCACTCTTCAACGGGCAGATCACCCGACGCTTCGACGACCGATGGGATGTCTATTTGGGAGGTGAAAACCTACTCAACTACCACCAGCCTACCCCCGTCCTGGATGCCCAGGATCCCTTCGGGGCGCGCTTTGAAGCCGGACTGATCTACGCGCCCATCATGGGACGGATGCTCTACGCCGGTGCGCGATTCTCCATCTGAGGGCGCAAAAGCAAGTCTCATTTTTGAGACTTGCTTTTTTTGTATCTTTATATTTGCGAACTAAAAAAGCTACTAAAATGGCAGTACATAGACTGTGGAATCATATTTCGTTTTCTGATAGCTGGAGGAACTGCGATACCTCCTTATTGGATGATATTGCCCCGTCCTGGTTGGCGCGTAGGGAGGTTTTGCAAGCCAACTCAAAGGAATACGAAGCGTTTCTCAACCGACTCAAAAGACGGCACGCCATCGAAACAGGTATTATTGAACAAATGTATGACATTGATAAAGGCGTTACAGAAACACTCATCAAGGAAGGTTTTGTATCCGCCTTTGTAAGCCATGGAGATACCAACCTACCCAAGCAAACGCTATTTAATCACTTACAAGACCATTTGAATGCCGTTGATTTCATTTTTGATATCGTCAAAGAAGACAGACCACTGACAAAGGGATTTATCTGTGAGTTACATCAATTAACGACAGGACACCAGAAGGCTACCGAGGGTAGAGACCAATTTGGGAAAAAAGCCGAAATTCTGCTCATCAAAGGTAAGTTTAAGGAACGTGAAAACAACCCCACCCGAGAAGATGAAACAACAGTTTTGTACTGCCCGCCTGAACAAGTGAATGCCGAAATGGATCAGCTAATCAAAATTTATGATGAACTTACCCAAGAAAAAGTAAATCCACTCCTGGTAGCCACCTGGGTACATCACGCATTCACCACAATACACCCATTCCAGGACGGAAATGGCAGGGTGGTTAGGCTCATTGCCAGTTTGATTTTGATTAAAAATAACTTTTTCCCGATCACAGTTTTGAGGGAGGAAGCCAAAGCTAAGTACATTCAAGCATTGGAAGAAGCAGATAAGGGACAGCCTCAAAAATTGGTTACTTACTTTGCAGAAATACAAAAACGCAACATCGAGGAAGCCCTCAACATAAAAGAGGTAAGCCATACATCTTTGAGCGAAGTAACCCGCATCTTCAAACAAAAAATCTTACAAAAGCAACAAGAGCAACAAGAACAGTACGAAGAAACGCTTGCCAAAAACCGCTTAAAAGTATTTGATTATTGCCATCAATTTCTCAATGCGTACAAGGAAAAACTTGAAACAGAATTGAATAACAGCGCTTATTTCTACATTGGAAGTGGCAGACCCGACGACTCGACAAAACAGCATTACTACAACCAACAGATCGTAAGCTATGCCCAAAAGCACAACTACTACTTTAATAGGATACTGCCTAGATCGTATTTCACGTTTGGGATTGATTTTGAAGGAAAAAAATACCAGCTAGGCATTACTTTACATCACTTCGGTTATGAGGACAGTGTGATGGCTATTGGTGCGTTTTTGGAATACAAGGGCAATGAGCAGATCAACACAGCCATACCACTTGGCATAAAACCACATGTAATTTCCATCAAAGATGACATTTCATCAAAAGAGAAAAACATACGTTTGCATCTGGAAGACATTTTGGTGGCTACGATTGCACAAATAGCCAGTGAAATATAATCAGCCGAACACCTTTTCCGTCTGTCTCCTCGTATGCTACGCCATCCTTTGGTAAGCAGGAGTGCCTGCCCCCATGCGGAGATACACCTGCGTACCCTTGCCCTCCTGGCTCTCAATCGTGATCTTGATTTGTAGCTGGTCTAGTATCTGTTTGGTGATCGAAAGCCCCAAGCCCACCGATCGTTCTCCGTGGGTTCCCTCGCGGTTGGTGCCACTAAAAGGGATGAACAATTTGGGCAAGCTATCGGGCGGTATCCCGATGCCCTCATCCTGTATGGCAACCGTCAGTTGTTGGTCTTGATCCATATAGAGGCGCAAAAAAACACGCTTCCCCGCTGGGGTAAACTTGAAGGCATTACTGACCAGGTTATCGAGGGCGCGGATAAACTGAAATTTATCCAGGGTTACCGTGTCGTTACATTCCTCAATATCCCAAAAAAAGTGGATACCTTTTTGGGAGGCATCCAGTTGGTAATGGGCGGTGAGTTCGGTCAATACCTCGGAGAGGCGAAGCGATACGGATTTGATGGGTACACTCAAATCGCCCCTTCCCGAGACCTGATAGAGATCATCGAGCAGCAGAAACGTCCGCTTGATGTTTTCTTGCATCAACTGAAAGTAGGTTTCTTTCTGCGCTGCATCGGTGGTGAGTGCCGAGAGTTCGATCAGTGCGCTCACCCGAGCCAGCGGGCTGCGGATGTCATGGGCAACCGTGCGCAAGAGTTGGTTTTGATGGAGGGCGAAGGTCGTCAAAGCCTGTAGCGTGGGCGGCTGTTCGCTCGGGGATATACCCATCTGATCGAAGACTGCACCCACGTCGATACCCTGTCGGGATAACGCGCTGACCAAAACGGTTTTGGTGAGGATACCTACAAAGCGGTTGGCAGCCAGGACGGGCAAGACCTCTTTTTGGTGTTCTTGCATCAGCCCGATAGCCGTCTCGAGGGACGTATGGCAGTCGATGCTGGGCTTAGGGGTCAGGCAGTCAATGGCCAGTACTTTATTTTTGATGGTCAGGTCTTTAAAACTCAATACGCCCACAAAAATCTCTTCCTCCATCAAGGCTACGGCTGTGTGTACCAGTAGATGAGGTCTTAATGATCCTGACGAGGCATAAGGAGAGACGCGCTTTACATCTGATTGTACAAGCGGGGCGATGTTCATGTTAATCAATTTCGATGGTTTCGTAATGCACAACTACCTTAAAATCCACTTTTAGGATTTCCTGGGGAGAAGTAAAAGGATACACTTTATCGGCTAAGATGCGTTGCACCTGATCGACAGAGATTTTGGATAGAATGCGTTTGTTGATGAAGATGGCCTCTACGTTGGGGTGGTCGTCTATTTCGACCATCACGAAGGTATCCGGGACGAGGTACTCAAAAGTCTTTGCTAGCCCATTTTTGCCCTGGGTAGAGGCTTTCCCCAAAACAAGGATGTCTTCGACGGATGGCAAACTGATTTCTTGAAAACTTAAACTGATTGCATATTTTTTGTCTGCTTTGCCCATGTGATGAAAAAATTATGCCTGCACAAATTTAAGGATCATTTTTTATTTTGCAAATTTTCAATGTTTATCGGCACATGATTTTTTCCAGGAAAAGTTCCGGAAAAGCATCGGGCGTGCAGGCAGCTACGCTGATGCCCATACGGGTCAGGGTATGGGCGAGTTGGGTGTTGTGGGCAGGACGGCCGCCGCTGTCATCGAGGGCCAGCAAGACAACGGGCAGCACGTTGCGCTCGAGGAGCAAGGCCATTTGTTCCAAAAATTGCTGGGGGCTTACCCCTTCATGTAGGTCAGTAATTAAAAAGAGTAAGGTTTGGTGGGGTTCTTCGATCAAATCCTGGGCATAACGCAGGGCTTTGGCTATGTGCGTACCGCCGCCCATCTGTACACCGAAAAGCAAGCCTACGGGGTCATCGAGCTGGTCGGTCATATCGACAACATCGGTATCGAAGAGGATCAAGTGGGTGCGTAGGCTGGGCAAAGTTGCCAGGACGCTCCCCAGTATGCCTGCATGAACGACGGACTGCTGCATGGAACCGCTCTGATCGACGCAAAGGATGATGTGGTAATGCCGACGGTCATTGGCCGCCCAACCAACGATCTGCTCGGGGATGATCGTTCGGTACTCGGGTTGGTAGTATTTGAGGTTTTTGCGGATGGTGCGGTGCCAGTCGATTTGGGCGACGCTTCGGGGGCGCGTCGGCTTGGGGCGACGGCTGGCGCGTCCGCTCAAGGCTTGCTGGAGGGGTAGCTCCCAACGCTCGCGGAGGTCTTCGACGACACGCCGCACCACGGCTTCGGCCGTCGCCTTCGTGCGGGTGGGAAGCAGGTGTTTGAGCGATACCAACAAACTAACCAGGGCGACATTGGGGGTCATGGACTCGAGAAACTCCGGCGTTTGGAGCAGGGCTTTCCAGGAAAACCGTTGCCAGGCCTCCTGTTGGAGCATCTGCCCAACGGCATCGGGAAAATACTTACGCACATCGCCCAGCCAGCGCACAGCATAGGGCGCACTGGCATAATCGCTGCCTTTGCGGGAACCATAGAGGGACTCCAGCACCTGGTCGATGCGTTGGAGGTCTTCCGAAAGTGCAGGCGTGGCTTCCTGCGATGTCTCCTCCGATGAAGCCGCTGCATCCGAGGGCGTGCTTTCGGGGGCTGCTGGATCGGGGCCCAGGATGAGCCGCCAACGTTGGGAAGAAGAAGGATTGACCATGAATGCCAAGATAAACAAAAAAACAGGGCTATCTTTGTTTTTTTGGATCAAATACTAACAAGACAGTTTCGTATGCACAAAGGTTTGTGGGCATTTCTCCGAAAAGAGTTTTTGATGGAATGGCGGGAAAAGTATGCCCTTAACGGGATATTGCTTTACCTGATTACGACAATTTTTGTGTGTTACCTCGGCTTCCAGACCAACAAAGGCAGTTTACACCCGCTGGTTTGGAACGTCTTATTTTGGATTATTTTGCTCTTCACGAGCGTAAACGCGGTGGCGAAAAGTTTTTTGCAAGAGCGGGAGGAACGCCTGCGGTATTACTACGTCTTGATGCGCCCCCAGACGCTGATCCTCTCCAAGATCGCTTACCAGGTGCTGCTGCTCTCGGGGATCGCCCTGGTGGGTTTTTTGTTTTATGGCTTCGTGATGGGTAATCCCGTGGCAGATGTACCGCTGTATTTGTTGGCGATTGTGTTGGGGGCGACAGGTTTTGCAGCGGCCCTGACGATGGTTTCGGGTATCGCCGTACAAGCCAAAAACAGCACAACGCTTGTCGCCATCCTGGGTTTTCCCATCTTGCTGCCCATGCTCCTGATGCTCATCAAGGTATCCCGCAACGCCCTCGACGGGCTGGCCCGCTCCGTCAGCACGGACGAAATTCTGACCCTCCTGGCCCTGGATGCTATCATCGTCGCCGTGAGCTACTTGCTCTTTCCGTACCTTTGGCGGGGATAAAATAGGGCAACAAATGCTTGCTTACTACCGTCTGATTGGTTACTTTCGGGCTTATCCAATGTCTTTCCTCGGCTATGTACCTGATCTTCGATACCGAAACCACCGGATTACCCAAAGACTACCAAGCACCCCTGACTGACTTCGAGAACTGGCCCCGCCTCGTACAGATTGCCTGGCAGCTCCACGACAAGACGGGCAAACTCCTCTCGGCCCAAAACCTCATCGTCCGTCCCGATGGCTTCACGATCCCGTTCAATGCCGAAAAAGTTCATGGCATCTCCACCGAACGCGCCCTAGCCGAAGGATGGCCGCTCTCGGATGTCCTCCAACGCTTCAACGACGACCTGGCCCGCACCCAACGGCTGATCGCCCACAACATTGAGTTTGATATGGCTATCGTCGGCTGTGAGTTTTTGCGGCAGCAGACCAAAACGCCTTTCCACGACATCGAACAGTTTTGTACCAAAACCGAAACGACGGATTTTGTCGCACTCCCAGGCGGAAAAGGCGGTAAGTACAAATGGCCCACCCTGACCGAACTCCACCAAAAGCTCTTCAACGAACCCGTACAGGATGCCCACGATGCCGCCTACGATGTAGCCGCTACGGCCCGCTGCTTTTTTGGGCTACTCACCCAGCGCGTCGTACCGCCCAAAGACCAAACACCGCCCGAAGGCATCACCTACGAAGCCCCCAAACTCAAAGCCGCTAACTTCGCCAAGGCAACCAAAAAAGAAAAATTCAACTTTGAAAAGGCCAAGCAGCGTACCGTAGAAAATTCCCTGCCCTTTCAACATTTGCACGTCCATACCCAGTTTTCGGTCTTGCAAAGCACGATCCAGATCGCAGACCTGATCGCGACCACCAAAGCCCAGGGCATGACCAGCGTAACGATGACCGACCTGGGCAACCTCTTCGGCGCGTTCCAATTTGTACGGGCAGCCCTCAAAGCCGACCTCAAGCCCATCGTCGGCTGTGAGTTTTATCTGACCGCCGACCGCCACAAACAAAAGTTTACCAAACACGATCCCGAACGCCTCCACCAGCAAGTCCTGATCGCGAAGCACAAAGCCGGCTACCGCAACCTCTGCCAGTTGAGTTCGTTGGCTTACACCGAGGGCATGTATGCCGGCAATGCACGCATCGACAAAGCCCTCCTGATGACGTACAAAGAAGGACTGATCGCCCTGACCGGCGGGCTAGAAGGAGAAATCCCGAGCCTGATCCTGAATGTCGGCGAAAAAGCCGCCGAGGAGGCTTTCCTGTGGTGGAAAGCGCAGTTTGGACAAGACTTTTACGCCGAACTCCAACGCCACGGCCTCCCCGAAGAAGACCGCGTAAATGAAACCCTGCTCAAGTTTTGCCGCAAACACCAGGTGAAGTATGTGGCCACCAACAACGTCTATTACGCCCAGCGCAAAGATGCCGATGCCCACGACATCCTCCTATGTGTCAAGCAAGGCGAAAAACAATCGACCCCAAAAGATTTCTTCTTGCGCGGGCGCAGCCGCAGCAAACGCTTTGGTTTCCCCAACGACGAGTTTTACTTGAAGTCCGGGCAGGAGATGAACGCCATCTTCTATGATCTGCCCGAAGCCATCGCGACGACCAACGAAATCACCGACAAGATCGAAGCCTACAAGCTCCAGCGCGATGTCTTGTTGCCCAAGTTTGATATTCCCGAAGGCTTTGAGGGTGAAAACGAATATCTCCGACACCTGACCTACGAAGGCGCCAAAAAACGCTATCCCGAAATCACACCCGAAATACAAGAACGCATTGATTTTGAGCTAGCTACGATCAAAAATACCGGCTATCCAGGTTACTTTTTGATCGTCCAGGACTTCACCTCCCAGGCCCGGAAGATGGGCGTATCCGTCGGGCCAGGACGCGGATCGGCGGCGGGTTCGGTGGTGGCTTATTGCACCGGCATCACGAACGTAGATCCGATCAAGTACGACTTGCTCTTTGAACGTTTCCTGAACCCCGACCGCATCTCCCTGCCCGATATTGACATTGATTTCGATGACCGCGGCCGGGATCAAATCATCCAATGGGTGGTTCAAAAGTACGGCTACAACCAGGTAGCCCAGATCATCACCTACGGAACCATGGCCGCCAAGTCGTCCATCCGAGATACGGCTCGGGTCTTGGATTTGCCTTTGAGCGACTCCGACCGCCTGGCTAAGCTCGTCCCCGATACCTTAAAGCTCAACAAGCTCTTCGGGATGGACAAAAAAGACCTCGCCCAGAAGCTCAAAAGCGATCAAGTCCCGCAAGCCCAACGTCTCCTCGAAATCGCCGAAGGCACAGACCTCGAAGCCGAAACGATCAACAAAGCCCGCGTCCTCGAGGGATCGCTCCGCAATACGGGCATTCACGCCTGCGGGGTCATCATTACGCCCTCCGACATCCGCCAGCACGTACCCGTAGCGACAGCCAAAGACGCAGATCTGCTCGTTACGCAGTTCGACAACAGCGTCGTAGAAGATGCCGGTATGCTCAAGATGGACTTCTTAGGTCTCAAAACACTGACCATCATCAAGGATGCCATCACGATGATCCGGGAAAACCACGGCGCAGAGATCAACGAAGACGACATCCCCCTCGACGACCCCAAGACCTACGAGTTTTACCAAAAGGGACTCACCAACGGCACGTTTCAATTTGAATCCCCAGGGATGCAAAAACACCTCCGCGCCCTCAAGCCCGATAAGTTTGAAGACCTGATCGCGATGAACGCCCTCTACCGCCCGGGCCCCCTCGAGTACATCCCCAACTTCATCGCCCGCAAGCACGGACGGGAGGCGATCACTTACGACATCGACGATATGTCGGAGTACCTCTCCAACACCTACGGCATCACCGTCTATCAAGAACAGGTCATGCTCCTCTCCCAAAAACTCGCCGGATTTACGAAGGGAGAAGCCGATGCACTCCGCAAAGGCATGGGCAAAAAGAAAAAGGAAATCATCGACCAGCTCAAGCCCAAGTTCATGGAAGGCTGCCAAAAAAATGGTTATGATTTGAAAAAAGTAGAAAAAGTCTGGACAGACTGGGAAGCCTTTGCTGCCTATGCTTTCAATAAATCACACTCAACCTGCTACTCCGTCATTGCCTTCCATACCATGTACCTCAAAGCCCACTACACGGCCGAGTACATGGCATCCGTCCTGACCCACAACATGAACGATCTCTCGAAGATCACCTTCTTCATTGAGGAATGCAAAGCCCTCAATGTACCCGTCCTGGGCCCGGACATCAACGAAAGCATGACGACTTTTCGGGCCAACAAAAAAAAGGAAATCCGCTTTGGCTTGGGTGCCATCAAGGGAGCCGGCGAGGCCGCCGTACAGGCCATCATCGACGAACGCCAACAAAACGGATATTTTGCCGATGTCTTTGACTTCGTCGAACGCATCAACCTACGCACCGTCAATAAGAAAACCTTTGAAAGTCTGATCCTTTCGGGGGCTTTCGATAACTGCGGGACGGTGCATCGGGCGCAGTACTTCCACAAGCCCCAGGGATCGGACTTACACAATTTTGAGTTGGTCTTGAAATATGGTGCCAAACGCCAACAAGAAAAAGACTCGGCACAGGTCTCTATCTTCGGTGGTGGATCGGGGCTAGATGAGCCGCGCCCCAAGCTCGAAAGCTGCCCTCCCTGGCCCGAAGTTGTCAAGCTCAACAAGGAAAAAGAAGTCGTGGGCTTCTTCATTTCTGGGCATCCCCTCGACCAGTACCGCCTCTTGATCTCCCAACAAACCAACGCAGACCTCTCCAACTGGCAAGAACGCAAGAACAAAACCCTCACCATCGCCGGTATCATCACGGATGCCCAGCACCGGATGAGCAAGAAGGGAACAAAATTTGCCATCGTTACCATCGAAGACTACAAGGGCAGTGAAGAGCTAGCGTTTTTTGGTCAAGATTATCTCAAAAACAATCACCTCCTCCAAACGGGTGAGTTTGTCCTCGTTACGGGCAAGGTAGAAGAACGCTACAACAGCCCTGGGCAGTGGCAGATTCGTCCCAACGAAGTTCAACTCCTGGCTGACCTGAAGACCAAAGATGTCTCTCGGCTCAAACTCTCCCTCTCGGCCGAGCAAATTTCGGAGGAAATCATTAGCCTTCTGGAAGAACTGATCCAAACCTACATCGGCGACTGCCGCCTCGAGGTCAGCATTCAGGATGCCCAGCAACGTCGCCTCCCCCCCCTGGTCTCGAGCTACAAAATACGCCCTACGCCACAACTCCTCCAGCGTCTGGATGCCCTCCAACTCAACTACGAGATGGCTTAGCGCGCATACGCCGCTGTATCATCGCCTCGGGTACTATCGGGGATGCCCAGCAAGATGCCGTCTGGTTGCCGGACTACCAGTGCGACGCGGCCAATGGCTTCCCAGGTCTTGAGGTGATGCCCGTAGGCAGCCAGTCCCGCCGTCGATGCACTATCCAAAGCACGGGCTTCCAGATAAACCTCGTCGGGGAGCCATTGTGAATGTACGCGCTTGGCCCGTACAGCATCGGCGGGCGATAAACCAAACTCATAGAGGTTGAGGATGACTTGATACACCGTCGTGATGATCGTGGAGCCGCCCGGGCTACCCAATACCAGCCACAAGTCGCCCTGGCGTTCGACAATCGTTGGGGTCATGCTGCTCAACATCCGCTTGCCGGGGAGGATGGCATTGGCGGCCCCGCCCACTAGCCCAAACTGGTTGGGTGTGCCGGGCTTGATGCTAAAATCGTCCATCTGGTTGTTGAGAAAAAAGCCCGCCTCGGGTACCCACACCTTACAACCGAAGTTCCCGTTGAGCGTCGTCGTGATGGAGACGGCGTTGCCTTCGGCATCCACGATGGAGTAATGGGTCGTTTCGTGGCTTTCGATGCGCGTTACGGTTCCGCTATGGATGCGCTCGGAGGGTGTTTTTTCGGTGAGGGAAATATCCTGGAATCGCCAGCGCATGTACTCGGGCCGGAGCAGGCTATCTACCGGAACGGGAAAAAAATCAGCATCTCCCAAAAACCGCGCTCGGTCGGCATAAACGCGGCGTTGGAGTTCGGTCATCACGTGTAGGCTACGGGGGTCTTGGTGTCCCC
>DAISIL010000041.1:16658-29404 GCA_036822015.1 Bernardetiaceae bacterium | reverse complement strand
GGTTTGGGGATGTTCATGGGGACGCGCAAGACCCAAAAGGAAAACCTACACCAACGCACGGCCGAGTACATGGACTGGCTCGGCATCCGTTCGCCCCGAGAGGTAGCCCGCCATGCGGCCCAGATTCCGGTTTCGCCCCGCACCGATGGCTTTGCCCGACAGGGGGTGTTCTTGGTCGGGGATGCTGCCGGCTTAGCCGATCCCATCACGGCCGAGGGCATCTCCAACGCCCTCCTGAGCGGCCGCTGGGCCGTGGAAGCCATCCTGGCTGCCGAAGGAGAAAGCACCCAAGCCGAAGCCTTGTATCACCAACAACTCGAACAAAAACTCCTCCCCAGCCTCAACAAAGGACGCAAGCTCGCATGGGTCATGTACCAAAAACCCAAGTGGCGCAACTGGCTTTTTGAGCAACAAGGGCAACGCCTAGCCGAAAATTTTACCGACTTGATGATGGGCCGGCGCGGCTACCCCGATGCCAAAGCCGTCCTACAACGCATCGCCCAAAAGTTCTTCTGATCCCATGGACGGACAACTGACCCTCATCCCGACACCCATCGGCAATCGCGCCGACATCACCCAACGCGCCCTCGAAGTCCTGGCACAAGTTGATCTGATCCTGGCCGAAGACACCCGCACCACCGGACAACTTCTCAAACATTACCAGATCAGCCAACCCCTCCAAAGCTACCACATCCATAACGAACACCAACGCCTGGAGGCACTCCTCTCCGACCTCCAGGCGGGCAAACACTTTGCCCTGGTCAGCGATGCCGGAACGCCAGCGATCTCCGATCCAGGTTTTTTGTTGGTGCGCCGCTGCGTGGAGGCGGGCATAGCCGTTGCTTGTCTGCCCGGCCCGACGGCCTTTGTGCCGGCACTGGTGCAATCGGGGCTACCCACAGATCGCTTTACTTTTTGGGGATTTTTGCCCCACAAAAAGGGCCGCCAAACCCAACTTCAGGCACTGGCTGCCCTCACGCATACGTTCATTTTGTACGAGTCGCCGCATCGCCTCCTCAAAACGCTCCTGCAACTGATCGAACATCTGGGCCCCGAACGACCCGCCGCCGTCGCCCGCGAACTCACAAAGTTATTTGAGGAAACCCAACGCGGCACGCTCCAAGAAATCCACGACTATTTTGCCCAAAAAGCGAGCATCAAAGGAGAAATTATCATCGTCGTTGCCGGAAAAACACCACAAAAAAATGATTTGCTTGGCCAATGACAACGAAAAACAGATATTGCACGTCTTCAATACAAACAAAACAATCAATCCTTCCGAAATGAAAACAATCAACAAACAAAAACAAATCCATTGGCTTTGGCTCTCCTTGTTGGCCTTTGCCTTGACTGCCTGCGCCGACGACGGAGAAGAACCCGCGCCTCTGCCCAACTATTCCCAAGTCATTCAGGGGACTTATCTGGTCGAGTACTCGTATGTAGTACGCTTTGGTAATGAAGATTTTAGGTTGATAGATACCGTGCGTGTTGAGGTGGATCGGGTAAGTGATACGCAAGTACGGATGCGCCAGGATAATGGGCTTTCGTTTCAGGCGACTTTTGTGGAGGAGGCCAGCGATGGTGCCGTTTTTTCGATCCTGAACGGCAGTAACTACAACGGCGAGCCTATCTTCCCCAACGACGAAGATCGCGCCCAACAGCACGGGATATTTTTCTATCCCAACGACCCCAACAACATTGAGCAGCAGCAGATTATCTATAACATCCGCATCGACGGTATTTCTCATAGCTGCGCCTCTTTTCAGTTTATCCCTTAGTGGGTGAGTTCTACCTGCTCGAGGCGTAGGGTTTCGGTAGCGTCAAGGTGTAATCCGCGTACTCGGGGATGCACCAGCCCTTTTTTGCGCTCGAGCAGGAGCGGTATCCAGCGTCCGGTTGTGTCGGCGTTGTCCCAAAAGACTTGCCTGGGAAACGGAATTTGGCGGTAACGAACCTGGGCATCAGCGGTGGAGCTATCCTGGGCGCGTATCCAGGAAGCGTATCGACAGATCGTATCAGCGATGGACGCGGCTTGTGCTGTGGCGTAAAGGCGCAGGCTATCCGGGGCATAAACGGCAGCATCATAGGCGGTACGGAGGGGTGTCTGTTGTTGGTTTTGGGGTAAAAAACCAGGATAGGCCCGCAAAAGGACAGGCTTGCCGGTCTTTTGGGCCAGGTGCTGACGCGGGACAAAGACGCGAGGCGAGTCCGTGGGTAACCACAAAAAATAACCTGCCAGTAGGTCGTGCGTGAAGGCATAAGTCGCCAGGCTACTATCGGGTAAGACATCCCAACAAAGATCAAGTTGGTTGTCCGCAAAACGCGCTTGTATCTCCGAGGGATCATCCAAAAACGAGACATACACGCCGTCGAGATAAGGCAGGGGATACCCCCGAAAGTTTTGACGGAAATAAGCGGGATGCTTTGATAGCCGCGCACTGTGGTCTTTGTACCAATGCACAAGATAAAAAGGCCCCGTCCCGATGGGAGCCACCCCAAAACGGCTGCCTTTTTCGCTCACGGCTTCGGGCAAGACCACCGACAGCCGCACATCGCTCAAGAGCCAGAGGAGGTCTGCAAAGGGTGCATCTAGTTGGAGTAATAAGCGGCGATGATCCAGGGCCGTAATGGAGGATGCCTCCAGCCAACGCCCCAGGGGGAGGTCGGATCGAGCTGCCAAAGCCCTTCGCCAGCTAAACACGACATCCGAAGCCCGTACATAGCGCGTCAAGGGCGCGTGAAAAGGCACTTGCTCCCGCACCGTAAGGGTACAGGCACGGCCATCGCTTGCCCATCCATACCGCTCCACCAAAGCCGGATAAAGGTTGAGGTCTTCCCCGACCTCAAAGGCAGTGTTGAAGAGCTGGGCAGCCAACCAACGCTCCCCCCGAGTCTCGGCACGCATGGGGTCGAGGCTCCGCACGAGGCTTGCCTCGGCGTAAGTAAAAACCGCTTCGGCCTGCTCCTCCTGCGGCGACTCTTGACAAGCAGTTAGCCACAAAAGGCTAACGATCAGCGGTAGGCGAAGGCGCATGGGCGGCCGTGCTTTGTTCTTTCGGAAAAAATTTGCGGTGGAAAAGCAGCAAAATCGTTACGCCCACAAAAATAGAGGCATCGGCAACATTGAATATGGGCCAGAAGGCATAGGCTCGCCCACCCACCAGCGGTAAGGCTTCGGGAAAAACCCCACGCGCCAGATCAAAATAGACCATATCAATCACCTGCCCCTGAAACCAGGGATAAAACGGAATCTCGTCCGGCAAAAAGCCCGGGTAGCGCACCGCGTTGTTGGGTAAGAAAGTCCCGTAAAAGATGCTGTCAATGACGTTGCCACAAGCCCCCGAGAAGATCATCGTAATGGAGAGCAAGTAGCCTTTGGGCATCCGCTGGGCATACGAGTAAGCCAGATAAGCACCCAATAGCAGCACGGCCAGGGTACGGAAAATGGTCAGTCCGATTTTTCCCCAGGGCGTATCCGGGCTTACCCCAAAAGCCACCCCAGGATTGACGGTATAGTGAATCTTGAGCCAATCGCCCAGTAACTGAATCTCTTCTCCCCGAAACATTTCATGATACACGAGCAGTTTTGTTGCCTGATCGAGTGATAGAATACAGATAGCCAAGAGTAAGTAATGGGAGTATTTCATGGGCGCAGGAGAGAGATCACGTATCATCAAATCATTTCACAAAAATAACATTCCACAAAGGAAAGGACAAGCAAAAGGCTTATGATGGGCAAGTTTACATTTTTTTGTGTTATTTTTGTAGCCTTATTCACCTTCTCCTATGGCTTGTGTTCGTTCATCAGCACCAACTACGTCCCCGTTACGGTGAAACCGATCCGATGGGTTTTGTTTATTACGGTGTCTATTTGTCCTACTACGAGGTAGCTCGTGTAGAGGCCTTGCGCAGCCTGGGTTTGCCTTATCGGGATTTGGAGCGGGACGGTTTTTGGATGCCCGTCCTGGAAAATCACTCCAAGTACCTTTTACCACTGCACTACGACGAACAGATCACGATCCAGACGCATATCCCCGAGCTACCCGGGGCCAGGATTCGGTTTTGTTACGTATTTTTCAATGAAGCCGGTCAGGAGGCGCACCGAGGCGAGAGCATCCTGTGCTTCCTACGAAAGGACACGGGCCGTCCCTGCAAACCTCCTCCACACTTGATAACCGCCCTTGACCCGTTCTTTTGATGGATGCTTTTACCGAACACCCTCCCCTGCCCGAGATTTTTTATCTACGTCCGGATGTTGTCCAGATCGCCCAGGACTTGATCGGAAAGTGGCTTTGGACATCTCGGGAGGGGCAACTCACGGCCGGCATCATTGGCGAGACCGAAGCCTACGCCCACCAAAACGACCGCGCCTGTCATGCCCACCAAAACCGATTCACGAAGCGCACCCAGGTCATGTTTGGCCCCGGCGGACATGCTTACGTTTATCTCTGCTACGGCATCCATGAGTTGTTCAATATCGTTACCAACCAAAGCGGCAAAGCCGATGCCGTCCTGGTGCGGGCCATCGCGCCTACCGTAGGGCTGCCCTTGATGTGCCAAAGGCGCAAACACACGAAGGTAAAGCCCACCCTCACGGCAGGCCCCGGGCGACTGACACAGGCCCTGGGTATCACCCGCGACCTCAACACGAAAGCCCTCCAAAGTCCGAGCCTCTGGATCAGTGAGCCGCCCATACCCACACCCACACCCGATCTGCTGGCCGGCCCCCGCGTGGGGATCGACTATGCGGGGCCGGATGCCCTGCTGCCCTGGCGGTTTCGGCAAAAAGACTGTCCCTGGTGCAGTGCGCCTAATCCACCAGCGCAAAATACACCTGCATCGTCCCGAAGTTGATGAGCGCACTTAGCGTCCAGCCTAGCCAGACCTGCCCGGGCGTGTGCGCCTGCATGTACAGCCGAGCTGTCATTACCAGCCCCGAAGCCACCAGCCCAAAGAGCAGCCCCTCCTGAAAGCCAATCCAGTGTCCGTACCGCAGCTGCAAAGCAAACAGCGCGCCCACCAGACCACCCAGCCCTAAGCTGTGCATACTGATCTTGTAAATCCGTGTGATGAACGCCGCCAACAGCACCGAAACCGTGATTCCGGCCAGGATAAAAGCCAACAACTGATCGAAGTAAGTGCGCTCAAAAAACAAAAACGTAAAGAAGGCATAAAACACCGCCGTAATCAAGAAGGGCAAGGGCCGCTCCGACTGCTCCTCCAGGCTCAAAGACGACACCTGCCCGCCCCGCTTCAAGACATAGACCATCAGCATTGGCACCAAAAAAGTACCAAAAAACACCAACAGCAGCAGCGGTACACGCGCTTGATCCCCGACAACTACCAATGGATCAAAGCGATACAGCAAGAGCCAAAAAGCAAAAGTGGGTATCAAGCCCGGGTGAAAAAGTACCGAAAGACCGTAAGCAAGCCGTTGCTGCATCGCTAGTTGCTTCGTGATTAGTAAACGTGCTGCCCTCCGTTGATGGCGTAGTTGGCTCCCGTGATGAAGCCCGACTTGCGCGAGGCCAGGAAAGACACCAAATAAGCTACCTCTTCGGTGCCGCCAAGTCGCCCGACGGGAATCTGGGAGACGATCTTATCGCGCACCTCCTCCGGGACAGCCATCACCATATCCGTAGCAATGTAGCCCGGCGAGATCGTATTGACGGTAACGCCTTTGCGGGCAACCTCAATGGCTAGCGTTTTGGTGAAGCCATGCAAACCCGCCTTAGCTGCGGCGTAATTGACTTGCCCAAACTGCGCCCGTTGCCCATTGACGGACGAAATGTTGATGATGCGCCCAAAGTTCTGATCGATCATGGGTTCGATCACGTGGCGGGTACAATTAAAGGCACTGGTGAGGTTGGTCGAGATGACATCGTTCCAGTCGTTGGCCGTCATCCGCCGAAACTGCCCATCTCGGGTAATGCCCGCGTTATTGACCAAAACGTCTATTGTGCCGAGGTCTTGCTTGATCTTTGCCATCATGTCGCCTACCTGGTCAAAGTCGCAGACATCAGCCTGAGCCATGGCAATTTTGTATCCCTCGGCTTCCATCTCTTTCTGCCAGGCTTCGGCCTTATCGGGGCTGCGGTAGTTGGCCACGACCCGAAAGCCATCCTCAATGAGTTTCTTACACATGGCCGTACCGAGGCCTCCGGTGGCTCCCGTGATGAGCGCGATCAACTTTTTGTCTTGATCCATTTTGTAGCGTGCGTTTAGTTTGTTTGGTTTAATGTAGTTTGGTTAAAAGTAAGGATAAAAATGACCCATCAAAAAAGGGCATCAAAATTTTAACAATTTTAATCAACTCAAAAAAGCAATCCGATCAGGGTAATATCATCGCGCTGCTTGGTGCTGCCCTGGTGCCGCTCTAAGGCATACTCTATGAAGCGATGCTGCTCGGCGAAGGGCAAAGTAGCAGCCTCCTCCAGGAGAGCCTGAAAGCGGCGTTTGCCGAGCTTGTTTCCGAGGCGGTCGTGCTGGTCTTTCAGTCCGTCGGTGGACAAGTAAAGGGTTTGTCCTGGCTGGATACGCAACTGGATGTTTTCAAAGGGGACAGCCCGCTGCCGATGCCCACCTCCACTGCCGATGCCTCTTCGTGTGGGTGCCAGAACGTGCAACTCGTGTCCGTCCCAATGGTAAGCATCTTGCCAGGCAGCGGCCATAACAAGGGTTGCGTCGCGGGAGGTATCTTTGGGCAGGCGTAGGAGGTTGAGTACCATGCCGTCGTCTTGGCTGTTCTGCTTTTCGAGGAGGTTTTCGGTGATGACGGCATCGAGTTTTTCGAGGATCAGGGCAGGATCGGAGAGTTGCTCCAGGAGCAAGATGTAGTTGAGGGCTTCGTTGGCCATCACGGACATAAAAGCCCCCGGCACTCCATGTCCCGTACAATCAATGACGGCCAGGAAGTAGTAATCGGGGTGCTTGTCATAGAGCCAATAAAAATCACCCGAAACCATATCGCGAGGGCGATAAATGACAAAGTGATCCGTGATGGCTGTCTGGAGGCGGTTTTGGTTGGGGAGTAGGGCATATTGGATCGAGCGGGCGTAGCGTATGCTATCCGTGATCTGTACGTTACGCGCTTCGAGCGATTGTTTTTGTTCTTCGATTAGGTCGCGCTGGGCGAGCATTTCTTCTTGCTGCTGGCGCAACTCTTCGTTTTGGGCGAGCATCTCTTCGTTGCGTTGGCGGAGTTCCTCTGTGCGCTCTCGGACGCGGTCTTCGAGGCGTTGGCTTTGGTTGCGGGTCATGGAGAGCAGGCGGCTTTGAGCGATTTGCTTTTCTTTCCTAAACTGTGCCATCTGCATCATCAAGGCCAGCGTAAAGCAGATCACTTCACCGATCGAACTCAACTCCGAGATGTACGTTACGAAACTGAAATAAGCCACTAGCTCCAAATACACCGCAAAAACAAAGGTGTAGCCTACAACAAAAATGCTATGCCCCAGCAGAAAAACCAAAAGTTGCGCACTATATCGCCGCCGGATCATCCAGATAGAGAGTCCAAGCAGAGATAAGTTAGACGTAAACGAAGCCACGCTCATTAGCTCATAGGCCAGCCCCCTCCAGGGTGTCCAACTCAATAGCTGTACTGCCAGGAGCAATGCCATCACCACCCCGAGCAGATAACGTACCCGTGGCAGGCGCAACAGCAGTTTTTTGCCCAGAAAATAAATCCCGAACCAAAGATGAAAAAAGGAGGTCAGGGAAGAGACCATCGCCAAATTAAAGGTGTTGTACCACTCGGGGCTTTCAGGAAACAAATACGCATGAGCAAAACCGCTGATGTATCCCTGAACGAGTAGGTTACCCACAATAAACAACGCATAAAAAAGATACAACGACCGCCTGCCCGAACTGAAATAGAGGAAAAAGGCAATAAAGAACATCAAGCCCAAAAAGCCATAAAATGCCCCTTGCACGAAGTTTTCCCAAAGGGCAAAATGCTTAAAGTTATAGGCATCCATCGCAAAAAGTGGCACTAAGGCACGGGCCCGCGACTGCACCCGCAGGTAATACGTCCCTGATTGACGCAACTCAAAAAAGAACAGGTGATGCGGCACCTCGCGAACGGAGAAAGGCAAACCATAACCAGCCGAAACCTGCTCATGGCCGCCCTCCGAAAAGGGACGATAGAGGTCTATCCGATCTATGAGCGGCAACTCCAATCCCATATACCAATTTTGGCGCATGGGTATATCGAGTTGTAGGCGCAGCCAGTAGGCCTGGGCATCCTTGAAGTCCAGGTTGGGTACGCCCCCGAGGAGCTGCCAGGGAAGATCAGCACTGGGGCTGGTGAGTTCGCCCAGGGTGTAGTCGCCTTTGGGGTCGGGGAGGAGCCAAATATGCTCTCGGATGGGCAGGCGGTTCTCTGATGTAACAAAAATTTCAATGACCGCTGGTGTCCCTGATTCTTGTCCCATCACTGCTCCTGCCAGGAGCCATCCCCAAAGCCAGATAAACAGACTACACCGGTAAAGACTGGGCGTGGGGATATGTGCAGGGAGGCTGTTCAAGTCAAGAGGGAGGTCATGGGCTGGTGAGACATTTCGTGCTAGTTGTTGTAATCCTCGTAGCGGGTGAGCTTGGCCCCGTCGATGGTGCGGCTGCGCAAGAAGGCAGCATTGGGTCCCTCTAAGACCTTCCAGGCCAGGGAGCCATCGGCATTTTTGGTGATCTCGGCTTTGCCTATCTGATCGTGAGATACCTGGCTGCGGAGTTCGACGATGGCTTTTCCGTCCTTGACTTCACCGATGACACTGTAACGGTTGATGTCCGTCCCTTTGGCATCGTGTACGCCGTGCAAGACAGTGCCGATTTGCTCAATCTTGAGGCGCAATCCGTAGATGTCGGCTTGGCTTTTCCAGATGCCGCTAAAGTCGGCCGTTGCGGCGGTGGGGCTTTTGGTTTCGGCTACCTGCGGAATCGAACGCTTAAAGATCAGGATGATCTTTTGGGGTGAGGGACGAAAGGGCAGATAAACGGCAATGACCTCGTCTTCTGTTCGCTTATTGATCTGAAAAACATAGGAATACATCTTTCCCTCTAAGTCGCTCAAGACGACGGTTGAGTTTTCTTCCACAAAAAAACCAGCGGCTTTCATCCCCGACACATCGGGAAAGTTAAGGGTATAGCGGTTTTCGTTCGTAAACGAGACGGTGTTCTTTTCGGGGGGTAGCTTTTTCTCTTCGGCATCTTTGTTGGCTTGATAGGTGATGATCTCGGAGACGTACCAGGCAGTTCCCTTAAACGATTTGAGGTTTTGTTGTGCCATGGCTACGGTGCTAGCCCAACCCAAAAACCCAAGTAATAAAATCCACGGCTTTTTCATGGCTGTTGTTGATTTAGTTGATGTAGAACAAAAGAATCCATACTGGCTCACTCATAACGCAAGGCTTCGATGGGATCAAGGCGGGCTGCTTTCATGGCCGGATAGATACCCGACAAAATGCCCACCGCCACACACAAAAATACCCCTAGTCCAATCCACAGCCAGGGCATCACGAAGCCCCCACCCGAGGCCACAAAGCCCGCGACCAGATTGCCAATCAAAATGCCAAAAATAATGCCGATTACACCCCCAATCTGGCAAATCATAATCGCTTCTACCAAAAACTGCTGCCGAATCAAGCCCGGTGTTGCCCCCAAAGACTTCCGAATACCGATCTCGCGGGTGCGCTCCGTTACCGAAACCAACATGATGTTCATTAGCCCAATCGAAGCCCCAAAAAGCGTTATCAGTCCGATACCCAGTCCGCCAATTTGAAGCTGCCCCGTAGCCTCCGAAAGCGACTGGGCCAGGGATTCACTCCGCGATACCTCAAAGGACTCGGGCTTGCCCAAAGCATCCCGACGGATCAGCCGCATCAGTCCTGTGGCTTCGCCCATCGCCTCTTGTATCTGGGCTGGGTTTTCTACACTCACCGTCAGCTCGTAGCGCAACTCCCGATCACTGCCCAAAGTGTTGGCACTAACCAGGGGTAGCAAGACACTTCGATCACTCCCTCGGTTGCCGCCCAGTCCGCCTTTCTTCTCCAGGACACCAATCACGCGGTAGCGCACACCGTTAATGCTCACCGACTGCTCCAGTGGAGAGGTCTTCTCGAAGAGCTGGCTGACAATCTCCTGCCCCAAAATGGCCACCGGCGAGCCATACTGCAACTCAATCGGCGAAAAGTTGCGGCCCGCTTGCAGGCTCAAACCCTTGTTGGGGATATAAAAATCATCGGCACCGATGATGGTGCTGTTGGGGTTGGTCTTTTTGCCACCGGCTTTTACCTCCGCCGACTGACTGACGTAGGTGTACATGGCCACCCGCTGCGATCCCGTGTAGCGATCCTTGAACGCCTTGACCTCGCGGTACTTGATGGGATCAGCGGCCTTCTCGCTGATACCGCCGCGTCGCCCGCGCTGGTTGTTGTTTTTGCTGCGGACATCGAAGCTACTGGCTCCCAGGTCGCTCAAACCCGACACGAGCGCGTACTCAATGCTATCAATCGCCGTCAGGATGCCCACCAAGGACATAATCCCGACAGCAATAATCATCACCGTCAGGATGGTGCGCAAGAGATTTCCTCGCACCGAAGCAAAAGCCTCTCGGATGTTTTCGATGGATGCTGCTTTTTGTTTCTTTAATTTGCTCATGCTAAACAAATGTATGGATTTTATGCTCCTAAACAAACACAAATACTTTAAGAAGCCCTAAAACGCTGTTAAGAACCGGTTAAATACAAGCCGATCAACCAATGAATGTACTTTTTTTGCGTTTAGAAGATCAGATCAATTAAATCCAGATACGATATGCCGATGCGTTTGTTTGTTTTGTTAGGGATATTCATCATGCTCGGGGTAAACAGCCTGGCACAAAGCCCTGCTGCCTCCGTAGAAAAAATCAACCTCAAACAACTCCAAGACCTTATCGAAACCCCTGATGACCAAACACGGATCATCAATTTTTGGGCCACCTGGTGTCGCCCTTGCGTAGCCGAGATGCCACACTTTGAAGCCATCCACAACCGCTACACATCCGAAGGCGTATCGGTGATCTTTGTTTCGCTGGATTTTGCAGATAACTTAGAAAAGCGGGTCATTCCCTTTGTGGAGCGCAAAGGCATCCAGGCAAAGGTAGTCCTGCTCGACGAAAGCGATGCTGCCCAATGGATGCCCGCCATCCAACCCGACTGGCAGGGCAACATACCCGCGACCCTCGTGGTCAATAACAAAAAAGGTATCCGTTCGTTTTATGCCCAGGA
This sequence comes from Bernardetiaceae bacterium, assembly GCA_036822015.1. Classification (GTDB taxonomy): domain Bacteria; phylum Bacteroidota; class Bacteroidia; order Cytophagales; family Bernardetiaceae; genus DAISIL01. Next base: position 18,143 of record DAISIL010000041.1, on the reverse strand, counting down.
ACTCTCCGAATCAGATTTGGAAAACATTCTTCAACCAATCATTCACCCTTAACTTTTCTATCATCCTATGCAAACACGCAAATTTTCTTTTGTTCTCGCCCTTTTCTTTGCCCTCGGCTTCACGGCGGCCACTTTTGCTCAAACGGGCTACAAAGTCGGCAGTAATGTTGATAATTTCACCCTCAAAAATGTGGACGGGCAGATGATCGACTTCAATGCCTACCTCAAAGACCACAAAGGAGCCATCGTGATCTTCACCTGCAACCACTGCCCCTTTGCCAAGGCCTACGAAAGCCGCATCATCGAACTCGACAAAGAACTGCGCCCCCTCGGATACCCCGTCATCGCGATCAACCCCAACACCAAAACCGTCGATGACGATTCCTTTGAAGCCATGCAAAAAGTAGCCGAGGTCAAGGGATACCCCTTCCCCTACCTAGCCGACGACGACCAAAAAGTAGCCGAAGCCTTTGGGGCCCAAAAGACCCCCCATGTTTATATCGTCCAGAAGTCCGGCAAAGGTAGCCAGGTAGCCTTCATTGGCACACTCGACAACAGCCCCCGCGATGCCGCCAAAGCCGATAAGCACTACGTAAAGGATGCCGTCAATAGCCTCTTGAAGGGTAAAGTTGTCAATCCCAAAGAAGTACCCGCTGTGGGTTGCACGATCAAGTGGGCCAAATAAACCTGCCCATCCGCTGATGCGTTCTTATCCTTGCCTGCCTTGCGGGCAAGGTTTTTTTGTGCATTTTTTTGTGTATCTTTGTTTGCTATGAAAATATCTCCCTGGTTTGGAGGGCTTTGCCTGGCAATGCTCTTCTTGATGAGTTGCAAAAAAACGCCGAGCGTAACCACACGCCCGCTCATGGATGAGCTGGGGGTGCAAAACGTGGACTTCCAGTTTTTGGAGGCCCGAGGAAAGCTCACCTACCAGGACGACAAACAGCGGCTTAGCTCTTCGGTCATTATCAGGATGGCCAAAGATAGCCTGATCTGGATGTCCTTGCGCCCCGTCCTGGGCATCGAAGCCCTACGCGCCTTGATCCGTACCGACTCGGCTTTTGTCATTGATCGTCTCCACAACGACTTTATGGCCTACGACATGAAAGGTCTCGGAGAGCGGATCAACTTCGACCTTGACTTCCAGATGATCCAAGCCATCCTGCTCGGCAACACCCTGCCGCTGGAGGGCGGCTTCGACAAACCCCTCAAGGGCGAAGAATCGTTTTTGGTCAATCAAAAAGTGGCTTCTTTCTTGATCGAAAGTTTGATTAGTCGGCGTACCCTCAAACTCACCCGACTGACCGTACAAGACACCCTGGCCCAGCAGAACATGCAAGTTACGTACAGCGACTTTCGTCCCCTGTCCGGCAGCCGGCAACTCCTCCCGTTTAGCGGCGAAGCTACCCTTGACTTTATCTACGAAGATGCGCCCAAACGCGCTTATTTTCAGACGGATATACAACGCATCGACCTACTCAAAGA
>DAISIL010000041.1:3234-16558 GCA_036822015.1 Bernardetiaceae bacterium | reverse complement strand
CTGCGCCAGCCCTCCGTCAGTGCCAAAAGTGAGCATCACCAGGACGTACTACGCACGGCCGAGTATCTCCAAAAAGCCTTCCGCGAGATTGGAATGGACAAAGCCGAGATATGCCCTACGAAAGGATTTCCTGTGGTCTATGCCGAAAAAATCATTGATCCCGAAGCACCTACGGTGTTGGTCTATGGACACTACGACGTACAGCCACCCGAACCCCTCGAGCTTTGGAAGAGCGACCCGTTTGATCCCGAAGTCAGGGATGGATACCTCTACGCCCGTGGTGCCGACGACAACAAGGGGCAGTTTTGGGCCCAGTTCAAGGCTTTGGAGGTCTTGCAACAAAACGGCGGTCTGCCTTGCAACGTCAAGTTTATGGTAGAAGGCGAAGAGGAGGTGGGATCGGATAGCCTACCCGAGTTTTTGACCCAACACAAAGCCAAGCTCGCCGCCGATGTCATCATTCTTTCGGATACCACGATGCTTTCGGCAGAGATTCCCAGCATCACGACGGGGCTGCGGGGGCTTTCTTACGTGGAGGTAACCGTAACAGGCCCCAACCGCGATTTGCACTCGGGTCTCTACGGCGGCGTAGCCCGCAATCCCATCAACGCCCTGGCCCAGATGATTGCCTCGCTCCACGATGCCGAAGGGCGCATCACGATTCCGGGTTTCTACGACCGCGTCCTGCCCATCTCCGATGCCGAGGCAGAGGCATTGCGTCAAGTCCCGATCAGCGACCAAAGCTACCGCGATAGCCTCGAGCTAGATGCGCTCTACGGCGAGACGGGCTACTCGGCTTTTGCTCGTACCACCATACGCCCTACCCTGGACGTAAACGGCATCTGGGGTGGCTATACAGGTGAGGGCGCCAAAACGGTCATCCCATCGGAGGCACACGCCAAGTTGTCGATGCGCCTTGTTCCGGATCAAGACCCCGACGAGATCACCCAGCTCTTTACGGAGCATTTCTTATCCATCGCTCCGGCAGGCGTGCGCGTATCGGTGCGGCCGCATCACGGCGGGCAACCGATGGTTACGAGTACGGATTCAGTAGCTTATCGGGCGGCCGAGTCCGCTTACGAAGCCGCTTTTGGGGTAAAGCCACTGGCCGTGCGCGGCGGAGGAAGCATCCCGATTGTTTCTTTGTTTCGGGAGATATTGGGTTTGGAGGCGATCATGATGGGCTTTGGACTGAACGAAAACGCCATCCACTCACCCAACGAACGCATGAGTACCGAGATCATCCTGAAAGGCATCCATACCGTCAGTGAGTTTTACCAACGCTATGCACAAGCCGTACAGGCAGAACGGCTGGCGACGACTTCATAAGCACCCGGAGAAGGCATGAGAACGAAAATCTTACTCGTCGAAGACGACCTCCACCTCGGGATGCTCCTCCAGGACTACCTCGAGATGGAGGGCTATCACGTTACCCGCGCACACGACGGGCAGGAGGGATGGCAAATTTTTCAGCAAGAAAAATTCCATATCGGTATCTTTGATGTGATGATGCCCAAAAAAGACGGCTTCACGCTAGCCAAAGAAGTGCGGGCTGTCGATAAAAATCTCCCGATCATCTTCCTAACCGCCAAAAACATGAAAGCCGATAAGCACGAGGGCTTTGCCATCGGCGGGGATGACTACCTCACCAAGCCCTTCGATGAGCAAGAACTTGTCTATCGCATCGAAGCTATTCTGCGCCGTAGCAGTAGCCAGTCCACTACATCCGAAGCCCTGTCTGCCATTGGTGCCTTCACCTTCGACTACACCCGCCAACTGCTCATCCATCAGGGCGAAGAACGGCGACTGACCGCCCGCGAAAACGAAATCTTGTATCTGCTCTGCCAAAACAAAAACAACATCCTCCGCCGGGAAGATGCCCTGGTCGCCATTTGGGGAGAGAACGACTACTTCCACGGCCGTAGTTTTGATGTCTTCATCACCAAGCTCCGCAAGTATCTCAAGCCCGATCCACGTATCAAGATCGAAAACATCCACGGCGTGGGTTTTATGCTCAAAACCGATGATGCGTAGCGTTCTTCTTCTTCTGCTGCTGCTGCTGCTACTCACCAGTTGCCGCGATGCCTCCCCGCCACCAAATGCCACCGGTGAAGCTGGCATTGCATTGGGCAAGCGGCTCTTCTTTGATACCGCCCTTTCAGGAAACGATAAGCTCTCCTGTGCCTCCTGTCATGTGCCTGCGCTGGCCTTCACGGATGGGCAGGCGCGTAGCCGTGCAGGCGCATCGGGGCGGCAACTACACCGCAACACTCCCCCGCTCTTCAACCTAGCCTGGGCCAAGAATGGGCTTTTTTGGGATGGCGGTGCCAAAAACCTGGAGTCGCTCTCCCTGGCACCCCTCCGCCACCCCGACGAGATGGCCACCGACCTCAAGACGCTCCCACACAAACTCTCCCAACGCCCGCCCTATCCCGAGCTATTTCGGACGGCTTTTGGTACCGATAGCATTACGCTGGCGCAAGTCTTGCGCGCCCTGGCCCAGTACGAGCGGTCTTTGGTTTCGTTTGCGGCTCCCTTTGATCGCCAGAGGCTTGACCCCACAGCACGCGCCGGATACGAAGTCTATCAACAACACTGTGCCGCCTGCCACCGCGAAGGACTCTTCACCGATCACGAGTACCACAACAACGGGCTGGATGCGACCTTCCCCGCCGATTGGGAACACCCCGCTCAAGGACGTTACCGCATCACCCTGGATAGCAATGACTTAGGCAAATATCGCACCCCTACTTTGCGCAACTTAGCCTTCACGGCTCCCTACATGCACGACGGACGGCTGCCCACCCTATCTGCCGTCCTGGATCACTACACCAGCGGCATCCAGGATAGCCCGACCCTTGCTCCCCTCCTGCGCGGGGGCATCCCACTAACAACCCAGGAACGAAAGCAACTGCTGGCCTTCCTCCAGAGCCTGAACGATTCGGCTTTTGTGGGAAGGTAAGGAACCGCGTCAAAGAGGGCTGGCGACCATCTTTGAGGGTTGCAAGTTCCCTAAAATCTCCTCATTCCAAAGCCTTTTCGAGGGTAATCCGATGGGCATAACGGATTTCTTCGCCCGTTCCCCAGCACTCGCCATCGACGATATAGGTATCCGGCTGGGTAACCTCTCCGAGGCGGTGATGCGCAAAATGATTTTGTTGGAGAAAACGCAAGAAGTCGGCTTCCTTCTCTGGGGAGACCGAGACCAACACACGGCTCTGTGCCTCTCCAAACCAGAAAGCATCGCGGCGGATCTGCTTATCCGAACGACGCACGGCAAAACCCAAGCCCGAAGGCATCGCCGACTCGCACAAAGCCACCCAAAGGCCGCCATCGGATACGTCGTGTGCCGAAGCAACCCACTGGTTGCGGATCAAGGTAGCTAGGGTACGTTGGAGGGCGCACTCTTCGTCTAGGTCAAAGTAGGGAGCCGGCGACATCTTGACTTGATGAAAGCTGTACAGGTACTCCGAACTCGAAATGTCGTTGCGGGGCTGCCCCAGGAGGTACAAGTGATCGCTGGCAGCTTTGAAGTTTAGGGTCATGCGGTGTTCAAGCCCCTCCATCAAGCCGAGCATACCGATTGTCGGTGTCGGAAAAACGGGGCCTTCATCCGAAGACTGGTTGTAAAAACTCACGTTGCCCCCCGTAACGGGCGTTTCGAGGGCTAGGCAGGCTTTGCGCATCCCTTCGATGGACTTGACGAACTGCCAATAGACCTCCGGCACATAGGGGTTACCGAAGTTGAGGCAGTTGGTGATCGCGACGGGCTCTCCGCCCGAGCAGACGACATTGCGGGCGGCTTCGCAGACGGCAATGGCAGCCCCCTGCTCAGGGTCCGCGTGAACGTAGCGGCTGTTACAATCCAGGCTCATCACCAAAAACTTGTTTGTTCCCTGGACGTGTACTACGGCAGCATCCGAGGGGGCGTTAGTGCTGGCGTTGGCCGTCCCGACCATAGAATCATACTGCTCATAAATCCATTGCCGCGAGGCGATGTTGGGATGAGCGATCAAGAAATGAGCAACTTCGATGTAGTCCTCGGGCGGCTTGACATCTTCGATCCGAAACTTTTGATACGCCTGGTAATACTTTGGTTCGGTGTAGGGGCGATGATACACCGGCGCACCTCCGCCCAGCACGAGAGGTTCTGCGGGAACCTGGGCAACGCATTCCCCGTGCATGAAGTAGTTGAGCATGGGGCCTTCGGTAACGACCCCAATTTGTGCGCAATTCAAATCCCACTTGTCAAAAATGGACTGGACAGCTGCCTCTTTTCCCTTCTCGATCACGAAAAGCATCCGTTCCTGGGATTCGGAGAGCAGGATTTCAAAGGGTTTCATGTTTTGCTGGCGCGTCGGTACTTTATCCAGCCAAATATCCATGCCACAGTTGCCTTTCGCGCTCATCTCGGAGGTAGAGCAGGTGATGCCGGCCGCGCCCATATCTTGCACACCGACGATATAGCCGGTGGCGATGGCTTCCAGGGTAGCTTCCAGGAGGAGTTTTTCCTGGAATGGATCGCCCACCTGCACGGATGGGAGTTTGTCCGCGCTATCTTCGGAGATGTCCTCCGAAGCGAAAGTGGCTCCATGGATGCCGTCCTTACCCGTCGCCGAGCCTACGATGTACACCGGATTGCCGATACCACTGGCCGTAGCCGTGGCTACTTTATTGACCGGAACGATACCCGCCGAAAAGGCATTGACAAGCGGATTGACGTTATAGCAATCATCAAAATAGACTTCACCGCCTACGGTAGGCACACCAAAGGCATTGCCGTAGTTGCCGATGCCCTTGACGACCCCGCGCACCAGATGTTTGTTACGGGCCAGATGCAAGTTCCCAAAACGCAAGGAGTTCATCTGGGCAATCGGGCGTGCGCCCATCGAAAAAATATCGCGGTTGATGCCGCCTACGCCCGTTGCGGCTCCCTGGTAGGGTTCGATGGCCGAAGGGTGGTTATGGGATTCGATCTTGAAGCTACAGGCTAGCCCATCGCCGATGTCCACAAGTCCAGCGTTTTCGGTGCCGGCTTCGGCTAGCATACGGGGGGAGGTTTTGGGGAGTTTTTTGAGCCAGACGATGGAGTTTTTGTAGCTACAATGCTCCGACCACATGACCGAAAAAATGCTCAACTCGGTGAAGTTGGGGATGCGGCCCAGGATGGTTTGGATGCTGTGGTACTCTTCGGGGAGTAGCCCCAGCTGTTGGGCTACTTCAAGGGATACTTCCATAGTAGGTGTCGTCAAGAGAAAGTCTATGCGAAGGTACGTTGTTTTTGGGGCTGATCCAAAAAAATTATCGGATCACCGGCAAAGCATAGCCCAGCGTGAGTTGCCAGGCGATCAGGCGCACCTGGGCCCCCTGCGGGTAGATGCGTCGTAGCCCGATATGCCCGCGTAAATCGAGGTGAAAATAATGGCTTTGGCGGTATGCCATCCAGTGCCAGGTCAGTCCGCCCCCCCAAACAAATCCATAATCCTGATCGTAGAAGACCTCTCGGTAGTCGGCTACGCTGCGCCTCCAGTCCAGGAGTTGCCCGGCATACAAGCCTCCCAGCAAGCGTCCGCGTAAGGCCTCTCCCTCGAAGCCGCTGAAGAGGTAAGAAAGCGTCGGCGACCAAACGGCGTAGTCCATCGAAAGCCGAGTGGTGTCGTTTTGGTAGCCCTTACGGGCCCACTGGAAGTCGTTCTGGAGATGCCAGTTATCGCTTAGGGCAATATCAGCAAAAAGCCCTCCCTGGTAAGCCCAGCGGTAGGAGCCGTTGGGGTCTGCCGATGCACCAACGAGAAAGGCACGGGCGGGTCCCATGCGTGCGCCCAGGCTAAGTCTTTGAGAAAAAGTAGCTTGTACCAAAAAAAACAAGAAAACAAAAAAGAGACAAAAAGTTTTCATGGGGCTATAAAAAAAGCCCCCTGGTGGGTTTCCAGAGGGCGGGCGTGTGTTAGGTAGGTCTAGTCTTCGGCGGAGGTGTCCATATCATCAGCCGCATAACCAGAAACGACGATTTTGAAGTAGGGCATCTCTTTTGAGATGATCTGCTGGAGTTGCGCTCGGCGTTGTTGCTCCTCGGCCTCACGGGCTGCTCTACGGCGTTGTTGGTGTCGGATTTTGGCTAAAATCACAACCAACAGCACAAAAGGTGCGCACAAAGCCAGCATCACCAACAGGATGCGCAACTCTGCCAGGGTAAGGGAAAGCAAAACGGGCATGGTGTTCATGGTCAAGGATAGTTTTGGTGGCTGTAAACAAAAGTAGTCTTCGAGACCGTAAGCTATGTACGCACTCAAAAAAATACAAAACTAAAAACAGTCGTTTTGCCTGGGGAGTTCCTGCACACCAAAAAAAAACAAAAATAAAAAGCCCTTTCGCGAGCGAAAGGGCTTTTTGGGGCGACAGCGCGTTGGCTGATTCAAGAATTAGCTGGCGGCGGTGGTGGTGTACTGGCATCGCCGGAGGCTTCGGGGGAGGCTTGCTGGGGCAGCATTCCCATCTTGGCTTTGAGTTCGAGGAGGGCATCAGATTCTACGGCTCCCTCGAGGGCTTTGTTTACTTCGTCATCGACACTGGTGGCTTCTCCGGCTAGCTCGGCGTAAGACTCGGCGAGGGCTTCCTGCTCCTGTACCTTGTCTTTCATGCGCTCGAGCATGGCTACGGTTCCGCTGGAGTCGATCTGGGACATGGTTTTGTTAATTTTCTTGGTCGCTTCGCTGACCTTTGCCCGAGCCTTAAGGGTACGAAGTTCGTTTTCGTAAGAGCTGACCTGGGATTTGAGCTTGCTGATGTTTTGGCTCATCTTATTGACATTGGACTCGTGAGAGGCCAGTTCCTGCTGGAGGCGTGTGGCGCGTTGGCTGGCTTCCTGCTTTCGGGAGAGCATCTCACCGGCCAGGCGGTCGGCTTCGGCTGGTGCAAGTTGCCCTGCTTGGGCCCGCTGAAGCAGCAATACGGCTTTTTGCTCGGCATTTTCGGCTTCTTTAAGTGCCTGGGCATGATCGCGCTTGGTACGGATGGCAAGGGCTTTGAGTTCGGCTAAGCCTTGCATACTTTTGTTGAGGTCTTCTTTGAGGTCTCGGATACCCTGCTCTGTGAGCTTGATGGGGTCTTCGAGTTTGTCAAGGGCCGAGTGGGCTTCGGCTTTACCTACGTTGAATAGTCGCTTAAAAAAACTCATATCTTCGGGACGTTTTGTTGTTTTCTGTTTATGTTTAGTTATTGTTGAGCAGCAGAGCGCCTAGGCGGGTTGCTGTTGAATAAAGCTAAGCAGACTGCCGGAGTACTCGGCTAGGAGCATCTTGAGCGAGTTGATGGAGGCTTCGAGTTCGTTTAGGTCGAGGTTTTCGATCTGTAAGGTATCATGGAAATAGAGTTTTGTTCCCGTCTCATCCAGGACAAAAGCCCCATGCACAATGTCGCGGTTCTTTTTGAGTAACTCTTGATACACCTCCGCTGGGGCGTTGCCAATTTCCATGATGAACTGCTCAATGATTAAGACAGGGTCTTCGCAATCAATGACCATATTATGGATACCCTCTTCGCTATCATTGATGATAAACAACTCTGATTCGGGGTCTTTGGCCGTGATGTCGTACCCTAACTCTAACAAATAATCTTTGACAATCTGAAAGTGATCCTTCATGGGTGGAATCTTGGGTTAAAAATAAATGGGTAGCAAAATGGCAAAAAAAAACGAGACTCGCAAAAAAATATGAGCAAATCCCTTATTGCTTACGCAATTTTTGTGGGATAGGTTGGTAGAAAAAGGAAAAAAAATGTGAAGTCCTGGGCTTACAGGGGCATATCGGGTTGCGTCTGCTCATCAAAAGGAAAAAAGAGGGTAAAAGTCGTTCCTACACCGGCTTCGCTCTGTAGGCGTACTGTGCCGTTGTGGGCTTCGGTCATGAGCTTGACGTAGGCTAACCCAAGCCCAAAGCCCTTGACATCGTGTATGTTGCCTGTATGCGCTCGGTAAAACTTCTCAAAAGCGTGCTTTTGTTTGTCTTTGCTCATCCCGATTCCTTGATCGCTGATTTGTACCTCGATACCACTCGATGTATTACGGGTACGGGCAGTGATTTGTGGGGCTTCGGGGGAGTATTTGTTGGCGTTATCGAGTAGATTGAGAAAGATGTTACGCAGGTGCATGGGGTCGGCCTGGATTTTTTGGGAGGTGGCTTCGGGATAAAAATGAATATACCCCCCTCGGCTTTGGACTTGCAAGTTCATCACTTCGATTGCTTGCACAAGTACCGCGTGCAAGTCTAGTCGCTCGGGCTGTATGCGAAGTTGCCCGCGCTCGAGGCGTGCCATCTGCAAGACTTGCTCCACCTGCTCGGTGAGTTTGGTGTTTTCTTGTTCGATGATACGGGCATAGTGCGTGATCTTTTCGGGCATTTGAAGGACTTTTTCGCGTTGGAGCATTCGGCTAGCCAGGGAGACGGTCGCGATAGGCGTTTTGAGTTCGTGGGTCATGTTGTTGATAAAATCGGTGGTCATCTGGGAGAGCTTCTTTTGCCGCAAGATGGTGTAGATCGTCAGGGCAAAGCAACCAATGACAAGCCCAATAAAGACGACCGACAGGACAAGCATACCCGCCAGACCTGCCCAGATGACCTCTTCTTTGTTGGGAAAACAGATGCGCAAATCCCAGCCCTTCGCTTCCAGGACGCTATCCAGGCAGCCGCGATAAGGCGTTTGTTGCCAGTCGGTGTTCAGGACAGGCACTTGTGTCTTTTCTAAGGTTCGATTGACGACAAAAAACTGGTAGTCTGCTTCGATGTGGCGATAAGCAAACTGGGCCATCAGGAGACTATCCAGGAGGGCGTAGTCAGGTGCAGGAAGATCGGCGCAGACCGTCTCTACCGCCAGTCCCTGCCTTAGCTCAGAACAGGAAGGCAACCGACGCGCCAGCTCTCGTCCCACCTGATGCAAGGCCATATTGACCCGATGATCGAACTGGGCTTCTTTGAGTTGTACCCCCGTCTGAATCCAATGTACTTGCACGGCCACCAGCCCAAGCAACGAAAAAGCCGCTATACCGATCAAGGCATATAAGCGTTGATTCTTATTCATATCTCCTAAAATACAAACAAAATACAGGTTCGGGATAGAAGAACTCGCCTTTTAACAAGCTCTTAAGCAACGCACAAAAAGCAAGGGTAGCACTTAACTCCTCTAAAACTCTGATAAACAAAGATTTAACAAATTATTCGTAATTCATCACCAATTATGGATTACTTAGTATTTTTGCGCCCATGGAAAGTTCCTTCAACTTCGCGCTGCTTTGTTTTACTTCGTTTTTTACGCTCATGAACCCCCTCGGGGTCATGCCCGTTTTCTTGACGATGACCAACGAGCTTAGCTCGGATGCCCGCACGGCGACGGCCCGCAAGGCCGTCCTGGTGGCGTTCTTGACCCTGATGGCTTTTGCCTTTAGTGGACAGCTTTTGTTTGAGTTTTTTGGTATCTCCTCCAATAGCTTTCGGATTGTGGGAGGGGTGATTTTTTTCTTGATGGGGCAGGATATGTTGCAGGCCCGCCTGGTGAGCTTTAAGGTCAGCCCCGAAGAAGTCAAGGGGTACGTCTCCGATATTTCGGTTACGCCCCTGGCGATCCCGATGATCTGCGGCCCCGGGTCGATCACAAATGCCATCGTCCTGATGGAGGACAGCCAGACGCTCCTCCAAAAAGCCATCCTGATCGGGAGTATTGCTTTGGTTTGTGTCCTGACTTTCATCGTGCTTTGGGCGGGCAGCCGAATCAGTAAGTTTTTGGGCGAAACGGGCAACAAAATCCTGATGCGCCTGATGGGGCTCATCGTGATGGTGATCGCGGTAGAGTTTTTCTTTGCGGGGCTACGTCCGTTTTTGGATGAGATTATCCAACGGCAGCCTTAGCGTAGGTCAAGGATGATTTTACTTTTACTCGGGTTCACTTTTTAGCCTTGTTTTTTTGGGGAAAAGTACGTTTAGTACCACTCCCAGCAGCACCACACCCATACCCACATACGAGACCCAAAAATAAGTCTCATCGAACAACCACCAACCCAGCCCGATGGCATAAATGATCCCCAGGTAGCTCACACCGGCCACCCGGGCTGCCTCGGCTTGTTGGTAGGCTTTGGTGAGCAAGAGCTGGGCGAGCTGGGTCGTGATCCCGATGCTGGCCAGCACCAACCAATCCCAGCCCCTGGGCATCACCCACACAAAAGCACTGGCAAGCCCCGTGATGGGCATAGCCACCAGAGGAAAGTAAAAAACGATCACGAGCGGTTCCTCGCTCGTGTTGAGGTAGCGGATGCAGTTGTAGGCACAGCCCGAAAAAAAAGCCGAAACAATACCCAAGCCCAAATAAAACGGGTCGATCAAGGGATCAAAGCCCCGAATCAGGAGAACACCCGCAAAGGAGATCAAAAAAAACAAGGGCTGCCAACGGCCCACCCGTTCCCGCAAAAAAATAGCCGCAATGAGTACCGTAAAAATGGGTGCCAAATAATGAATCGTCGTGGCCGTGGCCAGGCGCATCTCCTGAAACGTCATAAAAAGCAACACCAACGCCATCGTCCCGAATAAGCCCCGCAAAAAAAGTATCTTGCGCTGCTTGCCCCACACCGAAACGCCCTTTTGGCGAAGCATCCCGTAGCTGATGATAAGTGTCAGGAGGGCCCGAAAAAAGACCACCTCCACGGCCGGAATGTGTCCTAGCCACTTGACTAGCACATTGAGTACCGCAAAGAGCAGCGAAGCCAGCAGCATATACCGCACACCGGCCGGTAAGATTTCCTGTCTTTGCACTACTTCGTAAAATTGATCTGGGTGTTATCGCCGATGTTAAGGCTTTGTTTGAGACCCACTAAGGTCGCATCACTGCCGATAATGGACTGAGACAAAATGGCATCTTCGATGTGGGCAAAAGAACCAACGATAGACTCCCGCAAGATCGAACTCGTAATGCAGGTGTTATCCCCGATGCTGACGTTGGGGCCGATGATGGCGTTTTGGATGCGGCAGTTGTTGCCGATAAACACCGGCGGAATCAGGATGCTGTGCTGGTCGATGGTGCTGCCTGCCCCAAGATCGGGGGGGAGGGTACGGAGCAGGGTGGCGTTTGCTGAAAGTAAGTCTTGCTTTTGGCTACAATCGTACCATTTGTTTACTTTTTGCCAGGCAATGTGTTCGCCTTTCGTAATCATCTGCATCAGGGCATCGGTCAGAAAATACTCCCCGTGGGTGCGGGCGTTCTGCTCCATCAGTTCGGCAATCGAATCGAGGAGTAGGGGTACGTTTTTGATTTTATAGACACCGACGAGTCCGAGGTTGGAGCGCGGGATGAGGGGTTTTTCGACGAGCCGCCTCACCTCTCGATCCTGCCCTAGCTCGGCGATACCAAAGAGAGAGGGTTTGCCCACTTTTTTTACGCCAACGATGGTGTTGGGGTGCAAGAGGAAGGCAGAAAAATCCATCTCCACGATCGTATCTCCGAGCATAATCAAGATTTCGGATTCCTCGCGCAGATGCTCACGAGCCACCCAGATAGCGTGGGCGGAGCCTTCGCGGGGGTCTTGCACGACAAAAGTACAACGAATGTGATCGGCGTACTGGGCCTTGACGTAGGCTTCGATCTTTTCGCCCAGATAGCCAATCACAAAAACCAGCTCCTGAATCCCCGAGGCGATGAGCTGTCGGATGATATGCCCCAGGATGGGTTCGCCGGCCACCGGCACCAGTGGTTTGGGCTGCGTATGGGTATGTGGGCGCAGGAGCGTTCCTGCCCCTGCCACAGGAATAACGGCTTTCATCTGGGCAAGATACACATTTTTCAGATATTTTTCCGATTGTCAGGGATTTATACGATCTTTGCGGGATAAACTCGTATTTTTTCCCTTTTTATTTATGACATCATTTGATCATCTCGGTCTTTCAGCGGAAGTTCTGAAAGGTATCGCAGAACTTGGATTTGAAACGCCGAGTGAGATACAAAGCCAAGCCATTCCCCAGCTACTCCTTCAAGACCAGGATTTTATTGGACTTGCCCAAACAGGTACGGGCAAGACGGCGGCTTTTGGCTTACCCCTCCTTGAGCATATTGACCCCCAAAGCCCACATACACAGGCCTTAATCCTGGCACCTACCCGCGAGCTGGGGCAGCAAATTGCCGAGCAGTTGAGCTTGTTTAGTAAGTATTTGAAGCGCGTACACGTGCTGCCCGTCTATGGCGGGGCATCCATTACCGCCCAGATGGCGGCCCTCAAAAGCCCCCAGCAAGTTATCATCGCCACACCGGGGCGGCTCATCGACCTTATCAAGCGCAAAGCCGTTCGGTTAGAGCGGCTCCGTTTTTTGGTACTCGACGAAGCCGATGAGATGCTCAACATGGGCTTCAAGGAAGAACTCGACAAGATTTTGAGCTATACGCCCGAGACCAAGCGCGTCTGGTTGTTTTCGGCCACGATGCCCAACGAGATTCGGCATATCGTCAAGAAGTACATGAAAGACCCCGTGGAGGTGCGTGTCAATGCCAAGAACGAAGTCAATGTAAACATCGAACATCAGTACGCCATCGTCAAGGGCAGCGACAAAACCGAAGCCCTGGTGCGGTTCATGGACATCGCCCCCGATATGCGCGGTGTGGTCTTCTGTCGCACCAAACGCGAGACCCAAAGTCTGGCCGAAGAACTCCTGAAGCGCGAGTACAAAGCCGATGCCATCCATGGCGACCTCTCACAGGCCCAGCGCGACCGCGTAATGAAACGCTTCAAAGAGCAAGACCTTCAAGTCTTGATTGCCACCGACGTTGCCGCCCGAGGCATTGATGTCAATGATCTTTCGCACGTCTTTCATTTTTCGCTGCCCGACGACGACTCCTACTACACCCACCGCAGCGGACGCACCGCCCGAGCGGGTAAATCCGGCATCTCTGTTGCTTTCATTGGGGGTGGTGAGAAAGGCCGGCTCGACCGCCTGGCCAAGCAACTCGGCATCTCGTTTGCCCAGGTGATGATCCCGCAAGCTAATCAGATACAAGAACGCCACATCCAGCGTTGGGCCCAGCGCATCCTGGAGACACCCGCCAAGCAAAAAGAAAGAGACGAAGCCCTCCTCGAGCAGGTGCATCTCCTCTTCGGTAATCTTTCCAAAGAAGAACTGATCGCCAAACTTGTCGCTAACGAACTCAATACTCTGGGTACGCAGACGACCAGTAAAGACCTCAACCAAAAACCCACGCCTGGCAAGAAATCATCCCGACCGCCTTTTGTCGAGAAAAGCCGCAGCCGCCGACCGCCCGAGCGCAAGACCTTTGCCAAAAAAAAGCGTCGGCATTG
>DAISIL010000041.1:0-3224 GCA_036822015.1 Bernardetiaceae bacterium | reverse complement strand
AAGCCGATAACGTCCCTGATGGGTGCTATCGGCTTTTTTGTTTTTATCCCCCCCTACCTTATGCCTACCTTTCTTTTGCATATCGAAAAACCCGAACACCTGACCTTGTTCAGGCAACTCACCCAGGCACTCGGCATCTCCTGGCAGCTTCATCCCGAAGCCCGCTACTATACGCCCAAAGCCCACTATACGCCCGAGGACATCGCCGCAATCGTAGCGCAGTTTCCCCAAGACCATCCCTGGACGTTCAGCGACCTGAACGATGAGCGCATCTTCCCCGTCAGTCATGTCAAAAAACAACTCCTCGATAACCAGCTCTATATCATGCCCAACCCGAGTACGCTGCACCAAAAGATTTTAAATCTGGTTGCTACCTATCTGACGCTGTTTGTGCAAGAAAACAAGCTCGGTAGCGTATATGTCGCGCCGGTAAGCATCAAGATCGACGAAAACAACGCCCTTGAGCCGGACGTAATCTACATCTCTTTGGCGAAGGCAGACGGCGTAGGGCAGCAGGCGATCCACGTAGCCCCCGAGCTTGTCGTAGAGGTCATCTCGCCGGCCAATTACAAAAAACTAAGAGAAGAAAAAAAAGCCAAATACGCCGCCTTTGGTGTGCAGGAATACTGGGAGATATATCCCAAAAAACAAGCCATCCGAGTAGAAACCCTCACCTACAACGAAGACAGCCAAGAAAACGAATACTGCCTCTACGACCAAGCCGAAAAGACAGGAAGCATCCGCTCACAGGTGCTCGATGGGTTCACCCTCGAGGTGGAGCGGGTGTTCACATAAAACCAACCCACATTTTTATTATCTTGCCAAATGAAAAATTGGCTAGACATCCGCAAAAAAGACAACCTGCCCAAGTTTATTGAGGCACTCATGGGGCAGGCCACAGGATCACTCCAACTAGACCAGGTACACGAACTTCTCGGCAAGCTGCCCTGGGGCAAAATAGCCGCCTACGTGATCGAAAAGGCCATCGAGCAGCCCGACGAAAATGCCGCCCTGACGCACCTACTCCGCACCACTTACGGGCTGTGTTTTTTGGATGGCTGTATGCGCTATGGGGCGTATCACTTCGACGAGGCGTACTTCAAAGCCTGGCCACAACCCGAAGGCAAAGCGGAAGCAGCCGCTTTTATCGCCCAAAACATCGAACAGCACCCCTTCGCCCAAACCCTAAGCCGTCATTACAATGATCTCCTCCAAAAGACCGAAGTCCCCGAAACCCAGCGCACCAACATCAACAACTACATCCAGCGCAACTTACGCATCCGCTTTTATGAACTGCTGTCCAACGAAAAAATCACCTACGGAAAACTCAATGAATACCTCAACTCATCCAACTACAAAAACTACCAAACCAAATACCTCCGCCAGTGCTACGAAAACGCCCTCTGGCAGGGCTACGACGATGTCGTGATGCAAGACCCCAAAGGGGCTACCTTGCGTCAAACCTACATTTGCCCCCACTTTCGGGTATGGAAAGGAAGCATCCGAGAAGGACATGAGATTCTAAAAAACAAAGGCAAAGCCCACGAAGAAACCGACCAGCAATCCCGTAGCATGGCAGTCTTCTTCGAGACCCACCCCGAGCAAGACCTCCATACATTTTTTGCGGATTGGTTTAAGGGCAAGGATACCCAGAGCATCTTCAAAAACCCCCAATCTCCCCCCAACTTTATCCTGCTGCTCGGCTACCCAGGGCAGGGCAAAACCTCTTTCCTGACCCGCCTGATGCACGATATATGCACTGGTGTTGCTCCCCTCGAGAAAGACCCGCCCGTTTATTTCCTGCGTTTGCGCTATCTCACTGATCCTAAAAGCCTCCTCCACGGCGATCTGCTCGAAACACTCCGACAGGCCTTACCCACCTATGCCCGCAACCACATCGCGCAAAACCTGCCTGACATCACGACCGCGCAGCTCGAAAAAAGTGTTTTAATCCTCGATGGGCTGGACGAACTCCAGATGAGCCAAGACTTTGACCGTCAGCAAGTCGATACGATTTGTGAACGCCTAGCCGAAGTTGCCCGAACAAGGCCCGGCCTCCGAGTCGTCCTGACCTCCCGCTACGGATACCTTGACCTGAACAAACGCAACGAAAATCAACTCCTGGTGCTGCAACTCCGCCGCTTCACGGGCAAGCAGCAACGCGCCTGGCTAGAGCAATACCAAAAAGCCACCGAAACTACCCCAGACCTGCTCGATAAGTTTGATATGTTCCAGCACGAGGACTATACCCACGTTCAGGAACTGATCGACCAGCCGCTGCTCCTCTACATGGTATCGCAACTGAGCCTTTCGGCAGATACCCAGTTCACGAACCGAGCCACCCTCTACGATAAACTTTTTACGCAACTTATCGCCCGCAGGTACGACAAAGGCGGGATGCTAGAGGTCTATCAAGGATTTAAATCCGAGAAACAAGCCAAAAAACAACTCCGCCAGATGCTCCGTGAGGTGGCCTTTGCCATCTTTGCCGGTGGCAAAACCTACATCACCCGAGACAAGCTAAAAAACATCGATGCTGTACAGAAATTCCAAGCTAAGCTCGGAGATCAACAACCCGAGAGCCACCTCAAAGGGCTGATGATGTCTTTTTATTTCAACGAAGTACAGGCAACGGGCAACTACGCCGTTGAGTTCTTGCACAAATCGCTGATGGAGTACCTGGCCGCCGAAAAAATTTGGCATACCCTACACACCGAGTGCTTGCGCCAGGACGAAGACGAGGAGTACACCTTGAGAAAACCCCATGAAGGCTTACAACTGATCGCTGATTTGTTTGCTCACCAGCCGCTCTCCAGTGAGCTATGGGGCTACGTGGAGGGGATGATAACGGAGGAGAAAAAAGCCGAACTCTTCACGCGCTTGCATGGCTTCCTTGGCTATGCCCTCGAGAGGGGCTTCTTGCCGAGCTACGATGCCACTACCACGGAGGTTGCTCCCTTGGTCTTGATCCGAAACACCTTTGCGGGCTACTGGGGCATATGCTCACGCCTCCAAAGTGAGCGGCTGGAGTGTAAAAAAACAGCGCAAAAATTCGCTCTTGCCGATCATCTACGCCTAATGAACGGTGTAGCAGGATGGCGGATTTGGGCAGATTTGAGCGGAGCGGATTTGATCAGAGCGGATTTGAGCGGAGCGAATTTGAGCGGAGCGAATTTGAACGGAGCAGATTTGAGAGATGCGGATTTGAGAGATGCGAATTTGAG
>DAISIL010000040.1:0-30576 GCA_036822015.1 Bernardetiaceae bacterium | reverse complement strand
TATGAGCCATTTCTTCATAGTCTTCTGTGTCAGTCTTTGCTTGATGCCTTTACGGATAATGGCCCAGTCTTGTACAGGCTGCGATATTACAGTTACGACAAGTGATAATCCTATCACTATAAATGCACCAAATCAGAAGGTTTGTTTTACGGGCAATTTCACCTTCTCTAACGGCATCAACTATAACAATAATGCGACTACCGTTTGTGTAGATAACGACGTTACTTTCAGCCCTAACTTTCAAAACGGTACAAATGATGTTGTTATAACGTATGACATATATGGCATATGGAATACGCTGTTTAACTTTAGTAGTTCCTACACCATCAATAACTACGGACAAATCAGTCCGCTCAATACCATTTCGGGTACACTGAATCATTTTTCCAGTACACCAATAGTAGTAAACAATCTAAGCATCGCTAATACCGGAACATTGTTTATCGGAACAGGGAGTACCATAAGTGCTTCGAGTTTAATCAATAGCGGCTCACTAACCGTAGAAGGAAATTTAGACATTTCTGGTAATCTTTCCAATAATATTGGTGCTGGGGTAAATTTTGCTGCTAGCGCAAGCGTAACCGTAGGAAGTAATGTAATAAACGATAGCAATTTTAACATTAATGGCAACCTTCAGGTATTGGGGAATTTCCAGAACAACACTAATGGCGATATTACTAATCAAGGTCAGTTGAATATCGCAGGGAATTATACTGCCAATGATGGTTCACTATGCAGCCTGACATGCGGTATCGTCAATGTAGGAGGAAACCTTCAAAATAATGCTAACGGAGGTATTGCCTTCGACGGTTCCTCAAATTGTGGTGAAATAGGACTTTGTGTGCAGGGGAGCTTATCCAATTCTGGTTTGTATGGCGCGGGGGCCTCCATAGGCTGTCCAGCTAGCTGTACCATCTTACCCATACGCCTCACCTACTTCAGAGCTTACTCAAATGCAGATCAGATAATACTTAACTGGGAAACCGCTAGCGAAAAAAATAACCGCTATTTTTCCGTAGAGCGTTCAGCCAATGGAATTGACTTTGAGGAAGTAGCGCGTCTGAACGGCAAGGAAAAAACAGAAACTCCCACACGCTACACCTAGCATGATTTACAACCCTTAGCGGCTGCCTATTACCGCCTTCGGCAGGAGGATATCAACGGGAATTACGGTTACTCCTCCGTAGTTCATGCCAAGCTACCCCCCAACTCCAACATCAAACTTCTCAATTCACTACCCGTAGGGGATGGCATACTATGGCTACAGCTACCCGAGGCAGTTTCAGGGAACATATACCTCACGCTAACGCATGGTAGCGGGCAGGAGGTCGCAAAAAAACGACTGACCGTTGTAAATAAGCGCGATATTTATTGGAAATACCTCGACAAATTAAACGGCTTGTATTTTTTGCGGTGTACCTACAAGGATGCTTCAGCAACTTTTAAGGTATTTTTTGGGTGGTAGCGGCTGTGCCTAAATGCTCTGTATGCGTTCAAACTTTTACGTCTGGAACTAGGTAAACCTTCGGGCGGCCCCAAAGATGAGCGGACGCTACTCAATCCAACCTAACTCAGGTGTTTACGCTGTCTTCATTCCCTAATAACAATTTTTTTCTCAAAGGTGCTTAGTTATTCGTATTTCTACGAAATACTAATTACCTTTGTGTATTCCTTCACCTTATCCCAAACAAACCGCTATGAAAACGATCAAGATTCTCGGTACGGGTTGTGCCAAGTGCAAACTCACCGAAACCAACGTCAGAAAAGCCTTAGCAGAGAGTGGCATCGCGGCCGAAGTCATCAAAGTAGAAGATATTCAGGACATTATGGCGTACAATATCCTGACAACGCCCGCCGTCGTGATCGACGAAACGGTGATTTTTAAGGGGCTTGTCCCGACACCTGCCCAAATCATTGCTTCACTCAACAACTAAAACCAGAGACCTCCATGCAAACCCAAGAAAAAGCCAAAAGCATCTGCCCTACCACTACCCAAAAGTGGCTCGCCAAAGGCGCGCTCCTCGTGGATGTCCGTGAGGCAGACGAAGCAGCCGCTGTATCCTTTGATGTACCCGCGCAGCTACACATACCGATCAGTGCATTTGAGACACGCTGGGAGGAGATTCCCCGAGATCGTGAAGTGGTGCTGGCCTGTAAGAGCGGTGGACGCAGCCTACGAGCGACGTACTTTTTGCTCAACCAGGGCTATGACCGACAGCGGGTAGTCAATATGCAATCGGGTATCGTGCGTTGGGCGCAAAAAGGATTTCCCATCCAGGGCGATGCCCAAGCCCTGCTCTCCGGTGAGGGAGATTGTTGTTCCACTCCTGGCTGCTGCTAAGCGATGTTTGATTGGATTCAGAATTTTGCCGATTGGCTCATCTATGGACTGATCGGATTAGATGAAACGACGCACCTGGGGAGTGCGCTCAACTTTTTCGTTTATGACACGATCAAGATTTTGCTGCTCCTCTTCCTGATTACCTTCCTGATGGGTATCGTCAATTCGTACTTTCCGATTGAACGGATTCGTAACTTCCTATCCCGAAACCGCTTATACGGTCTCGAGTACCTGATGGCAGCCGCTTTTGGGGCCATTACGCCGTTTTGCTCCTGCTCCTCTGTCCCGCTGTTTATCGGTTTCGTGAAGGGAGGCATACCATTAGGCGTAACTTTTGCTTTTTTGATTACGTCCCCGCTCGTCAATGAGGTCGCGATTGCACTTTTTATCGGGATGTTTGGCTTAAAAGCTACGCTGATCTATGCCGGCAGCGGGGTACTGCTGGGGGCGGTGGGCGGTGCTATTTTGCATCGGCTTCGTTTGGAAAAGTACCTTTCCGAATGGGTACAAAACCTGCTGGATCAGTCGATGAGAGAAGAAGAAATGTCAAGCGATACGCTGAGTTTTTGGGAGCGTTTGCCGGCCATCCGTCAGGAGGCTTTCGATATTGTACGGGGCGTATTTGTGTATGTCATCATCGGGATTGGCATCGGTGCGGCGATGCACGGCTTCATCCCGACAGGCTTTTTTGAGGATTACATCACGAAGGAAAACCCCTTTGCCGTCCCGCTTTCCGTGATCCTGGCCGTGCCGATGTACAGCAATGCAGCGGGCATGATCCCGATCGTACAAGTGCTCGTTCAGAAAGGCATCCCACTAGGCACCGCGATTGCGTTTATGATGGCAGTCATTGGCTTATCGCTTCCCGAAGCGACAATGCTCAAAAAGGTCATGCAAACACCGCTCATCCTGATTTTCTTTGGGGTCGTTGCGTTTTGTATTATCTTGTCGGGGTATCTATTCAACTTGATTTTATGACAAGCACTTTTTGGAATGAACGCTTTGGGCAAGCCGAGTACGTGTACGGGAAGATGCCTAATGTTTTTTTTGCGGAGCAACTCCAACACCTTTCTCCGGGGCATTTGCTCCTACCTTGCGAGGGCGAAGGACGAAATGCCATCTTTGCTCGGCAGTTGGGCTGGGATGTGTTGGCTTTTGATAGCAGTACGGCAGGCCGCGAGAAAGCCCTCCAACTAGCGCAGGAAAAAGGACTTACGCTAGATTACCAGATCGCCGATGCCACCCAAATCGAACTACCCGAGGCAGCATTTGATGTACTGGCGTTGGTTTATGCCCATTTTCCGGTAGCACTGCGGGCGGGAGTTCATGCTCGGCTGCTGGGTGCGCTCAAGCCCGGGGGCGTGGTGATTTTGGAAGGCTTTCATGTGCAGCAGTTGGGTAAGCCCTCGGGCGGGCCCAAAGATGTGCAGATGCTATTCAGTGAAGAACTGCTCCGAGAAGACTTCGCCGATATGAACATCACCCTTCTCCAACGCGCCTCTCCCGTCCTCAACGAAGGCAAGTTCCATCAGGGAGCAGCCGAGGTCATCCGATTGATCGGCACAAAAAAGTAGCTAAACACTTGTCTGTGAGGCATAAACCACCCGCCAACGCCGCCAGCCCATCAAGGCTAGCACCCAATAAATGGCATACAAGCCCGAGGTGATATACAGGCCTTTGTAGGCATAAATGAAAACGGCGAAAGTATCGACAAATATCCAGATGGGCCAGTTTTCGATGCGCTTGCGGGCCAGCATCCAGGTAGCGATCAAGCTAAAAACCGTCGTCAGGGCATCCCAGTACGGCAGGTCGGTATCGGTAAACGTCCCAAAAAACCAGCCCGAAAGCCCCGTAGCCGCCACACCCGCCACGGCCCAGGCGT
This sequence comes from Bernardetiaceae bacterium, assembly GCA_036822015.1. GTDB lineage: Bacteria > Bacteroidota > Bacteroidia > Cytophagales > Bernardetiaceae > DAISIL01. The sequence goes on along the minus strand of DAISIL010000040.1, from coordinate 26,353 downwards.
ATCGTTCTGGCGCAGGAGTGTAGGTGATGGGCAGTACGGGACGCTGCTGGGCATCCTTGCGCGTCCATTGCCAGTAGCCATAGATGGCCATGACCAAATAAACGATATGCAAGAGGAGGTCTTGGTACAACTTAGCCACAAAAAAAATGTACAGGTACGGCGTAACGCTCACGATGGCCCAAAGCCATCCTCGGACGCTTACTTGTGTATTGTACCAGATGCTGATAATGCCTGCCAGGGCAGCCAATAGCTCAATGTAGGTCATCTTGAAAACAAAATCCCCGAGCAGCATAGCCACTCGGGGAGCATAAAGGATGGATGAGAAAAACCTAGTAACGGTAGTACTCGGGCTTGTAAGGGCCACCCACCTGAACGCCAATGTAGTCGGCTTGATCTTCGGAGAGGGTCTCGAGTTTTACGCCCAACTTAGCCAGGTGAAGGGCAGCCACGCGCTCGTCGAGGTGCTTGGGCAGGGTATAAACTTCGTTTTGGTATTGCGCACCATTTTTCCAGAGTTCGATTTGTGCCAAAACCTGGTTGGTGAACGATGCCGACATGACAAAAGAGGGGTGTCCGGTGGCACAACCGAGGTTTACCAAACGCCCTTCGGCCAGAACGATGACTTGTATGTCTTCGATTTGGTACAAGTCCACCTGGGGTTTGATCTGTACTTTGGTGTGTCCGTAGTTGCCGTTGAGCCAGGCCATGTCGATCTCGTTGTCGAAGTGTCCGATGTTACAAACGATGGCTTTATCTTTGAGGGCGCGGAAGTGCTTCTCTGTCAGGATGCCTTTGTTGCCTGTAGCCGTGATGACAATATCGGATTCGGGAATGGCTTCCACCATGGGCTTCACTTCGTAGCCATCCATGACCGCTTGCAAAGCACAAATGGGGTCGATTTCGGTAACCATCACCCGTGCGCCTGCCCCGCGCAAAGAAGCTGCCGTACCTTTTCCTACGTCGCCATACCCGGCTACGGTAACGACTTTTCCGGCGATCATCACATCGGTAGCGCGTCGGATGGCATCTACGGCCGACTCACGGCATCCGTATTTGTTGTCGAACTTCGATTTGGTAACCGAATCATTGACGTTGATGGCCGGTACGGGCAAGGTACCTTTGCGCATCCGCTCGTATAGACGATGTACGCCTGTGGTGGTTTCTTCGGAGATGCCTTTGACGTGAGGTACCAACTCAGGGTATTTGTCGAGGACAACATTGGTTAGGTCGCCGCCGTCGTCGAGGATCATGTTGAGGGGCTGACGGTCTTCACCAAAAAAGAGCGTCTGGTCGATGCACCATTCGTACTCCTCTTCGCTCATGCCTTTCCAGGCAAAGACGGGGATACCTGCCTGGGCGATGGCTGCCGCTGCGTGATCTTGGGTAGAGAAAATATTGCAAGAAGACCACTGCACCTCCGCCCCGAGGGCAACAAGGGTTTCGATCAGGACGGCGGTCTGGATCGTCATGTGCAAACATCCGGCTACGCGGGCCCCTTTGAGGGGTTGGCTTTCCCCAAATTCTTGGCGGAGAGCGATCAAGCCAGGCATTTCAGCTTCGGCTAGTTCGATTTCTTTGCGGCCCCAGTCGGCCAGCGAAATATCTTTGACTTTGTACTTGAGAACTTCTTGAGCAGTTGGATTCATACGGATAAAAACAGAAAGAAAAGAAATGAATGGAAAAAAGAAATGACACAATGAGAACGAATAAAACGCAGCGAAAGGCATCCAAAAAGCCCACAAAAGAGCAACAAAAGGCGTACAAAGAGAAGGGAGGCGGAAAACCTACGCCTTCTCTACTTGATCGAGGCGGCGTTTGATTTCGCGTTCTTCAAATACTTCGATCTCATCACCCATCACTACGTCGTTGAATCCTTCGAGCATCAAGCCGCACTCAAAGCCGTATTTGACCTCTGCCGCATCGTCTTTGTAGCGTTTGAGTGTCCCGACTTTACCCGTGTACATGACCACACCCTCACGGATAAGACGTACCTTGGAGTTGCGCTTGATATAACCGTTGGTTACGTAGCAGCCTGCTACGCTGCCCACCTTGGAGATTTTGAATACCTCTCGTACCTCCACATTGCCCACGATTTCCTCTTGAATCTCGGGGGAGAGCATCCCTTCAATGGCCAACTTGACATCTTCGATGATCTTGTAGATGATCGAGTAGGTACGGACTTCGATGTTTTCCTGGTCGGCTAGGGCTTTGGACTGCCTGGAAGGGCGTACCTGGAAGGCAATCACGATAGCTTCGGCGGTGGAGGCCAACAAAATATCGGATTCGGATACCATACCCACGCCTTTGTGGATGATGTTTACTTCTACCTCGGCATTGGAGAGCTTGAGGAGTGCGTCGGAGATGGCCTCTACCGATCCGTCCACGTCGCCTTTCAAGACGATGTTGAGTTGCTGGAAGTTGCCTAGCTCTTGGCGGCGGCCGATGTCGGAGAGTGTCAGTCGGCGGGTGGCGCGTATGGTCTGCTCCCGCATGATCTGCTTGCGCTTGGCAGCGATCTCACGTGCCTCGCGCTCGGTTTCCATGACATTAAACTGATCGCCCGCTTGGGGTGCGCCATCTAGTCCGAGGATCTGGACGGGGAAAGAAGGGCCTGCTTTTTTGAGTTTTTTGCCTCGGTAATCGGTCATGGCGCGTATCTTCCCGTAGTGGGAGCCGGCCAGGATGACATCCCCGACATGGATCGTGCCTGCCTGTACGAGTACAGTCGAGACGTAGCCGCGCCCCTTGTCGAGGGAGGCTTCAATGACCGAACCCACGCCGCGTTTGTCGGGGTTGGCTTTGAGTTCGAGGATTTCGGCAGCGAGCAAGACCGATTCTAGCAAGTCGTCGATACCTTGACCGGTTTTGGCGGATATTTCTTGGCACAAGACCTCCCCGCCGTATTCTTCAATCAAGACGTTCATATCGGCGAGTTCCTTCTTGACCCGTGTGGGGTTGGCGGCAGGCTTATCCATTTTGTTGATCGCAATAACAATCGGAACGCTTCCGGACAGGGCATGATTGATGGCCTCACGGGTCTGGGGCATGATCCCGTCGTCGGCCGCCACGACGATAATCGCGATATCAGTTAGGCGTGTTCCTCGCGCTCGCATGGCGGTAAATGCTTCGTGTCCAGGGGTATCAAGGAAGGTAACCCGTCTGCCGCTCTCGGTCTTGACCTGGTAGGCGCCGATGTGCTGGGTGATACCTCCGGCTTCGCCGGCGGCTACTTTGGCACTTCGGATGTAGTCCAGGAGGGTAGTTTTTCCATGATCGACGTGTCCCATGATCGTTACGATGGGCGGACGATCTATCATATCTTCTTCGTTATCCTCTTCTTCCTGAACATCAATTTCTTCGTCGGTTCCGACAAACTCCACCTCATACCCAAACTCATCGGCTACTAGTGCAATGGTATCGGCATCCAGGCGGTGGTTGATCGTTACGATCATTCCCATCGAGAAGCAAGCCGAGATCAGTTCGTTTACGCTCACATCCATCATGGAGGCTAGATCGTTGGCGGCCACAAACTCGGTTACGCGCAAGATTTTGGCTTCTTCGGCTTCCTGCTCCATTTGTCGCTGATGGGCGCGTGCGTGTGCTGCTCTTCGCTCCTTTCGGGCGGTGCGGCGTTGGCTCTGACGGGTATTTTTGCTGCCGCTTATCTGGGCTAGGGTTGCTTTGAGGTTGCTTTGTACCTCTTCTTCGGAGGGTTCATTTCGTCGCCCGCGCTTGCCTGTAGTGGTCGTGCGTTTGCGGTCTTTGGCTTTGTCGGTTTTGTTATCCGTACCTGGGGTGGTAGCAGTGGGGGGCGTTGCTTTTTTGGGTACATCTGCTGCTGTTGTGCCGGCAGGCGTAGTGGCTGTGGGCGTTCCATCACCGTCTCTTCTGCGTCTGCGTCTGCGTCTGCGTCTCTTTTTGGCATCGGCATCGGTGTTTTTGGCATCGGCATCAGTTGTTTTTGCGTCTTTGGCTCCTCGCTTCGCTTTCTGGCTAGGGAGTTCGATTTTTCCAAGAACTTTAAGCCCCTGTAAGCGATCAGCTTTGGCCTCAATCAAGGTATCCTTCGTTTCTGTGCTATCAGCGGCGGCAGGCGTTTTTTGGGTATCCTCAGCGGCTTCGGGCGGAGGCGTGCTGGCAACTACTGGCTTGGATGTATCGACTGGTTCGGATTCCTTCGCTATTGATGGGGGCAGTTGTACTTCTTTCTTCTCCTTTTCCTTTTCGACAACAGCAGGTGGCGTTTTTGGTACAGCGGGTGTGCTGACTTTATTTTTGGTGGGTTTTTCGTCTCGCTTAGGCGGTCGTTTATCCTTCTTGTTGCTAGTGTTGCTGCTGCTGGTTCGCCCTCGGTCTTTGGTCTCTTTGGTCTCTTTGGTGGGGAGATCAATTTTGCCGACAATGTTCAACCCTGGTAGCTTCGCTTTCACGAGTTCGGGGTCTTCTTTTTTTGCTTCCGCAATCGGCTCCTTTTTTTCGGGGACGGGTTCGGGTGTTTTTTCTGGTTGTACCGGCTCTTGTTTCTCGGCTGGCTGCTGCCTGGCTACAACAGGGGCTGTCTTGATGACCAATTCTTCCTCTTCCTCCTCTACGGCGGGCGTATGTGTCTGATCGGATGTATCGGCGGCGTTCTCCTCCGCGCCTCGGTGTTTTTTGGGTGAACTCACCACGGTATTGTTGGCCGGCACTGTACCTATGGTTACTTCTGCGGCCTCCTCTTTTTCGATGATGGAGTCCTGAAACGCATTGCGAAGCATCTTGTACTGCTCGGGCGTGATCTTACTGTTGGGGTTTTCGGCTACTTCGATGTTTTTGGAAGCCAAAAATTCGACAATCGTAGCTGTTCCCACGTTGAGTTCTCGTGCAGCTTTACTGAGTCGTATGTCTTTCTTTTCCGTCATAAATTACTTTTGAGGCACTCGATTAAAGTCATTGTGTTTGGGAAATCCCTCCTACTCAAACAACATCCATTAGCGCGAATGCGTTCCTAAAAAAACATTTTTTTATCGCAAGAGAAGTCCAACTGTTCTGCAAAAATAACACCTTTTTTAGAGAATCGCAATTTTATGCGGATCAATCCCCTAGAACCCGACGATTTGATACACTTTGTGGCCCCCTCGGGCGCCATCGGGGCTTCGGTATCGCTTCGGCAGGCGGTGGCACAAACAAAAGCCTGGGGGTTTAGAGCCATTTTGCGCTTGCCCGATGCCCGCTCCTCCCCGAAGCACTACGCCTTTGCGGGCAGTGATGCCGAACGCCTCCAGCACCTCCAGCATGCCCTCGATGATCCAGCAGTACGGGCAATCATCTGTTTGCGCGGCGGATACGGACTAACCCGAATCCTTGACCAACTGGACTTTAGCCGCTTTCATGCGTCCCCCAAATGGGTCGTCGGCTTCAGCGATATAACAGCCTTACATCTCAAATTGCAAGCCCTCGGCTTTCCTAGCATACACGGGCCCATGCCCGCCCAGTGGCAAAACGAACACAACACAGATACACTGTATTGCGCCCTTAGCGGCCGTCCCTACCAGGTAGGGGGGCGCCTCCTGTCCGGCACCATACCCACACACACGACCAGCGAACTAGTGGGTGGAAACCTCTCCCTGGTCGTGGACTCGCTCGGCACAGCTACCGAAATCCAGACCCGAGGCAAAATTTTGTTTTTGGAAGAAACACAGGAAGCCCCCTACCGCATAGACCGAATGCTGTGCCAGCTCCAGCGGGCCGGCAAGCTCGATCAGCTCGCCGGATGCGCCCTGGGCGATCTCTTCTCGGATCACAAACCCGAGTACACCGATCTGCTCCTGGACTACTTCGGGCAACGCCCTTACCCCGTCGTGGCGGGCTTGATGGTCGGGCATTGTCCCACCAACCTAGCCCTGCGCATGGGCAGCAGTGTTGCCCTGGATACGGAGAGCAACGGGGGTGTAACCTTGTCGTTTCCCGCTATATGCCCGCCCGAACATTGAAGAAAAAACCACCCGCTGCCGGATCATTGGCAAACGAATACTCAAAACGCATCACCAGGTTATAGTACGTAACCAGATCGAAGCCCAGCCCAAGACTATGTAGCCAACGATTGCTGGCCGGGCGCAATATCTCCCGAGGATCGCTGTCATAAACGTAGCCTCCATCCGCATAAATTTTGACATATCCTGCCAAAGGTACTTTGCGAAACTGACGAAAACGCCGAATAATCGGAACTGATTTCAGATTTTGAACAAAAGAAAACGCCTGCCATTTGATGCTATTGCGACTCAATGCGTACCGCTGCCCATCAATGACAAACAAATCATAGCCCCGCACAAAACGCTCCCTATATCCCAGACCCTGCCGCTGAAAATACGGCTGCCGCTCGGGTAAGGATACCTTTGTTGCCAGTCCGTTGGCCAGGTATATCCGTGGTGCCAGACGATGATAAAAAGCCAAATAAGCATTTAAGGTCAGCAAATTAACATCATTGAATATCCCAAAACCTAACTGCTCTACACTGCCCCGAAACAAATGCCCTTTGAGCGGATAGGGAGCCCTGTCGCGTAGGTCATGTACAAACTCATACGAAAGTCCAAAGTAACGCTGCTCTGTCCGGCCCTCCAAAAAATAATCAGCATTGGCTCGGGCCAGTGTATCGGCAATAAAATTATAGCTATATACCCATCGAAAGTGATGACTAGCGTAGAAGTTAAATCTTTTGGAAGCAAAAACCGCAAAATTAAAACGTCTTCGGATCACCTCATCGGTATCAATAAAATCCAGGAAATGATCGTTGGTCTGGTAGGCCGCACTAGTGTTTTCGGTGTAGGTTACATTAAAACCCAAACCAGTGCGCTGCCGACGGCTGATGTAGGGAATCTGATAATCCAGGACGAGCTTACGGGTAAAGCCCAACTGAAAGTGTAAGGTGAGGTTTTCGTTGCGGCCCCGAAAGTTTTTTTGTTTGAAGTTGATCCCGTACTCAAGGCGATCCAGGCTGCGGTCGCGTTGTGTCCACCAGACGTTGAAGTTCTGATCGGCGATCTCCAAAATAGGCACGGCCCACAAGTACCACTGCTCTTCCAGACTGATAATCAGGTCTATTTGCCCAGGGGTGTTTTCCTGGTACAAAATATCCGTACTCACGAAGAGGTCTGTATTGAAGAGCTTGTTGTTTTCGCGTTCGAGGGTTTCGGCGATGGCCGCCCGAGCAATCCTACTCCCCGCCCGCAAGGCGAGTTCACGGCGGATGATCTGTTCGCGGGTCTTGTGGTGGCATTCAATAAAAATTTCTCGTACCGTTACGCTGTCGCCTTGCCCATACGCGCAGATCGCCCCACTGCCACAAACCAAAACCAACAAACAAAACAACCATCGGTACATCTCTTGTGTCAAAACAATTCCTTAACCATTTCAGCGGCAAAGCTATAAACTAAAAAGCCTCGTCCCGAAATTTTAACCAACAAAAAGACCTGCCCCATAGCAGGGCAGGTCTTTCCCGTATTTTAAGCCAAATCCACAAAAGTCTAACAAACGTAAAGACTTTTATTTGACACAAAGAAAAGATTTATTTAGATTGATTCCAAATAAAAATAATTTTTTTTTTTCGTCCCCTCAAAATGGATAGCCAATGGCCAGGTTAAAAACTGCCTGCCCGGGTCGTCCCAGGGGCTGGGAGAACGAAAAATCCCGCCACAACCAATGGTATCCCGCCTGAGCGGCGGGGTCGTAGAGCTTGATACCAAGATCACCACGAATGATAAAAAATGAAAAGTCGAGACGCAAACCAAAGCCTGTTCCGAGGGCAATTTGCCGCCAAAATGTATGGGCCGCAAAGCGCACATCAGGACGGCTGTCGGGCTGAAGTATCCAGACATTGCCGGCATCAAGGAAGAGCGCCAGTTCGGCCACCGAAAACAAATCTTTGCGCCATTCCATGTTTGCCTCCAGGAGCAGCTCCCCGGGTTGCTCAAAGGGATAATCGAAAATATGGCTGCGTTCGCCGCGATTGGTTGGACGAAAGCCACCAGGCCCCAAACGACGCGGCTGCCAGGCACGCAAACTGTTTCCGCCCCCCATGAAGAAATATTTCTCGTAGGGCAACACACCCGTACCCGCCTCCGCCCCATACGGAAAGGCCAGCCCGATACGTCCGCGAAGAGCCAGATTGGAACTGCTGTTGAGGCGAATGACCCGCCGCAAATCAAGATCAGCTCGGAGGTAGTTGTAGTCGGCCAGGGAATCTGATTTGACCAAACGGCCCAGCACATCACCAATGCCAGGCGTATCAAAAAGCACACGCTGAATCAATGTACCGCCCTGCTCAAAGGTAGCTTTCAAAAAATAGCTATCCGATTGGTCGCCGTAGGGGTTGTTGTTGTAGCGATAGCTAAAAGCCGTACTGCGCAAGACCGAACTCCTAAAACTCTGGTTGAGGGGGTTACCCACCAGGGCTAACGAGTCGAGATAACCCTGAAAAAGTGGAGCAATTTCGGGGGTCAAGACGATGTTCATATCAAAGAGATTGACTTCGTAGCTGCTGTTTTTGTTGTTGTTCCAGCCATAGCCCAACAAGAACTGTGTGTTGAGGCGATTGTAGAGAACGCGATTGGTTTGTGTATAACTGACCTGGATTTTTGTTTGGGGGTTATAGCGGCCGAAGCCTCGGTTGAGTTGATCCGAAAAGGGAAAGAAAAATTTGGGTATCGTCAGAACACCATTAAGATTGTACTCCTGGGCATAGATGTTGTTTGATTCAATTCCTCCAAAGTTGGGTTGTGCCTCCAACAAAAACCGAAACTGTAAAGTCAGTAGCTCACAACCCTCAAATAAATTTCGGTTCTGAAAAGAGAGTGTAGCGAAAGGGCCTGGGATGGCCTGTTGGGTAACATTGACGCCACCTTCGAGGGAGAGGTTGTATTTGGGGTAAGAACTGACGTAGATGTTGCTGATGAAATTGCTCCCGAGGGTATCGTAGCGCATATTGACAAACTTAAAGATATTGAGCGCAGCCAAAGAACGCTGGGTAGCCACACCGTCGGCATGTCGGTATAGGTCGTTGGGTCGCAACTGGATGCGGTGCGAGAGTACCTTAGTTGAGTATTTTTTGGTGTATCGCCTAAAAAAAATCCCTTCGTGATAGCTCTCTGCCACGCGGCTCGTGTCGCGCTGCTGATCCGAGATGAAGCGCACGGCCTGCAAGCGATACCGTGGATGCTCTCCCTCGATCAGGATCAGGACATCCAGGGCGGGGGGCTGTGTGTTTGTATTTGTATCTATTTCAAAAAAAATAAACTCCTTACTAAAACCAAAATATCCACTATTGCGTAGCAAACCAAAGAGCCGCTCCCGTTCTTGTGTCAGGTGGCTCTCGCTGTATCGTTCGTCGGGCTGGAAGAGCCTTTGGAGGGTATCGGCCAGGACAATTTTTTGGATGACGGTATCGGTGATCTGGTAGCGGATGTTTCGGAACCGGTGATGGTCGCCTTTTTGGATGTGGTAATCGAGATAGATACGCCGCCCGCGCTGCTGGGTGCTGGTGTCGATTTGTGCCGAGAAGTACCCTTCCTGTTGGAGGTAGTAGCGCATCTGCTGACAACTTTGATGGGCTTTTTGCGGATCGAAGATCACTGGGGGTTCGCCTACGGCTCGCATGAGCCAGTTGCCTGTTTTGCGTTTTTCGAGTTGGTCAATTTTTCGGTTTTGCTGATCGAGGAGGCGTTGTCGTTTTTTGCGTCCGCGCTTGGTTTCTTCGGAGTATCGCTTGATTTTTTGGGTGTATTGCCGCTGCGTTAGGGCTTGCTTAAAGGCGATGAGGCTATCGCGCTGGACGGGATCGGGGTATTTTTTGTCGTACATTTTTTTTCCCCACAAGTAAAAATACACGTACGGCAAGGCAGGCAGGAGGGGAAACCGTCGGTTGGGCTGTTGCTGCACAAAACTTGCCAGTGCTTCTGCCTGCTCTCCTTTTACCCCCTTGATTTCCTGGCGATACAAATAGTTTTCGCCTGCTTTGAGGGGGCGCACCGGAATACAGGCACTTTGCCCCAGCAAGAAAAGCAGCAAAAAGCCGCAACAAAAACGATCTCGTACATGAACCCGTGAAGCACTCAAGCGTAAAAACATTTATCAGAACACAATCTTAGGCAAATTGCACCAAAATCTGTACTTTTAGGGCCTCCTTAAACAACAAAATTGTGATTCGCCCCCAAGAAATTTACCTCATTCGGCACGCCCAAACCGACTACAACCTCCAGGGTATCGTACAAGGGCGGCGTGTGGATGCCTCCATCAACACCAACGGACAGCTGCAAGCCCAGGCTTTCTTCAAGAAATACAAGGATGTTCCTTTTGGTCAGATTTTTACCTCCAACCTCAAGCGCACCCGACAAACGATCGCTCCCTTCATACGGCGCGGCATCCCTATCGTGAGCCTGGCTGGCTTAGACGAAATCAGTTGGGGCATCCAGGAAGGACGAAAACCTGACTACCCCGCTCGGCAGGCCTTTCATCAGATGATCCAGGACTGGAAAGCCGGACAACTCGACCAAAAAGTAGCCGAAGGCGAAAGCCCCCTCGACGTACAAGCCCGAGCAGCCATTGCCTGGCAGCAAATCCTGCGCACACCCACAACCCGCGTCCTGGTCTGTGTACATGGGCGGCTCCTGCGAATTTTGCTCTGCACCCTCACCCAGACCCCCCTCCAAGAGATGGATCAGTTTGCCCACCAAAACACCTGCCTATACCTGATCCAACGCCAAGCCAACGGACGTATGCAGATCACCAAAAGTGGCGATACTGCCCACCTGCACGGACTCAAGATACCCACTGCCTGGTAAAATCATTTGTCATCAACACCGCTGCCATGAAATTTCTCCTCGTCGGACTCGGAAACATCGGCCCTCAATACGACCACACTCGGCACAACATCGGTTTTGCCGTCCTGGATAACCTTGCCGCACACAAAAAAGCCGTCTTCAAGACCGAACGCTATGCCAGCTTAGCCCAGATCAAACACGCCGGCAAAGACATCTACCTCATCAAGCCCACTACCTACATGAATCTCAGTGGAAAAGCCGTGCGGTACTGGGCCCAACAACTCAAACTCACCCCCGCCCAACTCCTGATCGTCGTCGATGATCTGGCCATTCCCTTTGGCAAACTCCGTCTGCGACCCAAAGGATCAGCGGCTGGACACAACGGCCTCAAAAATATCGAAGAACTCCTCCAGACACAAACCTACCCCAGGCTGCGCTTTGGTATCGGAGCAGATTTTCCGCAAGGGAGGCAAATAGATTTTGTGTTGGGACAGTTCTCGCCCCAGGAGCAAAGCCATCTCCCCGAACTCATCCCCAGGGCTGGCCAAATGTGCCTGGCCTTTTGCACCCTCGGCATTGAGCACACCATGAGCCAATACAACAACTGAAACGAAACAAAATCCTACCCCCATGTACGATATTCCGAATCAAGGCCCCCTGTGGTTTTTGCGCAAATCCTATCTGCCCTACATCCGCACGCTAGATCCCGAAAAAGACCACTGCCAGATTGTCTATATCACGACGGGGCTGGAGTTTCCCTGGGATATGGTCAGGGCATTGGAGGTAGCACTTTTGCGCACCTTTGCTAGCCGAAGTATCTCGGAGGTCTTGCAGCGATCGGGGCAGTTTGAGAAGTACGGACAAAAACGCTACGACGATACGGCTTTACTCATCGCCGAGTTTATGCAATGGGGCTACGACCACCCAAGAGGCAAGGCAGCCATTGAGCGGATGAACTTCATTCACAGCCATTTCCAGATCAAAAATGAAGATTACCTCTTCGTCTTGAGTACCTTCGTCCTGGATCCCATCAAGTGGATGCAGCAGTTTGGCTGGCGTGCCTTAGACCCCATCGAAGAGCAGGCACTCTTTCGATTTTTTGTGGAAATCGGGCGACGGATGCAGCTACATGACCTACCGGAAAGCCTCGACCAGATGCGCGCCCGTGCAGCCGCCTACGAAGCCGAGCATTTTGCCTTTGCCCCCGAAAACAAGCGCATCGCCGATGCCACCATAGCTGTCATGGAGGCCTGGTTTCCGCCTTTCTTACGCCCCCCAGTTCGTCCGGCCGTCGCAGCACTCCTCGATGAGGCTTTGTTGGAGGCCTTCGGCATGAAAAAACCCGCTGCTGCCTGGCGGCCGGTTTTAGAAGCCGGCTTGCGCTTACGCGCCCAGGCATTGCGGGTAATCAATCCTCATGCCAAACCAAGCTTCGTAACTGACTTGCCCAATCGAACGTATCCCGACGGCTACCAAATCGAAGAACTGGGGCCAAAGGGCATCCGCAAATCAAGCAAGCCATGAGGCTCGTTTTATTCTACCGTAACGGATTTGGCTAAGTTTCGGGGCTGATCGACGTTACAGCCGCGCATCACAGCGATATGGTACGAGAGCAACTGCAACGGAATCACGGACAGAAGTGGGGTCAGGGCTTCATGTGTCGCTGGTATCTCGATGACGTAATCCACCGCCTGCGCGATCAGGGTATCTCCTTCGGTTACGATGGCGATGACCTTACCCTTGCGGGCCTTGACTTCTTTGATGTTCGAGAGGACTTTGTCGTAAGAGCTATCTCGGGTAGCAATGAAGACCACGGGCATCTCCTGGTCGATCAGGGCGATGGGGCCATGCTTCATCTCGGCAGCCGGATAACCTTCGGCATGGATATAAGAAATCTCTTTGAGCTTGAGGGCCCCCTCCAAAGCGACGGGGAAGTTATAGCCTCTCCCGAGATAGAGGAAGTTACGCGCCTCGTGAAAGAACCAGGAAATCTCTCGGATTTTGTCGTTGCTTTTGAGCGCTTCTTCTACCTTAGACGGAATTTGGGCGAGTTCTTTCAGGACAAGGGATAGCTGCTCATCCGTGATGGTACGGCGATGTTGAGCGATCATCAAGGCCATGACCGTCAAGACGGTAACCTGTCCCGTAAAGGCCTTCGTACTGGCTACACCGATCTCTGGGCCGGCATGGATATACGAGCCTTCGTCGGTGGCTCGGGCGATGGAGGAACCAACGACGTTGCATACGCCGAGGATGATCGCCCCACGGCTTTTGGCCAACTCAATAGCCGCCAGGGTATCTGCTGTCTCTCCGGATTGGGAAATGGCAATCACGACATCACCCTTTCCCACGACGGGATTGCGATAGCGGAACTCGGAGGCATACTCCACCTCCACGGGGATGCGACAAAACTCCTCGATCAGATACTCGGCCACCAAACCGGCGTGCCAGGATGTTCCGCAGGCTACCAGGATGATCCGTTTGGCATTCACCAGGTCGCTCAGGTGTTTGTGGATACCGCCCAGTTGGACGTGGTTTTGGTGGGGCAGGATACGCCCGCGCATGGCATCGCGGATAGAGCGCGGCTGCTCAAATATTTCTTTGAGCATGAAATAATCGAAGCCTCCTTTTTCGATGGCTTCCAGTTCCATATCGAGGTGCTGGACGTAGGGCGACTGGGGAACATCATCTAAGTTCTTGATGGATAGGCTCCCTGGCTGTACAATGGCAATTTCGTTATCGTTCAGATACACAACATCTTTGGTGTACTCAATGATGGGCGTGGCATCGGAGGCGATAAAAAATTCTTTTTCGTTTTCTCCCAAACCAATCACGAGCGGACTGCCTCGGCGTGCCGCAATCAGTCGATGTGGATCATCTTTGGAGATAATCACGATGGCATACGCACCCACGACACGACGTAGGGCCAGACGCACGGCCTCGTGTAGTTTGCAGTTGGTTTCGATCTGGATGTTTTCGATGAATTGGATCAAGACCTCCGAGTCGGTTTCACTCGTGAAGGTATATCCTTTTTTGAGGAGTTCTTGCTTAATGACATCGTAGTTTTCGATGATGCCGTTGTGGATGATCGCCAGGCGCTCTCCCTTTGAGAGATGCGGGTGTGCGTTGGTATCGTTTGGCTCTCCATGCGTAGCCCAACGGGTATGGCCAATGCCGATATTGCCTTCAATGATTTGATCGCTAGCAAAATCTTCCAAAACAGATACTTTCCCTTGTTTTTTGTAAATACGCAAAGCACCATTGAGCAGAGCAATGCCTGCACTATCGTAACCTCGGTATTCCAGACGCTTTAACCCCTTGACAATGATAGGGTAAGCAGACTGTTCTCCAACGTATCCAACAATTCCACACATAAATTTTTTCTTTAAAGAAACGTAAAAAGTAATTGACAAATGATAGTTAATTGCATTTACTGAGCCACCGTATAGTAGAGCCGCAACCGAAGAGGGGACGCATTGAATGCCTGGGCATCCTGCACAATCAACCGATTGACGGAAGCCTCGTTGCCGCTGGCACTCAAAATAATACCGTCATTGGCTTCCACTCCATCCAGCAATCGTTGTAGGTAAGAGGTGATATTTGCGTCATTGTAGTTTTGCCCGTTGGTGTTGTAGTTCACAAACAAGGCCTGGTTGAGGTTCCCCTCAAAAGGAACGAATAACTCTCGTCCGGTATCGGAGGTAGCTACGCTGCCGTCAGCCCGCGAACGAAAGAAAAACAAGGCACTAGGCGGGGCAAAAGGTGCGCTTGCACTCGACTCCTGGGGAGTAAAGCGCAGCTCTGCCCGATGTACCCTAAATCGCTGTTCGTCCAAAAAACGCTTCAAATGAGGGAATGTAATACGTGCCGCAATTCCCGTGCCTGCTTGTATGTACAAGCGATCATTTGTCTGGCTGCTGGGCAGAGGTGTCTGTTGGGGTAGCTCCTGCAAGGGGGCTCCGGGCGAAAACTGGTAGCTGGCGTGATTAAAACGCTTGTTCAGGAAAAGCGTCGCTTCCCGCGAAACCGTATCCTCGGGAAAGCTGAAATAAATCACCAACCTTGACCGTGTGCCATTTAGCCCTAAGACCGATTGTGCCTCCGATCCTACGGGAGCGATCCGAAAACTTTCCAATACCTGCTTGAAATCACGGTTGTAGAGCAAGCCATCTTTGAGATTATCACTGACCAGGGTAGGGTCAAGGGGCATCCGAAATGTGCGAATATCGGTAAGATCGTCGGGGTAGCGTACCGTTGCCAGGGGTGTAGAAGCAACATCAAATCGGTTGAAGCGGCAGTGCGTTACGCTGTCCTGAAACTCCTCCGGGTTTAGGAGTGGAAAAATCCCCCACTCAAAAGGCTGGGTCGTATCGCCGTAAGTTGTCTCGAGGAGCCAAATAAAAACCACAGAATCAATGGTAGCCACGTCTCCTGCCCCCAGAAACGACAGGCTATCACGGGTTCCCATATTGACTTTGAAGTAACCCTCGGCGGCGTAATTACCAAACAAAGGATCATCTACCTGTCCGGTAAGCAAGGTAGAAGTACCATCGGTACGCACGCTGTCATTGAGGATTGTCTCGGTGTGTATCGTGATGGTATCGGTAAAATAGGTTTGCACCAACTGATCCTGCTGTAACTCCAAACCAATCTCCTGCGGCGTATCACAAGAACTGAGCGAGAAGCCGCAACAACATACACACAACCAACAAATAAACAAGTAACGAACGGACATACAGTGTTAAATAGTGATGAATAGCCGGGCAAAGGTACAAGGAATCCTGTATTTTCAAAAGCCCTACCTAAACCGTTCGGTGCTGTGCGGGTTGCTTCGGCAACTCCTTCGAGTAAGTGGGACAAGTCTTGTGGGTACAGCTCGCTAAAAAAAGGGTAGCCACAAAACCCAACATCAACAAAACAGATTTGATACGTATCATAACAAGGGGAGTTAGCATATAAAACACTTATAAGGGTACAAAAATGGTGCAAAAGCGTTCTTTTATTCCTCCTCGTAAAAGAACTCTTGAAAACGCTCGCCCGCATGGGTAAGCGTAAAGCGGTCTTCGATGATTCCGAAAGGGATGGCTTCGGTTTCATCCGGAAAACGCAGCGTACCAGTATAGCCGCTGATTTCTCCGGCCTCGTAGGTCTGTGTAACGATGGCCAGGGGCTGCCGTTGCTCATCGCTGACGTTCCAATATAGAAGTTCTACCACCTTGTGGTTTTCGGGGTCTAAGTGAACCTCGACATACTCACTGGCAATGCCTGGATAAAAGCCATCCGAACGGTACACCGTCTTTACGACTTCTACCACCTCGGGCGTTGGTGTGGGTGTAGGCGGCACTTCCTGCTCCTCTGCTGCCTGTTGTTCTTGTTCTTGGGTGCCGCTTTGGCAGGCAAACGTACAGGCACAAAGGAATACAAACAAAATCAGATAGTTTTTCATACGGACAAATTTACAAAAAGTTTTCTGTTTAGAATCCTCCCGAGATATAAAAAAGGTCTAGGCGGTCGATGGTGCTGCTGATCTTTTCGATATTGATGGCGGTGCGGATGCTCCGGACGGCCTCCTGTTTTTGCTCTTGGATGAGGGTGATCTTGCGGTCGATTTTGGTGTTATCGTCGCTCAGGTTGGTTTTTTTGGCGTGTTCGAGGAGGGCAATCATGTCTTGGTTGTTTTTTTCGAGGATCGCGACGTACTTGCTGTACAGATAATCGAACTGCTTGAAGAGATACGCCACCTCACCGGCGTACTTGCTCATGTCGATGATCTGGCTATGGGATTTGAGGATTTTGCCGTGGTCGGGTTTGCCATTTTTGGCTTTGTTACGGGCTTCCAGGTCGCGGAGGTGGCGGCTGATGTACTCGCGGTTGTAGGTGCGAAAGACCACGGCCAGATACTCACCTTCGGTGGGATAGCGGTTGTAGTCGCGGGCTTCGGCACGAAACTGCCCTTCTTTGAGTGCCTTCACGACAAACTCCTCCAGCTTGGCGTGTAGTTGTCGGGTCTGAATCTGGAACTCGTTGAGGTTGAGTTGGAGGTTGGCGTTGGTTTCGTGGAGTGCCACGTAATACTGGGTGTATTTGTCGAGTTCTTGTTTGAACTCAAAGATATGCAGGGGTTCTACATTTTTGTCGGTGGCAGCGATATTGGAAATAAACCCTAGCAGTGTTGCCCCAATGTTGAGGACGGGGGTATTTTGGGCGATCGTCATCACGGCCGAGCTACTGAGGATGGATTCGGCAATCTGGATCATACGGGCTTTGTCCTTGCGTGGGTTGATTTTTTCGTTGAGGAGTTGGAGGACTTTTTTGTTGTAGGAGAAACCCAGGCTTTCGTCGGCCGGGTTACTCAAAGAAGCCAGGGTGGTGCGGTAGTTGTCCACCTGGGAGATGGCATTGAGGGTGTTGAGTTTTTCGTTGAGCAGTTCAAATACCGTCATCATGTTTTCGAGGTTGTTACGGACGGTGAGGTAACGGGCCTCGTCGGTTAGTTCGACGCGCCGCGTTACGTCGCGGATGATGGCATCTTGTTTCTCCACTTCGTTGCGGTACTGCTGTAGCTGCCCGATGAGTTCGTTGATGCGCTGGTTGCTCTTTTGGAGCGAATCGCGGAGGGCGGACATACGGGATTGGTTCTGGTCAAGTTGCTGATCGGATTGAAGTTGCTCGAGGGCCGCCTGGTTGCGTTGGAGTGTCTCGATCATGCGTAAAAGTTCCCGTGTATCAACAGCTTCCGGATCTTCCTGGGCGTATGTACTGTGAAAAAAAGTAAAAAATAGGAGCAAAAAAGCGATAAACTTCATAGGAAAATGTATTTTCGAGGTGAGGACTAAGAGACAAACGAACAAAAAACGATCAAATATGCAAGTAAACTTGGTAAAGTTTTGGAATTTTATTTAGTTCAAACAAATTTTTCTTTCCACACACAGCCAACCTATGCCATGCCTGCTCCCCAAAAACACCAGATGCCTACGCATCTACGCCCCTCATCTCCCCAAAAAAACAGCAACTCGGATGACCTGCTCCGACAGATTGAGCAAAATAAACACTTGCTTACCAAAGACTTCGACAAAAAATATGCCTTAAGCCTGATCGCCAATATCCTCGATCGCCTCGATCAGGAGTACTTTCGGGCCCGCATGGTAGGCTTTGATGAGACCCCCGAACGCAACAACCCCGAGCGTCCGCTCATCTACATTGGCAATCACTCCGGTATGGCTTTTCCATGGGATGCCATGATCTTTGGGGCGATCTTCAATCGGCGGTACGACTACGGCGTGGATGCCATACGCCCCATCATTGCCCCGCTCCTGACCAAAACTACCCTCATGAATCCCTTCCAGCTCATCAACATCTGGAAACGATCCGGCGCCGTCGATGCCACCACGCTCAACTTCGAGACCCTCATGCACATGACTGATCAGAATATCCTGATCTATCCCGAGGGCGTACCCGGCATCGGAAAGGGCTTCAACCACAAATACGAACTCCAGCGATTTGCTACCTCCTTCGTGCGGATGAGCATCAAATACCGCACCGATATTTTTCCTGTCTATACGATCAACGCCGAGTACATCAACCCAGGGTCTTACAAAATTGAATGGATCAATAAACTTGTCCAAAAAATCGGCATTCCTTTCTTACCCATCAGTTGGATCATCCCTTGTATCTTCTTGCAGCCCTGGATTTTTTACTTTGCCTTCCCGGCCCAACTGACCTACGTGCGCGGCAAACGCATCAAGCCTTACGAAATGACCGACAAGCCCTTTGAAGACCTCACCCGAGACGACTTCGAGCGGATCACGAACCAAATCCGGGCCCAGATGCAAGCCGAACTGGACGGATACGTACAGGAATACGGACAAAAACCCTACCGCTGGGGCGAACTCTTCAAGGCCTGGGGCAAGGCCTGGAAACGCTTTCCGTTCTTCTTGCCCGCCGCCTGGCCCATTGAGTTCCATGAGTTTGATCGCCGCTACCGCAAGTACGGGGAGGTCAAAGATATGAAAATGAACCTCTGGACACTTATCCCAGCCATCCTCAAAAACCCCTTCGTGATTTCGTTTTATATCCCACTCCTGGGCTTGATCCCTTTCATCCTGCGGGGATATTTTGTGGGAGGGAATAAAAAGTAATCATTTTTTCCGAACTTTGACCGCAAAAACGATCCTGTATGCCCAAATCTTTTGCGCGTCATACCATCACGGCCGCCTTACCTTATGCCAATGGCCCCCTACACATCGGACACATCGCGGGTGCTTACCTGCCCGCAGACATCTACGCCCGCTTCCTGCGCCTGACAGGTAAGGACGTACTCTTTGTCTGTGGCAGCGACGAACACGGAGCCGCCATCACGATGCGGGCCCGCAAAGAAAACACCACCCCACAAGCCATCATCGACCGCTATCACACCCTCAACAAAAATACCTTTGCCCAATTCGGCATCAGCTTCGATATCTATCACCGTACCTCCGAACCCATCCATTACCAAACCTCCCAAGACTTCTTTACCCGCCTCCACGACAAGGGAAAGTTTGAGGAGCGCACCAGCGAGCAGTTCTTCGACCCCGAAGCCCAGCAGTTTCTCGCCGACCGCTACATCATCGGTACCTGCCCCAAATGCGGACACCCAGAAGCCTACGGCGACCAATGCGAAAACTGCGGATCCAGCCTTAGCCCTACCGAACTCATCCAACCACGATCTACGATCAGCGGTGCAACACCCATCCGCAAAACAACCACCCACTGGTACTTACCCCTCAACGCCTACGAGGACTGGCTCAAAGCGTGGATCATCCAGGAGAAAAAAGACGACTGGAAAACCAACGTCTATGGGCAATGCCGCTCCTGGATCGAGCAGGGGCTACAAGCACGCGCCATGACCCGAGACCTCGATTGGGGCGTTCCCGTGCCGCTGCCCCAAGCCGAGGGAAAGGTTTTGTATGTCTGGCTAGATGCACCCATCGGCTATATCTCCGCGACCAAAGCCTGGGCCGCCGAGCAGGGCAAAGATTGGAAACCCTACTGGCAAAGCCCCGATACCCAGCTGGTGCATTTTATCGGCAAAGACAATATCGTTTTTCATTGTATCATCTTCCCCATCATCCTCAAGGCGCACGGCGACTACATCCTCCCCGATCAGGTGCCGGCCAACGAGTTCCTTAACCTCGAAGGTGCCAAGCTCTCCACCTCCCGCAACTGGGCCGTCTGGCTGCATGAGTATCTCGAAGAAAACCCCGACAAAACCGATACCCTGCGCTATGTCCTCACAGCCATTGCCCCCGAGACCAAAGACAGCGAGTTTACCTGGCAAGACTACCAAGACCGCCACAACAACGAACTCGTCGCCAACCTCGGTAACTTCGTCAATCGCACCCTCCAGCTCTCCCAGAAGTACCTCCAGGGCATCGTCCCAGATCACACCCCACCCGATGCCGCCCTCTGGGATAGCCTCCAACAACTCAAAGCCGAAATCACCGACCATCTGGAGCATTTTCGCTTCCGCGATGCCCAAAGCCGCCTCATGGAGGTCTCCCGCATCGGCAACCGCTATTTGGCCGACACCGAACCCTGGAAAAAACAAAAAACAGACCCCGAAGCCGTACCGGCCATCCTGCATACGGCCCTCCAACTGACGGCCAACCTCTGCCTCCTCATGCAGCCTTTCTTGCCAGAAACCGCCCAGAAACTAGCCGCCCTCCTACAACTTCCCCTCCACGATTACACCTGGCAGGAGATCGGACGCAACGACCTGCTCCAGTCCGGCACAGCACTGGCACAGCCCCAGCTCCTCTTCCAAAAGATCGAAGATGCCTTCGTGCAAACCCAGCTACAAAAGCTCGAAGCCACCAAAAACAGCAATCGCAAACCCGAGGCACTCAAAGAAAGTGTTACCTTTGAGGACTTTACCAAAATGGACATCCGTGTAGCTACCGTCATCGACGCACAAAAAGTCCGCAAAGCCAAAAAGCTCCTCGAGCTGCGCCTCGATACCGGACTAGACCAACGCACCGTCGTTAGTGGCATCGCCGAGTTTTATGCCCCCGAAGCACTGATCGGCAAGCAGATCTGTCTTCTGGCCAACCTTGCTCCACGCACCATCCGAGGCATCACCTCCGAGGGCATGATCCTGATGGCCCAACAGCCCGACGGCAGCCTGCGACTGGTTGCCCCAGAAGCAATCGTCCCTAATGGAGCTACCATCGCCTAAACCAACCTCACACACCGACAAAAATTGCCATGACTACCCAAGAAATCGAAGCCAACATCAACGAAGACCACCTCAAAAACGGCGTGATCCAACTCAAAGCCAAACGCCAAAAAGTGCATCTGGGAGGTGGCGAAAAAAAGATCGCGCAGCACCACAAAAAAGGCAAACTCACGGCCCGAGAGCGTATCGACTACCTCATTGACCCCCAGAGTGCGTTCTTGGAAATTGGCACTTTTGCGGGCCAGGGGATGTATGCCGAGTACGGTGGCTGTCCGTCGGGGGGCGTGGTGGTCGGGATTGGTAAGGTGGCAGGCAGGATGTGTGTCATTGTCGCCAACGATGCGACGGTAAAAGCCGGCGCGTGGTTTCCGATCACGGGCAAGAAGAACCTTCGGGCCCAGGAGATCGCCATCGAAAACCGTTTGCCGATCATCTACCTGGTCGATAGCGCGGGGATTTTTCTGCCGATGCAATCCGAAATCTTTGCCGACAAAGAACACTTTGGGCGCATTTTCCGCAACAACGCCGTCATGTCGGCGATGGGCATTGTTCAGGTATCGGCCATCATGGGCAGTTGTGTGGCCGGCGGTGCCTATCTGCCGATCATGTCGGATGAAGCCTTGATCGTTGAGGGGACAGGCTCGGTCTTTTTGGCCGGTTCGTATTTGGTCAAGTCAGCTATCGGGGAGGAGGTCGATAACGAAACCTTGGGCGGGGCCCGCACCCACTGCGAAATCTCCGGCGTAACGGACAACAAATATCCCAACGACGAAGCCGCCCTGGATGCCATCCGAAGTATTTTTGATAAGATGGGCCATCGCCCCACGGCGGGCTTTGATCGAGCCGAGCCAGTGCTGCCTGCCCATGATCCCGGGCAGCTTTACGCACAGTTTCCCGCCGACCGCGTCAAGCCCTACAACATGCGCCACGTCCTGGAGCATATCGTCGATGGGCCTGGCCTCGAGGAGTACAAAGCCGACTACGGTAAGTCGATCTTGTGTGCCTATGCCCGTATCGAGGGATGGGCTGTCGGTATTGTCGCCAACCAGCGGGAGATCATCCGAACGGCCAAAGGGGAGATGCAGATGGGTGGTGTCATCTATTCAGATTCAGCCGATAAAGCGGCGCGGTTTATCATGAACTGCAACCAAAAGCAAATACCGCTGGTGTTTTTCCACGACGTATCCGGTTTTATGGTCGGGAGTCGTGCCGAACACGGGGGCATCATCAAGGACGGAGCAAAGATGGTCAGTGCGATGGCCAACGCTGTTGTGCCTAAGTTTTCCGTTGTCGTCGGGAACTCCTACGGGGCGGGCAACTACGCCATGTGCGGCAAAGCCTACGATCCGCGCCTGATGCTCGCCTGGCCAACGGCCAAGATCGCGGTGATGAGCGGGGCAGCAGCAGGCAAGACCCTCCTCCAAATCCAGATGGCCACCCAAAAAGCCAAAGGCGAAACGATCAGCGAAGAAGACCAGGCAGCCCTGCTTGCCCAAATCGAAGCCCGCTACCAAGAACAACTTTCGCCCTACTACGCCGCCGCACGTCTTTGGGTCGATGAGATCATTGACCCCCTCGAAACACGCCGTACCCTGGCCATCGGCATCGAAGCCGCCAATCACGCACCCATCACCCAACGCTACAACGTAGGCGTAATCCAAACCTAAACTTAATCTGCTATCGCCAAACGCCTGGTTATCCGACCTTTGGCATGGGTCAGCGTCAGGAGATAAACGCCCTTTGGCATCCCATCAAGGGATAAGCGAAGCGGTACTTCGGCGGCTAGGGTATGCTGCCCCAGGACTTGCCCCAGGAGGTTAGATAAGGTCAGTTGCCCCTCGGATGTGCTGCTGACCGACACCGTTCCCTGGCTCGGATTGGGAAAAACCCGCAAAACCACCGCCGATGCCTCCTCGGCTGCCGTAGCGTTGGTGTATTGGCGGTTTTGGAGATAAAGCAAACCACCGGCTCCCGTCCCGATCACGAGATCACTACCAAATACGGCTGGCTTCGGGCGCGTCCCCCAGTGATAAGGGCGGTGTTGCTGATCGAGACCCGAGAAGACCTCCACCGGCACATCCGTCCAGTTTTCACCCTGGCTGCGTATCGAAAAATACACCGACAAAGCCCCGCTCAAATCGCCCCGCACCAAATCCAACTCGCCATCCTGGTTCAGATCACCGAGTCCGATGCGCAAAAAACGCTTTGTCGGGTGCTGACCGATACCGCCGATATTGGCTTGCGCCAAAACAAAATTTCCCGTTTCGCCCTGCTGAACAAAGACATCCAAAGCCCCGTTGCGCCGTCCTACGAGCAGATCAAAATACCCGTCGTTGTTCCAATCCATGATCGCCAGATCGTCCTGGATGCCAAAATTGATTCCTGTCAAGGTTTGTCCGTTGTCCATTCGCCAGACCCGCGTTAGGCGCGTATCGGCGGCATAGCCCGAGATGACCACCACGCCCTCACCTGCTGCTACCCGTATGGACGATAAGCCCTGGCAGTCCTGGCAACGCTCTCCCCGATACACAAAAGCTGGGTTTTGTGGACTTCCCGTATTTTCAAAAAACGAAATACCACCTTCAAAACCCGCAGGTGTGGGGTTGCCCCGATAGGCGATGAGCATATCCAAATCGCCGTCTGCATCCATGTCCACGAAAGCCGGATGAGCCTCCTCGCCCAGGTCTAGCATATCGGACTGGAGAAAATCTTCTTGCACAAACGCAAAATCAGGGCGTGTGCTTGTGCCGGTGTTGCGGTAAAGCCAAAAGGACTTTCGGAAGTCGATTTGGTCGTTTTCGTTGAAAAAAACATTGGGTGCTACCAGCAAATCCGGCAAACCATCAAAGGTTACATCCTCCAAAAAAGGCGCGGGAAAGATAGCCATATCCACCGGTCGGCTGGGAGGATATTGGGTATCGAAACTATCAAAACGCGCCTGGGTACGACTGCCTTTGTTCTCCAAAAAAGCCAGGTTGCGGCAGTCCACATCACCGAGGAGCAAGTCCATATCGCCGTCGTTGTCGGCATCAAAAGCCAGGATGGTAGAGCCGGCGTGTTCGGCGGCTGCCAGGCGGCAACTGCTCCCACCAAAACCAAACACATCACAACTGCACTCAATGATTCCACCCCATTCAGTATCGACTTTTTTTAGAGCTAATCCATTGACTGACTGGTTTTTGTGGTATTCCATCGAAAAGCCCACCGAAGGCATAAAGTTGAGGATGTCCATCGCCCCATCACCGTCGATGTCGCCAAAGTGGGCTATGTCGGTTAGGTCGATACGGAGGTTGATCGAGTCGCCGGAGAGGCCCGTCGTCAGGAGCGGGTCGGCGACGGAGCGGAAGCTCGGCAGTGCCGTTGCTGTGGGCTGCTGGGCCAAGACCTGTATGCCAAAACGGGTGCTGGTCAGGAGGTCTTTGCGCCCGTCGTTATCGAAATCGCGGAGCAATGCCCAGCCGGTCATGACGGGAAAAGCAGCCTCGTAATCGGGGGCATAGGCCCAGGCTTCGCCCGTGGACAAAAAGATGCTCACCTTGCCTTGCGTCCGATCAAAAACGAACAAATCCGGACGGCCGTCGCCGTTAAAATCTTCGGTCGATAGCTGGGGGGCATTCAGTCCGCCTGCCCAGGCAAGCGATAAGTTGCGTCCCTGCCAAACTACCGGCACGCTTTGCCGAAAGACAAAAGAAGTCTCCTGAGCAAGCGCAGTGCAAACCATCAAAAAATGAAATACAAATTGGAGTGCGCTGTGTTTTTTCATTCTTTTGCGGGCATAGGGTAAAAACGCCGAAAGCGCACATGCCGAAACACCGACACCTTACGGATGCTGCCATCGGGCTGGGGTAGCTCCTGGGTGCTGCGTTCCGTCGTCGCGTATATGGGTATGCCCAAGCCCTCGTGGCGGCAGGCATCCACAACGCAAAAAGTCGCCCCGAAGTCGCCTTGCACCAGCACAAAGTCCTCGGGCTGGGTGCGGGCGCGTAGCCACTCCAGCACAGGGGCCAGGTGGTCATCGAGACTAGCTAGCTCGGGCGGGATACCGCTCCAGCGGCTTTGTAAGTCTTCGGGAAGCGACACAAAATCTTGTACAGCAAGGCTTTGTACAGCGTCTGCGGTCTGGGCCTCCGTCAGGGTATGCGAGAAAAGAAGGTAGAGGGTGGGCATGGGGGGGGTTAGTTAGAGCTAGTAACTTTAATTCCTAGCAGAGATACTAAGGAGATTTCCGGGTTTAGTAAGTCTTGCCGAGATATAATGGAAATACGGTTTAATTTCGCACGATTATAATGAGACTTAAATTTACTAATAAACTCACCGTTTTTATCTTTCAAAGGCGGGTCAAGTGCAATAATACTTGTGTTAGCATAGAGTCCAAACTCTTTTTGTAAGGAATCAGATTTATATAATATTTCACCTATCAAAGATTTTCCTGCTTCTCCTGTGATAGATGTTTTACACTCTACTGTGTACATCCTATTATCAAATACAAAAAGTACATCAAACTCATTCGGGGCCTCTGACTTTTTCAACTCCCAACCCAGACCAATGTACTCCTCTTTCAAAGATAACTCTTCCTTTATTTTCCAAAAGATATACTCTTCAAACCAATCTCCTGTTAGGTACTTGATTTCATCCTTATTCAAGTTATCTTGACTTCTGTTCTCATAATTGAGCTTAGTCAATAATTTACTTAAATCTTCTATCTCGTCTAGTTTCAGAGATTTTTTACTTCGGTGCTTACGTAGATGACTAATCGTTTGATGGTCTTCATGATCCAACTTTAAGTATGACAGAAAAAATTTATCAATAATGCTTTTATTAACTTTTGGCTTACTTTCTTTTTGGATATCGAAACCATAACAAGTCAGATACTCTTTCAAGGTTACTTGTGTGGTGAGTTTTTGTGGTTTTTTCTCACCACGCCCGGGGAAGAGTTTTATGAAGTCGTTCTGGCCCGTTAAATAGAAAATCTCACTTTTCAATGTTTTGAAGAAATCAAAGCAATCGATAGACATGAGCTTAGTTCCTCCCGTGATATTAACTAAATACTCATCGTCATCACTCAACTCACTTTCATCAAAGGCTTTTACTATTTCATCAAATGAAAATGGATTGATTATCTTTGGCTCTAAAAGTTGCTCATCACTTAATCCAGCAGCATCTATAATCCATTTTCGGCAACCTCGTTTTTCCATTTGATTAGTTGTAATGAAGAGGTGTTGGCTATCTGATTCACCAAATTCCCTTATAAATTGCAAACTTGGTACTGTCTGATCGCTCACCAAATTGACTAAAACTTTCCGTGCCATGTTATTTGAGTTTTTAGTATTGAAAAATGATTAAATCA